>NC_002678.2:686875-1373750 GCF_000009625.1 Mesorhizobium japonicum MAFF 303099
GCCCTCCTCCGCCAAAAGGATGATCGGCACGAAACGGGTCCGGTCGAGCGAGCGCAATTGCGAGCAGAGCCGCAGCGGATCGAAATCGGCGAAGGCCGTCGAGATCATCACGCATTCATAGGACGTCTCGGCGGCCTGGAAGAACCCGGCATGCGGGTCGCCGATAACATCGAGGTCGGCGCGGTCGCGCAGCATTTTCTGGATGCGCTCGACAGACGATTTGCGCTCGTCGATCAACAGCACTTTCGGCGTCGTGTCCTCGGACGCGAAATTGCGGCTGAGCAGCTCTTCGATGCCGATGTTGCGCGTCGTCGAGGCGCGCAGCCTGAGTTCGTCGGTGAGAGACTTCAACCGGACCAGGCTCTTGACGCGCGTCATCAGCTGCAGGTCGTTGACCGGCTTGGTCAGGAAATCGTCGGCGCCGGCCTCGAGCCCGCGCACGCGGTCGGAAACCTGGTCGAGCGCGGTGATCATCACCACCGGAATGTGCGATGTCGCCGGGTCGCTCTTCAGCCTGCGGCAGACCTCGAACCCGTCCATGTCGGGCATCATCACGTCGAGCAGCACGACATCGACCTTGCCGTTTTCGCAGGTCTCGATGGCGTCGGGTCCATTGGTGGCGGTCAGCACCTCGAAATATTCGGCCAGCAGCCGGACCTCCAGCAGCCTCACATTGGCAGGGATGTCGTCGACGACGAGGATCCGCGCGGTCATTTCACAAGGCTCCGGCTCGGCTGGAAAGGGACATCAGGCATCGCCCAGGTAGGATTTGATGGTTTCGATGAAACGCGGCACCGAGATCGGCTTCGAAATATAGGCCTCGCAGCCGCCCTGGCGGATGCGCTCCTCGTCGCCTTTCATGGCGAAGGCGGTCACCGCGATGACCGGAATGACGTGCAGATCGTCATCTTCCTTCAGCCATTTGGTCACTTCCAGCCCCGACACTTCGGGCAGCTGGATGTCCATCAGGATGAGATCCGGCCGGTGTTTACGTGCCAGGTCGAGCGCCTCCAGACCATTGCGGGTGCGCACCGTCTCGTAACCGCTCGCTTCGATGAGGTCCCGAAAGAGCTTCATGTTGAGCTCATTGTCCTCGACGATCATGACCTTCTTAGGCATCGACATCCCGTCCCGGCCGTCCTTCCGCTCGAAGGTGGCCGTTATGCGCTCCTGGTTGAACGCACCAAACCCTGCTCCACTATACGGCAATATGATTGACGAAACGGAAACCGCCGGCTGCAAAGCAGCGTGAATTCCACCTCGCCTCCCTGCGCGTCCAAACGGCGCGTGGCGCTGTAAAGGCTTGCCGCAAGCAATTCTTGCCATTACTGCGGAAGAGACTCATTCCACATACCGAAGGTAGTGATGGCAAACGCGGCGTCAATGCGCGAAGAGGCGGAAACCATTGCCGTGAAGGCGCTGGGCTTCGTCGCCTCCGATCCGGAGCTGTTGCCGCGCTTTCTGGCGATCACCGGCATAGAGGCGCATTCGATCCGCAAGGCCGCCGGCGAGCCGGGCTTTTTGGCCGGCGTGCTGCAGTTCATCCTTGCCCATGAGCCGACCCTGATGCGCTTTGCCGAGGAAACCGGCACGCCGCCGGCCGCCGTCGGCAAGGCATTGCGCGCACTGCCGCTCGGCGACGACAACCACGAGCGTTCCATATGAGCGACGACCCGGAGACCGCGCGCCAGATCGAGGAACTGGCCGCCGATGGCCGGCCGCTGCTGGTGCTCGACGTCGACGATGTCGTGCTCGAATTCATTCGCCCTTTCCCGCATTTCCTCAAGTCGCGGGGCTATGGCCTGACACTGGCCTCGTTCCGGTTGACCGGCAACATTGCCGAAACGGCCAGCGGCCGCCTGATCGAACAGCTGGAAGTCACGGCACTTCTGGGCGATTTCTTCGACGCGCAGGCCGAATGGCAGGGCATAACCGACGGTGCCGCGGAAACCCTGGCAAGACTTGGTGGCCGCGCGGAAATCATATTGCTGACAGCCATGCCGCACCGGCATCGCGCCGTGCGCCGCGCGCATCTCGATGCCTTGGGTCTGAACTATCCGCTGCTGACCACCGAAATGGCCAAGGGGCCGGCAGTGGCCAGGCTACGCGGCAAGAGCGGCCGGCCCGTCGTCTTCGTCGACGATCAGCCGCACAATCTGGCATCGGTGCGGGAATCGGTCGCCGACGCCAATCTTTTCCACCTGATGGCCGACAATTCGCTGCGCGCCTTCCTGCCGCCGGTCCCGGACGATGTCATCGTTGTCCAGGACTGGCACGAAGCCGGGCCGAAGATCGTCGGAGCGCTGGGACTCTAAACGTTAGACGCAATTCAGGGAAAATCGCCATGCGCTTTTCCCTGAATTGCTGGAAAGCCGAACCCTCAAGGGTTCAGCTTCGCACCGGCTCCGCCATTGTCGCTGCTACCACCATTGGCGTCGCCACCGCCACTATTGGCGCCGCCGCCATTGTCACCGCCGCTGCTGTCGTCCGCGCCGTCACCGCCGTCACCGCCATCGCCGCCGTCGTCCACCGCCGGATCGGCGGGCTTCAGCATGACGCCGTTGACGGTGACCGAGCCGTCGGCCTTGGTGCTGACGGCCCATTCCAGCCGGCCGTCCGGCAGCGTCTTGGCAAAACCCTTGGCCATGAGGGCGACAGGCACATACTGCCCGACCTCCGGCTCCGCCTTTGCCGCTTCCTGCAGATGTGCCATGATCTTGTCGAAGCCGGCGACATCGACGGTGAGATTTGCATCGGGTTTCTGGCCGAAGCTCGTCATCTCGCCTTCCAGCGCGATCTCCATGTCCTTGTTCTTCACAACGCTGTGGCCGATCATGACCTTCGGCGCCTTGGCGAGAAAGTCGGCTTTGAGCTGGTCGCCGAACTCGGCCGACAGCGGCGGATCCTGATTGAGATCAAAGGCTTCGATCGCCTTCTTCGCCATGCTGTCGAGATCGATATTGGCACCACCGAAGTTCAGGTCGATATCGGTGGGCAGCAACGCCACGCTCCAGCTCGGCAAAAGCTGCTGCGGCACGGTCAGCCCCGACGCTTTGATGCCGTAGGTGACCTTGCCGCTCTGGGAAACGCCGTCGCTGCCGAACACGGTGCTGAGCTGGGTTGCCCCGAAAGTACCGATCGGGCTGTCGACCGCGAAATCCTTGAAGCCATAGGTGCCGTCGATGCGCTCCCACACCGGCAGCGCAGCGCGTAGAAGCGACTTGAGCTGCGCCTGGTTGGCCTCCAGCGTCTTCTCGTCCTCATTGGCCACGGCAAATGCCAGGAGGTCGAGCAGCGGCCTTGTCTGCACGCCCTTGCCGCTGGCTTCCACCGACAGTTCCGGCGACTTGATGGTGACCGGAAAATTCAGCCCGTTCTCGGGATCGTCCAGTTTGATCGCCTCGACGAAATTCGAAATCTTCTGCGACATCGTGAAATCGACGCCGCCATTGGCAGCCTTGGTGGCGGCGATGGTCGCGGTGCCGGCGCCAGTGCTGGCCTCCATCTGCTGCTTGGCGTCCTTCGATGCCATCGTCATGCCGGCCAGCGAACTGGTGCCGCTGATGAAGGCCGCCAGATTGGGATCGTAGACGCCGGAACCCTTGCCGTCCTTGATCGAAAACTGTGTGCTTTGCAGCCCCTCGGGCCCGGTGAACTCGAAGGATCCGCTTTGCGAAAAATCTATCGAGACATCCCAGGTCCCGTCGCTGCGCGGCTTCACCAGCAGGGCGTAGGGAGCGAAGTCGAGTTTCACCTTTCCCTGCTCGGGAAACGTCGCGGCAAGCGCCTTGACATCGAACGCGATCTTGTAGGCGCCGCCTTCGACCGAAACCTTCAGAATGCCCTTGTCGAACGCCTGTTTGCCGACATAGCGTGACAGGTCATCGGACAATTGCTTGGCGCCCTGGCTGTCGACGGCCTGGCCGAAAGCGGGCGCGCTGAACAGAAGCGCGGTAAAGGCAACTGGCAACATACGGTTCACGGGAAGTCTCCGTTGGATCGAAAAGGCAAAAATCGTTTCATACTTCTGGTAGGCAAATACCATCACAACTGCAAGATGATGACAGTCAGGCAATCGGCTTCAGCACCAGCCGCATAAGCGGCCGGCCAGCCTTGCGTTCCACCAGCCTCTCGAACCCGGCCTTCTCGAACACTCCCGACGAGCCGACGAACAGGCCGATCGAGCGCGAATCGCGCGACAAGTCGATCGGGCAGGCCTCGACAAGCCGTGCTCCGTTGCTGCGGGCGAAATCGATGCCGCCTTCGACGAGGCGATGCGTGATGCCCCGGCCCCGCGCCTTGGCGCGGATGAAGAAGCAGGAGATCGCCCAGACCGCCGGATCGGAAGCGTCGGCGGGATCGATCGGCGCCGAGCCCCTGCCCTTGTTGTTCCATTCGGGCACATCGGCGCGCGGCCCGATCTGCATCCAGCCAACCGCCTTGCCATCCTCGAAGGCCAGCAGGCCGGGCGGCGGGCCGGCCTCGATGCGCGCCTTGATATGATCCTTGTTGCGTTCGCGGCTGCTCTCGCGCCGCGCCGCCGGTGCCAGCCGGAAATGTGTGCACCAGCAGCCGTAGCAGGCACCCTGTTTGCCGAAAAGGTCCTCGAAATCAGGCCAGAGCTCAGGCACCAGCGGTACTATGGTCGTGCTCATACGGTTCTCCCCAGGCCAAGCTTGTCGCTGACCCTGCACTGTCGTACCATTGCCTCTGTTCTCTTTATGTTCGCAGTGATGGCGGCCCCTGTCAACAATCCCGATCACGGTTTTTGCCGTGACTGCCTGACGTTTCAGCGCAGTGAAACGCGCCGCTGCGAGCGCTGCGGCAGCCCTCGCCTTGCCCGTCATCCCGAGCTCTACCGTCTGCATCTGGCCCATATCGATTGCGACGCCTTCTACGCGGCGATCGAAAAGCGCGACAACCCGGCGCTCAAGGACAAGCCGCTGATCATCGGCGGCGGCAAGCGCGGGGTCGTCTCCACCGCTTGCTACATCGCCCGCATCCGGGGCGTGCGCTCCGCCATGCCGATGTTCAAGGCGCTCGAGGCCTGCCCCGAGGCGGTCGTGATCCCGCCCAACATGGAAAAATATGTGCGTGTCGGCCGCGAGGTGCGCGCCATGATGCAGACGCTGACGCCGCTGGTCGAGCCGCTGTCGATCGACGAGGCGTTTCTCGATTTCGCCGGCACCGAACGGTTGCACGGCCAGCCGCCGGCCGTGGTGCTGGCGCGCTTCGCACTGGCCGTCGAGAAAGAGATCGGCATCACCGTTTCGGCGGGCCTCTCCTATTGCAAATTCCTCGCCAAGATCGCATCCGATTTCCGCAAACCACGCGGCTTTTCGGTCATTGGCGAGGCCGAGGCGGTGGGCTTCCTGGCGACGAAGCCGGTGACGATGATCTGGGGCGTCGGCAAGGCGTTCAACGCCACGCTGGAACGCGACGGCATCCGCACCATCGGTCAGCTTCAAACGATGGAACGTGGCGACCTGATGCGCCGCTATGGCGTGATGGGCGACCGGCTCTACCGGCTTTCGCGTGGTGAGGACGTTCGCCGCGTCGACCCCGACCAGGATGCCAAAAGCGTATCGGCCGAAACCACCTTCGACACCGACATCGCATCGTTGGACGAGCTGGTCTCGGTGCTGAGAGGGCTTTCGGAAAAGGTCTCGGCGCGGCTGAAAAAGTCGGGCATTGCCGGGCGCACCGTGGTGCTGAAGCTGAAGACCCAGGATTTCAAGCTGCGCACGCGAAACCGCCAGCTCGGCGATCCGACAAGGCTCGCGGACCGTATCTTTCAGGCCGGGGTCGAGCTTCTACGCAAGGAAACGGACGGAACGAAATTTCGATTGCTCGGCATCGGCGTCAGCGACCTCTCCGACGACGACAAGGCCGACCCGCCGGATCTGGTCGACGTCCAGTCGCGCAAGCGCGCCATGGCCGAAGGCGCCATCGATGCGCTGCGCGACAAGTTCGGCCGCAAGGCGGTGGAAACCGGCTATACGTTCGGCAGGGGCCGCGACGCCCATCCGCCGGAGCCGCTGGAAGACTAAGAACACCGGATGTGTTGAGATTCAGGTCAGGCCGTCAGGTGCGCGACAGATCGATCCTGCTCATCACCACGTTCTTGCCGGTTTTCGGATCGGTATCGGTCACCGTCAGCCGGATGCCGTTCTCGCCTCGCTTCTCAACCGTCATCCGCGCCTTGCGATCGCCATTGATTTCCTGAGCCCATTGGATGCCAAGGTTGATCGCGTTGCCCGAACGGCTGCCGTTCAGCTGCGCCGGCCCAGTGCGGGACCCGACATAGACGCCGCTGTATTTGGCACCCGTGACGTTCAACTTGGCGCTGATGGCCCGCGTCACCAAAATGAGACCGCGGCAACTGCCATCCAGCGAGAGCGAGGTTGAGGTTGCGTTCGACTTGAAGCTGCAGGAAACATTGACGTTCGGCACATCCGAGGTCACCTGGACAGTGCCCTTGCCGGCAAAATTGCCCTTGAATGACTGGAGAAACTTGGTCTCGTCGGCATGTGCCGTGCCTGCCGCTACCAATAGACAGCCGGCGAGCGCAAATTGCGCGAATGGTCTCATCGAAGTTCTCCTTGTCGATACCGGAAAGGCAAGACGTCCTGCAAAGCACGGCCGAATATCGGGACTCAACGCCCACTGCCCTATCAGGTTCCGCCCGCAACATGGCCGTCTTGCAACATCACGCCATTGCAACTGGCCCAGAAGAATGGAGCGACTAGCGATTGCGGCAAAAGCCCCGGCCTGCGAGATAGCTGCCATGGCACCCACCCCCTCGATCCCCAAGGCCGCGTTCTGGATGGCGCTGTCGATTAGCTCTTTCCTGGCGATGTCGGTCGCCGGCCGCGCCACCACAGCCGAACTCAACGTCTTCCAGGTGCTGGAACTGCGCTCGGTGATCGGCTTCTTCATCCTCTTGCCGCTGGTGCTGACGAGCGGCGGCTTCGCGGCGATGCGCACGCAGCGTCCCCTCGCCCATATCGCCCGCAACGTCGTCCACTATAGTGGGCAGGCGGCATGGCTCTACGCCTTGACGCTGATCCCGCTGGCGGTGCTCATCTCGATCGAATTCACCACGCCGATCTGGACGGCGATCCTGGCGGTGACTTTTCTTGGCGAAAGGCTGAGCCGGCCGAAACTGGCGGCTGTCGGGCTCGGGCTGATCGGCGTGGTGGTCATCGTCCGTCCAGGCGTCGACGCGGTCGATCCCGGACATCTGGTCGTGCTGGGCGCCGCGGTCTGTTTCGGCATCTCGCTGGTGCTGGTCAAATCGCTGACGCGCACCGACAGCGTCGTGCGCATCATCTTCTGGATGCTGATCATCCAGTCGGCGCTCGGCCTCGTCCCCGCGCTCTACGTGTGGCGCACGCCATCGCTCGAACTGTGGCCCTGGATCCTGCTGATCGCATTCACCGGCATGTCGTCGCATTTCTGCATGGCCCGCGCGCTCACCTATGCCGACGCCACCGTCATCTCGCCAATGGATTTCCTGCGGGTGCCCTTGTCGGCGCTGGTCGGCTGGCTGCTTTATCACGAGCAGATCGACGCTTTCACCGCTGGCGGCGCGCTGCTGATCCTGATGGGCAATCTCCTCAATCTGCAGCGCAAACCGGTGCAGCCGGCTGAAGTGGCGGCATCGTAGCGCCCGTTAGGTGTATTGAGATTCAGGTCAACCGAGTCGAGAACGGTAGGTTCCGAGAACCGGAACGGAGCGTACATTTTGGTACGTGAGTACAGTTCTACTGCAACGCAGTAGAACGGGGAAAGCGCAGGAAGCTGCCGTTCGCAGGCCGGCATCACCTGAATATCAATGCACCTAGTCGCCTTCGTTCGGTATGTTGAGAACATGCCCGCAGGCCTTGCAGTGCACGGCATCCGGTTCATGCCGCTGCAGCACGCATTGCGGACAGGGGAAGAACACCTTGGCCGGCCGAAACATCGCCTGCGCCAGCCTGACGAACAGCGATATGCCGATGATCATGGTGACGATCGCCGTCAGCTTTCCAGCCATTCCCGGCAGCACGATGTCGCCGAAGCCGGTCGTCGTCACCGTGGCGACGGTGAAATAAAGCGCGTCGATGTAGTTTTCCAGCCCGGCGCCATTGCGGAAGAAGAAGGTGTAGACGAAGCCGGTGATGACGAACAGAAACGTCAAAAGGTTGATGACCGCATGGCTTGCCTCGCGCCAGGGTCTAAGGCCGCGCATCTCGAAATGCCGCCAGATCGAACCGCTGCGCGATAGCGACCACAGCCGCAGGATGCGCAGGAAACCGAGATTGGCGAGCGCCGTCGGCATCAGCAGCGTCAACAGGATGAAGACATCCACCCAGGAGGTCGGCTGCTTCATCAGGCGCAGCATGTCGTTGGAGGCCAGCAGCCTGGCGATCAGATCGGCGCCGACGAGCGCCGCCACCGCATAATCCAGCCACAGGAACGAGGCCGATTGCTGGATGACGGGTGTAGCGATGAAGAAGCCGATGATGGCCAGATCTATGACGATTGCCGCAACCTGAAACCGGAAGGCAGCAGCAGTGCGCCCGTGATAGAGCCTGCGCAGCGTGTCGCGCAGCCGCGCCATCGCGGAACGATCCGGTGATGCCCGCTTGTCCGCGGCCTTCATGCCGATCGCGATGACATGGGCGGCATGTGCCGACGCCTGCCAAGGGCGGGGATCACACCAGTTCCACTTCGACCACGCCGGGTACCGCGCGCATCGCCGAGGCGATCTGCGGCGAAACGCGGTAGCCGCCTTGCAAGGCGATCTCGACCTCGCCCTGGGCCTCTTCCTTTATAACGATGATGCTCACCTGACTTTCACCGCGCTGGGTGAGCTGGGATTGGATTATCGAGGCGGGTCCCTCGTTCCTGACGAAAATGCGCAGCGCTTTCTGGATGCGGCTTGCCTCCTCCTCCAGCGACTGCACCGAGTTGATCCGTAAATTGACACCCTCGGGCCTGTCCTCCGCCGCGACGGTGATGACGACGGAGCGGCCGGCTTCCAGCAGGTCACGATACTGCGCCAACGCTTCTGAAAACAGCACGGCCTCGTACTGGCCGGAAGTATCGGAAAAGGCCACCACGCCCATCTTGTTGCCGGTGCGCGTCTTGCGCTCCTGCTTGCTGGTCACCGTGCCGGCGAGGCGGCCGGCAGAAGCGCCGCGTTTGACGGCGGCCGAAAACTCCGCCCAGTTCTGCACCCGCATCTTCTGCAAGGCCGCCTTGTATTCGTCGAGCGGATGGGCCGAGAGATAGAAGCCGACGACCTGGAATTCGCGGTGCAGCCGGTCGGCGGCGAGCCATGGATCTGTCGCCGGCAGGTTCAGCGCCTGCGACTGAGCGCCCAGCGAGGCGCCGAAAATATCGGCCTGGCCGGAAACAGCATTCTGCTGGGCGAGCGACGCCAGCCCCATCATCCGTTCGACGCCAGCCATCATCTGGGCGCGGTCGTGGCCGAAGCAGTCGAGCGCACCGGCCATGATCAGGCTTTCGAAGACGCGCTTGCCGACGATCTTGGGGTCGACCCGCTCGCAGAAATCGGCAAGATTCTTGAACGGCTTTTCGCCGCGCACGGCAACGATGTGCTCGACCGCCGCGTCGCCGACGCCCTTGAGCGCGGCCATCGAATAATAGATGCGGTTCTCGCCGACCTCGAAGGGTCGGAAGCTGGTCATCACCGATGGCGCCAGAACCTCGATGCCAAGGCGCAGCGCGTCCTGGCGGAAGTCGGCAAGCTTGTCGGTATTTCCCATGTCGAGGGTCATCGACGCCGCCAGGAACTCGACCGGGTAGTGAGCCTTGAGATAGGCGGTCTGGTACGAGACCACGGCGTAGGCGGCGGCGTGCGACTTGTTGAAGCCATAGTCGGCGAATTTGGCCAGCAGGTCGAAAATGAAGTCGGCTTGCGGCTTGCTGACACCGCGCTCGACCGCACCCGAGACAAAGCGCTCGCGCTGCTTGTCCATCTCGGCGCGGATCTTCTTGCCCATGGCGCGGCGCAGAAGGTCGGCCTCGCCGAGCGAATAGCCGGACAGCTCCTGCGCGATCTGCATCACCTGTTCCTGGTAAACGATAACGCCTTGCGTCTCCTTCACCAGATGGTCGATCTTGGGATGGATCGAGGCCATCTCCTCCTCGCCATGCTTTCTGGCGTTGTAGGTCGGGATGTTCTCCATCGGGCCCGGCCGGTAGAGGGCGACGAGCGCGATGATGTCCTCGATGCAGTCGGGCCGCATGCCGATCAGCGCCTTGCGCATGCCGGCACTTTCCACCTGGAACACGCCGACCACCTCGCCGCGCGACAGCATGGCGTAAGTTTCGGGGTCGTCGAGCGGGATCGTCGCCAGGTCGATGTCGATGCCACGCCGGCGGATCAGCTTGACCGCCGTCTCCAGCACGGTCAGCGTCTTCAGGCCGAGGAAGTCGAACTTCACCAGCCCGGCCTGCTCGACATATTTCATGTTGAACTGGGTGACCGGCATGTCCGAGCGCGGATCGCGGTACATCGGCACCAGTTCCGACAAAGGCCGGTCGCCGATGACGATGCCGGCGGCGTGCGTCGAGGCATGGCGATAGAGGCCTTCCAGCTTCTGCGCCATGTCGAGCAGCGTCTGGACGATCGGCTCCTTCTCGGCCTCTTCGGCAAAGCGCGGCTCGTTGGCGATGGCGTCCGCGAGCTTGACCGGATTTGCCGGGTTCTGCGGCACCATCTTGGACAGCTTGTCGACCTGGCCGTAGGGCATCTGCAGTACGCGGCCGACGTCGCGCAGCACGGCGCGGGCCTGCAGCGTACCGAAGGTGATGATCTGGCCGACCTGGTCGCGGCCGTATTTCTGCTGGACGTAGCGGATCACCTCTTCGCGGCGATCCTGGCAGAAGTCGATGTCGAAGTCGGGCATCGACACGCGGTCGGGATTGAGGAAGCGCTCGAACAGCAGCGAGAAGCGCAGCGGATCGATGTCGGTGATGGTCGTCGAATAGGCGACCAGCGACCCGGCGCCCGAACCACGGCCCGGTCCGACCGGAATGCCTTGCGCCTTGGCCCATTTGATGAAGTCGGCAACGATCAGGAAGTAGCCCGGAAATTTCATCTTCTCGATGATGCCGAGCTCGAATTCGAGCCGCTCCCGATATTGCTCGACCGTGTAGCCCGGCGTTGGCCCGTGCAGCGCAAGCCGCGCGTCGAGCCCCTCGCGCGCCTGGCGTGCGAGTTCCGCCGCCTCGGCCTTTTCGGCCGCATCCTTGTCGGAGGCATCTCCGCCGGTGAAGCGCGGCAGGATCGGGCTGCGGGTTTTTGGATAATAGGAACAGCGCAGCGCGATTTCGACCGTGTTGTCGATCGCTTCCGGCAGGTCGGCGAACAATTGCGCCATTTCGGCCTGGCTGCGCAGGAAATTGTCCGGCGACAGCCGGCGGCGAGTGTCGACGGCGACGACGGAGCCCTCGGCAATGGCGATCAGCGCGTCATGCGCCTCATAATCGTCGCGCGACGAGAAGAAGGCTTCGTTGGTGGCGACAAGCGGAAGTTCGTGCGCATAGGCGAGATCGATCGTCTGATGCTCGATGACCCGGTCGTAGCCCGCGACCCGGTCCAATTCGACATAGAGCCGGTCGCCGAACAGCGTTTTCAGCGTCAAAAGCCGCACCTCGGCCAGATCGCGGCGATCCTCCTTCAAGGCGTTGCCGATCGGGCCGCGTGGCCCGCCGCTGAGGCAGATCAGCCCATCGGCCTTCCCCTCCAGCATCTCGGTTGTCAGATGCACCGCCTCGCCGGGCGGCGTTTCCAGATAGACGCGGCTGACCAGCCTGACCAGGTTGGAATAGCCGGCTTCGGTCGCGGCGAGCAGAACGACCGGCCGCATTTCCGGGCCTTGCCGGCGGCGGTCGCGCTGGCCGTCGCTGTTTTCGCCGGAAAAGGCGAGCGCGATCTGGCAGCCGATGATCGGCTGGATGCCGTCCTTGACCGCCTTCTGCGCGAATTCGAGCGCGCCGAACAGATTGTTGGTGTCGGTGACGGCAATCGCCGGCGCTTCGTCTTTCACCGCGTGGCCGACGATCTTGCCAAGCTGAAGCGCGCCCTCGAGCAGCGAATAGGCCGAATGCACGCGCAGATGCACGAACGGCCGCGCCGGCACCTCCGGACGCGCCGCCGCAATCGCGGCTTCGCGCTTCAGGGGATCGCGTGGAAGTCTGTCATCCGCCATGGTTTCTCGCGCTATCGAAGGCCTTGAGTCGATGGAGATGTATTGTCCGGGACCGGGCGATGCCAGTCCAGCACAAACGACCGCCAATCACAGGCTTCCGCGACCCTGGCCGAGGTCTGTTGAGATTCGGGTCAGGCCGAGCCGAAAATGATGGATTCCGGGAACCGGAGCGGAGCGTACTTTTCGTACGTGAGCACCGGAAGCGCAGGTATCAGCCATTTGCAGGCCGGCCTCACCTGAATATCAACAGACGTCAGGCGAATTCCATGATCACCGCGTCGACGGCCAGACTGTCGCCCGGCTTGGCGTTCAATTTCGACACGACGAGATCGCGTTCGGCGCGCAGCACGTTTTCCATCTTCATCGCCTCGACCACGGCTAAGGTCTCGCCGGCCTTCACCTCCTGGCCCTCGGTGACAGCGATCGACACGACGAGGCCGGGCATCGGGCAAAGCAGCAGTTTCGACGTGTCCGGCGCCACCTTCTCCGGCATAAGCCGCTCCAGCTCGGCGATGCGCGGCAGCATGGCGCGCGCGGTCACCGACATGCCTTTCCAGGCGATGCGAAGACCGTTGGCGACAGGCCGGATCTGGGCGACGACGGAGCGCTTGCCGACCGTGCCGCGCCAGATCAGGTCGCCTGGCCGCCAGTCGGATGAAACGGTCAGCGCCTTGCCGCCATCGATCGACAGGTCGATCTCCATCGGAATGGAAATCATGCCTTCGAGGATGGACGCCTGGAGATAGTCGTCGCCGAGCCTCACGACCCAATCGCGCTTGAGTACTCCCGAATGCGGCGCCAACCGCCCGCCCAGCCGGTCGAGCCGGTCGCGGCGCAGCAGTTCCACCGCGGTCACGATCGAGGCCAGCACGGCCTTTTCCCGGCTGTTCGGCACGACAGGCGCAAAACCGTCGGGATATTCCTCGGCTATGAAGCCGGTCGATATTGCCCCTTCCCGCCAGCGCGGATGCTGCATCAGCGCGGCCAGGAACGGGATATTGTGCTCGATGCCATCGACCACAAAACTGTCGAGCACTTCCGACATGGCATCGATCGCCTCGATGCGCGTCGGAGCCCAGGTACACAATTTGGCGAGCATCGGGTCATAGAACATCGAAATCTCGGAGCCTTCGGTGACGCCGGTATCGTTGCGGATGACGACATCGCCGAATTGCCCCTCCTCCGGCGGCCGGTAGCGCGTCAGCCGGCCGATCGACGGCAGGAAATTGCGATAGGGATCCTCGGCATAGAGCCGGCTTTCCACGGCCCAGCCATTCAGCTTGATGTCGCTTTGCTTCAAAGAGAGTTTTTCGCCGGCGGCGACGCGGATCATCTGCTCGACCAGATCGATGCCGGTGACGAGCTCCGTCACCGGATGCTCGACCTGCAATCGTGTATTCATTTCAAGGAAATAGAAGTTCTTGTCCTTGTCGACGATGAACTCGACCGTGCCGGCACTCTGATAGTCGACGGCCCTGGCTAGCGCCACCGACTGCTCGCCCATGGCCTTGCGCGTCTTGGCGTCGAGGAATGGCGACGGCGCCTCTTCCGCGACCTTTTGGTTGCGGCGTTGGATCGAGCATTCACGCTCGCCGAGATAGAGCGCATTGCCATGCGCGTCGGCCAGCACCTGGATTTCGATATGGCGCGGATCGACGACGAATTTTTCGATGAACACGCGGTCATCGCCGAACGAGCTCTTGGCTTCCGAGCGCGCCCGGTCGAAGCCGTCGCGCACTTCCGACTGGTTCCAGGCGATGCGCATGCCCTTGCCGCCGCCGCCGGCCGAGGCCTTGATCATCACGGGATAGCCGATCTCGCCGGCGATCTTTTCGGCATGGTCGGCATTCTCGATGACGCCGAGCCAGCCGGGCACGGTCGAAACCTTGGCGGCGTTGGCGAATTTCTTCGATTCGATCTTGTCGCCCATCGCCTTGATCGCCTTGGGCTTCGGACCGATGAAGACGATGCCTTCCTTCTCCAGCGCCTCGCAGAAGGCGGCGCGTTCGGACAGGAAGCCATAACCGGGATGCACGGCCTGAGCCCCGGTTTCCTTGCAGGCGGCGATGATCTTTTCAGGGACAAGATAACTCTGCGCGGCGGGCGAAGGCCCGATATGCACCGCCTCGTCGGCCATCTCGACATGCACGGCATCGCGATCGGCATCGGAATAGACAGCGACCGTGGCAATCCCCATCTTGCGCGCCGTCTTGATGACGCGACAGGCGATCTCGCCACGGTTGGCGATCAGGATTTTCGTGAACATGCTGAGGTCATTCCCATCCGGTCGGTCGTTCCTTTTATGGCCTGTGCTTGCGGGGTCAAGCCGACCATGCAAATCACTGGCTTTCAATCGATTTGCGATTCCAATTCATCGCTGCGGCCCAGTCTCGGCGCCAGCTTCCAGTTGATCGTGTCGATAAAACCTGAAACCTTGGAAAAAAATTCGCATTGGAGGACGCCTGATGAAGACCCGCGCCGCTGTCGCTGTCGCCGCCGGAAAGCCGCTGGAGATCATGGAGGTCGACCTCGACGGTCCGCGCGAAGGCGAGGTTCTGGTCGAGATCAAGGCGACCGGCATCTGCCACACCGACGAGTTCACCTTGTCGGGCGCCGATCCCGAAGGGCTGTTCCCGGCCATTCTCGGCCATGAGGGCGCCGGTGTCGTGGTCGATGTCGGCAAGGGTGTCACCTCGGTCAAGAAGGGCGACCATGTCATCCCGCTCTATACGCCGGAATGCCGGCAGTGCCCGTCCTGCTTGTCGAGAAAGACCAATCTGTGCACGGCGATCCGCGCCACGCAGGGGCAAGGCTTGATGCCGGACGGCTCGTCGCGCTTCTCGATCGGCAAGGACAAGATCTTTCACTATATGGGCTGCTCGACCTTCTCCAACTTCACCGTTCTGCCCGAGATCGCGCTGGCCAAGGTTAACCCGGACGCCCCCTTCGACAAGATCTGCTACATCGGCTGCGGCGTCACCACCGGCATCGGCGCCGTCATCAACACCGCCAAGGTTGAGCAAGGCGCGACCGCTGTCGTCTTCGGCCTCGGCGGCATCGGCCTCAACGTCATCCAGGGCCTGAAGCTCGCCGGTGCCGACATGATCATCGGCGTCGACCTCAACAACGACAAGAAGGCCTGGGGCGAGCGGTTCGGCATGACGCATTTCGTCAATCCGAAGGAGATCGACGGCGACATCGTCCCTCACCTCGTCAACATGACCAAGCGCGGCGCCGACCAGATCGGCGGCGCCGACTACACGTTCGACTGCACCGGCAACACCAAGGTGATGCGCCAGGCGCTGGAAGCCTCGCACCGCGGTTGGGGCAAGTCGGTCGTCATCGGCGTCGCCGGCGCCGGCCAGGAGATCTCGACGCGTCCGTTCCAGCTGGTCACCGGTCGCACCTGGATGGGCACCGCCTTCGGCGGCGCGCGCGGCCGCACCGACGTGCCGCGGATCGTCGACTGGTACATGGACGGCAAGATCCAGATCGATCCGATGATCACCCATTTGCTGAAGCTGGAAGACATCAACAAGGGGTTCGACCTCATGCATGAGGGCAAGTCGATCCGTAGCGTCGTGGTTTACTGAAGCAAGCCACACGCCGCCGACCGACCGGCCTGCGACCTCTGTGGTTCAAAACTGGGAGGAGAAAAGAATGGCGGAAAAACTGCATCCGAGAATCGACAATGGCCTGCCCAAGGAGAGCGCGAGCTTTGCCGGCGGCACGCTGGTCTGCGCCTGCACCAGCAAGCCGGTCAAGGTGAAGGTCAAGGGGCAGATCGCCCACAACCATGCCTGCGGCTGCACCAAATGCTGGAAGCCGGAAGGTGCTATATTCTCGGTGGTTGCCGTTGCCGGCACCGGCGACGTCACTGTCACCGAGAACGGCGACAAGCTGAAAGTGGTCGACGCTAGCGCGCTGATCCAGCGCCATGCCTGCACCGGCTGCGGCGTCCACATGCACGGACCGGTCGAGCGCGACCATGCGTTCAAAGGCCTGACCTTCATCCACCCCGAGCGCTTCGTCGAGGATGGTTGGTCGCCACCGGGCTTCACCGCCTTCGTCTCGTCGATCATCGAATCCGGCGTCGATCCAAAGCGGATGGACGGCATCCGGGCGCAGCTAAGGACGATCGGGCTGGAGCCCTATGACTGCCTCAACCCCGGCCTGATGGACTATATCGCCACCTGGACGGCGAAGAAGTCCGGCGCCTTGCCGGCCTGAACCCTGTAAGATTTCAGGCAGGGGCCGGACATGTTTCCGGCCCCTGTCCGTTTCGGAGAGATTATGCCCGCCCCCACCATTTACGTCGATGCCGACGCCTGCCCGGTCAAGGCCGAGGTCGAAAAGGTCGCCGAGCGCCTCGGCGTCGTCGTCACCTACGTCTCCAATGGCGGCTTGCGGCCATCGCGCGATCCGATGATCCGCAATGTCGTGGTCTCCAAGGGCGCCGACGCCGCCGACGACTGGATTGTCGAGAACGCCAAATCCAACGATGTCGTGGTGACTGCCGATATTCCGCTTGCCGCTCGAGCGGTGGCGCTCGGCGCGCATGTGCTTGGGCCCACCGGGAGGCCGTTCACGCCCGAAACGATCGGCATGGCGGTGGCCATGCGCGACCTCAAGCAGCATTTACGCGAGACCGGTGAAAGCAAGGGCTACAATGCCTCCTTCGCACCGCAGGACCGTTCGCGGTTCCTTGGTGAACTCGACCGCATCTTGCGGCGCGCGCTGAAATCCGCCACACCCGGCTAGAAACCGAGCGCCATCCAGGGTGGAGACCGCCATGGCCGCCGAAACCCCGATCCCGAGACCCGTGCAGCGCCATATGCTGTTCGCGATGTCGGCGTGTTTCGGGGCGCTCGCGTTCCTCGTGGCGTTGCTGCTGCATGCCCCGCTCGCCTACTCGATCGGCGCCAATGCCTTTTTCGCCGCCTACGTCATTCTTGTCGTCAGCCAGATGCCCAAATTCACCGGAAAATATCTGAGCAAGAACGCGCGCGCCACCGATCAGCCGGTGCTGGTCATCTTCGCGGTGACGCTCGTCGTCGTTATCGTCGCCGTTGTCTCATTGTTCCTGCTTATCAATCAAAAGAACAGAGGCAATTCCGTCGAACTCGGTTTCGCGCTGCTGTCGATCCCGCTTGGCTGGTTCACCATCCATGCCATGGCCGCACTTCATTATGCGCATGTCTACTGGATGGACGGCGATGCGGTGGACGCTGAAACCAAGAAGAAAATCCCGGTCGGCGGATTGCTGTTCCCAGGCGACAAGCGCCCGGAAGGTTGGGATTTCCTCTATTTCTCGGCAGTCATCGGCATGACGGCGCAAACCGCCGACACCAACATCTCGACCACGCATATGCGCTGTGTCGTCCTCGTCCACTCGATCCTGTCGTTTTTCTTCAACACGGTCATCGTCGCCGCGGCCGTCAATCTCGCCGTCAGCCTGGGTGGTCCGTAATAAATCCGTGATCGGGTGAAACATCGGTTTGGATCGCGACGTATCAGGAGGACAATGAACGCGCAGGCCACGCCGTGAGGCCGGGAGACGAAACAAGATGCAATCCGTTGCCAGAAGCCAATCCGCCACCGGACCGGACGCTCCCGTGTCGAGCGACAGCACGCTGATCTACCGGCAGTCGCGCTGGACGCGGCTGACGCACTGGATCTGGGCCATTTCGCTGTTCTTCATGCTGCTTTCCGGGCTGCAGATATTCAACGCCCGGCCACAGCTCTATATCGGCAAGCAATCCGGCTTCGGCTACAACAACACCATCTTCGAAATCGGCGCCGTGAACACCGATGCCGGGCCGCGCGGGTTCACCGAAATCTTCGGGCACCGCTTCGACACGACGGGCGTGCTCGGCTGGTCGGGTCCGCCAGGCAACGAGACGGCGCGCGGCTTCCCGTCCTGGGCGACCATTCCGTCCTATTATGACCTCGGCACCGCCCGCGTCGTGCATTTCTTCTTCGCCTGGATCCTGACGACGACCTTGATCGTCTGGCTGGTCGCCAGCCTGGTCAACGGCCATATCAGGCGCGATCTCGCCCCACGCCTGGACGACCTCAAGCGGCTGCCGCGCGACATCGTCGACCACGCCAGGCTGAAATTCCATCACACACGCGAATACAACACGCTGCAGAAAATGGCCTATGGCGGCGTGCTGTTCGTGCTGTTGCCGCTGATGATCATCACCGGCCTTGCCATGTCTCCCAGCATGAATTCGGTGCTGCCCTTCCTCAACGAAGTGCTCGGCGGCCGGCAGACGGCGCGCACCATCCATTTCACCGTCATGCTGCTGCTGGTCGGCTTCTTCATCATCCACATCCTGATGATCCTGGCCGCCGGCCCGATCAACGAATTGCGCTCGATCATCACCGGCTGGTACCGCACCGACCCTCCCGCGCATGACGACAAGACGACCGAGAGGAGTGCCTGACATGGCGAAGTTTGAGATCAGCCCCAATTTTCAGATCAGTCGAAGGAAATTCCTGACCGCCGCCAGCCTTGGCGCCTCCGGCATCATGCTGTCGGGCTGCGATGCCTTCGACAGCCAGTTGAGCATCGGCAGCGGCCTGCGCAGCTTCCTCGAAAACGCCAATGGCCTGACATATCGCGCCCAACGCCTGCTTGCCGGCCGTGACGCGCTGGCACCGGAATTCACCGAGGCCGACATCCGCCAGCCGCAGCGGCCGAACGGCGTTACCGCGCCTGACGATGACACCTATAAGGGCCTGCTCGCCAACAATTTCGCCGACTGGCGGCTGGAAGTCTCAGGCCTCGTCGAAAAGCCGCTGTCGCTCAGCCGCGAGCAGCTTCAGAACATGCCGAGCCGCACCCAGATCACCCGCCACGACTGCGTCGAGGGTTGGAGCTGCATCGCCAAATGGACCGGCACGCCGCTGTCGCTGGTGCTCGACCAGGCGGTGGTCAAGCCGCAGGCGCGTTACGTCATGTTCCACTGCCTCGACACGATCGACCGCAGCCTGTCCGGCGACATCAAATATTATGGCACGATCGACCTGATCGACGCCCGCCACCCGCAGACGATCCTCGCCTATGGCCTGAACGGCAAACCGCTCCCGGTCGAAAACGGCGCTCCGCTGCGTGTCCGCGTCGAGCGCCAGCTCGGCTACAAGATGCCGAAGTACCTCTACAAGATCGAGTTGGTCGACGGCTTCGCCAATGTCGGCGGCGGCCGCGGCGGCTATTGGGAAGACAATGGCTACGACTGGTACGGCGGGATTTGATGACCAGGGAATTAGCACACCGAGATCAGTGGCTTAAACCGCAGTATCTCAAGCCACTTTGTCGAGCAGCGGCCTCAGCGCCGGATGGATCTCCGGCGAAGCATGCTTGATCAGCGTCAGCAGCGCACGCTCATTTTCGTATAAAGGGCGGTTCGTCCCGATGTGCTCGATCAGCCATTTGGCTTCGCCGGCGTCGATCGTCTCGGCGCGGCGGGCCAGGGCCTCGGCCGCCCTGTTCTTGGCCTCCCATTCGGCCTCGATGTCATCGGGGGACCGGTAGGCCTCGATGATCCCGGCAAGCCCGCCGGACACCATGCGGCTGAAAAAGCCGCCAATTTCCGGCTCGGCATGTTCGAGGAAGCTTTCCTGGCGCAGCGCCACGTCGCGGGTCGGCGCTTCATAGCCGGCCGAACACATGACGAAATTGGCGATTGCCTTGACGAACAGGTCGTTCCAGGACGGATCGTTCTTGGCCTGGGCGGTCTGTTCGTTGATCCTGAACAGCACCTCGGCCTCGCCGCGGGTGATGGCGATGTTGCCGTCGCCGCCATGGGCGTAGAGGATGCGGCGCAGCAGTTCGACTTCCGCCTTGGCAATCAGTCCGGGCACCAGCGCGCCGCCCAGCATCAGTGGCCCCTTGCCGTCGATGACGGCATGGGCGACCTGCTCCAGCGCATAGACGCAAAGCTTGCTCGGCGAGGATCTCGCCTTTTCCAGCACATGGACCAGCAATTCGAGTTCGGTACGGCTGTCGACCATGCCGTCGCGCGAGATGGTGCGGACCAGCCAGTCGGCATTGTCCTGGGAGATATAGCCGGACGGCTTTTCCTGATGGACGATGTAGTCGGTCACCGCCTCGACGAAGAACGGTGCCCACTCCGCGCATTTGTCCTGGGCCGTCTGGTCGAGAGCGAACAGCGCCTCGGCCTCGCCTCGGGTCACCACGCCATCGGCGAACACGTCGCGGCGCAGCATCAGCACGTCCTCCGCGGCAATGCGATTCTTCGAGGTCAGCCCAGCCACCGGCGCGCTCATGATCAATTCGCCCATTGTCGTCCCCGTCCGCCCCAAAGTGTTACATCGGCCTGCTATATCAGGAGTGTCTTGAAAAACCGGCAAACGGCGTGGTTAGCGAAGACTTGTCGGCCAATGCATGTCGCCCAAAAGTGTGCAGCGGTTTTGGGAGAACGACATGGATCAAAACAAAGAGCTAAAGCGCATCGCCTGAATCCATTTCAGCGCGACGCGCTTTAGATGTCGCTGGGAGGTGACAAGGTGTCGCCGACGGGCTATGGATGGCGCGTCGAGGGCTCGGGATTCGAGTCCTACCTGTTTGCGGGAGAGAGCAGCGAGAGCTGCCGCCGAAGGGGAAATCGCCCGAAATCTCTCAGGCAAAAGAACCGTAGACGGGAAAGACACTCTGGAAAGTCGGGGCTTGCCCCCGCGCCGAAGGTGTAAGCGCCGCTGACAGAGTTCCGGTTGCGCGAGTCTCTCAGGCTTCAGACAGAGGGGCACGGACTGGTCGCCATTCGCGGCCGCTTGCGTGCGACTCTGGAGACGACATGACGGGCGACGACTCAAAACACCTTCCTCTAGAAGATATCCACACAGCCGCCGGCGCGCGCTTCGGCGCCTTTGCCGGTTGGTCGATGCCGCTGACCTATCCGGCCGGCGTCATGAAGGAGCATCTGCACACCCGCGAGCATGTCGGTCTCTTCGATATCTCGCACATGAAACTGTTCGAGGTCAGCGGGCCGCAGGCGGTTGCACTGCTCAACCGCGCTTGCCCCTTGGATGCCGGCGCGCTCGAAATCTCGCAGTCGAAACTGTCCTTCTTCCTCAATGAGGCCGGCGGCATTCTCGACGACCTGATCGTCACCCGGCTCGGCGATACCAGGTTCATGGTGGTCGCCAATGCCGGCAACGCCGTCGCCGACGAAAAGCATCTGCGTGAGCTGGCCACGAATTTTGATGTGAAGGTCGAGCCGCTCGACCGCGTCTTCCTCGCTATCCAGGGCCCGGAAGCATGGGCGGCTCTTTCCCGCGCCGGCATCGAGACCGGCTCGCTGCTGTTCATGCATGGCGTCGAACCGCGGAAAGACTGGTTCATGAGCCGGTCTGGCTACACTGGCGAGGACGGTTTCGAGATCGGGCTGCCGGAGGCCGACGCGCGCGATCTCGTCGCGAAGCTACTCGAAGATGAGCGTGTGCTGTGGATCGGCCTTGCCGCGCGCGACAGCCTGCGGCTTGAGGCTGGGCTTTGCCTGCATGGCCAGGACATCACGCCGGAGACCGACCCGGCCGCTGCCGCGCTGATGTGGGCAATCCCCAGGGATATCCGCGCTTCCGGGGCGTTCATAGGCGCCGACGCCTTGCGCGCCGCCGTGGAACGCGGCCCAGCGCAAAAGCGCGTCGGGTTGAAGCCGGAAGGCCGCCAGCCGGTGCGCGCCGGCGTTGCTCTGTTCGACGCCGACGGCAATCCCGCCGGCCATGTCACATCGGGCGGCTTTGGCCCCTCGGCCGGCCATCCGGTCGCCATGGGCTATGTCGCCGCATCGCTGGCAAAGCCCGGCACACGGGTGTTCGCCGAGGTACGCGGCACGAAGATCCCCGTCGATATCAGTTCCCTGCCCTTCACCCCTCATCGCTACCGCAAAGGATGAACCTCATGGCAAAGACCTATTTCACATCAGATCACGAATGGCTCCGCGTTGAGGGCGGCATCGCCACCGTCGGCATCACCGACTACGCGCAGGAGCAGCTCGGCGACCTCGTCTTCGTCGAACTGCCGGAAACGGGCAAGAAGCTGACCAAGGGCGACACCGCCGTCGTGGTCGAATCCGTCAAGGCGGCTTCCGACGTTTACGCGCCGGTCGACGGCGAGATCACCGAGGCCAACGGCACGCTGTCTTCCGACCCGTCGCTGGTCAACTCGGCGGCAACCGGCGCCGGCTGGCTGTGGAAGATGAGGCTTGCCGACGAAAGCCAGCTCGCCGGCCTCATGGATGAGGCCGCCTACAAAGCCCATATCGCCTGAAATCAGGACTAGAGATGATGACCACAGCACTTACCCCCTTCTCGGCCCGTCATATCGGTCCTGGCGTGAACGATGTCAGAGCCATGCTTGCGGTGATCGGCGTTCCCTCCGTCGAGACGCTGATCAGCCAGGCCGTACCGCAGTCGATTCGCCTCGACCTGCCGCTGACCTTGCCCGCGCCGGCCAGCGAAGCCGAAGCACTGGCCGAATTGTCGGCCATCATGGCGAAGAACACGGTGCTGAAGAGCTTCATCGGCGCCGGCTATCACGGCGTCCACGTGCCGCCGGTCATCCAGCGCAATCTGTTCGAGAATCCGGCCTGGTACACGGCCTACACGCCCTATCAGGCCGAGATCAGCCAGGGCCGTCTGGAAATGCTGTTCAACTTCCAGACCTTGGTCACCGAATTGACCGGGCTGCCGGTGGCATCCGCCTCGCTGCTCGATGAGGCCACCGCTGTCGCCGAAGCGGTCGGCATTGCGCTGCGCCACCACCGCGACAAGCGCACCAAGGTGGCGTTCGCCGGCACGCCGCACCCGCAGACGCTGGATGTGGTGCGCACCCGTGCCGAACCGCTCGGCATCGAGATTGACGGCGAGACGATCGACGACAACACCGCTGCCCTGCTCGTCTCCTGGCCCGACACCCTTGGCGTCTATGGCGACCACAAGGCCGCGATCGACAAGGCCCGCGCCGCTGGCGCGCTGGTCGTCTTCATCGCCGATCCACTCGGCCTGACGCTGACCGATGCGCCGGCGAAACTCGGCGCCGACATCGCCGTCGGGCCGATGCAGCGCTTTGGCGTGCCGATGGGCTTTGGCGGCCCGCACGCCGCCTATTGCGCCGTTTCCGACAGGCTGACCCGGCTGATGCCCGGCCGCCTCGTCGGCCAGTCGACCGACAGCAAGGGCCGGCCCGGCTACCGCCTGGCCTTGCAGACGCGAGAACAGCATATCCGCCGCGACAAGGCGACCTCCAACATCTGCACCGCGCAGGCGCTGCTCGCCAACATGGCAACGGCCTATGCCATCTGGCACGGCCCGGCCGGGCTGCAGGCGATTGCCGGGCGCATCCACGCGCTGGCCAACCGCCTGGCGAGCGGCCTCAAGGCGGCGGGCGTTTCGGTGCTCGGCGCCAGCCGCTTCGACACGGTGACGGTGGAGGCGAAAGGCAAGGCCGCGGAGATCGCCGAAGCCGCCGAAAAGACCGGCCGGTTGCTGCGCGTCCTCGACGCCGACCATGTCGGCATCGCCTTCGACGAGACCTCGACCGATGCGGATCTCGATGCAATCGCTTCCCTGTTCGGTGCCAAGGCTGCCCCCTCGGCCGACAGCACCGTCCCTGGCAAGCCGCGCGGAAAAGAGTTTCTGACCCAGCCCGTCTTCAACGAGAACAAGTCGGAAACCGACATGATGCGCCTGCTGCGCCGGTTGGCCGACAAGGATCTGGCGCTCGACCGCTCCATGATCCCGCTCGGATCCTGCACCATGAAGCTTAACGCGGCGGCCGAAATGATGCCGGTGAGCTGGCCAAGCATCGCCGATCTGCATCCCTTCGCGCCGGCCAGCCATTCGGCCGGCTATCGCGCCATGATCGGCGAACTGGAAGGCTGGCTGTCCGAAATCACCGGCTTCGACGCGGTCAGCCTGCAGCCCAATGCCGGCAGCCAGGGCGAATATGCCGGCCTGCTCGCCATCCGCGCCTATCACCGCTCGCGCGGCGAAGGGCATCGCACGGTCTGCCTGATCCCCTCCTCCGCGCATGGCACCAATCCGGCAAGCGCGGCGATGGCCGGCATGAGCGTTGTTGTCGTGCGCTGCCTGGAGGACGGTAACATCGACATGGACGATATGCGGGCCAAAGCCAACGAGCATTCCAAGAATCTCGCCGCGCTGATGTTCACCTATCCCTCGACACATGGCGTCTACGAAGAAGGCGCCCGCCATCTCTGCGCCCTGATCCATGAGCATGGCGGCCAGGTCTATTTCGACGGCGCCAACCTCAACGCGCTGGTCGCGCTCGCCCGACCCGCCGATATCGGCGCCGATGTCTGCCATATGAACCTGCACAAGACCTTCTGCATTCCGCATGGCGGCGGTGGCCCCGGCGTCGGCCCGATCGGCGTCAAGGCACATCTGAAGCCTTATCTGCCGGGCCATGTCACAGAAGGCTCGGCGCATGCCGTGTCTGCGGCACCGTTCGGCAGCGCTTCCATCCTGCCGATCACCTGGATGTATATCCGCATGATGGGCGCCGCTGGACTGAAGCAGGCAACGGAGACCGCCATCATCTCGGCCAACTACGTGGCGACACGGCTCGCGCCGCACTTCCCGCTGCTCTACAAGGGCCGGCACGATCGCATCGCGCATGAATGCATCCTCGACACCCGCGTGCTCAAGGAGAGCGCAGGCATCAGCGTCGACGATATCGCCAAGCGCCTCATCGACTATGGCTTCCACGCGCCGACCATGTCGTTTCCGGTCGCCGGCACGTTGATGGTCGAGCCGACGGAATCCGAGCCGAAGCGCGAACTCGACCGCTTCTGCGAGGCGATGATCGCCATTGCCGGCGAAGCCGCGAAAGTCGCCAGGGGTGACTGGCCCTTGGCCGACAACCCGCTGGTCAACGCGCCGCACACCGCCGCCGAGACACTGGCCGGCCAGTGGACCCATCCCTACTCGCGCCTGGAAGCGGCCTATCCCGCGGGCGACGCCGATACGGCGGCCAAGTACTGGCCGCCGGTGTCGCGCATCGACAATGTCGCCGGCGACCGCAATCTGGTCTGCTCCTGCCCGCCTTTGTCGGATTATCTGGGAGCAGCCGAATAGCAGCCTCTCGGCCTACGCAGAGCGCAAGGCCGGCTTGACCGGTTCGGCCTTGCCCATTCTTTTGCGGCTGACAACGCAGTTTCGGCCGGCGCGCTTGGCCGCATAGAGCGCGGCGTCCGCCTCGGCCAGGACCTCGTCGAGGCTGCTGCCGTCAGCGCCGCCAAAGCCGATGCCGCCGCTGACCGTGCTGCGCAATGGGCCGAGCGGGGTAGGAACGATCTCGGTGCCGAAGGCGACGCCGATCTTGCTGGCGAGATCATGGGCGCGCTCTTCCGTCATCCGCGACATGACGATGGCGAACTCCTCGCCGCCCAGGCGAAAGGCGTCGACGCCGGTCCTGGCATATTTCCGGATGACGGCGGCGAAGCGGCACAGCACCTGGTCCCCGACCGGGTGACCGTAGATGTCGTTCGTCCTCTTGAAGTGATCGAGATCGAACATGACGACCGCCATGAACGGACCGAAGGGCCGCTCGCCGTGGAGGGACATCAACCCACGACGGTTCATCAGCCCGGTCAATGGATCGGTCATCGTCTCGGCCTTCAGTTCGATCTGCGCCTGCAAATGGTGCAGCGAGAGCGTCAGGGCGCCCAGACCCGTCATGCAGGCCACCGCCACGACGGAATTCAGACGTTCGGCCCAGTTGTCAGGCGCCGCCCCGAGCGCCCATTGCCCCTTCGCCATCAGAACCACGCCGCAAAGGGCAAACGACACCGCGCAGGTGCCACTCAGGAACGAAACCACCAGCAGGATCCGGCGGTCGTGGCTGCCATTAACCCAGAACATGGCCCCGATCGTCGACAGCAGCACGGTCACCGTCGCGTAGGTGACGATGAAGCCGACACCGTCAAGGCCGAGGAAGGTAAAGGCGGCGCAGACTGCCATGGCGGCAAGCGTCGGCACGATCACTCGTCTATGATCCGGTACGCCGAGATACTGCATGGCCGAAAGGCAGATAATCAGGAAGCCCAGGCTGAGCAGCGCCAGCGCGATCTGGCAAAGCAGCGGATCGGGCTCCTTGGTGTAACGCCAGAACAGGATCACATGCGCGACAAGCACGAGGATGCCGCACGCCACCGTCAGCACGAAACGCGCCCGCGGCGCGGTGAGCCAGATGGCAAACATGGTGACGGCCAGGCATGTGCCCGACAGCGCGGCCGCGAGCAGGAGCGAACTGAAATCCAGCATATCGGGCGGGGGCCTCTCCAGCGTCGGCGGTTACGCCGCATTCTAGGTCACCGGCAGCCCTCGAACATGGCTTTCAGCAGGTCTTTCGACCCAAGCTGCGTTTAGGGTTTACAAAGCGTCGACAGTGCCTGTCCGGAAATCGGCCCCTTGGCCAGCGCGAGGATCAAACGCGCATCAGCCCTTGTTCAGCAAGGCGAGATTGGCGTTGACGACCGTCGGGTCGGCCATGCCGGCCTTCGCCTCGAGCAGCAGAGCCCTGGCCTTCTTCTTGTTGCCGCGCAGCAGTTGCGAATAGCCCATATTGTTGACGATCTGCGGCTTGCGGCCGGCGACCTTCAAGAGCTGGCCATAGGCGCGGTCGGCGAAGTCGAAGCGGCCGAGCTCGTCATAGGAGGCGGCCAGCCCCATCCAGGCCTCCGCATTGTCGGCCTTCAGCTCGACGGCCTTGCGGAAATGCTGTTCGGCGAGACCATAATTGGCGTCGCGAAACTGCGCCTTGCCCTGTGCCAGGTCGGATGTGTCGACATCCTTCGCCTTCGGCTGGATCGCGGTCGTCTTGGTCGTGTCGACGTTGTTGTTCGTCGTACACCCGGTGATCATCAGGACGGCCGCCATCATGGCCGCCGCCGCAAATTGTGTCTGACGCATGCCCTGCCCCGTCGCCCGATTTGCCGGGTCGTTCTTCAGGTAAAGACATTAGAGCAAAGCGATTAAGCTTCGGTGCCGAAATGCAGCTAAGATTTGGTTTCCGCAATACCGGCCATTAACCACTAGGTCCCAACGCCTCAAGCGGACGCGGGGGCGGTCTCACGGCGGGTCCATTGCCTTGAGTGCGGCCGGAACCGGGTAGCGGCTGCCGTCATAGCGCAGCTGGTAGGTCCGGCTCACCGATTTGCCGGGGTGGGACTGGCACTCGCCATCCTTGTCGGGGAGCGGCTCGTCGGTATCCTGCCGTTCGACCGCGATGATGTCATGGTAGCCGCGATGGATCGTCGGGCTCATCGCCAGGCTGACCTGGCTGGAATGAAAGGATCCCGCGCAACTGGTGTCGCCTTCGCCGCCATGGCCGGCCACGGCAAGCCCGTCGAGCACCGCTTGCAGCGCATTTCCGGCGATGGCGTAGAGCCGCAGGTCGGTTTCGTTGAAAGGATTGGGCTGTGAATGATTGGCCATGTCGATGCGCAGGCCGAAGGCGGTGACGCCGGGCGCCAGCCCATAGCGCGCGGTATCGAATTCGATGCCTCGGATGGCGACGGCATCGTCATTCATCAACTTGGGCTGGAGCAGGCGCTGGCGTACCTGCAAGGTCTTCCTGTCGACGACGAGAAGCTCGATGTCGCCAACATGCTGGCCGTCGACAGATTGGGCGCTGTCGATCAGCGGCACCGCGACCAGCAGAAGATCATTATGGGCAGGCCAGACCTTGCAGACCAGGCCAGGCATACCGTCCTGCGGGACCGCAAGCGTGATGCTGGTATGCGGTTCGAGCGTGAACGAGCGGCCGTCGGCGCTTTTTTGAACCTTGGGATAAGCCTGCCGCAACAGCGCGGCAGCATCGCCGCAATCGTCGGCCGCGGCCAAAGCGGGCCACAGGCTGGCTGCGGCAAGAGCGGCGGCACACAACAATATTCGCATGGGATTCTCACGTCGCGGGCCGCGTTCAGGCAGGACAATGGTTGTCCGTCACCGCTCCGGATTTGTCGACTCTCATTTGCTGATTTTGCAGATGCCGACGGTTTTTGAACCGCCAGTTCCTTGCCGATCTTCGACAGCGGCGCCTGCTACTTCTGTTTTAGCCGACGCAGCGCCTCCGGGAAGCGGCGCGAGAGGGGCGCCTCGCAGCCGCCGGGGAGATCCAGGTGCATGTCACCCGAGCCGGCGGGGCGAAGGCCTGTTACGCGCGCCCTGTTGACCAACCAAGATCGATGCGTGCGTTCGAAGCCGGATGGGACCAGTCGTTCCGCATAGGAGGTAAGCGTCCCGCGAACGAGCAGCCGCCGTCCGTCTTCCAGGAGCACTTCCACATAGTTGCCGGCGGCGCGTAGAGCCAATACCGCTCGCAGAGGGACGCGTATCGTACGCGCCCCAATGTCGATATCGAAAACGGGTTCACTCTCGAACCGCGGGGCGGCTTCGCGCCTGACGTTCTCTGCGCGCGAGCGGAAGGCGGCCAGGCAAGCCGCGATGATCAGGTAAGTCAGCAAATCCTTCCGATATTCATAGAGCCAATCGCCGAGCTCAAATTGATAGTGGGCACCCATCACGCCATAGATGACCTTTCTGAGCGCCACCATGCCCAGCACATGTTGCGCCGAGAAGCAGAGACTGGCCAAGGCGTGAACCAATGCCACGCCGCCCCAGTGCATCCGCCCTGGACTTGCGAGCCGCAGAGCCGACGCGATGATCCACACCGCGGCCAAAGCCGACACGCCGCTCGACGCCTCGGCTACGCTCGGGATCCACAGTGCGACGCCGGGGCCGTGACGGAGCGAATTGTGCACGATGGTGAACACATTGGACAGATCGATCGCCGCTACGCCGGCCGCAATCATCCCAAATGATGCAGCATCCAGCGCAAATGGAGCGCCTTTTGTCACGTTGAGAATGCTATTCGGCCCAGCACTCATTGTTTCATCCCTGTTCTCGCGCCGGCGGTCCCGCGATCCTTGTCCGCCAGAACGGTTCAATCATACTGCGCCTTCTCCCTCCGGGGAAATACCCGCGATAAGACCAAACGGCTTGACCGATCGTAGCGGCAAGGTGCGAGACAGATGCAGAAGAGGTACATCCCTCGAATTGGGCGGGGCGTTATGGCCGTGCTCGCCACAGTCGTGGCCGTGCACGCCTTGCGATACTACGCCACATTGGACAACGTTTGGTTCGGCATCGATCCGGGCATCAAGGCAGTGATACTGCACGTGCCGCTGCAAGCGTTGATTCACATGCTCATAGCCCCTGCCGCCTTGATGCTGGGACCATTCCAATTCTACCCGCAGCTACGTGCGCGCCATCCGACGCTGCATCGTTGGTCCGGCCGAGTTTACGTCCTGGCGTGCGTTATAAGTGGAGCGGGAGCACTGGCCACGTCACCATTTGCTTCGGGCGGCTGGGTCGCCGGTCTCGGCTTCGGGATTCTCGCGGTATTATGGATCGGCACGACGGTGGCCGCCTGGATTTCGGCCGTATGGGCAGCGTTTGAGTGGCATCGGCTGCTTATGCGGTTCAGCTACGCGTTGACTTTCGCAGCCGTTGTCCTTCGCCTGCAGATTCCGATCGGTTACGCGTTGGGATACAGCAGCTATTCGAGCATGTCTCCGGTTCTGGCATTCACGTCGTGGATACCCAATATCTTGATAGTCGCCCTGTATTCGGCGTTAGAATCTCGGCGGCGTCTTCGGTTGTTCAACGAAGCTCCCGAAGCAAAAACATGAATTACGGTGGCAGTGCATCTTAACCCGTCGCTTGGGAGTAGGCACTATTCCAGGCAGCCACTTGGGCACATCCTAATGGCTACCCGTCATTTTGACGATGATCGGAATGATCGCGATCATCAGCACCACCGGCAGGATGCATACCGTCACCGGTATCGACATCTTGGCCGGCAAGGCATGTGCCTTTTCCTCGGCCAGCGACATGCGCTTGTGGCGCATTTCGTCGGAGAAGACGCGCAACGCGCCTGACAGGCTGGTGCCGAGTTCCTTCGACTGCTGCAGCAGCGTGGCGAAGGAGCGAACTTCGTCCAGGCTGAGGCGGTCGGCGAGTGCCTTCAGCGCATCGTCGAGGCTGCGCCCTGCCCTCAGTTCCAGCGACACAAGCTGCAAATTCTGGCTGAGCGCGGGATAGGTCTTTGCGAGTTCCTTCGAGACGCGCTCGATACCGGCTTCCATGCTCATGCCGGCATCCGAACAGACGATCATCAGATCCATGAAGTCGGGAAAGCCGTTGCGGTATTCGCGCATCTTTTCCCGCACCTGCTGGGTCAGCACCAGGCCGGGCAGGAAATAGCCGGCCACGCCCGACAGGATGACGAACGCCCAGCGGCTGGTCATCGTCGCTTCGGCACTGGCCAGCCACTGGTTGAGGACAAAGGCGCCTATCGCGCCGCCGACCAGCGCCGAAAAGCGAATGATGAAGAACGTGCCGACGGCGCGCGGCTCCATATAGCCGGCCTGGATCAGCTTCATGCGCAACCGGGCGACATTTTCCGGATCGCTCTTGGCGTAGAATTCCTGCGCCCGCTTCACCGCCCTTTCGCGCACGACATTGGCGTTCTTCTTCTGCGGCGGCTCGGGCTTCGCGGCCATGGCGCCATGGTCGACCTTGAGCCGGCGCTTCACGTCGTTGCGGTCGCCCTTCGCCGCCACCATCGGCCAGGCGACCGCGACGCTGCCCAGGACCAAAAGCAGGATCGCCACCGGCATCAGGGAGGTCGGTGCGAGCGAGGCGAGGAATTCGATGAAGCCCTGCATGTCAGAACCTGAAATTCGACATTTTGAACATCATCAGATTGCCCAGCATCAGCCAGGTCACCGACCCGCCGATCAGGTACCAGGTCTTCGGCTCGTCCCAGACATCGCGGTAGAAGCCCGGCATCAGCGCCATGATGGCGGCAAACAGCAGCGCCGGTATCGCCGTCAGGATGTAGGCCGACATGCGGCCTTCGGTCGAGATGGCGCGCACCTTGCGGCGCAGCTTGCCGCGCTCGCGGATCGTCAATGCAAGGCCGTCGAGGATCTCGCGCAAATTGCCGCCCGAACTGGACTGGATGGAGACGGCGGTGATGAACAGCGGCAGATCCTCATGGCCGACCCTGTCGAACAGCGAATTCAACGCCGAGACCAGGTCGGAGCCATAGGTCACCTCATCGGCGATGACGCCGAACTCGGTGCCGATCGGATCGGGCATTTCGCGCGACACCATGGCGATTGCCACCGGCACGGGGTGACCGGCCTTGAGGCCGCGCGTGATCAGCTCCAGCGCCTCGGGTAGCTGCATGCCGAAGCGCTTGAGCCGGCGCTTGCGCTTGGAGCGCATCACCATCACCGGCACCAGCGGCATCAGCACTACGAACAGGAGAAGCCCCATCAGCAGCGGCAAGCCATGCCATATGGCGACCAGGGTCATGGCCATCGCCACGCCGGAGGTGATCATCAGGAATTTCGACAGCGGCATGATCATGCCCGACTGCGTGCGCAGCGCGCGGAACCGGTCCGGCGAGAACAACGAGGTGCCCGCGTCGAGGCCGCGCTCCTTGCGCAGTTGGATCAGCACCTGCTCCTGGCTGATCTTGCTTTCCTGCAGCTTCATGCGTCGGTTGATGGCGGTGCGCTTGTCGCTGCGGCCGGCATAGAGGAGATAGCAGGCCTCGGCGATCATGATGCCGGTAAGTGCTGCTCCGGCATAGACGACATAGATTGCGCTCAGCCCGTCGAACACCTGGCTACTCCTGCGGCCGACCGGGTTCGAAATACCGTCCGGGAAACTCGATGCCCATGGCGCGCAGATCCTCCAGGAAGCGCGGCCGGATGCCGGTCGCCTCGAAATAACCGAGAATGCCGCCATCGGCGTCCATGCCGGTGCGCACGAAGCGGAATATCTCCTGCATCTGGATGACGTCGCCTTCCATGCCGGTCACCTCGGCAACGCTCGTCACCTTGCGCTTGCCGTCGGAAAGCCGGGTCAGTTGCACGATGATGTCGATGGCGCTGGCGATCTGACTGCGGATCGACTGCACCGTCATCGGCATGCCGGTCATGCCCAGCATCTGTTCGAGGCGCGAAATGGCATCGCGCGGCGTGTTGGCGTGGATGGTCGCCATCGACCCTTCATGGCCGGTGTTCATCGCCTGCAGCATGTCGAAAGCCTCCTCGCCGCGGCACTCGCCGAGGATGACGCGGTCGGGACGCATGCGCAGCGCGTTTTTGACGAGATCGCGCTGCTTGAGTTCGCCATGGCCCTCGATGTTGGCGGGGCGCGTTTCCATGCGCGCGACATGCGGCTGCTGCAGCTGAAGTTCGGCCGCGTCCTCGATGGTGATCAACCGCTCGTCTTCGGGAATGAAGGCCGACAACGCGTTGAGCATCGTCGTCTTGCCGGTGCCGGTGCCGCCCGAAATGATCGTCGTCTTGCGGGCGTGCACGGCCGCCGCCAGCACTTCGGCCATGTTCTGGGTGATGGCGCCGAATTCGACCAGCTTGTGCAGGCCGAGCTTGTTCTTGGAGAATTTGCGGATCGACACCAGCGGCCCGTCGACGCCAACCGGGCGGATGGCCGCGTTGAAGCGCGAGCCGTCCAGCATACGGGCATCGACCATCGGCTGCGATTCGTCGACGCGACGGCCAACCGCGGCGACGATTTTGTTAATAATTCTAAGCAGATGCGCCTCATCCTTGAACGGGATATGGACCTGCTGCAACTTGCCCTTCTTTTCGATGAAGCAGTTCTGGTGGCCGTTGATCAGGATGTCGTTGATTTCGGGATCCTTGAGCAACGGCTCGAGCGGGCCAAGACCGACCATCTCGTCGACGATATCGTCGACCAGCGCTTCGAGTTCGGCGGTGTTGATCGCCATCCGCTCCTGGCGGGTCTTTTCCGAAACGAAATCATGCACCTGACGGCGCATCTCATCCTTGGGCAAACGCTCCAGCGCCACCAGGTTGATTTCCTCGAGCAGCATGCGGTGAATGCGCACGCGCGCATCGAGCACCTTGTTGGCGTTCTTTGCCGGCGCGACATCGGGCTTTGCCGGCAAAGCCTTCCGGCTGGTCGGGATGACGACCGCATGATGCGCGACCGGCGTTGACTCCGCCGAGCGCTGCGGACGCGCGTCGCGGTTCTGCAGGGTGGAAAAACGGCTGGTCATCCGGCCTTCCTTTTCAAGAAGCCCTTGCCGAGGCCGAACAGCGACTTCGATTTGGCTCCGGTCGCGACCGCCTCCTCCGGCAGGATGATCTTCTTCAGATCGTTGACGACATTGGCATTGGGGTCGATCTCGTGCAGCGGCACGCCGCGGTCGACCGCCTCGCGCACCAGCCGGTAGTTGTTCGCGATGCCGCCGACGAAATGCTCGCCAAGGATCTCCTGGACGTCCGCCTGCTTGATGCCGTTGTCGAACATCTTCTGCTCGAAACGGTTGACGATGACGTTCGGCTTCACTTCCTTGCCGGCGGTCTCGTAGACCGCCTGGATCAGCCTTTGCGTGTGGCGCAGGCACGGCACCGTCATCTCGGCGACGATATAGAGCTTGTTGGAGCCAAGCAGCACCGTCTCCGTCCAGGGAAACCAGGTGCGCGGCATGTCGATGACGACATTGTCGAAATAGGCCGAGACGAGGTCCAGCATGCGCACCACGACATCGGTCTTGAACGAGCGCATCTCCGCCGGATGCGTCGGCGCGGCCAGCACGCAAAGTCCGCTGGCATGCTTGGACAGCATCACGTCCAGCAATTGCCGGTCGAGGCGTTCGGGCTGGTTCTCGATCTCGGTGATGTCGAAACGCGGCTCGAGGTCGAGATATTCGGCACAGGCGCCCTGCTGGAAATTGAGGTCGACCACGCAGGTCGAGGCGCCGCGCGTCACCGAGTGATGCAGCTGGAACGCTGTCTGCAGCGCCAGCGTCGTGGTGCCGACGCCGCCGGCGGCCGGCATGAAGGTATAGATTTGCGATTCGGTGTTTTCCTCACGCCCCGGCCCTTGCAGGGCCCGCACCACTGAGCGCACCAGATCGGCCGTGGTGATCGGCTTGACCAGGAAGTCCGCGACCTTGAGCTGTACCAGGATGCGCACCGCGGCGGCGTTGAACTCCTGGGTGACGACAACCACCGGCGCCTTGCCCTCCAGCCGGCGCATGACGCGCTGCAGCGACTCGACCTCTTCCAGTCTGGCCGCGTCCATGTCGACGATGATGGCGCCGAAATCCGCTTCCTGGATCTCGCCGCGCAGTTCGGTGACGTTCTTTTCCACTGTCGAGAGCTGGATGATCTCGGAGGCGGCGAATGCGGTCCGCGTGTCCTGCACGAAGGTCTTGTCCGTCGATACGAGCAGGATCTTCTTGGTCTTGATGCCGTTTGCCATTTTTGTCAGCCTGTGAGCTCGATCGCCCTTTGGGGTCAGTTGCCCGTGGTCGTCTGCGATGCCTTCGAAGCGGCGGCCTGATCCGGCGTGACCGGCCCGGCATCGCCACGCTTGGCAGGCACGAGAAGCCTTGTGTTCTGGACGCCGTACTTCCAGGGATCGACCATCTGCATGACGGTGTTGGCGGCCTGGGCGTTGCCGGAGCCCGGCGTCACCCCTTCGCTGCGTATGTAATCGTCGCTGGTGCAGCCGCCGGCCAAAACGGCAAGGAGCAAGGCGACACTCGATCTCAGGACCAGACGCATGGCTTCAGTCCTTCGGCAGGTCGAGGAAGTGCCCGACCGTGGTGGTGGGAGCGGTCCGTGCGGCGCTGCCATCGGCCAGCGCCAGCGCCCGGCCGGCGTCCGATGCCTTCACTTCCTCGGTGTTGTTGAGGAAATAGTCGACATTGCTGGCCGGCCGCGTGCCGTCGGTCGGCTCGACCATTTTCTTCGACGGATCGACCGGCTTGACCAGGTAGGGCGTGACGATGATGACCAGATCGGTCTCGCGCCGCTGGTAGGATTTCGACGAGAACAGCGCCCCGAGCACCGGCATCTTGCCGAGGCCGGGAATGCGCGATGTGGTGATGTCGTTTTGCGACTGCAGCAGTCCCGCGATCATGAAGCTCTGGCCGTTCTTGAGATCGACGGAGGTCTTGGCGCGGCGCACGATGAAGCCCGGCACGGAGATAGTGCCGATGTTATAGGAGGACGACGCATCGATGGAGGAGACTTCCGGCGCGATGTCGAGGCTGACCAGCCCGTCCTTGAGCACGGTCGGCGTGAAGTCCAGGCTGACGCCGTATTTCTTGTAGCTGACGGAGATCTTGCCGTTGTCTTCAGAGACCGGGATCGGGAATTCGCCGCCGGCCAGGAAGCTCGCCGTCTCGCCGGAGCGGGCGATCAGGTTCGGTTCCGCCAACCGCCGGGCAAGACCGCGCTCTTCCAGGGCCTTGATGGCGATATCGATCGACACGCCGTTCGACAGCAGCCGGCCGATGATTTCGCCGGTGCCGGCCGCCGGCACGGTTCCTGGGTCGAGCGAAACGTCGCGTCCGCCGAAACCGTAGGCAAAATTGGCACTGTATTTGGCACCCAGATCCTGCCCCGCCTGGCGGTTGATCTCGACGAAGCGGACGTTGAGCTGAACCTGCTGCGACGACGAGATGTTGACCGAGTTGATCACTTCCTCTGTGCCGGAAAAGCGCGTTGCGATCTTGTTTGCCTTTTCGGCGGCGACCGCATCATCCGCCTCGCCCGACAGCACGACACGGCCATTGGCCGAGCCGACCTTGATCTTGGCGTCCGGCACGCTGGCGCGGATGGTGCTGGCCAGCTGATCCGTGTCGAGCGTCACTTCGATGTCGACGGTGCCGACGAGCTGCTTCTTCTCGTCGAACAGCGCAATGCCGGTGGTGCCGAGATTGTTGCCGAGCACATAGAAGGATTTGTCGGTCAGTGGATTGACGTTGGCGATCTCAGGATCGCCGATGACGATCTGGTAGAAGGCGGCATTCGTCACGATCGTCTTGGGCTTGCCCTTGGCGACCTTGATCGACGCATTCTTGGTCGCCGAGACATAGACGATGTCATTGTCCGCCTTGGCCACGCCGGGCAAAGCGAGCATTGCGCCCGCAACCAGCGCGGCAGCCATCGCCAGAGCGCGCGCAAAGCGCGATCGATCCATCATTCGATATAGGGTACACATCAACATTGCCCTGTCCCGTCCGGTCCCCACCGGCCTTTACTTCTGGTCCCGCTCAGGAACCTGATATTCCTCGGCCTTCGTGCCGCGCGTCACGATGACCGTCTTGAATTTCGGCTTCTCCGGCTCCTTGGTTATCGCATCGAACAGCGAGCCGGCCGCGGCCTGAGCCTTGGCCGCCACCGATCCGCCAAACGACGAGATGGTGGTGACGCCGTTCTTGCCGTCGCCGCCTTCGGAGGCCGAGCGCAGCGACAGCGACAGCGTGCCGACGGTGCGGGCAAGCGCCACTTTCTGCGCGCCTTCGGTCGTCACTTCGATGGTCACGGAATTCGTGATCTGCGGCGTCGTCTGGCGCTCGTCGGCACCCTGGCCGACACTCAGCACCTTGGCGTCGGCAACGACGATCTCGGAGGTGACGGTCGAACCGGCAGCACCTTGCGCGTTCTTGGCAACTTCCTGGATTTCGCCGGCATCGCGCGTCAGCACGACATCGACGCGGTCGCCCGGCGTGACGAACCCGCCGACACCGGCGATCTCGTCGGTTCGGATGGTCACCGCCCGCATTCCGGGCGTCAGCATGTTGGAGAGCGTCGCGCGGCCGTTCGGCCCCGACAGCTTGGTCAGCAGCACCGGTTCGTTGACCTCGATCGGCGACAGCACGATGCGATTGCCCTCGCCGAGCAATCCGTCGATGGTGGCAAAGGCGCCTTGCGGCAGGGAATCCTGCGGCCAGGGGATTTCGATCAGCTTGGCGCGATCGAGTTCCTGGCCGTAGCGCAGCGGCGCTTTCGCTACCACAATGGTCTTGAATTCGATCCTGGGCGGTACCGGAGCGGCGATCGACGCCGTCTTCTCCTCGGCATCGGCCTTGGCCTGGCTCTTGACCCAGAAATCCGCGGCAAAGATCGAGATCGCGCCGAAAACGGCGGCGATGCCGATCATCGTTATGGCCTTGCCCCTCACGCCGAAACCCCTGATACCCGTCGTTTCTTGTTATGTTGGGCTCACGCTAGGCCGCTTTGTTAAAGAATCAGGAATGTAGAACGGTGGTATTGGACCTATTTCCGCCCGCTTGGTTATCGAATGGTTTTAGGATAAGACGGGTCAAATCCCCGAACGTAACAGGAACCTCCGTCGCTTGGCGCTGAAAAGCGTGGCAGTATCGACGGGTGATTCGCAGCACCGGACCCTATGGCAGGCATGGACGACAACAACGACCTCTTCGGCAATATGGACAAGCAGCCGCAGCCGGTTCGCACACCGGCGCGCCCGGCCGACCCGCTTGTGCAGGCAGCAGCCAAGCGCCCGGCCGCGACCAAGGATGGCAGCGAGGGCTACAGCGCCGCCGACATCGAGGTGCTCGAAGGCCTGGAGCCGGTGCGCCGCCGGCCAGGCATGTATATTGGCGGCACCGACGACAAGGCGATGCATCACCTGTTCGCCGAGGTCATCGACAATTCGATGGACGAGGCGGTTGCCGGCCATGCCACCTTCATCGATGTCGAGCTTTCGGCCGACGGGTTTCTGACCGTTACCGACAATGGCCGCGGCATCCCGGTCGATCCGCATCCGAAATTCAAGAAGCCGGCGCTCGAAGTCATCATGACGACGCTGCATTCGGGCGGCAAATTCGACTCCAAGGTCTATGAAACCTCCGGCGGCCTGCATGGCGTCGGCGTTTCCGTGGTCAACGCGCTGTCGGATCATCTCGAGGTCGAGGTCGCGCGTGGCCGCCAGCTCTATCGCCAGCGCTTTTCGCGCGGCATTCCGGTAAGCGGCCTAGAGCAGCTTGGCGAGGTCCATAATCGGCGCGGAACGAAAATCCGCTTCCATCCCGACGAGCAGATCTTCGGCAAGGGCGCGGCCTTCGAACCGGCGCGCCTCTACCGCATGACGCGCTCGAAAGCCTATCTGTTCGGCGGTGTCGAAATCCGCTGGACCTGCGATCCCTCGCTGATCAAGGAAAAGGACCAGACGCCGGCCAAGGCTGAGTTCCATTTCCCCGGCGGCCTGAAGGACTATCTCAAGGCATCGCTCGGCGACGACTTTCAGGTGACGCGGGAAATCTTCGCGGGAAAAAGCGAAAAGCAAGGCGGCCATGGCTCGCTCGAATGGGCGGTGACCTGGTTCGGCGGCGACGGCTTCATCAATTCCTACTGCAACACCATCCCGACCGGCGAAGGCGGTACGCACGAGGCCGGCTTCCGCAACGTGCTGACCCGGGGCTTGCGCGCCTATGCCGATCTGGTCGGCAACAAGCGCGCCTCCATCGTCACCTCCGAAGACGTCATGATCTCGGCCGCCGGCATGCTATCGGTGTTCATCCGCGAGCCTGAATTCGTTGGCCAGACCAAGGACAGGCTGGCGACGATCGAGGCAATCCGCATTGTCGAGACCGCGATCCGCGATCCGTTCGACCATTGGCTGGCCGACAATCCGCAGGAAGCCTCGAAGCTGCTGGAATGGGTGATCGCGCGCGCCGACGAGCGGGTGCGCCGGCGCCAGGAAAAAGAAGTGTCGCGCAAGAGCGCGGTGCGCAAATTGCGCCTGCCGGGCAAGCTCGCCGACTGCACGCAGAACGCGGCGGCCGGTGCCGAACTGTTCATCGTCGAAGGTGACTCCGCCGGCGGCTCGGCCAAACAGGCGCGCGACCGTGCCAGCCAGGCAGTACTGCCATTGCGCGGAAAAATCCTCAACGTGGCCAGTGCCGGCAATGACAAGCTGGCGGCCAACCAGCAGATATCGGACCTGATCCAGGCTCTCGGCTGCGGCACGCGCTCAAAATACCGCGACGAGGATTTGCGCTACGACCGCGTCATCATCATGACCGACGCCGACGTCGACGGCGCCCATATCGCTTCGCTGCTGATCACCTTCTTCTACCAGGAAATGCCGGCGCTGGTGCGTGGCGGCCATCTCTATCTGGCGGTGCCGCCGCTTTACTCGATCCGGCAAGGCGGCAAGGTCGCCTATGCCCGCGACGATGCGCACAAGGACGAGCTCCTGCGCACCGAATTCACCGGGCGCGGCAAGGTCGAGCTTGGCCGCTTCAAGGGCCTGGGCGAGATGATGGCCTCGCAGCTCAAGGAGACCACCATGGATCCGAGAAAGCGCACGCTGCTCAGGGTCGATGTGAACGAAATCGATTCAGCCACCAAGGACAGGGTCGATGAGCTGATGGGCACCAAGCCGGAAGCCCGCTTCCGCTTCATCCAGGAGCGTGCCGAATTCGCCGAGACGGAAGTGCTGGATATCTAGCCGCGGGCCAGTTTAGCTTGCGCTTCCGATATGGAGACCGGCACGTGACCTGGGCGCGGCTGAAAGCCTATTTCGAGACGAGCCTGGCCGGGTTGACGCAGCCGACGCGCTCGGACTGGATTTTCGCCCTGCGCACCGTTTCGGCCGGCCTGATTGCGCTGCTTGCCGCCTATGCCCTCAAGCTCGACCACCCGCAATGGGCGATGATGACGGTGTTCATCGTCGCCCAGCCTGTCGCGGGTATGGTGCTGGCGAAGGGTTTCTACCGGTTGCTCGGCACGCTGGCCGGCGGGCTGGCGGCGATCGGCATCACCACTGTCTTCGGCACCAACCCATGGGTTCTGGTGACGGTGCTCGCCGTCTGGATCGGCATCTGCACCTTCGTTTCCTCATTGCTGCGCAATCCCGAAGCCTATGGTGCGGCACTTGCCGGCTACACGGCGATGATCATCGGCCTGCCTGCCTTCGGACAGCCGCATCTGGTCGTCGATCTCGCTGTCGCCCGTTGCGCGGAAATCGTGCTTGGCATCGTCTGCGCCGGCGTGACCAGCCGGCTGATCCTGCCGAAACTGGCCAGCGATGCCATCATATCGCGGCTGAAGCGCTGCATTCTCGACCTTGCCACCTATGCCGCGGGCGCCTTCTCGGGAGGTGATACAGCGACACTTTCCGCACTGCATCGCAAACTCGTCGCGGACACCCAGACACTTGGCGAAATGCGCGCCTATGCAAGGCTGGAAGCGCCGAGCTTCGCGCCGCGTGCCCACCCGGTGCGGCGCACCATCGGACAATTGCTCTCGGCCCTGTCGGCGGCACGCGCCCTGCATTCGCACGCCGCTCCGAAAAACGCAGCCCTCATCCCGGTGCGTTCGCAATTGCAGGCCCTTGTCGGCGATTTGGCAACAAAGCCCGGCGCACTGGACGATACGGCACCCTGGGTGGAACAGCTCGACGCCATCTCGGCCAGGGCCCGGCAACTGCCCGATGCTTCAATCGACCAGGGTGACGACAGGGTCGGCACCATCACCCGCCTCACCATCGCCGCCGATTTCGCCGAGGCGCTCAAGCAGGTGCTGCGCGGGCTCGATGCCTTGCGCGCGCCGGTCACAGGTACCGGCCGCGCCGGCAGGCAGCCTGCGCTGGTGGTGCACCGCGACTACCCCGGCGCATCGCGCAATGCCGTGCGTGCCGCCCTTGCCACCCTGCTGGTCGCGGCCTTCTGGCTGACGACGAAATGGTCCGAGGCGGCGGGCACGGTCATTCTCGTTGCCGTCGTATCCAGCCTTTTCGCCGCTCGCCCCGATCCGGTGCAGGTGTCCTGGGGCTTCTTCAAGGGCACGCTGCTGGCTTTGCCCTTTGCCTTTCTCATCGGCCAGATCGCATTGCCTGCTTTGCCCGGCTTCGGCTGGTTCGTGCTGTTCGTTGTGCCGATCCTGGTGCCGACGGCGCTGGGCATGGCCAATCCGCGCTATGTCGGCATAGCCACGGCCTTCGCCATCAACTTCCTCGCTTTCCTCAGCCCGCATCAGGCGATGACCTACGATCCTGGCCCGTTCTTCGCCGGCTCGGCGTCCGTTCTGGTAGGCATTCTGCTGGCGATCGGCGTCTTCATTGTCGTGCTGCCCGCCGATCCGTGGCTCGCGGCGAACCGGATCGTACGGGCCATGCGCGAGGATTTGGCACGGCTTTGCCTGCACGAGCGCGTGCCGAGGCGTTCGGCCTTCGAAAGCCTCGCCTATGACCGCATCAACCAGCTGATGCCGCTGGTGCAGAATTCCGGCAGGAAGGGTGATGCGGTGCTGGGCGGCGGCGTCGCCGCCGTCACGGTCGGCCTGGAGATCCTGCGGCTGCGCGGCGCGAGCCAAAACCATGCCATCCCGTCCGAAACCGCACTTTCGATCGCCAATTTCCTGAGAGGGCTGGCGCGCGAACTGCTGTTCCGCGCCCCCGGCGATCCGCAGACAGCCACCATTGCTGTCGCCCGGCAGTACGCGGCGAGCATCGCCCAGCGAAACGCCCCCGGCGACATGCTGCAGATCGCGGCATCCCTGCGCATCATTGCCGCCGCGATGGAGGATTTTCCCGATTTTTTCGCGAGGGATAAAGCCTAGGCCGCCGCAATGGCCAGCGCGTGACCCCGCGCGTTCTCGCGCAGCGCGTCGAGATGGATCGACTTGACCAGGGCCGCGAGATCGCCTTCCGCGGATTGCCCGCCCAACTCCTTGAGCATCAGCCAGCTGACTTCCTGCACGCCGGCGATGCGCTTGCCATTGGCGACCTCCCGCCAGATTTTCAAGGCACGCAGGATGATCGCATGCGTTGCCGCGGCCAGGCCCGCGCTGCGGAACAATGCCTGCAAGGCCACGTCGTGGCCGCCGGCCAGCAGCGCCCTCACCCGCGGTTCGGACTGCTGGGCGAGTGCGACCAGCGTGGAGCCGAAGAAATCGACCTTGCCATGCGCGATGGTGCGGATGAGGAAGCTCGCAGTGAGGTCGCCGCGCAGCCTGAGATGCTCGATCAGCGCGGCATGTTCTTCCTGGCGCGTGCCCTCGATCAGTGTCACCGAGGCCTTGACGCAGGCGTCCCGCAGGACGCGATCGGCCCGCGCGGCGCCCATCAATGCCATGACCAGCGGCGATGTCTTCAACGTCTCGCCGAGCTTGATCAGCAGCATGTGCCGGCAGTCGGCAGGCAGCCTGATGTCCAATATCAGCGCCTCGCGCACCTGCGGCAGATGCCCATGGCGTTCGGCCATGCGGCGGAAGCTCAGAGAAGCGATGTCGGCGCCGCTGTTGGCGAGCAGCACCGCGCAGGCTTCCGCCTCGCCGATCTCGGCGATCGCCGCCGACAGCGCCATCGAGACGACAGGACGGTCGGCGATCAGCTTCTGCGTCGCCTTCTGACTCGCCGCCACGCGGTTGATCAGATCGGCATCGGTAAGCAGCGGCGAACGCGCCAGCACGACACCGGCGACTTCTGGCTGGTCGGAGGCCAGTGCGCTGATGATCTGCAGCGGCGCGTGATGGCTCATGGAGAGCGCTTCGGCCATCGCCAACCGCACCTTTGACGAAGCATCGTCGAGCAGCAGCGTCAGCGCCGCTTCCGCCGCGCAGCGGTCCTCGAACGGCAATTCGGAATTGACATAGGCCCGGGCCAGCGCATTGGCCGCGGCGGCGCGCTCGGACACTCTTGCCGTATAGATCCATTTCAGGAAATGCGAAACAACAACCATGCCGCCTGCTTACGCCCCTTGCCGGGAGGTTTCCGGCCCCGCTTAAGACGGTAGGCAGAAATGGTTTACGAACGGTTCACCATGTTCATTAACTGGCTTGCGAGCGCCGGATGCAGCGCCTATCAACCGTCAATCAGCGCAGGAGACTGAAAAATGGCCGGCCTATATCTCGAGGAGTTCGTCGTCGGCCATGTCTTCCAGCACACGCTGCGCAAGACCGTGACCGAGAGCGACAACATGCTGTTTTCGGTGATGACGCTGAACCCGCAGCCGCTGCATATCGACTTCGATTTCGCCGCCAGGAGCGAGTGGGGCAAGCCGCTGGTCAACTCGCTGTTCACGCTCGGGCTGATGATCGGCATTTCGGTCAATGACATCACGGTCGGCACGACGGTCGCCAATCTCGGCATGAAGGAAACCACCTTTCCACACCCGGTCTTCCATGGTGACACCATCCGCGTCGAGACCACGGTCATCTCGGTGCGGGAATCGAAATCGAAGCCGGATCGCGGCATCGTCGAATTCGAACACCGCGCCTACAACCAGCAAGGCGACCTCGTCGCCAAATGCACCAGACAAGCGATGATGCTGAAAAAGGCCGCCTGATGCGCTCGCTGCTGTTCGTTCCCGGCGATTCCGAGCGCAAGCTGGAGAAAGGCTTTGGCGCCGGCGCCGACGTGCTGATCGTCGATCTCGAGGATTCCGTGGCGCTGCAGAACAAGGCAGCCGCGCGAGACATTGCGGCACGCTTTATCGGCGAACGCAGGGGCCAAACCAGCTCGGCCATCTACATCAGGGTCAACGACCTTTCGACCGGACTAACGGATGACGATCTTGGCGCGCTCGTTCCGGTGAAGCCGGACGGGATCATGCTGCCGAAATCCAACAGCGGCCAGGATGTCCAGCAGCTCTCGGCAAAACTCAGGGTGGGCGAGGCCGAGAACGGCCTGCCCGACGGCTCGATCAAAATCCTCCCGATCATCACCGAAACCCCAGCGGGTGTGCTCGCCGCCGCGACCTATGCCGGCGCGAGCGCGCGGCTCGCCGGCCTCACCTGGGGCGCGGAAGACCTGTCGGCCGCGATCGGTGCGCGCGCGGCGCGCGACGAGCACGGCCGCTACACCGACGTATTCCGCCACGCTCGCCTGACGACCATCCTGGCGGCGGGTGCCGCGGAGGTCGCGGCAATCGACACCGTGTTCCCGAACTTTCGCGACATGGCGGCCTTCGCCATAGAATGCGCGGAGGCCGAGCGTGACGGCTTCACCGGCAAGATGGCGATCCACCCCGACCAGGTGCCCGTCATCAACGCCGCCTTCACGCCCTCGGCCGAGGCGGTGCAACAGTCGGCGGCGATCGTCGCGGCGTTCGAGGCGGCGGGAAATCCCGGTGTCGTCGGCATCGACGGCAAGATGTTCGACCGCCCCCATCTGCGGCTGGCCGAACGGCTGCTGGCACGCGCCAAGGCAGCCGGAATCTCCGCTTAGTCTGCCGAGCCTTTGCTCGTCAGTCCCGCGCCAGGACGATAATCCGGTCCTCCGGCAGATAGGTCAGCGCTTCCGACTTCAGCGGATTGACGGTGACGCCGCCCAGAGCCCGCTGGTCGGCGTCTCCGGCGCGGATGCGTCGATAGCCAATGGCGATCTCGCCGCGCAGCCGCGCCGACTCCGCGATCGTCCAGAAGGTCAAGGGCTGGTCGATGGCGACATAGTCGGCGACTGGGCGCATGTAGATTTCGGAGCCCTGCTCGTCGAGCAAATCATCGAAGATCGCGGCGAGATACTGGTTCTCGGACGCCTGCGCCAGCATCAGGCTGACCAGCCGGTTGCTGACGACGAAATCATCGGCCTTGGTCACCGCCGCAAGCTCGCGGTTGCGCACGTCGATCATCTCGCTGACGATGGAGATGTGCAGGCCGGCATCGTCGGCGATCTTGCGCAGATGCAGCAGCGTCACCAGCGTGCGCGTGTCGGCCGGCTGCGCGGCCATGGTTTCGCTGTAGCCGAGGACCAGCACGTGGTCGTAGGAAGGCACGTCCAGGCTTGAAAGCGCCGTGCTGCTCGACGTGTCGGTGATGCGGCAGGAAACCGACAGATTGTCGCCAGCGACCGGCAGTCCGGCAACTTCCTGCTCGAGGCCAGGCGTATCGGCGGCGATGGTCAGGATCGAACCAGGCGCGACGTAGCGCGACAGTTCATAGGTGATGATCGGACCGCGCCGGTTCCAGCCGAGGATCAGCGTGCGCTCCGGCTTCGCCTCGACGGGCCGCGGGTCGCGGATCGCCGCCGTGTCGATCTTGATCCCGGCGCTTCCGGGCCTGATCGCGGCATCGTCCTCGGCGATGATGATGGCGCGCATGTCCTTGCCGATCACCAGCTCCGACGGCGGGTTGAGATTGACGCGTCCCCCCTGGTCGCAGAGCCCGATCAGCGCGCAATGCTCATAGGCCATCACCGCCTCGCCGAAAGTCTTGCCGGCGAGCTCCGGCTGCGTGGTCGTGTAGATCTCGCAGCCATCGAAATCGAGCAGTTCCGAATAGACGCCGCTGAGGCCCGACTGCCGGCTCGAATGCACGACGATGCGCGAGATCAGCTGATCGGCCAGCACGAGCTGCACCTCGGCCCCGCCGACGACGCGGGCGACCTCGGCATTCTTGCCGTCGCGGATCTCGGCGGCGATGTTATAGGGGTCGGTGCGCCGGCTCGGGTCGTTGACCAGCGCCAGCACCGTCTTGATGACCTGCGAATCCGGATCGTCGCCGTCCGGCGACAGCACGATGACCGACCGCGAGGTCTGCGGGTTGACGATGGCGAGATCATAGAGATCGGTCGGATCGCCGCTGCGGCAGATGATGCGCGTGTTGCCCAGTTTGCCGACCTTGGCCGCGATCTCGTCCTCCATCGCGACCTTGTCCATATTGGCCATGACGACGATGCGCGGACGGCGGCGGCTGGCATTGGCGATGACGAGTTCGGAAATCACGTCGAAGATCGACGGCGACCAGTTGAGGATGATTGTGTGGTCGCTCTCCAGCACCCGAGAACGGCCCTTGCGCAATTCATCGAGCTTGCCGTCGACGCCGGCGCTGAGCACGCCGATGAGGGCGGACACGACGAAGATGCCGGCAAGCGTGACGACCAGCATGACGAGGCGGAAGGCCCAGCCGGTGTCACCGCCCATCGTCCCGGAATCGAGCGTGCGCATCAGCGATTCCCAGAACGCTTCGAAGAAATTCAGCGGCTCGCCGCCTTCCGGCGCGATGCGGGTCACCGCAAGGAAAGCGGCGGCGGCGATGATGATCAGCAGGGAAACGACGGCAAGCCAGCCGATCAGCGCGATCGGGCCGGCGGCCATGCTCTTGTCGAAGCCGTAGCGCAGCCGGGTTCCCAGCGAGTCTCGTTTCTTCATGCCAGTGGTGCCCCCGCACTATCCCCAAGGTCGATGCGTCAACCCAACGCATCGCCGAAGCCGCTCTCTTAGCGTGTGTTCAGAGGAAGGGGAATCGCTTTTCGCGTGGTCACGGCTAAGGAAGCCGCCGTGAGGCAAACCTGACGCACCGGTCTGGTGCGGCGGTTACCAGACCATCGGGATCAGGCGATAGCGGACCCGGGTTGCGTAGTCGTCATAGCCACGCAGGCCGGTGCGCAGGGTTTTCTCCTCGATGAAGGTGCGGATAGCCAGGAGAACGATGAACACGAGCACCGATACCAGCCCCCACCAGGAGCCAAGCAGGAGTGCCGTGCCGGCGAAGAAGAGGATGGCGCCGGCATACATCGGATGGCGGACGTAGCTGTAGGGCCCCGTGGTGATCACGCGCTGTCCGCGCTCGTCCTGGATCTTCACCACGGGTGCGGCGAAACTGTTCTCCAGCATGGTCAGGTAGCAGATCCAGATTCCGACCAGCAGGACCAGCGCGCCGACCGCCTGCGCCCAGAAGGGGACCGCCGACCAGCCGAAACGGAAGTCGAATCCCATGAAGCTCAGCCAGCCGAAGATGCCGATGAGAAGTATGGAGAGGAGGACCTTGTCGGCCGCGGCCTGATTCTTCTGGATCGGAGCACTCAGCCGCTCATTCATCAGGCCGGGATCGCGCCGCGCCAGCGCCACGCCCATGGTGAGGCTGAGCCCCACCATCACCACCAGATAGACCCAGGCTGCCGGCCAGGCAAAGGTGCCCGCCGACAGGAACAGCAAGGCGCCCATGACGCCGAACCAGATGAACGTCTGAAGAAGCAATTTTGCGATCATCATCGACCTTCCGCGCTGTGCTCCCATGATATTGGCTGAAATAGACCAATGGTCTACCATACCGACCGATGGTCTATAATTCAAGTGGACTATCTGGTATCCCGTACTGGACGGGACCGGCCATCGCGTGCAGAAGGTTTCGTCATGCCCCGTGTCATCAAGCATCCAGAGATCAGGCGAGAAGACATCCTGGACCATGCCCAGGCCCTGTTCCTGACGCAGGGCTACGACAGAGCGAGCCTCAATGACGTGATCGCTTCGGCCGGTATCTCGAAGGGTGCCTTCTATCACTACTTCGCCTCCAAGGAGGCTCTTCTCGAAGCCTTGGCCGACCGATTCGCGAGACAGGCGCTGGCAGGCGTCCAGGGTGTAGTCGACGATCCCGGCCTCGACCCGCTTGGCCGCCTGAATGGCCTGCTCAGCCAGTCGCGACAGGCCAAGATCGAGACCGCGGCGGAGGCCTGGGCTCTTTTCGAAACGATGTTTCGGCCGGAGAATCTGGTGCTCTTCCACCGCATCAACCTGGCGGCCAACGCGTCGTTTTCGCCCCTGCTGGTCAAGATCATCCGGCAAGGTGTGGAAGACGGCACCTTCAGGACCTTCGATCCGGAGGGTGTCGCCGACATCGTCATGCAGTTCGGCTTGGCCACGCACGATGTCGTCGCCAAGGCGATCGCCGGCGGCAGCGACGCCGACATGGAGGTCGCGATCGAAGTCCTGGAAAAACGTGTCAGGCTCTACGAAATCGCTCTCGACCGCATACTCGGCCTTCCCGACGGCAGCATTCGGATCGGAGAGCCCGGCTATATCAGAGCCGTCATGACGGCCCGACGGAAAGCCGACAAGGCGCGGTGATTTGCCAAGTCACCTACTCCTTGCCCCAGTGTGGCCGGCGCATCGAAAAGACTTCGTCGACGCTGGCATAGTCCATATAGCCAAGACGGGCCACATTGCCGGCCTTGGTGATGTCGAACAGGCCGTCCTTCAGGAAGGCGTCGTCAATGTGCACGCCGACCACCTCACCGGCGACAATGACGGCGCTCGTCAAGGTTCCGTCCAGCGCCTTCGGGCGAAACACCTCCGTCACCCGGCATTCCAGCGCGGCAGGCGCGGCCGCCACGCGCGGCGGCTTCACGAGACGCGAAGGCGCCATGGCGAGATCGGCATAGACGAACTCGTTGACACCGCGCGGCGCGTTGACGGACGTATAATTCATCTTCTCCGCAAGATCGCGGCTGACCAGATTGGCAACGAACTCGCCGGTCTCCTGGGCAAAGGAGGCGCTGTCCTTCTCGCCCTCCGAGGAGAACCAGACGATGAAGGGCCGCGTCGAAACGGCGTTGAAGAAGGAGTATGGCGCCAGGTTGATCTCGCCTGCCCCATTCAGCGTCGATATCCAGCCGATCGGCCGCGGCGCCACGATCGCCTTCGACGGATCATGCGGCAGCCCGTGCCCCTTGGACGGTTCGTAGAACATTCAGTCCGCCCAAGAGCCTGAGTAGTCGGCATAGAGCTTTGCCGGATCGGGCCGTGGCCGCTCCGGCGCCGGCCCGGCATAAGAGCCGATATGGATGAAACCGACGACGCGCTCCTGCGGCGCCAGTCCGAGGATCGCCCTGCCCTCCGGCACGTCGGAATACCAGTTGCTGATCATGTTGGTGCCATAGCCCAGCGCATTGGCTGATATTATCAGGTTCATCGCCGCCATGCCGCCGGACAGGAACATCTCCCATTGCGGGATCTTGGGGTTCTCCTTCGGCACCGACACCACGCCGATCACCAGCGGCGCGCGCGAAAAGCGCGCCAGTTCCTGGTTGCGGCGGCCCTCGGGCAGCGGCCCTTCCCGCTGTTCGGCAAGCGCCGCCAGCTTCCTGCCGATCTCGATGCGGACATCGCCGCGATAGAGGATGAAGCGCCAGGGTTCGAGCCGGCCATGGTCAGGCACGCGCGTGGCGGCGGCGATCATCGTTGCGATCTCGGCGTCGTTGGGCGCCGGCTCCTTGAGGTCGGGAATCGGCGCTGAATTTCGGGTCAGCAGGAAGTCGATAATCGGCGACGCCATGGGCGCAGGTCTCCTGAACACTCTGTTTTGAGCTGAAGCGCACCATCGGGAATTCGGGCGGCTCGTGCAAAGGCGCGCAAGCGCCGGGCTGAAGAGTCTATGGATCGGACTCTTAAGCCTTGAAATTGCCACCGCCATGGGCTTCAACGCAAGGCATGTTTGAGGGGCGACTGCGTCTTTTCCTGGTTTGGCTCTGCGCCGCGCTGTTCCTGCTGCCGGTGTCCTTGGCTGTTGCGCAGCAAAAGGATGGGATGGGCGACCTGAAACTCCCCGGAATTTCGAGCTATGCGACGCCCAAGAGCGAAACCCCGCTGGCGCTGAGCGGCGGCGGCGCCATCACCCTTTCTGCCCAGCTGACCGACAAGGGCACCGACATCACCCGTGGCCTCGTCTGGCGTGTTTTCAAACCCGTACCCGTCAACGGCAAATTGCCGATGGTCGCTTCCGCGCATGGCGGCAGTGCCGTGTTCCAGCTCGAGCCCGGCAGCTATCTGGTCCATGCCTCCTATGGCCGCGCCGGCGCCACCAAGCGCATCACTGTCGGCAAGGAAGCCAAGCGCGAAAGCCTCGTGCTCGATGCCGGCGGCCTGAAGCTCGACGCGGTTCTGTCCGGCGGCGTGCGCATTCCCCCGAAAAAACTGCGCTTCTCGATCTATGAGGGCACCGCCGAGGCCAATGGCGACCGCGCGCTGATCATTCCCGATGTCGAGCCCAACAGCGTCGTGCGGCTCAATGCCGGCATCTACCATGTCGTCTCGACCTACGGTGCGGTCAATGCGGTGATCCGCTCCGACATCCGCGTCGAGGCCGGCAAGCTGACCGAGGCCACCGTCGAGCATCACGCCGCCGAGATCACGATGAAGCTGGTGCGCGAAGCCGGTGGCGAAGCCATTGCCGACACGTCATGGTCGCTGCTCAACGAATCCGGCGATCCGATCAAGGAGTCCGTCGGCGCCTTCGCCTCGATGGTGCTTGCCGAGGGCGACTACACCATCATCGCCAAGAACCGCGACCGCATCTACCAGAAGGATTTCGCGGTCGTAGCCGGGCAGAACCAGGAAATCGAGGTTCTTGCCACCGAAGCGGCGGCCATGGACCCCGAAGAAGGCGCGGATTAGCCTTAGGCTGCGAATTTCTCTAGCTTTCAGGCGGCCAGTTTCGTCCGCGCCGGCAGGAACGGAATCCGGCGGCGCGGTACCTGCGGCGCCAGGTCGAACACACCGCGGTAGAGACGGTCGAGCAATGCCTTGCGGTCGCGCAGCGGCTCCAACTCGCTCCAGCTCAGCACATCGCCAACGCGCACGTCGATCGCCTTGCCGGAAAGCCGCGCGAATTCGTGGATGAGCATCGAAAGGCGCAGCGTCAGCGAAGCCTTACCGACGAATTTGGCCACGCGGCCATCGCGCTCGGCCATGTACATCGGCCCGCTGACCAGATGGAACAGCCGGCCGTTCTGTCCGGAAAAATGCATCGGAATGACGGACGCCTTGGCATCTTGGACCAAGCGTGCCGGAAACATCTTCCAAGGCAGGTCACGCGCCCGGCCAAAACCTTTCGGCGCGGTGGCGACGCCGCCGGCGGGAAACACGACGATGGTGACGCCCTCTTTCAGCAGCCGCACAGCCTCGTGGCGCACGGCCATATTGTTCTTCAGCGCGTCCTTGGTCTCGGAAAAGTCGATTGGCAGCGAATAGGGCTCCATCTCGCGGATCTTGAGCAGATCCTTGTGGATCATCACCCGGAACGGCCGCCCCAGTTGCTCCACCAGCGAAAGCACGGCAATGCCGTCGCCGATGCCGAACGGATGGTTGGCCACGATCACCAGCGGTGTGTCCGGCAATGGCGCGGGCGGCCACTGGTCGGCGGTGCGTATCCGCACGTCGATAAGGTCGAGCATGCGGCTGAACACGCGCTCGCCTGTCGGCACCACCTGGCGGCGCCAGAAATCATAGAGCACGGCATAGCGGTCGCGCCCCGACAGGCCTTCAATGGAATGGATGACCCAGCGCGTCAGCGCCGGCTGCCGCGGATTGGCATAGGAAAGCTCGGGAAACGGTTTTTCGCGCGTCTTCAGCTTGAGCATGAGGGCTCGTTACAAGGTTGGCGTGACAGGGATATGAAAATGGCGGTGGATCGCTCCACCGCCATTCCTGGGAACTATGCGGATCAGGCAGCGCGTTTGCGCCTGCGGTCCGGCGTTACTGCCTCTTCGGTCAGCTGCGCGATCGCCTCGGCAAGGCCAAGCGATTCCTGGTCGCGCGAGCCGAGCCGGCGGATGTTGACCGTCTGTTCCTCAGCCTCGCGCTTGCCACACACGAGAATGACCGGCACCTTCGCTAGCGAGTGTTCGCGGACCTTGTAGTTGATCTTCTCGTTGCGCAGATCGGCTTCCGCCAGCAGCCCCGCGGCCTTCAGCTTTGCCACGACCTCGGTCGCGTAGCCGTCCGCCTCGGAGGTGATCGTTGCCACCACCACCTGCTGCGGCGCGAACCACAGCGGGAAATGGCCGGAATAGTTCTCGATCAGGATGCCGAGGAAACGCTCCATTGAACCGCAGATGGCGCGGTGCACCATGACCGGCTGCTTCTTCTCCGAATCCGAGCCGATATAGAAGGCGCCAAAGCGTTCCGGCAGGTTGAAATCGACCTGCGTGGTGCCGCACTGCCATTCGCGGCCGATGGCATCCTTCAGCACATATTCGAACTTCGGCCCGTAAAAGGCGCCCTCGCCCGGATTGATCGAGGTCTTGATCCGGTTGCCGGACCGCGTCCTGATCGTCTCCAGCACGCTGCCCATGATCGCCTCGGCATGGTCCCAGGCCTCGTCGGTGCCGACACGCTTGTCGGGCCGCGTCGACAGCTTGACGCTGATTTCGTCAAAACCGAAATCGGCATAGGTCGACAGGATCAGATCGTTGATGCGCAGGCACTCCGACGCCAGCTGCTCCTCGGTGCAGAAGATATGCGCATCATCCTGCGTGAAGCCGCGCACGCGCATCAGCCCGTGCAGCGCACCCGACGGTTCGTAGCGATGCACATTGCCGAATTCCGCAAGTTTTACGGGCAGATCGCGATAGGACTTCAACCCATGCTTGAATATCTGCACATGGCCCGGGCAGTTCATCGGCTTCAGTGCAAAGACGCGGTCGTCGTCAGTATCGTCGCCGGCGACCGTCACCTTGAACATGGCGTCGCGATACCAGCCCCAATGGCCTGACGTTTCCCACAGGCTCTTGTCGAGCACCTGCGGCGCGTTGACCTCCTGGTAGCCCTGCTCGTCGAGGCGGCGGCGCATATAGTTGACCAGGTTCTGAAACATCTTCCAGCCCTTGGCGTGCCAGAAGACGACACCCGGCCCCTCTTCCTGGAAATGGAAGAGGTCCATCTCGCGGCCAAGCTTGCGGTGGTCGCGCTTCTCGGCCTCCTCCAGCATCGTCTGGTAGGCTTCGAGCTGCGCCTGGTCGGCCCAGGCCGTGCCGTAGATGCGCGTCAGCATCGGGTTGTTCGAATCGCCGCGCCAATAGGCGCCAGCCACCTTCATCAGCTTGAAGGCGTTGCCGATCTGGCCGGTCGAGGCCATGTGCGGGCCACGGCAGAGGTCGAACCAGTCGCCCTGCGCGTAGATCTTGAGGTCCTGATCCTCGGGAATGGCGTCGATCAGTTCGAGCTTGTAACGCTCGCCCTTGTCGGCGAACACCTTTTTCGCCTTGTCGCGCGACCAGACTTCCTTGGTGAACGGCTTGTTGCGCGCGATGATCTCGCGCATCTTCTTCTCGATCACCGGGAAATCGTCCGGCGTGAACGGCTCGTTGCGGGCGAAGTCGTAATAGAATCCGTTCTCGATCACCGGTCCGATGGTCACCTGCGTTCCCGGCCACAATTCCTGCACAGCCTCCGCCAGCACGTGCGCGGTGTCGTGGCGGATAAGCTCAAGAGCGCGCGCATCGTCGCGGGTGATGATCTCGACTTTGCCGGACTTGCCGAGCGGGTCGGAGAGGTCGCGCACGGTGCCGTTAATGGCATAGGCGACGGCCTTCTTGGCAAGCGACTTCGAGATTGATTCGGCAAGGCCGGCACCGGTCATCGCCGCGTCGTAGTCGCGGACGGACCCATCGGGAAATGTCAGGGAAACGGAATTCAGCATATGGTTCTCCTATCCAGTCCCGCAAACGAGCGCGGGTGGTTGAAATGCATGTCGCCCAAAAGTGTATGGCGATTTTGGGGTTACGGCATGCATAAGGTAAGGCCGGATGAGCCAATGACAGGGACAAACGGCGGCGGGCGGGTTTTAGAGGCAGTGCCGCGTCAGGTAAAGAGTGCTGACTGGCCCGTTCGTCAGGAAATGTCGGCAGAGATGTCGCAGACCCGCCGCCCGGGCTTGCGAACATCCCCGCAATCGTCTGGAATTGTCGATATGGAAAACGCAACACCCAGCCGAACCGCCCTCGGCGTCGCCCGCATGAGGGCTCTGCATCAATTTTCACCGCAGGCAGGATTGTTTCGCGATCCCTACGCGATCGCGATTCTGGGTGAAGCCGCTCCCGCGGCGCAGGAGCTTGAGCAGGAAGACGAGCGCCGCCAGCGCATGCGCCTGTTCGTGGCAGCGCGCGCCCGCTTCGCCGAGGACTGGCTGGCGGCGGCGGTGCTTCGCGGCGTCCGCCAACTTGTAGTACTTGGCGCCGGCCTCGATACGTTTTCGCTGCGCAATCCGTATCGGGACCTCAGCGTGTTCGAAGTCGATCACCCGGCCACGCAAGCCTGGAAACGCAAATGCATTGCCGATAGCGGCCTTGCCGAGCCAGCCGCGACCCGGTTCGTGCCGGTCGATTTCGAGCGGCAAAGCCTGTCCGCGGAACTGGCCGCGGCCGGCTTGCAGTCGACCGCGCCGGCCTTCTTCATCTGGCTCGGGGTCGTGCCCTATCTGACGAAGGAAGCGATCCTCAAGACCTTGTCCTGGATAGCCGGTGTCCCGGGCTCGGAGGTCGTGTTCGACTATAGCGAGCCGGCTGCGAACCGCGACGCGGCGGGACAGACCGCGCTGGCCTTCCATGCGGCGCGCGTCGCGTCCGTCGGGGAGCCATGGATCAGCTTCTTCGTGCCGGCCGAGCTGGCGAAATCCATGGGGGAACTCGGCTTCGACGAGATCGAAGATATCGAGAGCGGCGATATCGCCGCCCGTTTTTCCGAGGCCCCGAAGGGAATGACGAACAATTCCGGCGGCGGCCACATCATCCGCGCGCGCCGAACCGCTTAAGCAATTCCAGGAAAAGTGTGCAGCGGTTTTCCCGGGAAAAGCGAGTAGCGCTTTCCCTTGGAATTGCCTAGAAACCAGGACTCATTTCACCAGCAGCGACAGGTCTTTAAGAAACGCCGCCCGCGTCTTGAGGCCTTTTGGCATATCGGTGCGGGTAGCATCGACAACCAGGCGGGCAAAGACGATCTGCTGGCCGTCCTTCTTCGCCCAGCCGACGAACCAGCCAAGCGAACGCTTATCACTGATCTTGTCGGCATCGTCGGCGAGCCTTGTGCTGCCGGTCTTGCCTTGCACCGTCCAGCCTCCGGCCTGGAACGTCGGGATGATGGCCGACGTCAAGTCGTAGGCCTTGGCCGAGACCGGCAGCTTGCGCGCCAGCAGCTTGCGCAGGAAATCGACCTGCTCGACCGGCGTGATCTTGAGCGAGGAGTTCACCCAGGAATGGGTCAGGCCGTCATTCTTGCCGGGATTGCCGGAAACGTCCTTGTTGCCATAGCCGAGTTTCGAGACATAGCCGGCAAAGCTCTCCGGTCCAAGCTTGCGGGTGATTTCACGCGAATACCAGAGGACCGAATCCTTTTCCCAGATCACCGGGTCGACGATCTTCTGATCCCGCTTCGCCGCATTGAATTCGGGTTTGTAGTCCCAGCTTGGCGTGTGCTCGTCACTCAGGATGCCGGCGTCATAGCCGATCAGCGAAAGCGGCACCTTGAACGTCGAGGCCGGGCTGAACGGCTGGTCGCAGGTGCCGTCCTGATAAAGCACCTTGCCGCTCGCCGCATCGGCGATCAGCGTGCACTGCACGTCCCCAAGCGGCGCAGATTGCGCGCGCATCGGGAACCCCAGCAGCCAGGCGAGCAGGAAGAGGCTCCAGCCAGGATAAAGGGAAGACGGTCGATGTTACGCATTGATGCTCGCTCCAGAAGTGTGTTCGCGAGCGGGCTTAGCGAGGTCTCTTGTCTCGATTTTGTCTCAAATGCGCAGTCTTTGTGCAGGCTTGCGTTAACCCTACCGGATCGTAAACATGCGCCGTCGATCGAGGTGTGGCCGGCGCAGTCATGCCCGCGTCTCGGCGCGCTTGCGGCCGATCCGCCAGTACCGCCAGGGCATGAACCAGACATAACGATCCGCCAGAACTTCCGGCACCAGGTCGATACCATGCGTGCCGAAAGGCCCGCAGCGCAGCACCCGGAAAAATCCCATCCAGCCGCCGGCCCACAGGCCATGGCGGGCGATCGCCTCATGCGCGTATTCGGAACAGGTCGGCAGGTGCCGGCAGGAATTGCCGACAAAACCGGAAAGCGTCAGCTGGTAGAGGCGCACGAACGACGTGCCTAGGAGACGGCCAGGCGTCTTGCGCCACGGGCCGGGCCAGTTGCGTCCGCGCCCCGGCGGCCTGACAGTATGGGCATGCCCATGCGGGTCGTGCACCGCAGTCTCCGTATCGCGTTTCCCATGCGATAGATGTGAGCTTCGGCTGGAGAACGCAATCCCCGCCCTCGTCCTCTGTGCTGTCATGGGCGGGAGCGACGAAACGGCTGCCCGTCAACCGGAGGCGCCCAGCGGCCGGGGCGGACCGGCTCCTCGCCGCGTTTTGCGCGGTGTCTGTTGCCACACCATTGGAACGTTACGATCCGTATGACATCGCCAAAGATGCTCAGGACCTGGATCATAGTCGGTCTCCTTTGACGCGATTAGACCTCCACTGGCCTTGGCCTTCAAACGAGTATAATTTCCACTTCGGATAATCCTGGGTTATGCGAATGAGGCGTGGGCGCCTGCCGTTGACGGCATTGAGAAGTTTCGAGGCGGCGGGCCGGCACCTGAGCTTCAGCAAGGCCGCCGAGGAGCTTTTCGTTTCCCAGGCGGCGATCAGCCGCCAGATCCGCGAGCTTGAAACTTTCCTGCGCCAGCCTTTGTTCGAACGTCACCATCGCCGCGTCGAACTGACCGACAGCGGCCGCCGGCTGCTCGATCAGCTTGTCAGAAGTTTCGACGCCATCGATCGGCTGCTCGGCGAATTGGTGGCAGCCCCGGCGCAGTCCGTGGTTCGTGTCAGCGTCGAGCCGTCGCTTGCCTCCGTCTGGCTGGTGCCCCGGCTCAACCGGTTTCGCCAGTTGCGGCCCGATATCGACGTGTCCCTCGAAGTCGATGCCAGGCTGATCGAATTCCGCGGCGATCAACCCGAGCTTGCCTTGCGCTTCAGCGCCAACGCGACCTCCTGGCCCCGTAGCCAGGCAGAGCGCCTTGCCTCCACAGTCGATTCACCGGTTCTGTCGCCGGCGCTGCTCGCCTCTGGCCCTCCTCTCGAGAAGCCGATCGACCTTGCCCGCTACACACTTTTGCATGAGGAAAATCGCCAGGGCTGGGCGCGCTGGTTCGAAGCGGCCGGCGTGCCCGCCGATGCCGTGCCCGCGCGGGGGCCGATGCTGGCGGATATATCGCTTTCAAAGCAGGCCGCCCTGCTCGGACATGGCGTGGCGCTGGGCGATCTCTTGCAGATCGGCAACGAGCTCGAAACCGGCGCGTTGATCAAGCCGTTCGACATTGACGTCGCGTCCGGCGCCTACTGGCTGGTGGCCAGGAGCTTGAAGGAGCTTTCCGAGCCGGCCGCCGCGTTCGCCGACTGGGTCAGAAGCGAATTTGCCGAAAGCAGACGGACACTGGAGGCAAAGGTCTAAGCCGGTTCCCGCGCCTGGGCTCCCGCTATTTTGCCTTCTTGTATTTTTCGAGAAGCTTGTCGATGTCGTTTACCCGGTGTCGCGGGCCGCCGCGAAGTCCGCGCATCGTGAAAAGCGGAAATGGCAAGGTCAGGCCGCTTGTTCGGCGCGCTTTTTCTCGATCTGGCCGATGGCGTCGACCACGGCGTCGAAGGTCAGCATGGTCGAGGCATGCCGTGCCTTGTAGTCGCGCACCGGCTCAAGGTACTTCAGGTCGGCGAAGCGCCCTTCCGGCGGCGTGCCGTTCTCCTTCAGCATCCTCAGCATGGTGTCGCGCACCGTGCGCAATTCCTCGGCGCTCGCGCCGACGACATGCTGGGCCATGATCGAGGACGACGCCTGGCCGAGCGCGCAGGCCTTCACGTCATGGGCGAAGTCGGTGACCACGCCGTCCTCCATCTTGAGATCGACGGTAACGGTCGAACCGCACAGCTTGGAATGCGCCTTGGCGGTCGCGTCCGGATGATCGAGCCGGCCGATGCGGGCGATGTTTCCGGCAAAACCGAGAATTTTCGCGTTGTAGACATCGTTGATCATTATTTTCCAATCCGTCGCCGCCAAGCGAACAGCGATTGCCGCTGCTGTGTCTTCCTTTCGCTCGCTACGACCTTATATAATGCTGGCAGTCCGGTAACGACAAGGCGATGAGCGCTGCTGTCCTGGCCGGGAAGTTCACGCCGCTTACGGGGCTGGAAACGGGGCGAGTTTCCGACACCGAAAGGTCGTGGTCCGTTCAACTCGTTCCTCCTTGGAGAGGAACTACGGGAGACGCCTTTTATGGATGCCGTCATAAAGAAACTCATGCCCCAGTCCGCCTACATGGAAAAGCCGGTCACCGACCGACCGAGCGAAGCCGAGGTCGAGGCGGCCGTGCGCACATTGCTGCGCTGGACCGGCGACAATCCGGACCGCGAGGGGCTGATCGATACGCCCAAGCGCGTGGCCAAGGCCTTCCGCGAAATGTTCGGCGGCTACGACATGTGCCCGGCCGAGGAGCTCGGCCGCACCTTCGAGGAGGTCGCCGGCTACGACGATCTCGTCATAGTGAAGGATATTCACTTCCATTCGCATTGCGAGCACCACATGGTGCCGATCATCGGCAAGGCGCATGTCGGCTATCTGCCGGATGGCAAGGTCGTCGGCCTGTCGAAGATCGCGCGCGTCGTCGATATCTTCGCCCATCGCCTGCAGACGCAGGAAGCACTGACCGCGCAAATCGCCGGCGTCATCCAGGATGTGCTCAATCCGCGCGGCGTCGCCGTCATGATTGAGGCCGAGCACATGTGCATGGCCATGCGCGGCATCCGCAAGCAGGGCTCCACCACCCTCACCTCCACCTTCACCGGCGTTTTCAAGGATACGCCCGAGGAGCAGGTTCGTTTCGTCACCATGGTTCGCGGCGGCGGGGCATAACGTCTAGGCCGATATCGCTAGGCCATGATCCCGAAAAACGCGGACCGGTTTTCTCTGGACAAACGAAAACGTTTGTCCAGAGATCATGGTCAAATAGGAAGATACACCGGCGATGTCGGCACTGGGATTTCCCAAAACTCCGTCAGACAAGAAGGCCCTGGAGGAAGGCGCGGTGTTCTCACCGCGCTTCGACCCCGCCGGCCTTGTCACCGTCGTCGTCACCGATGCCGAAGACGGCATGCTGCTGATGGTCGCGCATATGAATGCGCAGGCACTCGCGCTGACGCTGGAAACAGGCATCGCCCACTACTGGTCGCGCTCGCGCAACGCGCTTTGGAAGAAGGGCGAAACCTCGGGCAATTTCCAGCACGTCGTCGAGATGCGCACGGACTGTGATCAGGATGCATTGTGGCTGCGCGTCAAAGTGTTGGGCCACGACGCAACCTGTCACACCGGCCGGCGTTCATGCTTTTATCGGACGGTGGGGCTTGTCGACGGCAAGGGGACGCTTGTTGACGACGGCAGCAAGCCGCTGTTCGATGCGGAATTCACGTATCGGAAGCCATCGTCTTGAACCATCTGCCTCACGCCAACCACACAGATTCATCATTTCGATACGGCCTGTCCGTATATTAGTCTTGGGACAAGGGAGATCATGATGCTCGAGTGGGCGTCATTGCGGAACAGACCAGATGTCAGGGAGGCCAACGGCCTGACCTCTTCCGGCGGCACGTCCGAAACGAAATCTCCCAAGAAGACAGGCATTTCGCTCGCTTTGGGCGGCGGTTGCGCCAGGGGCTGGGCTCATATCGGCGTGCTTCGCGCGCTCGACGAGGCCGGCATCGAAGTTTCGATGATCGCCGGCACCTCGATCGGCGCGCTGGTCGGCGGCTGTTATCTCGCCGGCAAACTGGATGAGCTGGAAGAGTTCGCCCGCAGCCTCACCAAGCGGCGCATTTTTGGCCTGCTCGATCTCAATCTGCGCGGCAGCGGCCTGTTCGGCGGCATGAAACTCGATGCCCGTCTGCGCGAGCATGTGGCGGGCGTCCGTTTCGAGGACCTGCCAAAACCCTTCGTCAGCGTCGCATCGGAAATCCGCACCGGCCACGAGATCTGGCTGTCGAACGGCTCGCTGATCACAGCCATGCGCGCGTCCTACGCATTGCCTGGCGTGTTCGAGCCGGTGAACTGCAACGGCCGCATGCTGGTCGACGGCGCGCTGGTCAATCCGGTTCCGGTGTCCGTCTGCCGCGCCTACGAGCAGCCGCTCGTCGTGGCGGTCAACCTTCATTACGACCTGTTCGGCCGCGCGGCCGTGATCAAACACAGCGCCGGCGAACTGGTTGTCGAAAAGGATGCGCCGCGCCCCGGCCATGTTGGCGCCGAGTACCAGTCACATCAGACACGCCTCGGCATCACCGGCGTCATGGTCGAGGCCTTCAACATCATCCAGGACCGCATCTCGCGCGCCAGGCTTGCCGGCGATCCGCCCGACATGTCGCTGCAGCCCAAACTCAGCCATATCGGCCTCACCGAGTTCCATCGCGCCGACGAGGCGATCCAGATCGGTTACCAGGCAACGACGGCGCAGATCGGCGAACTGACCCGGCTGCAGACCGTTCTCGCCTGAGGCCAGCCATCCCCTGAAAAACACCGTGCGTTGCGTCCCATCGACGGAAGACGCCGCACCCTTGAAGCGTGCGGCAATTCCGTATTGCCGTGCTCGCGATACCTGATTGCAAAATGCAATTGGTTATGCTGGTCTGTGCCCACTATACGGAGGCACACTGATGGCCAAAATCGTCTATTCCATGCTCACCTCTTTGGACGGCTACATCGCCGGGCCGGACGGGGACATTGGCCTGCCGGTGCCCGAAACGGAATTGCACCAGCACTTCAACGACATGATGAGGCAAGCGTCGGCAGTCCTTGCCGGCCGGCGGATGTACGAGACGATGCGCTTCTGGGACAGCCCTGACCGCGAGACCGGCGCCACCGAGGTCGAACGGGATTTTGCCGACGCCTGGCGGGATACACCGAAGATCGTGTTCTCGACCACGCTTCGGCAGGTCGGGTCCAATGCCCGGCTGGTGAATGGCGATGCCGAGACCGCAGTAAGATCGCTCAAGACGAAAACGGATGGCCTCGTCATCCTCGGTGGGGCCGATCTTGCCGCAGATCTGACACGAGCCGGGCTCATCGACGAATACCGGCTGTACATGCATCCGGTCGTGCTGGGTGGCGGCAAGCCATACTTCCAGTCCGGCCTGTCGCTGGCGTTGAAACCGCTTGGCACGGAAAGCCTGCCCCAGGGCGTGACGCTGCTGCGTTATGCGCCGGCCAACCAAGCTGCATAGATACTGACGCAGCTACGACCGCGCCGCATCGACGATACGGAATTGCACCGTGCGGTTGCCGTTCCAGTAATTGCCCGACAGCGAGCCGGCGACATGCACGCTCTTGCCCCGGTTCTTGAACAGGAATTCGCCAAGCACCGTATCGACGGCCCGAAAGGCGATCGCGGGGATGCGGCCGCCGGCGTCCGACTGCAATTCGCAGCGTATATGATTGGTGCCGACCGGCCGGGCGTCGGCCAGCCGATGGCGCGGCAGCACGAAGACCGGCGCGACGTGGCCGGCGCCAAACGGGCCGGCCTTTTCCAGCGCGTCGAGCAGGCTGAGCGTCGCGCCTTCGGCGGCAAGCGCGCCGTCGATCGCCAGGCTCTCCTCGTCCTGCAGCCGAAACACGTCGGCAGCCGCCCGTTCCTCGAAGAACGCCCTGAGTTCGCCCAGCCTGGCGCGCTCCACGGTGATGCCGGCCGCCATGCCATGACCGCCACCCTTGACGATCAGCCCGGCGTCGGCGGCTTCGCGCACCAGCCGGCCGAGATCGAAGCCCGACACCGAGCGGCCCGAACCGGTACCGATGCCCACGGCGTTGAAGGCAATGGCGAAAGCCGGGCGGCGCGCATGATCCTTCAGCCTCGAGGCAAGCAGGCCGACAATGCCGGGATGCCAATTGTTGCTGGCGGTGACGACGATCGCCGGGCCGCTGCCGCCCGCAAGCTCGGCATCGGCCTCGGCACGCGCCGCGGCCAGCATCTCCTGCTCCATCAGCTGCCGCTCCTGGTTCAGCCGGTCGAGCGTCTCGGCAATGGTCCGCGCCTCGACCGGATCGTCCGTCGCAAGCAGCCGGCTGCCAAGTGCTGCATCGCCGATGCGGCCGCCGGCGTTGATGCGCGGCCCGATCAGATAGGCGAGATGGAACGTGCTGATCGGTTCGCCAATGCGCGACACTCGCGCCAATGCGGCCAGGCCTTCATTCTTCTGCTGGCGCGCCATCTGCAGCCCTTTGACGACGAAGGCGCGGTTGACGCCGGTGAGCGGCACCACATCGCAAACGGTCGCCAACGCAACGAGATCGAGCAGTGACAGCAGGTCGGGCGGCGCGACATCGCTCAGGCCACGCAGGATTTTCGCGGTCTGCACCAAGGCAAGAAAGACGACACCGGCGGCGCAGAGATGGCCCTGCCCCGAAAGATCGTCGTCACGGTTTGGATTGACGACGGCAATCGCCGCCGGCAAGGCGCCGCCGACCTGATGGTGGTCGAGCACCACGACATCGGCGCCGGCTTCATTGGCGGCATCTACGGAAATGGCACTGTTGGTGCCGCAATCGACGGTGACGATCAGCGTCGCGCCGCGCGAGACGAGTTCGCGCATGGCATCGGGATTGGGACCGTAACCCTCGAAGATACGGTCCGGAATATAGATTTCCGACGGTATGGAGAAATGCGCCAGGAACCGTTTCAGCAAGGCCGACGAGGCGGCGCCGTCGACATCGTAGTCGCCGAAGATCGCCACTTTTTCCCGCGCCATCACCGCCGCGGCGATGCGGGTGGCGGCCTTGTCCATGTCGGTCAGCGAAGCCGGATTGGGCAACAGGTCGCGGATTGTCGGCTCGAGGAAGCGCTCGGTCTCGTCGGCGGTAACCCCGCGTCCGGCCAGAACGCGCGCGACGATGTCGGGCACGCCATGGCCCTGCGCGATGGCAAGCGCGACCATGTCCTGCCGTTCGGTCAGCCGGTGCTCCCAGGAGAGACCGGTCGCCGACTGCCTGATATCGAGGAAGAGGCGCCTGTCGCCCATCATGCGCCCTGCCAATTCATTGTTGGCAGCAGGATAGTGCATATCGCGCAAAAGTGTGCAGCGGTTTTGGGCCAGCGACATGCGGAGACAACAACTTAAAGCGCGTCGCGTGAACGTGACACGCTTCAGGGCCAAAGACAGGCAGAACCAGGTGGTTCGTGGTGGGTGGCGTCGCAGGAAAATTCAAGAAAAACTACGCTTTCCGCTTTTCAGCCTGGCGCCGGATCCATTCGTCGGCTGCGTCCCGCATCGTCTTTTCCCGGCCGTCCTTGAGCCAGGCCATCAAAGTCCGGTCGAACCTGAACGTATCGCCGCATTCGCGCGTGAAATAACGGCGCACATTCTGGGCGTTGGGCGTGGCACGCGAAATCGGATCCGCGTGCCAGTCGAACGCATTCATCGTCAATCCTTGCGCCGCCAGGTTCAGATGCAGCCAAGGGCTAGCAACTGCGCTGCGGCTTCGCAAGGAGCTCTAGAACTTATCCAGATCCTGGTGCCGGGCCTTGATTTCGCGCACGGTCCGCGACGAGGAGCGCAGCACGATCGTGTGCGTGGTGATGTAGGTGCGGCCGAACTTGACGCCGGCCAGCATGTTGCCGTCGGTGACGCCGGTGGCCGCGAACAGCACGTCGCCGCGCGCCATGTCTTCCGCGTGATAGATCCGCTTCGGATCGGAAATGCCCATTTTGGCGGCGCGCGCGACCTTTTCCGGCGTATCGAGGATCAGCCGGCCCTGCATCTGGCCGCCGGTGCAGCGCAGTGCCGCCGCCGCCAGCACGCCTTCCGGCGCGCCGCCAGTGCCGAGATAGAGATCGATGCCGGTTTCCTCCGGGTCGGTGGTGTGGATGACGCCGGCGACATCGCCGTCACCGATCAGCCGGATCGCCGCTCCCGTGGCGCGCACGGCATCGATCAGCTTGGCGTGGCGCGGACGGTCGAGGATGCAGGTGGTGATGTCGGACACCGCGACGCCCTTAGCCCGGGCGAGGCTGGCGATGTTTTCGGCTGGCGAGGCGTCGATATCGATGACGCCTTCGGCATAGCCCGGACCGATGGCGATCTTGTCCATATAGACGTCGGGCGCGAACAGCAGGCTGCCCTTCTCGGCGATGGCGATGACGGCAAGCGCGTTGGGCAGGTTCTTGGCGCAGATCGTCGTGCCTTCGAGCGGATCGAGCGCGATGTCGACGGCCGGTCCTTTGCCAGTGCCGACCTCCTCGCCGATATAGAGCATCGGCGCCTCGTCGCGCTCGCCCTCGCCGATCACCACCGTGCCCTTGATGGCAAGGCGGTTGAGCTCCTGGCGCATGGCATCGACCGCGACCTGGTCGGCAGCCTTCTCGTCGCCACGGCCGCGCAGCCTGGCGGCTGCCACGGCGGCCCTTTCGGTGACGCGCACCAGTTCCATGGTGAGTATCCGGTCAAGGCCGGCGACGATGTTCTGGGCCACATTCATGTTCGGCAAATCCTCGTTGGCATACCGCCTCCCGCCGGAGGCGGGCCTGTTTTGTCAAACGAGCATGACAACGGCAAGACCTGCCGCGCGTTTTATCGAAAGGTCAGCAATATCAATCGATTGAACCACATTCTCAACAAAAAGGCGGCCCGGTCGGAAACGACCGGGCCGCCTTGAAGACGCAGAACGGATGGCTCCCGCGATCTAGAAAACCGCGAGATATCTGAGCAGCGAAATGATGCCGATGATGATGACGATGACCTGCACGATCTGCCGCATCCTGGCGTCGAGCGGCAGGCGCTGCACGAGATAGAGAACGAGGATGATGACGAGGAATGTGATCAGTATGCCGATCAACATGGATGAAGCCATGACGCCCTCCTTCAAATGATTTCCTGAAACGGGAGCCGGCAAAACCGGCTCAATGCCGGCGCGCTCAATACCAACGGCGCGACGTGTCGTTGTTCATCGACTGGCCGACTGCAATCCCGGCCAAAAAACCGAGCAGGCCAATGACGCCGATCACGGCTGTCGTCGTGCCCGGATTTTCGCGCGCGACATCCGAAACCGCTTGGGCCTGGCTGCGCAGCTGCTGTGCTGTGCGCGATGCACGCGCCGAGGCCGTCTCATAGAAGTCCGAGGCCTGCTCGCTGGCGTCATCGAGCATTTCCGCGCCCCGCGCCGAAATGCTCTTGTTGATCTTGGTGATCTCCTTGCGCAGTTCGGCGATCTGCTTTTCCAGCGTTTTCTGGATGTCGTCGATGGCTGGGGTGTCGGACTTGTTGGTATCGGCCATGAAGCGGCTCCCTTGGTTGCTGACCAAGAGAACGGCGCCGCAACGAATTCGTTCCGGCTTATTCGCGGCTGGTCGCGACGGGATCCCGGGATTCCCCTTGGGGACGAAGTTACCCTGCCCGCTCGATGCGGATGACCTGCGGCTTGTCGGTCAGGTGACCGTCCTTGGTGATGCCGTCGACGGCCTTGCGCACGGCGGCCTCGGTGGTCTCGTGGGTGACGAGGATCACCGTCTTCTGCGCCGCCGCTTCGCCGTTGACTGCGTGCTGGACGATCGATTCCAGTGAAATATCGTTGTCGGCCATGCGCTTGGCGATCGCGGCGAAGACGCCAATGCGATCATGCACGGTTAGCCGGATGAAGTAGCCGCCGGCATGGCTGCGCATCTGCGCCTTCTTGTAGGGCCTGAGCTCCTTCGCCGGCAGGCCAAAGACCGGACCATGCTGGAAGCCGGGGCGGCTCTTGGCTATGTCGGCGATGTCGCCGATCACGGCAGAGGCGGTGGCGTTGCCGCCGGCGCCAGGGCCGGAGAGCAGCAATTCGCCAAGGATATCGGTCTCGATCGCCACCGCATTGGTGACGCCATGCACTTGCGCGATAACGGAGGCGGTCGGCACCATGGTCGGATGCACGCGCTGCTCGATACCGCTATCGGTGCGCTGGGCAACGCCGAGCAGCTTGATCCGGTAGCCGAGATCGCCGGCGGCGCGGATGTCGGCCTGTGTGATGTTGGAGATGCCTTCCATATAGATGTCGTTGGCGGCGATCTTGGTGCCGAAGGCAAGGCTGGTCAGGATCGACAGCTTGTGCGCGGTGTCATGGCCCTCGATGTCGAAGGTCGGATCGGCCTCGGCGTAGCCCAGCCGCTGCGCATCCTTCAGGCAGGCATCGAACGAGATGCCCTCGGCCTCCATGCGGGTCAGGATGTAGTTGCAGGTGCCGTTGAGAATGCCGAACACGCGGGTGACCGAGTTGCCGGCCATCGCCTCGCGCATCGTCTTGATGACGGGAATGCCGCCCGCCACCGCCGCCTCGTAGTTGAGCAGCACGCCCTTCTTCTCGGCGATCTCGGCCAGCGCCACGCCATGCTTGGCAAGCAGCGCCTTGTTGGCGGTAACGACGTGGCGGCCGGCTTCGAGCGCCGCCTTCACCGACAGGCGCGCCGGCCCCTCGTCGCCGCCGATCAGTTCGATGAACACATCGATCTCGGCGCTCTGCGCCATCTTGACCGGATCGTCGAACCATTTTGCGGCGCTGACATCGACGCCACGGTCGCGTTTCGGGTCGCGCGCCGAAACCGCCGACACGACGATGTCGCGCCCGCATTGCCGGGTCAGCTCCGCCGCCTTGTCGCGCAGCACCCGCGCCACCGCTGCACCCACCGTGCCAAGTCCGGCAATTCCAACACGCAGAGCTTCAGCCATGGAAGGCGACGTCCCTCAAAATCAGATCGAATTTTGCTTACCGGTGGGCGGACAGCGGCACCACATTGTTGGGCTGCTTGGCGCTGGTCGACAGGAAGCGCTTGATGTTGCGCGCCGCCTGGCGGATCCGGTGCTCGTTCTCCACCAGCGCCAGGCGCACGAAATCGTCGCCATGCTCGCCGAAGCCGACACCGGGCGCCACCGCCACGTCGGCGTGCTCGATGAGCAGCTTGGAGAATTCGAGCGAGCCCAGATGCTTGAACGGTTCGGGGATCGGCGCCCAGGCGAACATCGAGGCGGCCGGGGCCGGAATGTTCCAGCCGGCGCGCCCGAAGGAATCGACCATCACGTCGCGGCGCTTGTGGTAGACCTCGCGCACCTCTGCGATTTCGTCGCCGTTGAGCGCATGGGCCGCCGCCACCTGGATCGGCGTGAAGGCGCCGTAGTCGAGATAGGACTTCACCCGCGTCAGCGCCGAGATCAGCCGCTCATTGCCGACTGCAAAACCCATGCGCCAGCCGGGCATGGAGAAGGTCTTCGACATCGAGGTGAACTCGACGCAGACATCGATGGCGCCGGGCACCTGCAACACCGAAGGTGGCGGGTTGCCGTCGAAATAGATCTCCGAATAGGCAAGGTCGGACAGGATGATGATGTCGTTCTTCTTCGCGAACGCCACCACGTCCTTGTAGAAGTCGAGCGAAGCGACCAGTGCCGTCGGGTTCGACGGATAGTTGAGGATCAACGCCAGCGGCTTGGGGATCGAGTGGCGAACGCCGCGTTCCAGCGCTGGAATGAAACCATCGTCCGGCTCGACCTGCAGCGAGCGGATGACGCCGCCCGACATGATGAAGCCGAAGGCATGGATCGGATAGGTCGGGTTCGGGCACAGGATGACGTCGCCAGGCGCGGTGATCGCCTGCGCCATGTTGGCGAAGCCTTCCTTTGAGCCGAGCGTGGCCACCACTTGCGTGTCGGGGTTGAGCTTCACGCCGAAGCGGCGCTGATAATAGGCGGCCTGAGCGCGGCGCAGGCCGGGAATGCCGCGCGAGGAGGAATAGCGATGCGTGCGCGGATCGCGCACCACTTCGCACAATTTGTCGACGATGGCCTTGGGCGTCGGCAGGTCCGGATTGCCCATGCCGAGGTCGATAATGTCGGCGCCGCGCGAACGGGCGCTGGCCTTGAGCCGGTTGACCTGCTCGAACACGTAAGGCGGAAGCCGGCGGACCTTGTGAAACTCTTCCATGGCAGTTCCAGACAGCAAAAGGGGTATTGGGCGCGCGCTATATACTCATTTGCAGGTAGGGTCGAGGGCGGGATCGCATTTGCCTTCGATCTGCTTCAGCGCCTGCGGACCATGTTTCGCGGCTAGGTCCGCCAGTGCCGCCTGGTTGGCGACCGCGGCGCCGCCGCCGCTTTTGGCGCCCTGCGCGTTGCCGTCAGCCTTGAGTTCGGCGAGCTTGGCGTTCGTCTCGGCTTGCGTGAGCTGCTTGTTCGCCACTTTCGGCGGGATGTTGAGGTTCGGGAAGGTGCCGGTATCCTTCGGTCCTGCATTCTCGGCCATCGGCACCGGGCCGGCGGTATTCGTGCTCGAGCACCCGGCGATCCCCACAAGGACGATCGCCGCGCCGATGCGGCAAAACCGTGCGGCATTAAAAAAAACAGTCTCGCCAATATTAATCGTCATATTGTTTCCTTGGCAGCCGGGGTAGAGCGAGATTGGACCCTGTCGGATGTCCCATGTTAATATGTCAAGAAAACGCTTCGGGAGGAACCCCGCGAACCATGTCCAAAACACCCGATTCGGGCAAAACGGAAGATGACGAGCCTTCGACCGTCGAGCAATATCTGGTGAAGGATCCGGAGCGCTTCGCGTTGAACATGGCGCGCATGATCGAGCAGGCCGGCAAAGCGGCGTCCGCCTGGGCCGAACCGCGCGAGCGCGGCGAAGTGCGCGACCACGTCGCCGAGCCGGTCGTCGACATGGTCAAGACATTTTCCAAACTCAGCGAATACTGGCTCGCCGACCCGCAGCGCGCGCTCGAAGCGCAGACGCGGCTGTTCGCCGGCTATATGACGGTGTGGGCGAACGCCATCCAGCGCGTCAGCCCCAACGCCGAAGGCACCGACGACGCCGTCAAGCCGGAGCGCGGCGACAAGCGTTTCCAGGACCCGGAATGGGGCCGCAACGCCTTCTTCGATTTCCTCAAGCAGGCCTATCTCGTCACCTCGCGCTGGGCGTCCGAACTGGTCGAGCACGCCGAAGGTCTGGACGAGCACACCCGCCACAAGGCGAGCTTCTACGTCAAGCAGGTGTCCAATGCCATCTCGCCGTCAAATTTCATCCTGACCAACCCGGAGCTGTTCCGCGAGACCGTCGCTTCCAACGGCGAGAACCTGGTGCGCGGGATGAAGATGCTGGCCGAGGACATCGCCGCCGGCAAGGGTGACCTGAAACTGCGCCAGGCCGACTATTCGCCCTTCGAGATCGGCAGGAACATCGCCACCACACCCGGCAAGGTGGTCGGCCGCAGCGATGTCGCCGAGATCATCCAGTATGATCCCGCGACCGAGACGGTGCTGAAACGCCCGCTGCTGATCTGCCCGCCCTGGATCAACAAGTTCTACATACTCGACCTCAACCCGCAGAAATCCTTCATCCGCTGGGCGATCGAGCAAGGCCACACCGTTTTCGTCATCTCCTGGATCAATCCGGACGAGCGCCACGGCGCCAAGAATTGGGAAGCCTATATCAGGGAAGGCCTGCAATACGGCCTCGACACGATCGAGAAGGCCACCGGCGAGCGCGACGTAAACGCGATCGGTTACTGCGTTGGCGGCACGCTGCTGGCGGCGGCCCTGGCGCTGATGGCCAGGGAAGGCGACGACCGCATCAAGTCGGCGACCTTTTTCACCACGCAAGTCGACTTCACCTATGCCGGCGACCTGAAAGTCTTCGTCGACGAGGAACAGGTCGCAGCTGTGGAAAAGTCGATGAACGAAAAGGGCTATCTCGACGGCACCAAGATGGCGACCGCCTTCAACATGCTGCGCTCCGGCGACCTGATCTGGCCCTATGTCGTCAACAACTACATGCGCGGCAAGGATCCCCTGCCCTTCGACCTGCTCTACTGGAATGCCGATTCGACCCGAATGGCGGCGGCCAACCATTCCTTCTATCTGCGCAATTGCTATCTCGAGAACAACCTCTCGCGTGGCACGATGGAGCTGGCGGGGCATACGGTCTCGCTTGGGGATGTCACCATTCCGGTCTACAACCTCGCCTCGCGGGAAGATCACATCGCGCCGGCACTGTCCGTCTTCCTCGGCTCGAAATATTTCGGCGGCAAGGTCGACTACGTGATGGCGGGATCGGGCCACATAGCCGGTGTCGTCAATCCGCCCGCCTCCGGCAAGTACCAGTATTGGACCGGCGGCAAGCCGGAAGGCGATTTCGGCCAATGGATTGCCAAGGCCGCTGAGCATCCCGGGTCGTGGTGGCCGCACTGGCAAAGCTGGATCGAGGCCAAGGACGACACCCGCGTGCCTGCCCGCAAACCCGGCAAGCATATGAAAACCTTGGGCGATGCTCCCGGCAGCTATGTGAAGGTGCGTGTGTAACGGACTGTAATGTCTGGTGAGTTGACGGCCCGCCAAAAGCGGGCGAAATGGTGTCGTCAACCATCAAGCAGCCGTAATTCGGCAATCGCTGCAAAAATACTTCCAGGCTTGCGGATTTGACACAGGTCTCGTTTCCGGATCGGAGACAAAGGTCACCTTGGACAGCGACTTCCAGTGCTGCGCCGAGGACGTACCGACCGGACATCGAGGGGGAATTTGACTTTGAAATCAGCAGGATGGAGCCTAGCAAAGGGAGAACGCAGCGCCATCTTGGCAGCGCTCTGCTGTGTGCTCCTGGCCTCCTGCACATCGGCCGGCGACCCGACAATGTCGGTCGGAATGCCTGGCTACAATGCCTCCGCCTCCGACGTTAACGTGGCCGCCACCGGCAAGCCCATCGCCACCGCCGATTCGACTTCGCAGACAACGGCCACGCAAACGACCGTGATGAGCGAAGGCGACACCGCACTCCCCGAAAAAGTCGCTTACGTACCGATGGCCAAGCCGCAAGCAGCCTTTCCGCTGATAACGCCGGCTGGCGCTGAAACGATCGCGGGACAAACGCCGCAGGCCTTGCAGCAGCCGGCCCAGACGGCACAGCAGACCGACGCGGTCGCCCAGAAGATCGCTGCCGCCGATGCCGCGGTGACAACGCCGAAGCCAGCCACGGCGCCGGTGATGAACAATCCGGTCTATGTGACCGCGGGTGAGGCGCCACAAGCAGAGGCGCCAAAGAAACGTGGCTTCCTGGCCTCGATGTTCGGCGCCACGCCCGCTTCGGCCACACCGGCTCCGCTGATCAACACGCGATCGGGCGAACAGCCGACCGCACAGGCCAAACCCGCGCCCGCGGCGGCGGCAAAGCCGATCATCACGTTGGCCTCGGCCGACTCCACGGCAAAGCCAATACAATTGGCCTCGACCGGTGACGACGCCGGTCATATCACCGGCAGCGATGCCTTGCCTGGCGTGCGTCAGACCGCCCTGTTCGAGATCAAGCGCAAATCCGGCCTCGACGACGAAAGCGACGTCGACCTCAATGAGGATGAGGGTCCAATCGGCGGCAGCTATCAGGTTGCGTCGGCCGCCGGCATGGCCCGGCTCGCGCCCAACGGCCTGCTGAAGCAGAACGAAAGCGTCGATGTCGCCTGCCTGAAGCCGTCGCTGGTGCGCGTGCTGAAGACGATCGAAGGCCATTACGGCCGCAAGATGGTGGTCACGTCAGGCTACCGCGACCCTGCTCGCAACCGCCGCGCCAACGGCGCCAAGAACTCGCTGCACATGTACTGCGCCGCCGCCGACATCCAGGTGCCCGGCGTCTCCAAATGGGAACTGGCGAACTACATCAGGACCATGCCCGGCCGCGGTGGCGTCGGCACCTATTGCCACACCGAATCGGTACACGTCGACGTCGGCCCCGAGCGCGACTGGAACTGGCGCTGCCGCCGGCGCAGCGGCGGTGACGACGGCTAAAGGGCGCATTCGAGATTAACCGGAGCGTCCCCAACTTCGTCATCCACGGGCGGAGCAATGGGCGTTTTCGCTAATCACCAAGCGCCCAGTGGGTGATGAAGCCCCCGATTCCAAAGCCCCGCAAAAAAGTTGTCCAAGCCGGCATCTGACGGGTTGCCGGTTGCGCACAACGTCAGTATAAGCCGCTTCGTCTGAGCGCGCCCATCGTCTAGCGGTTAGGACACCGCCCTTTCACGGCGGTAACAGGGGTTCGATTCCCCTTGGGCGTACCAGGCTTTTCAGGCACTTGGCGACCTCCCCGTCCTTACTGTCCAATTTTTGGCCAATATCGTCCGGAACCAGCCGATTCCAAGGAACCGGTCAAAATGGCAAAGCAAACAATTTCGCATGGATGACGGACGCCACCCACGCCGAATCCGGCATGTCTGAATGCGTCAGACTTTCAGAGACTCGCCGTTCCATCACCGGACATGTCGCCGTCTGCGCCGAGCCCTTTAGCGCTTCTTCGGCTTCGGGGTGATCTCCTCGACCGAGCCCTCGCGCGCCATCCTGAAGCATCGACTGCCTCTGTAGTCAGGATAGCGCGGCTTGTCGAAGATGCTGACGATGTAGGCCGGCTTGTCGATCATTGGCCGGGATCGGTGCTGTTGAGACTGCACATGCGGATCAGCCAGCCTCCGCCAGCAGCCTGTCGCTCAAAGACGCTGAGTGAAGTTCCGTTCCCGGTCGCCTCACCCTCCGAATAGGCCGCGAGAGACCATGCAAGGTGCCCTGATGCCCCCGCCTCTATTATGCCTAGTGTTTTGTCGGGGGTGGCGTGTTGGGTCCAGACGCCATGCAGCGCCTCTATCGCCGCGCGGCCGCGAGCTGCCGCCGCATAGGGAGAATGCAATTCCGCATCAGGTGTGAATACCGCCGCGCAACCGGCAGCATCCCCGTCTCGATAGGCCGCAACGTAGATGTCCCAAAGCTCCTGCAGTTCGTCGCGGATCGACATCATTTCCTCCCGGTAAGGCTGCTCCTTCATTCGTAGGCTGCAATTACATTAGCACTAGCACATATATTGACCAGCCGGCGTCGCTGCTGCTCACAAAACAGCCCGTCGGTTAGGCCGGCGTCCTATTCACATCCCAATCTATAGGTGCCGGGCCGCACTGCCGTGGAACCTCAGGCGCCCGTTGCCCTACACGGCCGCAGGTGGCCGCGCCGGTCCTGTTCCATGAATGGCCGGCGCGAGTTCATTTGCATTTTAGCTAATTGAATGTGAGATGGTCATGAAATTCCGAGCGGGGGCTCATGACCACAGACATTTTTCTGACCGCTGTAGCGGCATTCTCGATACTCGTTCCGCTGTACTTCATCCTTGAGTGAGGCGTTAAGCCGCCTGGTTGGCGCCACCAGCGCGCGTTTCCCGCTGACGCTGTCCTAAACGCGGCAGAGGCTTCCCGCGCGTCCTGGCGCCCGCCTATGGCCAGTCGCTGTGTCTCTGGTTGCACCTGCAAGCTGCTTGAACGCAGAAACCTCGCCGCTCCATTTGCGAAGCGGCGAGGCCCACCACACCCGCCCAATTGCCGGTCCCAACAGCCGGTATTGCTGACAAAGCAATTGTTGTGCCAGCGACAATTGATCCATTACGGGACAGAAGGACCGGTCGCCGCAAGTTACGCGGCCGCATCGTCCGGCCCGCTCTGGCGCCTCCCGCTGCGCGCCAGAGCGGCCAATGCGCGCTCCTCAGCGGCGGTAGCGGAGCACCCCCCCTCCTTCTCCCGCTCACGCTCGAGGCGGTAAACTTCCGGTAGGGGTTGCCAGTCCTTAGGCTTATTCTTCCTGCACCATTTCGGCGGCGGAATCCCCAGTGCTCGATTGCAACGAGATCGATCCGTCAAACCAGCAACTCAGTTTCAACTTGGCAAAGTGCAGCAACCCTTGCCACCCACCAGACGCGATCGATTTCGAGGTCGACGGCGCCTTCCTTCCAGGGAGCCTCGGTAAGCCAGCCCTTCACGGCGGTAACAGGGGTTCGATTCCCCTTGGACGAACCAGAGTTTCGAGCACTGAGCCCGATCCCCTATTGCCGAATATCCGTCCGTGTCTCAGCCGCCCTTGCCTGTGTCCCAGAGCACCTGCATCAACCATCCTATTAGCAAGCGCTTGTATTCATCATAAAGCCGGATCATTATTCAAACCATCAGGTCGCTGAAGGGGTAGAGCGCCATGGAACTGATCTGTTCTGATCCGAGCGGGAGCATTTTTGCATCACCCGCCTTCCTCAACCTCACCGCTGTTTTCATCATTCTGGCAGCCTTCGCCGTTGCGCGGCTGATTGCAATGTCACGTACGGATTCTCTTGACCAGCTTCGGTTCGCGCCGATCCAATCCGCAAGTTGAGGACTGTTGTTTCTTGCCTTCAGCGGTCATGCACTCGAGGGTGTGCGCAGTAGCGATGTTATGGGGGCGCCATCTTGTTCGTTGATTACTACGAACTCCTTGAAATCAGCCCGAACGCCAACTCGGAAACGATAGAACGGGTATTCCGCTATTTCGCCATGCGCTACCATCCTGACAATCAGGACACCGGCGATGAATCGCGCTTCAGCGAAATCCTGGAAGCCCACAATGTTCTCAAGGACCCAGTCAAGCGCGCGCAGTATGACATTCAGCACAAGGACCATTTGAGCCTGCGAACAGAGTTGATTGGGGAAGCCAGCAACAGCACAACTATCGAGCGTGATGTGGCCATTCAGGCGAAATTGCTCTCACTGCTCTACGTCAAACGCCGGCAAGACGTAAACAATCCCGGTATTGGCGATACAGAAATCGAACGTTTGTCAGGCTGTCCGCGAGAACATCTTGAGTTTCATCTCTGGTACCTGAAAGCCAAGGGTTGGATTGGAAGGATCGAGAACGGAACCTTCGCGATCACCGTGGAAGGCATCGATCGCGCCAATTCCGAACATCGCCGTGACGCCACAACAAGACTGCTGGACCATGCAGGCTGAAACGCGCAAGCCAGCGTCTGCGCCGTATCGACTAACCGCCGACCAGCGGCACGGTGACGGTGGTGGCGTAGTTGATCGGAAAGCTGCTGAGGTAAGGAAAATCGACGACGAAGGCATAGGTGGCGGTCAGATGCGCCATGCGGAAGCCGCCGCTCGCCGGGTCGACGGCGATCGTCACGTTCACATCCTTCAAGCCCAAGGCCTGCAATTTCTGCGTGGCGATCGATTGGATGTCGGCTTGGGTCAGCGTGTTCTGAAGCTGCAGCGAGCGCGATGATGTCTCCAGCGTATAGCGAACGCTGGACACCGAATGCATCGACCAGCCCAAGGCGAAGATCCCGAACAGCAATATGATAAGGAACGGCGCGATCAGTGCGAACTCCAGCCCGGCCCCGCCCGATCGATCCCGCCTGAAGGCGCTTGCCCCAGCGCAATACCGGGGATCGCGGCAAAACGAAGAGCTAGGGCGCTTCGCCATTTCCGCGAAACGGTGAGACGCCCTACCGAACACGGATCACCTCCAGATGGCCGATGACGCTGGAAGCGGAAAAGACGCCGAAGGTGAAGGGCGGCGTCCAGGTGGCCGATGCCTGGATCTGAACATAGACCGACGGCACCTTTGGTCCGCTGCACAAAGTGGAGGCGTCGACCACGGTCGTCCCGCACATATAGATCCGGCTTAGCGTGACCTGGCCGTCCGTCGGCCGCTTCTCCCAACTCGACATGGCAACGGCCTGCGTCGCCGTGTCATTGGTCGATCCTTCCATGATCAGGTTCGCGGCGGTCTTGACGCCGGCGCGCATCGACAGTGAGCTCGTCACATAGGACCAGCCGTCGATGATGCCGAGCAGCGCCGCGCACAGGAAGGGCAGGACCATGGCGAACTCGACCGCGGCAACGCCAGAACGGTCGCCAAGGATTGATCCGCGTTCCATGGAAGCCTACTCGACCAGTGCCACGGACTGCGTGGCCGGAATGTCTCGCATTCCGAGGCTCGTGCAATCCTGATTGATGGTTGAATTCCCAGACCATTGGATCGTATTGGCGACGACTTGGGTGCAGCCGTTGTTGCCCGAGAAGTTGCCGAGATAGCTGATCTGCTGTTTCGGGAAGTAGATGGCCCCAGTCAGCAGCGAGTCGGCTGTGCCGTTGAAGGTGCTGGATGCGCTGTTGCCGGTTCTGTCGCCATAGAACAGAACGCCTGAATAGGCGCCCGAAGTCGGCGCGCTGAGCTTCACGGACGCGTTGCCGTTTATGCTGACCGACGAACTGCCCGACATGAAGATCGTCACCCCGCTGCCTGTGATGGCAGCGTTGGCGTTTATCTTGAGATTGCCCTGGACGACGTAGACGCCGGGTGAGAGCGTGACATTGCCCTTTAGCGTCATGCCGCTGCAATAGGTGCCTGGACTCAGTGTGGCTTTGTTATCGTTCTGGCAGGGGTTCGAAGCGGCTGGGGCCGGCAGGTCGGCAAATGGATCGGCGGCAGGCAGCGCCTGGGTTATCGGGGCCGCGCAGACGGTCGTAACGGGATTGCTGAGAGAAACACCGCCCCCCGATATCAGGCAATCGGCCTGGAGGCCCGCCGAGCCCTGAAGCTTGATGGCGTCCGATGCGATCGAATTGGACATGACCGAGCAGCCGATGAGCTTGACGCTGGTGTTGCCGGAAAACAGCGCCGCCTGCGAAGCGGATGGGTCGAGCGCGAGCACGCAGGCCTTCGAAGCGTTGGTGATGAGGGCCACCGCCCTCGCCTGCTCGGGCACCTGACCTTGCGTGAAGATCGAGGTGAACATCCGGTTGATGTTCTGAGCGACGATGACCTCGACCGCTTTCTTCGCTGTATTCGGCCCGGACGCTGGCGGCGTGTTGACGACGATCGTGCCCGAGCCCAGCCCGTTCGTCGCTGCCGACTGCGTCGCCGCCGCGATTATCGTCGGCTTGTCGGAACCCGAGATCTGTTCAAGCGCGCCGGCATAGGCCGCGGCATCGGCCGTCGCCTGCAGTCTCAGGCTGTTGTAGTACCAGTAGGAGGTCTCCACACCGAAGCCGGCCGCGCCGACGACGATCGGCAGGCTGAGGGCGAAGATGGTGGCAACATTTGCCCTTGTACTCCGGCGGATACCGGTCGCAACGAGCCGAATTCGGGTGAAGCGATTGAAAGCCATAGCTTAAATTAGAAAGCACGCATGTATGAAGGAACGGCTAAAAAGTTCCGTTCATTTTTGATGACGGCTTCGATTGGCTTTCAAAATAACCAGCTGTTGACTGACCTCTGCGCGCTTGTGAACGAGAACTGCTGCCCTGCGGGGCGCCGAGGATGGTCTACCGGTCCTTGACGCGCGGTTGCGCGCCAGGCGACCAGTGATCACGGAGCCGAACAGCGGAGGCAAGCATCGATGCCTCGGAGCTGCCGGCCTGCGATAGAGTTGCGGGTATCGTACAGGCGAGCGATCGTGCCTCGCCTACCAGTTCACCCTGAACCCGACATTGCCGCCATAGGTCTGCACCCGGTCGGCGAACTTGCCGTCGAAGGTGGCGAACACCGATGTGTTGGCGCTCCAGTTCAGCTTGACGCCGGCATTGACGGTGATCGCGTCCTCGGCCGCCCCTGCCCCCTGAACGACGAAGGCATAGCCGGGTGCTGCCTGGAAGCCAGGCTCCACCGAGCGGTCCGGCTTGAACTCGTGCAGCCAGGCGGCGCGGCCCCAGGCCTGCAGGGTCTTGCTCTCGCCGATAGCCATCGTGGTGTCGAGCTGCAAGCCGAGCGAGACCGGCAGCGAGATGACCGTACGGCTGTCGAAGTCGAGGCCCAGCGCTCCGTCGCTGGTCGACTTTTCCGAGAAGGCCTGCATCGCCAGAGCCTGGAATTGCAGCCCGGCGAACGGCGTGATGGCGCCGGCGCCGAAAGGCCGCCGCCAGCCGGCCTCGAGGCTGGTGCCGAAGCCCGCGCTCATGAAATCGCCGGTCCAGTGTTCCCTGGTGATTGGCGGCACCGGATTGAGCGGATTGGGCGCGCCCGGCACCGAGGTGAAGCGGTCGGTGGTGTTGCTGTAGAGATCCATCGCCAGCGAGCCGTTGATGTAGAACTGGCCCCATTTGCGCGCGCCGTAGGCGCCAGCATGGCCACCGATGATGTTGCCGGAGGTTTCGCGGTCCGGCACGGCGAAGGATCCGGCGACGCCACCCAGCGCGAAGCCCATCAGGACATCGGGATCGCCCTGCGAGTCCAGGCCAACGGCGAAGTTTCCGGATTTGTAGTCAAGGGCTGCGCTGCCGACCACCGGATCGCCGGTAACCGCACCCGAATTGCCGCCCGCCGTCGCCCAGTAACTCCAGCGCTGTTCGTTGGGCCCGTTGGCCAAGGCGTCGAACGGATTGGTCTTGCCGGGCGGTTCGGCATAGGCCGCCTCCGGCGCTTTCAGCGACTGGCTCATCGGGTCCGTCGCGATGCCCATGCGCCAAGCGTCGGCCTGCCGGCTCATCTGCGCCAGGAAGGTGCTGTTGGCGTCGAACTCCGGCTGCTGGAAGCCACTGATGCCCTCGCCTGAGATCGTGTCGTAGACGGCGCCAAGCTGATCAAGCGTCGGGATATAGAAGATCGCGTTGGCGATCTTGGTGAAGTTCGGCGACGTCAGATCGGTCTGGATGGCGTTGATCGCCTGGCCCACCGCGGTCTGGTTCTCGGTCAGGCCGGTGCGGGCGAAATTGATGTCGACATTGAGGACGATATCCTCCGGGTTCGGATATTTCAGCGCATACTGCGCCACCGCGCTCGGGATCGTATCGAGCTTCAACCCATTGTCGGTGACACCGCCCTGCGCCTCCAGGATGATGTAATCCTGATTGCCCGGCTTTGCCGCGCCCGGATTCATGATGTTGATGCTGACAAGGCCGTTGACGTCAGCCGTCCCGCTCACATTGATGCGGTCCGCCTCCGGATCGAGATCCAGGTCGAGCAGATAGACGCCGCCAAGCGATTGCGACCAGTTGCCGGTGACGTCGGTCGTCATCACGCGGTCGAGGCCGCCGGGAGCAGCAAAACCGTCATTGTCGAACTGGCCGGCCAGGTCGAGATAGACGGTGTCGCCCATCAGGTAGACGGCGTTGGTCTTGTTGTTGAAGATGTTGAGACCCGCGCCGAGATCCATCGAGCCGACCGTCAGGTACATGTTGTCGAACGTCTCGTTGCCGACGCCGCCGCGCATGGCATAGCCGTCGATCAGCAGCACCGAACGGACGATGCCGTTGTTGGTCAGCACATTGTCCTTGCCGTCCTTGTAGCCGATGCCGCCGCCGGCACCCGAGCCGCCGATGATCGTCACGCCACTGGCGATGGTGACGTTGATGTCGCCATTGTCCGATATGTTGCCAGTGCCGCCGGCGCTCTGCTCCATCAGCGCGAAGGAATTCTTGCCGATGACCGCGAGATCGGCCGTCTGCGTGAAGGTGATGGCGCCGCCGGTGCCGCCGCCGCCGGCGCTGCCCATGAAGCCTTGCGGGGCCATGGCCATTTTGCTGCTTGTGGACTGCACCTGGTCGAGGCCGAGATAGTTGCCGGAAAAGCCGCCGACGCCACCGCCGCCGCCGATGCTCTGGCCAAACACGCCGACCGAATTGTCACCGGTGATGAGCATGGCGACATTGCTGTTGATAGTCACGACGCCGCCATTGCCGCTGCCGCCGGCGACGGCCTGGACGATGCCGTCGGTGCCAGCGGTCACCACGCCGCCACCACCACCCACGGACTGCGCGAAGATGCCGACAGAGCCATTGCCGGTGAGCCTGATCTGCCCCGTATTGGTGACGGTGACGTCGCCGCCCTTGCCGGTCGCGCCCGTATCTCCGCCGATGAACACCGGCACGCCGATCGCTGCGGCGATCGCGGTGCCGCCCGAGCCGCCACCGCCGCCGACTGATTGCGCGAAGATCGCGACGGAATTGTCGCCGTCGAGCTGCATGGCCCCATTGTTGATGACGGTGACGATGCCACCGTCGCCGCCGGCGGCACCCTTGCCGCCGAGCGCGATGGCAAGTCCGGGCGGGCCGCCCGATACGGAATAGGACGCACCGCCTGCGCCACCGCCGCCGCCCACCGACTGCGCCATGATGCCGGTCGAGCCGAAGCCCTGGGTGTGGATGATGCCGTCGCTGAAATTGGTGACATTGACGTTGCCGCCCTTGCCATTGGCGCCGCCGTCGCCGCCGATGCCGAAGGTGAAGGCGCCAGGCGCGGGGCTCGCCGCCACGCTCATGGCACCGGTGCCGCCGCCGCCGCCGATCGATTCTGCGAAGATCGCGACCGACGAGGCCGATACCGTCGTGATGTCGCCATGGTTGTTGACGGTGACAACGCCGCCATCACCCGAACTGCCGCCGCCGCCGCCGACCCCGATCGCGACAGGCACGATGCTGACGCCGAACGCGCCGCCGCCCGAGCCGCCGCCGGCACCGACCGACTGCGCGAAGATGCCATGCGCGCCGATGCCTTCGACCGTGATCGTGCCATTGGCATTGTTGTTGACGGTGACCGCGCCGCCACCGCCGTTGCTGCCGGCGGTGGTGCCGTTACCGACATCGCCGCCCTTGCCGCCGACGGCGATGAAGCCGATCGCGCGGCCGCCGGAACCGCCGCCGCCACCGATCGACTGGGCGTTGATGCCGTCCGCGCCGGCGCCATAGGTGTGCAGGCTGTTGTTGTTGGTGACATTGACGATGCCACCGATACCGGACGAGCCGCCGGCGCCGCCGATCGAGATCAGGGCCGGGATCGAGCCGGTGATGCCGCCATTCTTGCCGCCGCCCGAACCACCGCCGCCACCCACCGACTGCGCCTGGATGGCGTAGGAATCGATGCCGTGCGTCTCGATCATGGCGTTGTTGACGACATCCACCTGGCCGCCGGAGCCGCTCGCGCCGCCCGAGCCGCCGACCGCGATCGCGCTGATGCCGAGCGAGCCGCCGGCGCCACCGCCGCCGCCGATCGACTGCGCGAAAATGCCAACCGAATCATCGGCATGCGTGAGGATGCCGCCGTAATTGTTGACCGTGACGTGGCCACCGGTACCGCCCGCCTTTCCGGAGCCGCCAAGCGACAGCAGGCCGCCGGCGCCGCCGCCCGTGCCGCCACCGCCACCGACCGATTGTGCGAAGATGCCGGCCGAATAGCCTTGCTCAGGGTCGGCGCTCGGCGCGCCCTCTGCCGGCGGCGTCGGCGACGTGCCGAAGGTCTGGATAATGGCCGCGCCGGCCTGGCTGAGGTTGGCCTTGCCGTTGGTGACGGTGACCGAACCGCCATTGCCGGCGGCCTTGCCCTGGCCGCCAAGGCCGACGGTGCCGAGCGCACCGGCCTCGCCGTCGCCACCATCGCCGCCGCCCCCGCCGATCGACTGGGCGTGGATGCCGTCCGACTTGGTGCCGTGGGTCGTGATCACACCTTCATTGGCAACGATGACGGTACCGCCATTGCCGCCACCGGCGCCGTTGCCGCCAATGGCGACCGTGCCCGACCTGGTCAGGCTGCTCGTGCCGAGCGGCTTCAGGAGCAGCGTCGGATCGACTGGCACGTAGGGTATCGCAAGCAGGCCGCCCGTCCCCACATAGGCGTCGCCGCCGATGCCGCCGCCGCCGCCGATCGACTGCGCGACGATGCCGGACGACTTGTCGCCATCCGTGGTGATGAAATCATAATTGCCGACATCGACGGTCATGGCGTCATTGCCGGTTCCGCCGGCGCCGCCGACGGTCGCCTGCAGGTTCCAGTTCGGTTTGCCGCCGGCCGGTTCACAGACCTTTGGAAGGGTGCATTTCGCACCAAGCTGCAGCGAGATCGAATTGGCGCGGCCGCCGGTGCCGCCGCCGCCGCCGATCGATTGCGCCAGTATGCCGAAGGCGCCCATGCCGTTGGTTTCGATGCCGCCATACTGCCTGATGGTGACGTTACCGCCCGTGTTGCCGTTGCCGGCCGAGCCGCCGACTGCAACGCTGACATTGACCTGAGTGCCCGCATTGTTGCCCTTGAGGCCAAGCACGCCGGTGATCGCGTTGCCGCCGGAGCCGCCGCCGCCGCCGACCGACTGCGCGAAGATGCCGTAGGCGCCATCGCCATTGGTCGTGGTCTGGCCGGCCGCGAGCAAGCCGGTCTGCAAGAGACCGTGATTGGTCACGAAGACGTCGCCGGCAAAGCCGGCGTCTCCGCCGAAGCCGCCGACGGTCACGCCGGCATTGAAATTGGTTCCGGTGCCGAGCGAGCCGATCACGGCCGAGACGGCCATGCCGCCATTGCCGCCGCCGCCACCGATCGACTGCGCCTGGATGGCGTCTGATTCGACCCCGTAAGTCGAAATGGCGCCGGTGTTGTCGACCGTCACCTTGCTGGCGTTGGTGCCGGCGCCGCCGAAGCCGCCGACGCTGGCCGACAGCGTCTTGGCGTCGGTGCCGGCAATCACGCCGGAGATCGCCATGCCGCCATTGCCGCCGCTGCCGCCGACCGATTGGGCGAACAGGCCGACGGACTGATCGCCGGTAGTGATGGTCGAGCCGTGGCGCGTCAGCAGCACTTCGCCACCGGTGCCGCCGCCACCGCCCTCGCCGCCGACAGCGGCGGTGATCTGGTTGCCGCCCTCACCGAGGTTGAGAGCTGCCGCCACGCTTAGCCCGCCCGTGCCGCCGCCACCGCCGACCGACTGCGCCAGGACACCGAAAGCCTTGTTGCCGCTGGTCTGGATGATGCCGGTCGAATCGACCGTGACCTTCTCGGCATCGCCGCCGGAACCGGCGCCGCCACCGAGTGATACCGAGACCGCGCCGTTCTTGCTCGGGTTCTTGCCGAGCGAGCCCTTGATTGTCGCGGCAAAGGAGAAGCCGCCATTGCCGCCGCCGCCGCCGACCGATTGCGCCAGGATGCCGTTCGCGCCGTTGCCTCCGGTCAAAATATTGTCGACCGAGGTGACATTGACGGTCTTGCCGTCGCCGGAGCCGGCTCCCGAGCCGCCGACGGAGACTCCGATCGCGGCCTTGGCATTCTGGCCGGTGACCGAAACCGCCCCGGAGAAGCCGCCATCGCCGCCGCCGCCGCCGACCGATTGCGCGAAGATGCCATTCGAATCCCCACCAACGGTGTGGATGGTCGCATTGTTGTTGGCGAGCGTGGTGCCGATATTGCTGTTGACGATGACGCGGCCGCCATCCTGGCCGGTGCCACCATTGCCGCCGACGCTGACGGCCGCGCCACCAGCGCCGTCAACGACCATCTCGCCAGAGATGGCGAAGCCTCCGGTCCCGCCGCCGCCGCCGATCGACTGGGCAAGGATACCATTGGCCTTGTCGCCGGTGGTGTCGATCGTGCCGATGTTGTTGACCGTGACCAGCTGCGAGGTGCCGCCCTTGGCGCCGCTGCCGCCGACAGAAACCGCCGCGGCCGCTTTCTGGCCGGAGCCCGCGATGGTGACCGCGGCTCCGCCATTGCCGCCGCCGCCGCCGACCGATTGCGCCAGGATGCCGTTCGAACCGTTCTTGAGGGTGACGATGTTGCCGGTCGAGGTCACGGTGACCGTGTCGGCATTGCCGCCGCCCTTGCCGGAGCCGCCGACACCGACGCCGATCGCGCCTGCTCCCGTGGTGATCGCCAGCGCACCGGAGAAGCCGCCATTGCCGCCGCCGCCGCCGATCGACTGCGCCAGGATGCCGTCGGCCTTCAAACCTTCGGTCCTGAGATCGCCCGTCGAGGAGACGGTGACCGCTTTGGCGTTGCCGCCATTGTCGCCCGAACCGCCGACACCGACGGCCAGACTGCCCGTGCCCTCGCCGGTCAGCGTGCCGGCTATCGCGCCGCCGCCATTGCCGCCGCCGCCGCCGACCGATTGTGCGAAGATCGCATGCGAGCCGTCGCCATCGGTCTCGATGTTGCCGTGGCTGGTGACGGTAACGACCGCGGCGTCGCCGCCGCTCGAGCCGGAGCCGCCGACCGCGACGCTGGCCGCCATATCCTTGCTGCCGGCCAGCGCAATGGCAAAACCGCCATTGCCACCGCCGCCGCCGACCGATTGCGCCATGATGCCGAAGGAGTCTTTGCCTCCGGTCAGGATGTTGTTGTAGCTGGTGACGGTGACCGTTTCGGCAGTCGAGCCGGATCCGGCGCCGCCGCCGATGCTGACACCGAGACCGCCGCCGCCGAGCCCGACGCCGAGGCTGCCGGCAAAGCCGCCCGAGCCACCGCCGCCGCCGACCGACTGCGCGAAAATACCGGATGAATTGTCACCCTGGGTCCAGATCGACACGATGTTCGAGGCTGGCGCCAGCAGCACCGGCTGGCCGTTCGCGCCGACGAGGCTGTAGCTGTTGACGATCACCTTGCCTGATGCCGAGCCGGTGGCGCCGGTGCCGCCGACGCCAACGCCGATGCCGGCATTGCCTGTCGTGGCAGAGCCGGCGACCGCGAAGCCGCCATTGCCGCCGCCGCCGCCGATCGACTGCGCCAGTATGCCGTTGGAGAATTTGCCCGTCGTCGTGATCGTGCCGGTGCTCGTCACCGTCACGTCCTTGCCGACGCCGCCGACGCCGCCCTTGCCGCCGATCGCGACCGACGCCGTTGCCGCATCGGGATCGCCAAGCGCACCGGTGACGGCGACACTGAAGCCGCCATTGCCGCCGCCGCCGCCGATCGACTGCGCGATGATGCCGGACGAATTGTCGAAATTGGTCGAGATGTTGCCAGTCGAGGTGACCTTGACGATGTCGGCACTGCCACCGCCCGCACCGCTGCCGCCAAACGCCACGCCGACGGCGATCGACTTGCCGCCGCCAAGCGTGCCGGCAAAGCCGCCATTGCCACCGCCGCCGCCGACCGATTGCGCCAGTATGCCGGCCGCGCCCGTACCGCGAACACCGCCTGATATGAAGCCGGCGCCGGTCGAGATGTTGCCGGTCGAGATGACGGTGACATCGAGGCCGTTGCCGGCCGCGCCGCCCTTGCCGCCAAGCGCCACGCCGATACCGGCATCCTTGGCAAGCGCCAGCGAAACGGTCGATCCGCCATTGCCGCCACCGCCGCCAACCGACTGCGCCAGAATGCCGATCGCCTGGTCGCCATACGTCGTGATGTCGCCGGTCGAGGTGACGCGAACGGTTTTCGCGCTGCCACCACCGGCGCCACTGCCGCCAAGCCCGACCGCGGCGCTGACACCCTGCAGCGTGATCGCGCCGGCGCCGGCAAAGCCGCCATTGCCGCCGCCGCCACCAACCGACTGCGCCATGATGCCAATCGACTGGTCGCCATGGGTCTGAATGTTGCCGGCCGAGGTCACCGTCACCTCGCCGGCGCTCTGCCCGCTGCCGCCACTGCCTCCGACGGCCACCGAAGCGCCCAGCGCGCCGGTCGTGAACGTGCCGGCGACGCTGAAGCCGCCATTGCCGCCACCGCCGCCGATGGACTGCGCCAGAATGCCGTCGGACTGTTTGCCGTAAGTGGCGATGTTGCCATAGCTGGTGACGAAAACATCCTTACCGACGCCACCGGTGGCACCGCTGCCGCCGACCGAGACCGCTGCCGCGCCGCCGGCGCCTTCATAGGAACCGGAGACGCTGAGCGTCACGGCGAAGCCGCCATTGCCGCCGCCGCCGCCGATCGATTGCGCCAGGATGCCGGTCGAGTTGTCCTCTATCGTCAGTATGTTGTTGTGGGTGACGGTGTTGCCGACCTTCTTGCCATTGTTAACGGTCGCCGTACCCGCATCACCGCCGCCACCGCCCGTGCCGCCGAGGCTGACGCCGACGCCGACAAGCCCGCCCGCCGCGAGGCTGCCGGAGAAGCCGCCATTGCCGCCGCCGCCGCCGATGCTCTCGGCCTGGATGCCGACCGCGTTCTTGCCTTCGGTGACAAGATTCCAGGTACCGGTATACGTGGTGGCGACCGTATGGCCGGCGCCGTCAGCACTGACGGTGACATTGCCGGCATTGCTGCCGTCGGCGCCCGCGCCGCCAAGGCCGACGCTCGCCGCGCCGCCGCCAAGGGCCGCCGAGATGGTGAAGCCGCCATTGCCGCCGCCGCCGCCGACCGATTGTGCCAGGATGCCGGTCGAATTGTTGCCCTTTGTGTGGATCGAACCGGAACTGCCGACAATGACGTCCGCACCGGCGCCACCGCCGGCACCCTTGCCGCCGATGTTGACGGCGATGCCGACCGCGCCGCCAATGGCGCCGCCGATCGCATAGCCACCATTGCCGCCGCCGCCGCCGACCGACTGGGCAACGATGCCGCCGGCATTGTTGCCGGCTGTCGAAATGTCACTGAGGCTCGACACGGTCACGAGTTTCGATGCACCGCCGGCGCCGCCATTGCCGCCAATGCCGATCGCCGCCGCGAATGTCCCGGTGGCGTTGACCGCCACCGCGATCGCCGCACCGCCATTGCCGCCGGTGCCGCCGATCGATTGCGCGAAGATGCCGCGCGATCCCTGGCCATAAGTGGTCAGCGAACCGGCGGTCTCCACCGTCACGATGTTGCCGTCGCTGGCATTGCCGGCAGCCCCGCCCATGGCGAGCGCAAGCACGCCGACCGCGCCCGAAACCGAAAATCCGCCATTGCCGCCGCCACCGCCAATCGATTGCGCGAAAACGGCATCCGACTGGTCGCCATGGGTGATGATCGAATAGGCAGTATCGTTGGCGTCGCGCAGCACCTCCACCGCTCCGGACGTGCCGCCACTTCCGCCGGCGCCGCCAATCGCCACGCTGAAGCCGATGCCGCCGGAGAACGCGCCGCCGCCATTGCCGCCGCCGCCGCCGACCGATTGCGCGAAGATGCCGGCGGAATTGACTGAAGCGGCACCATTTTTTCCGGTCTCGATATCGCCCGCATTGGTCACCGTCACCCGCGCGCCATTGCCGCCGGCGCCGCCTTTGCCGCCGGCCGAGAACAGGCCGCCGGAGGTGCCGCCATTGCCACCGCCGCCGCCGACCGACTGGGCGAAGATGCCGGCGGACTGCTTGCCGTCGGTACTGATCGAGCCGGCTGATGTGTTCGTCACTTCGACGATGCCGCCATTGGTGGTCGAAGCGCCGTCGCCGCCAAGCGAAACCAGACCGCCTGAATTGCCGCCATTGCCGCCGCCGCCGCCGATCGACTGCGCCAGGATGCCATTGGATTCCTGGCCATGGGTGACGATCGCACCGGAATTGGTGACGCCGACCGTCACGACATTGGCAGGGCCACCATTGCCGCCGAGGCTGCCGCTGCCGCCCGAGGCGAACAGGCCGAAATTCGAACCGCCGTCGCCGCCGCCGCCGCCGATCGTCTGGGCCAGGATGCCCTGTGAATTGTTGCCCCAGGTGGCGATATTGGCATTGTTGGTGACCTGGACGATGCCGCCATTGCCACCATTGCCGCCGCTGCCGCCGGACGACGAAAACAGGCCGAAACCACCGGCACTGCCGCCGCCGCCGCCGCCGATCGACTGCGCGGCTATGCCGTGCGAATAGATGCCATAGGTGGTGATGGTGGTGCCGACGCCGGTGAAGACATTGGCATTGCCGCCTGCACCGGCCGGACTGCCACCGCCCGGATTGAAGACCAGGCCGCCGCCACCGCCGCCATTGCCGCCATGGCCGCCCTGGCTGATGGCTGCAATGCCCGCAGAGTAGTTGCCCTGCGTTTCGACGCTTCCGCTGTTGAAATTAACGGTGGCATTGCCACCGCTGCCACCCAGCCCGCCATCGCCGGCATCGCCCGAAATGCCCTTGGCGTCGCCACCATCGCCACCATCGCCGCCGACGCTGCTCGCAACGATGCCGGCGTTCGGACAAGCCGTGGGCAGGACGCAATTGTTGCTCGTCATGACGGCCCCATCCACATTGACCGTGACGATGCCGCCATCGGCGCCATTGGCGCCGTCACCGCCATCGGAGAAGACGTAGCCATTGCTGCCATTGCCGCCCCGGCTGCCGTTCGAGGCGCCGAGAACACCGATGGTGCCGGTCGCGATCACCGCACCGCTGTTGGGCGTGTTGGTGTTGGCGGTGGGCTGATTATAGTTGACCACAAGTGTCGGGCCAGAATTGCCCGAAGGCCCGCCGGCGGCCTTGACCGGCGGTGCGACGCAGCTTGTTCCGGCAGGCGCGCCACTGGCGACCGCGCAGCTCTCGGCCACGGCGGGATTGCCGTTCTGGGCGGGTTTTTCCGGGGTGATGACGCAGTCGGCCGCATTGCCGGTGCTGCAGGTGTAGTGCTGGACTTCCGTTGCCGGTGCCGGGTTCGCCCCGCTACCGGTAAGGGATATCCGGCTGGGGTCGATCGTCAGCGTGTTGACGTTGAGCGTCGTGACGCCAGGCGCGGTGTAGCTGATGTCAGACTGTGTCCCGGATCCCGCGCAGGTCTCGACGCCACCACTCGGCCCCGTGCAAGTCGCTTCGGCAGGCCCCGTCGAACCGACGAACAGCGTCAGCGTCATGAGAATGGCCGCTACTGCCGCAAACCCTGAAAGGCCCAGAAATCTCTGCTTCAACCTGCCTGAAACAAAGCGAGACTCGGCTACGTACCCACGAACACGAGTCATCATCACCCCCTGATCCGCACCGCCCCCGGCGCGAATCTGCCCTTGCTAATGCAACCTAGCAGATTGCAATGGCAATAGGCGCTCCTAAGAATAGAGGTGATGTAAATTGGGTGCAGTGTTGCTGTTCAAGCACACAGACCCATAGAAAAAGGCACCGCTTACGCGCTATTGGAGTAAACAGCATTTCACAATAGAGAAGTATTTTCTTCAGGCGGAAAGAACTGGAGCCGATTCAGCCGCCAATCCAGCCGAAAGCTCTCTCTGTACGGCCAGGAAAAACCTGCGCACTTCATCGCTGGCGGTGGCTCTGTCTCTGCCCGACCCGACAACCAGGTCAAGCAACTCGGCTGCTTTAGCCCTCCAGAACGAGGCTGCAGGCTCGCCATGCAGATTGTCTAGCTTGGCTGCAACTTCCCTGACCAAGAATAGCTGCCGGTCGATCGGGAATGCACGGACTTTTTCTGGGGACATCTTCCAAACCATGAACTGACGCAACGAATCAACCATTGCTGAACAAGCAATGGCGTAGCCGCCAAGGTGGAAACGGAAGCTTAACGCCGCTGTCGATGCGTCGCCGTCGGAACGAGATGCACGTGATGATCCGCGCACGAGGTCATCACGTACATTCAAGCCAAGTTGAAAATGGAGTTGGCTGGTCGGGAGGGTAAAGCTGCCCTCAGGCCTGCAGCGCGCTTGCCTCGCCGCCACGCTTGCGCGGCGCCATCATGTCACTGGCCATCAGTCCGGTGACACGGCAGAACGCCATGAACGCCCGGCAGGCATCCTCGGTCTTGACCACGTCCACCGTGGCGCCGAAGCAGGCATTGAAGGCTTTCTGATACACCGGTCCCTGCCGGCGCGCCGGCCAGTCCTGGAGAAAATCCAGCGCCTGCACGACGCTGTAAATCTCCTCGACGGGCAAGCCGGGGCCTTGCGCAATGCGCACCGGTACCTCGAATTGCAATCTATCCATCCGCAAATCTCCCGAACCGGCGTCGCCCAGGCAACGCCATTCATCGTCAAAAGTTGCTTTGCCCGGTCAGTGCCACGCAAATGTGTCGTCACTGCGGAAACGGCCGTTTTTTGCTGCAAACAGGCCAAGGAAAGTCCTGCCGGCACCAGCCAGTCCGGCAGAACTCTCCCGCTCGACGGCGCCACTATTGATTGGCCGGGTCGGTCTCCGCATCGAAAGCCATGCGCACCACCGTTAAGAGAACATAGGCCGACGGCAAGGCGAACAGGGCACCAAGGACAAGCGCCACGGTTCCCGACAGATAGAGCGTCTCGGCGACCGCCCAATAGACGGTTCCGATACAGATGAAGGCCTGGACGGACAGAAAGGAAGCAGCCGAGGCCGCCCGCGTCAGGCTTTTGAATGTCTTGATACGTTGTTGCATTGCAATCATCCGGAAATGGCGCGCGCCACGCCACCCATGCGCGGCTGAAGCCGCCGCACGAGTCGCGACGCGAATGGCTTGGAAATGGCGGTGAACGTGCGGTCCTGGACCGCTCAGGCCTGCGTGGACGGCGGCGCACGCGGCTGGTTGGTGCTCGCGCCAGGAGCGGAGACCGTGCCAGATCCGGCAACAGGTATGGTCGGGGAAATCCGGTCCAACCAAAGGAAAACAGCTTGCGGAGCCGGCAAGGCCGGATGACCGCCGGCGAACTTGGCTAGGACCGGCCGGGCTGTGCGAACCTCCAGCGCCTGCGCCTTGTTTGTGACACGCAGCAGCGCCGCAACCTCACCCGACCCTTCCAGGCCAACGCTGGCGCCAGCCTGGCCAGGGTCCGCGAAAGTGGGGACATCAGGCCCGCCGAGGCACAGCATCGCCAGCAGCACCAGGCCCATCAGACATGAGCAGGCTGCCGTCAGTGACGCTTCAAGCGGCCTGGCACGCTTGGGTAATGGACGCGATCTCCAGAACATACGCCCGCCCTAGCGCGGGATGGCCGGAAAGGAAAGCAACCGTGCAAAACCGATAGAAATTGCCCCGACGAGACGAATATCCCGCCGGCTAAGGCTGCATCAGCCAGTTCTTCCTTGAACCTTTTGCCCTCAAGTGCCAAATCTTGCGGGATATTCACGCCAGCACTCCTGCAGCGCCCACCCTTCTATACGGACAAAATGGTCACCTATCTCGACGCCGCCACGGCCCCTCTCAGAAACACCGGCCAGATCCGCCTCTATGGCGAGGATGGTTTTGCCGGCATGCGCAAGGCATGCGACCTCACCGCGCGTTGCCTGGACGCGCTGGTGCCGATGGTCGGGCCCGGCGTCACCACGGACGCCATCGACCGTTTCGTCTTCGAGTTCGGCATGGATCACGGCGCGCTGCCGGCGACGCTCAACTATCGCGGCTACACGAAATCGTCCTGCACCTCGATCAACCATGTCGTCTGCCACGGCATTCCCGACAACAAACCGCTGAAGGACGGCGACATCGTCAACATCGACGTCACCTACATTCTCGACGGCTGGCATGGCGATTCCTCGCGCATGTATCCGGTCGGCACCATCAAGCGCGCGGCCGAACGCCTGCTCGAGGTCACCCATGAATGCCTGATGCGCGGCATCGCCGCCGTCAGGCCGGGTGCCCGCACCGGCGCCATCGGCGCCGCCATCCAGACTTTTGCCGAGGCGGAGCGCTGCTCGGTGGTGCGCGACTTCTGCGGCCACGGCGTCGGCCAGCTCTTCCACGACGCCCCCAACATCCTGCACTATGGCAGCGCCAATGAAGGCGTCGAGATGCGGCCCGGCATGATCTTCACCATCGAGCCGATGATCAATCTCGGCCGCCCGCATGTGAAGGTGCTGTCGGATGGCTGGACGGCGGTGACGCGGGACCGTTCGCTGTCGGCGCAGTACGAGCACACGATCGGCGTGACCGACACGGGCTGCGAGATCTTCACGCTCTCGCCCAACAACCTCGACCGGCCTGGCCTGCCGGCCTGATATTTTAATACGTCGGGCGACCGCTTTGCCCGACTGGCTAGCTGGATGCGGGGGCTGATGGGGAAGGCCAGCGACGACGACGAGCGGAGTTTCTTCGCCGAGGTGCCGGTTCGGCCAGCCGCGAAGGCGAGGCCTGCTCCAGCCGAAAAACCTGGATATCTCGGCCACCGCGACCGTTTGCGCGAGCGCTTTGCCTCGGCGGGTGCAGACGCTCTGCCCGATTATGAACTTCTGGAACTCTTGCTCTTCCGGCTGATCCCGCGCGCCGACACCAAGCCTGCCGCCAAGGCGTTGCTGGCGCGCTTCGGCACGTTGGCGGAAGTGCTTGGCGCGCCGGTCAACCTGCTGCAGGAGGTCAAGGGCATCGGCCCGGCGGTGGCGCTCGACCTGAAGGTTGTCGCGGCGACAGCGCAGCGCATGGCGCATGGCGAGGTGCATGGCCGCGAGGTCCTTTCGTCCTGGACGCAGCTTCTTGCCTATTGCCGCTCGGCCATGGCCTTCGAGGCGCGCGAGCAGTTCCGCATCCTGTTCCTCGACAAGAAGAACGCATTGATCGCCGACGAGGTGCAGCAGACCGGCACTGTCGACCACACGCCCGTCTATCCCAGAGAAGTGGTCAAGCGGGCGCTCGAACTGTCGGCCACCGCGATCATCCTGGTGCACAACCATCCCACTCGCCTCTTTTTGATCACGCACAATCACGCATTAGCACATTGATATATATCGTTTTTTCGACTTGTCGCAGAGTCGGATATCGTGGCATATTGGGGTCGGTTTTAGGGGGATCGAAGGCCCGTTTGGACCCAACCACAGACCCCTACTACCCGTCAGCCGATCCCACTCGAAAGCCTACGGGAGACCCCAGTGCCAAGCCTTACCGATGGAGAGATTCGCCGCGCTTTAAAGCAGGTCGAGGAGACCGGAAAGCAGCAGAACCTTGTCGATGGCGAGGGTCACGGAACAGGCCGCCTCGTTCTCGTGATAAAGCCGATGCCGACCCGCGTAACGGCGGACTGGATGGCCCAGCAATGGCGAGACCAAAAGCGTCTCAAAAAAAAGTTCGGCTCGTATCCGTCAATGGGCCTCAGCCAGGCTCGCGAGATTTTCAGACGCGATTTCGCCGACATGATCCAGAAGGGACGCAGCATCAAGATTGCAGGCGACACGCGACCCGGCACGGTCGCCGATCTGTTTGAGGCTTACGTCGCGTCGCTCAAGGCAGATGGAAAACCGTCCTGGAAGGAGGCCGAAAAGGGATTGAACAAGATCGCCGATTCGCTCGGTCGCAACCGCCCTGCCCGTGACATCGAGCCCGATGAGATCAGGGACATCATTCGACCGATCTATCAGCGAGGCAAACGGTCCATGGCCGATCATGTTCGCAGCTATATTCGTTCGGCCTACAGTTGGGGGCTGAAATCCGAGCACGACTACCGCTCGACCTCTGTCCGTCGCTTTCGTCTCGTCTACAATCCGGCTGCTGGTATTCCGACAGAACCAAAAAACGTTGGAACGCGTTGGTTGGACGAAGAGGAATTTGTCCGTCTCTATCGCTGGCTCGAATATCCCGATGCGCCGGTACATCCCCCTTACACGCGTGCAGTAAGAATTCTTATGCTGACCGGCCAACGCGTCGAGGAGATTGCTCGGCTACACGTCGATCAATGGGATGCCGCTGAGTGCATCATCGACTGGTCCAAGACCAAGAATGGAAAGCCTCACGCCATCCCCGTGCCCAAGATCGCGGCCGAGCTTATCGGGTCGATCAAGCCGAATGAATTTGGTTGGTTTTTCCCATCCGCAACCGACCCGTCCAAGCCTGTCAGTCATGGAACGCTCTATTCGTTCATGTGGCGACAGCGCGATCGCGAGGTCATTCCCGTCGTGACAAACCGCGATCTCCGGCGAACCTGGAAGACGCTTGCCGGCAAGGCAGGTCTCTCGAAAGAGATCCGAGACCGATTGCAGAACCACACTCTGCAGGACGTCAGTTCCAAGAGCTACGATCGCTGGAATTACATGCCGGAAAAGCGTGCTGCCATGGCCCGGTGGGACAAGTTTGTCCGCGAGCTCGTGACGAAGAAGAAGCGTAAAGTCGCCCTTAAGGAAGCTGCATGAGCTAGCAACTGCTTTTTTGGCGTTTGAGACGGGACAGGGCCGACTTGATTTCTAAAATTCAGCCGGTTTTGGAAGAACGGATGTTTCCGCGAACGATTTCGCAGTTTGGCGTATATGTTCCGCAGCCTGTTCCGCCTCGACTGAGTCTACGAGTTGGGCTGCTTGCTGTAGATGCCTCGTTATATCAGCGCGAGTGGTGAAGCGGTCCAACTCGCACGGCTGCAAATCGCCCGCGATAGCTTTCAGATCGCGCAATACGGAAGCGATGTGTGGCCAAGGGAAATCGGTCGGATCGCCGATGTCACGGTCCGCTCCGACGATCACCTCCAACTTGGCTAAGATGCCAGGTAACGACAGAGCTGGAACCTCTGGAAGCGCATCTTGAAGTTTGAGCGCTTCGGTCATGGCTAAGACTTCGGCCTCCCGAGCAACAGCGTACTGAATGCCGTCCGGTGCGATCACTGGCATGGGCTGCTTTTTCATTTCGCCTCTGGTCAATGCCTGAATGCCGGTATTGCAGATAATTCTCGTCTCCAACCGCTGCTGGACCCTGCAAAGCACCAGAGATGTATGTTGGGCACGATGCCATGCGGCCCACAGGGCGAGTGCTGGGTCATGTTTCACTGCTGCTGATTGCGCCATCTTGGATTCCTCCAATTCGACATGGCTGGGTCGTATCTGAATTTAAGATAACTGGAAATCAGATATAATTGAAGCCCTCATCTGGAACTGGATGAGGCCGGTGGTGAAAACGCTCGGAACGCTGCGCCACAAGTCATTGATCACGATGCTGATTGCAAAGCGTGAGGCTAGCGGGCTGACACAGACCGAGCTCGCCGAAAAGCTCGGCGAATATCAGTCGTTTGTCGCTCGACTCGAAAGCGGCCAACGCCGCGTCGACGTAGTCGAATTCATCGATCTGGCGAAAATCCTGGGGTTCGACCCTTCTTCAGCCATCAAGAGATTGGCAGCAGAACCAGACTGAATCTAGCTGAGACGGTCCCAACCGCTCGCGAGCGCGCCACACAACAGCGCCGTAGCGAGCGAGCGGCGGCTTTGCGCCTATTGCGGACTTAGAGTTCAACCCTGACCCGTCTTGAAATCAGTCGGTCCACGCGCCGTTAAAGAGAAGCTATTAAATCCGGTGCGAAAAATGTGCTGTGTGCGCTACAGCCCGCCTGATGGCTTCACTATCGCACCCGTGGTGCGGAGCGTCTCGGGTAAGGGTGGGATCGTTTAGCAACGGTGTCCTTCGACTACCAAAGCCAAAAAACGAAATTGTGCAATGCACAAATTCATATTGCATGTGCGAGACGTCTAGTTTAGCTTCCACTTTTTAAGCTATCACTTATCGAAGTGAGGAGCGGCATTTGGCAGTTCGCAACATCTGGCTTGATGCAGCCAAAGGCGTCGGGATACTCCTCGTGGTGGCGGCACATGTGGCTGGTGAAGGGCCACAACAGCGTGACATAATCTTCGCAAACGCCGTATTTTTGTTCCACATGCCGCTGTTTTTCGTGATTTCCGGGTACGTTTACAAACCGAGGGACCGTCAACAGCTGTTTTGGAAGAAATCAGCCAGCCTTGCAGTACCGTACATTTCGTTCTTGATGGTTTTGACGATAGCAGTCGTAGCAAGGCGGATGCTCCTAGGTGATCCTCCCGCGCATTGGGAGCTACGAGCAATGGCTATCAACGAGATCCTTGGCGGCATGCGGCTTGGGCGGGATTTCGGCGTATTTTGGTTCGTGACCTGCCTGTTCTTTACCCAGCTGATTTACAATGACGTCGCCCGTTGGGCTAAAAATCCTGGGAGCAGACGAATGTTGGCTTTCGTCGGGTTTTCCATGATTTCGGGCTACCTAATTCAGGCCGTATTGCCCTTGAACCAGTCACCTTGGGCCTTAGCCGCGGTTCCGATGGCTCTGTGCTGCTTTTGGTTCGGTGACTTGCTTCGAACCTTTCAATTTTCGCGGCGAATTCGATGGACTTTCATTGCGGCTGTAATGGCCTTGGCGCTAATCGCCTGGACGAGCGGCGCGGACATCCAGTTCAATATGAAATACTCAATTTTTGGTCCGCCGGTTGTCGGGCTTCTTATTGCGCTTGGGCTCTCTCTTGCAGTGCTCGATCTCGTGAGAGAGGCGGCCAAGATCGAGAAATTGGCGGCGCCCGTGGCAAAGCTGGGGGAGGCTTCGCTAGTGATCATGTTTCTCCACCAGTTCTTCCAGTTCTCCTTTCGCGATTTCGGGATCACGAACGAGCTTGTGATTATGTTGGCAGCGGTGTCGGGACCGCTACTAATTTACCAGTTCCTGAGACGATCAGCGCTGTTGGCTCCGTGGTTTTTGGGAACAGGCGATGGTGCGCCGGGTCGTTTGATCAACTGGCTCCGTAACGGACTGGGTTGGCGTATACGGAATTATCGAGAATGGCTCTTTGAGCTTGCAAAGCCTTATGTCGCGCATCTGCTGATCGCGGTGCGATGGCCGCTTAGAAGGAAGGGCCGTCCGCACGGACTGCCAAGCGATCTGGTTGTGTCATTGACGTCGTATCCGGCACGATTTCCAACTCTCCATCTCACGCTGCGTTGTCTCCTGTCGCAAACGATCGCGCCCGATCGGGTAATTCTCTGGGTCACATTAGAGGACGCAAAACATCTCCCTAAGTCAGTAAACGAACTGAAGCTTCATGGTCTCGAAATTCGGTTCTGCAAAGACATTCGCTCATACAAGAAGATCGTACCGGCGCTTCTGGCCTTTCCCGCGGCATACATCGTCACTGCAGATGACGATGTCTACTACTCGAAGCGTTGGCTGGAGCAATTGGTCGAAAAGGCTGGCGAACGCACTGTCGTCTGTCATCGAGGTCACGCTGTAGCCTTGAATGAGAGGGGACGCATCGAACCATACAGCGAGTGGTCATTCGATGTTGCAGGCCAATCTGAAATGCTATTCCCGACCGGTGTCGGAGGGGTTCTTTATGGTCCCAAATCCCTGTCACCAGAAGCGACCGATGAGGAGACATTTACCAGTCTGTGCCCACAAGGCGATGATATTTGGCTGTTCTGGATGGGCCGTCGAGCAGGTAGTACCTACGTTAAGACGTTGAACCATTGGACCGAGCTTTCCTGGAGGGGGTCGCAAACGTCTGCCCTTCATCTGACAAATGTCGGCACGGGGCGAAATGACGAACAAATTCGGAAAATAACCGAGCGCTATGGCCTCCCTGCCTTTGCCCCCCTTTCTTCTGATAAGATCCGTCGCCTGCCTTTCACGGCTGAAGAAATGATAGCCAGGATTCAAAAAGCGCTTGATGCGAAAGGTCTGCTCACTGCAGAGGAGAGTCGGTCTTTATGGACAAAGGCATCCCAGACAAAGCCCGATTGATCTCGACCTACTCACAAACGGAGGCGGCCATTCTCTTATCTCATGGCCTGCGGATAGGCTCATCCCGTTCCAACTCAAAGCAATCCGATCAGCGCTCGACTTTCAACCGGCGTTGAAAAAAAGATGGCCAAGGCGCCCAGGCTGCGGAGGGTATTCGACGGGCGAAATGCGAGGAATGGGGAAGCCCAGGACCATGAACCATAAGGATCCCAACTAAGGCCTTCGCGGCGGACGGCATGATTTATGCAGTCATCGCAACCAAGTTGGGCATCGGTAAAGCGCGGCATGCATTGGCCCTAGACCGGGAATCTTAAGGCAAACTGGCCGGCGCCTGCAACCTTCTCTGCGGCTCAGTCGTCACAGACGCTATTAGGCCGCTAACCAGCAAACCTGCGTGAAGAGGCCGTTTCAATTACCTATCCGCGGCGGGGCACAGGCTCAGAGAAATACTGAGTATCCGATGCGCTCGATGAGTTTCCAGCAAACTACGAATGTCAACAGGGCTGCACAGAACACGGTTGAAGCTGTCAAAGCAAAACCGCCACCCACTCTGTCCTGTCTCATTATCGGCTTCCGGAATTCGAGGGCGGGTTTCTCGATGACGTGCCACGAAAAGGCTGCGAAGGCTACCAGTAGTGGTAGGCCGATAAGGATTATCGCAACTAGGCTATTACCGAGGTTGTATCCGATGAACTGAAAAACGGGCCAATGATATAGATATATCCCATAAGAATAATCAGCGCTGGCGAGAACGAATATTCGTTTTGGATTCGTAAGGCCCAAAAAAACGGTGCAGTAGGCCACCGGAATCGACGCAAAAGTTGAAAGTGGGCTTTCTGTGAACAGCAAGGCACAAGATATTGCAAACATCAAAATGAACAATGCAATCGACCATGGGAGCAACTTCTTAAAAAAGAAAATCATGACACCGGCAACAAAGCAGTTTACGAGGCCGAGACCGTGGCCTAAGCCGGTGCCGACACCTGCGTACATCTGTGCTCCCCAATGATGAGTCAGCCCCCAGGCTACTAGGACGAATGGCATCGACAACGCTGAAAGTAAAAAGAGTGCACGGCTATTGCGAGCGCCCACAAGGGCGAGCAGACTTAGGGCAATGTAGCACAGTAATTCATAGGGCACGGTCCAGAGTTGAGCGTTTACCAAATTGCCTGCCACTGCATTTTTAAAAACTCCGGGCAGCGTGTAGTGGATTTCCCCGGTGACGTTTAAGAGATAACGCCAAAACTCACCGCTAGAGAAATACTGCGATAGCGGTACGGTTGTCACTAGTGGGCCGAGAATGAGCGCTGAGAGTAAAACTTCGACGCTGAGTGCTGGAAAAATCCGAATAACTCTGAGCCCTAGGAACGCGCTAAGCGTGAGGCATCGATCAAGGCTTCCGGCAACAAGGAAGCCGCTTAGTGCAAAAAACATCGGGAGAACAAATCGGCTGACTTCCCATATATGGTTATTATACCAGAACCCAAGCCCAGCATCTCCGTAAGCAATCTGGGGGATATGCCAAACCGCTACAAAAAGAGACAGGCATAATCGCAGATAGTCGAAGCCAGCCGGACGGTTGTTGGTAACGTCCATCCTCTCCTGAATATTTTGAAGTTGGAGCAAAACGCCTCCGGCATGGCACTGCGAGTTTGTTGCGCTGCACCATAACAGGCGCGTCTCTCTTCGCAATGCAAAAACGGGCCGGCGCCTTTGCCGCGCGGCTTGGCCCATCAAGGGGGCCATCCAGCGTCCTTCACTACAAAGCGCGGTATCTTGTTGGTATCACCGTCGAACACAGACGGGGAGTGTCAGGCGCAGCACTAGCGAAGACGCGACCGCGCGGTCCGCTATTTGCTTGCGAACGTCGGAAGCCGCCCGTCTGCATCCGGCCCATTCCCAGTCATTGAACCTGCCCCAGAGAAAAGTGTTCAACATTGACAGCAACGTGCCACTCCATCGCCACTAGTCGCTGTTTTTTCGTGATGCGCTGGTGTGCCATGAGACTGGATCGTCAATCCATCGATTGACATCGGATTCCCGCCAGCCCGCCCCGTTGATGCTTATCTTGATCTGAGCGGGGAACGTGCCTTCGGCGATCTTGCGATAGATGGTCGAGCGGGACAGACCGGTTCGGGCAAGGACGGTACTGAGACGCACAATACGATCTGACTCGGGCATAGCTTGCCTGCTTCAAAGTGGTTGTTGCTAGACACGACGAACCGAATGCTGGACGCAATCAGGTTTGTCGCTTCAGCCGCCAGCGGCGTGAAAACGGCGGCAAATCGGAAGGGTGTCAGAGCCCAAGGCCCCGCCCCTTTCCGATGCCATGGCTGAATGCCAGTTCCGCACCAAGGCGCCGGCCGGAATCGATCTTGATGCCAAGCTCGCGTTTGCGATTTGCCAGTAGGGATTCAAGTTGCGGATCGCGTTCGAGGCTTTTGGCCATGTCGGACATGGCCGACCGCGTTGACTTGTAGCCGGACATATCGCCAGCCTGGTATTGGCGCTGGCCCGTGCGGTCGAGCTTTTGCCAGCGTTCAACAAAACGGTCGGCGCGGCGGCCGGGATCGATGTCCATCCCAGTGCGGATTTCCGTTTCAAGCTGGAGAGCCAGCACGATGCGGCTGACGCGGCCGGCCCCCGCCTCGCGGACAAGTTCGGGATTTTTCACATAGGCCGCTTCGGCATCGCGCCAGCCATACGGCCGCACCTTCTCGAAGGCGTTGCGCGCGTCCCTCAGTTCGCGCATCAGGTCGGAACTGCCCCGCCCGTCCGCATTTGCGTTGTGCGACATCGCGTCGAGCGCGCGCGCGTGACGCACGAGCGCTTTCGTACGGGCACTGCGCAACGCCGCTTCCGGGTCCATCGGCAGATCCGTGTCGCGCTGCGCACCCGGCCCTGGCTTCTCCCTTTCCGGCGTGGCAGCGTCATCTGCGATTTGAGCTCCAACATTTTCCCTTGCCGGCCTGCGCCCAAGGTCCTGGCCGGGCTCCACGTCTCCAGGCGAGCGCAACCCGTCGATCAGCCCGCCGATCCTGTCGCGCAGCTTCTCCGGAACGATCCGGCGCACGATCTCGACCACGCGCTCGCGGAACGTGATGCCGCGCCGCTCGGCATAGCTCTGCGCCGGATCGATCTGCTCGTAATCCGACGCCATGTCCTTGGCGCGATCGCGTGACAGTGTGCGGACCAGTCGGTCCCGCGTACTGAAGTCGTCGCCGCCATAATGCAGGTCCATCGCGTCGCGATGCCGCGACAGGGCAACGTAGCTGCCATGTGCATCCATGCCGGGCGTAGCGAGCACATGGGTCCGGTCAACGGTCATGCCCTGCGCCTTGTGAATGGTCGCGGCATAGCCGTGGTCGATGTGGGAATAGTCCTTCAGGTCGAACCGCACCAACCTGCCGTCATCGGTGCGCACGGTCATGCTCTGTGTGCTGACCTGTTCGATCATACCGAGTGTTCCGTTCCTGACGCCGAGCGCGCGCTCGTTGCGCAGGAACATGGCCCGGTCGCCGCTGGCGAAGTTTCTTGGGCCGCGTTCGACAGTCACCTGAACATCGTCGCCGAGATCGCCTGCAGCGTGCATGCGCTCCCGCGCTGCCTGGTTCAAGGCATGTACCTCGTCGTTTGTATGGGTGAGAATGATCCGGCTTGCCTCGGGATGCGCCTGCCTGTCGCGATCCCAGCGCTCGACGAGTTCACTTCGCGCGTCGTCGCGCGTTGCAGCCTGATGCACCATGCCTTGCGCGTCGTAGGCGTTGATCGCGGCGCCTATCCTACCGGTTGCCAGATCGCGCGTGGCATCGCGCTGCCAGTCCTCGCGCTGCCGACGCACCTGGCCGATTTCGACGCCGCCATGACGCTCATGGATGGAACGGAATGCAGCGCCGGCTTCGATCGCCTGCAACTGTTGCGGGTCACCAACCAGCACGACTTTTGCGCCAACGTTCGCCGCATGGGAAAGCACGCGCTCCAACTGGCGCGTGCCGACCATGCCGGTCTCATCGATCACCAGGACATCGCGCGCGGTGAGCAGATCGCGGCCCTGTCCCCAGCTATGCTCCATGCTGGCGATCGTGCGTGAGGGGATGCCTGAACCGCCTTCCAGATTCTCGGCGGCGATGCCGGAGAGTGCCGCACCTCGAACCTCATAGCCCGCTGCTGCCCATGCCTGGCGCGCAACGCCCAGCATGGCGCTCTTACCCGTTCCGGCAAAGCCGACGACGACACCAAGACCGCGGCCGTCGGTGATATGCGCAAGCGCATCGGTCTGCTCGCCCGAAAGGATAAGACCGCGTTGCGCAGCCCGGGCCAGTACTGCCTCGCGATATGCGTCACTCACCGCGTGACGCTCGTCCAAATCCATACGCTCCGCAGCGCGGTGAAGGCGCTGTTCGGTGTCGATCATCTGCCTGGTGGTGAAACGGTCTTCGCCGCGTCCGTCCTTGCCGAGTTCGACCAGATGGGGTGCGTTGCCGATGGCTGCCACGACCGCGTTGAACTGCTCCATTCCATCGCTGTGGCGATGCGAGAACTTCGCGATGTCTTTTCGGGTGAAGGTCGATTGCTGATGCGTGATGGCATCGAGTGCCACGGATGGATCGGCAATGATGCGCGCACCATTGTTGCGCGCGATCTCGCGATGCAGTTCGGCGCGATCTGCTTCACTATCGCCAGCAGCAAGGCCACTGCCCTCGATGCGTTGAGCCGGTGCACCAATCTGGGTTTGCGGCTCCAGCGCAATGCCCTGCGCTTCCAGACTGCGATGGTCTATGCGTGCGTCGATATCGAGATCGGCCAGGCGCTCATTGGCCAGCTCCGCCCACCGCTCGCGCCAGCGCTCGACCAGCTGGGTAGCATTCCAGCCTCGAACCTTCGCCCCAAAGCCATTCTCGTCGACGGCCCGCATGGTCAGCATGACATGAGCGTGCGGCTTGGGACTGCCATCCTCTGCCCTGTCCCAATGCACATTGAGATCGGCGGCCATGCCCTTGCTGACAAACTCGGCCTCAACAAAGTCGCGCGCCAGTTCGATGCCTTGCGCCTGGCTCAGTTCACGCGGGAGCGCAAACTCGACCTCGCGGGCAAGCTGCGCATCCTTGCGGACCTCGAAGGCCTCGACATCGTTCCACAGACGTTCGCGGTCGCGCCAGGCCTCTGGCGCATCCTCCGGCAGCATCACCTCGGAATGGACGACGCCGCGCTTGGCGGAGAAGTCGTGCGTACGTTCGATCCGCTCGTCACGCAGCCGCGAAGCCGAGCGGTACGCCGCAGACGCCACAGCACTGCTCCCAGCCTTGCGGCCAATGACCTTGACGTGAAGATGATAGATCGCCATCGCGACCAGATCATTTGCACGTCAAAGCCCACGTCGGCACGACGTATAAGCGCGCCCTCCCTCGAAAAATTCTCGGGATGGACCAGCCCGTCCCGGGCTGTCTCTGCAAGCCTGAAGCCTTCCGGCAGGCGCTCCCCTATCATCCCCACATCGACAACCGAAGGAGATAGCCATGCGAAAACCACGGGACTTCGACTCGGAACTGAGGGCGCTTGAAGAAAAGGCGCGCGAACTAAAAGCGCGAAAAGTGCAGCAGCTTGGCGAACTGGTGATCGCCACCGGCGCCGACGAGCTCAGCACCGACGAGCTGGCCGGCGCGCTGGTCGCGATCACCGAGACCAGAGACGCGGCAAAGCGTGAGGCATGGGCAAAGCGTGGGGTGACGTTTTTCGAAAGCCGGTCCCGGCGAACTCCTCCGGCATCTCAGCGCAACCCTCGCAGCGCTCCAGCGCAACCGGGCGGCCCACAATCGCCGGCGAGCGGCACGGGCTCGGCATGATATGCGCACCTGGCAGGTCGAACGGCGCAAGCGGACCCGGCATCTGATCGAGCTCGGCGGGCTCGTCGTCAAGGCAGGCATCGTCGAGCTTACCAGCGACGATCGCGCCATCATCTATGGCGCGATGCTCTGGATCGCTGCCAAGATGCAGAGCCATGAAAGCGAGCATGCGCGCGAGCTGTGGGCCGCGAAGGGAAAGCAGGCTTTCGATGCGAAATAGCGTGAAGAGCAAATGGGTCAGCGATCGGAGCGTTGGTCGGCGCGAGGGCGGCGGCGCGAAGCCACGCATAGCGTAGTCCAGCCCGCACTGCGCCAGCGGCCTACATTGCGTTTAAAGGTGTGGAATGTCTCAATTGGGGCGATTGCAGACTGTCGCCTTCTGACGACGGCAAGAAGGTAGCGGACGTTCATTTTGCTCGTGCGCAGCACCGAGCTGGCCCGAAGCGAGCACGCTAGTCGCATTGGCGAAATCCAGATACAACGGCTAATCTTCGACCTCGGCAAGTTCGGAGCGCACAGCGGAACCGGCGTCTGGCGCACGGTGTATTCGCCCGAATGGGTCGCGGCAGCCGACCAGTTCGCTGAATGGTGCAGAGAAGCGGGTTTGGCTGTGCATAGCGACGCGGTCGGCAACGTCTGGGGAAGGCTTGAAGGCGAAGAGCCCGGCCCTTCGATCGTGTCCGGATCGCATATCGACAGCCAGACGCCCGGGGGGCGCTATGACGGTGCCTTGGGCGCGATCGCCGCGCTGGTCGCGGTTGACGCGCTTGCAAAGCAGTTTGGTAAGCCCCGCCGCACATTGGAGGTGCTGGCACTTTGCGAGGAAGAGGGAAGCCGTTTCCCTGCGGCAAGTCTTTGGGGCTCGCGTGCCATAACCGGCTGCATCGACCCGCGCGAATTTGACGAACTGGTAGACGGCGACGGTGTTTCGATTGGCCAAGCGATGAAGGCTGTCGGACTTGATACCAACGACCTCGGCAAGGCGCAGCGCGACGACATTGGCACGTTCATCGAGCTCCACATCGAGCAGGGTCCCGTCCTCGAAGCCGCCGGTCTTGGGGTCGGCCTCGTCACCGCAATCAATGGACTGCGTCACTACCGCGTGGAGCTGGCCGGCGAGGCAAATCACGCCGGCGCCTTTCCGATGGATGCGCGCCGCGATCCGATGGCGGGGTTTGCGGAAATCGCCGGCGGCCTCATTTCGACGGCGGAACGTTGGGGAAGGCCGGCGGTAACAACCGTGGGGCAAGTTAGCGTCGAACCCAACCTGCCCGCCATCATTCCTGCGAAAGTCACTTTCATGATCGATGCCCGGCATCCTGATCCAGATGCTGTGCAGCGGCTTTATACCCTGCACGAAAATCTGATCCATGAGGTTGCGGATCGTCGCGGCCTGAAAGTGAAGATCACGGTGGTGGAAAACCAGGTGCCTCTGATCTGCCACCCCGAAATCGTCACGGCAATCAAGGCAACAGCAGAGGAGCAGGGCATCCGGCTAAGCAATCTGTCCAGTGGCGGCAGCCACGACACGCAGCAGATGTCGAGGATCGCCCGTGCCGGGAGGATCTTCGTCAGAAGCAAGGATGGTAGGAGCCATACCCCCGAAGAGTTCTCTTCGATCGATGACATCGTTGATGGCATTAAGGTGCTTGCGGGTACGCTCTACAAGCTGGCCTATTGTTAAGCACCTGCTATGCGGAAAAATTTCCAATGAACCCTTCTCGCAGCAGGCCGGCACGCCAACCCGTATTAACGAGATCTCAGAGTCTCCTTCTCGTATCCCCATGGCAAACTCCGGCGACAACTCTTTTGGTTGCATTGGTGATCTTCGCGTCGGCGCTGGCCGTCAGATACTAAGATATTGTTTTTGATCAAATCTCAATCCGCCGACCCTCTGCTCAGTCTTCAAGAACTAGCTCTATCGTGCTCGGGTCGTGCACAGCGCTGCGGGCGGCTTTGCAGCCGGCAGCGTGAGAATCCGACCAAGCCGAGCCCATAGTCATCGGGACGTCTGCTTTTAGGCGGACCCAAAGTTGACCTCAACGACCGGGTTCAGGCGCAAAGCTGCCATTCCTCCGCGCGCCAAAACTGAACGAATCCACGTCAAAAGGCAACCACTTCCGGCGGACTTAATTAAACGGTCGCGATTGTCGAGGCCCGGAAAGGCCGTTAAGGGGCCGTGTATGGACGGCTCTCCGTTGGCAAGGGATTTTTGAGGCTTTTGCAGTCGCTGGTTGGTGCGGCCATGTATCCGACCTGTAGGTGCGGCCTTTCATGTGCCGCTGGCCATAATGCCATACGCGCGGCTCAGGTCCCGATCGTAAGCTCGCACTCGAGGTGCACGGCCCCAGTGGGTTTTCCTGATCCGGCGGCTTCAACCGGCTTTGTGCATTAGCTCCTGTGCGCCCTTTCCAACCTCGTCGGCGATCGCTCGCCCTGTCTATCCTATGCGAATGTCCGGCTCCCTGTAGCGCCCGCCGTTTGTCATCAATGCCCAAACCATCCGGGCTGTCTTGTTGGCCAGCGCAACCGCTGCAACCTTGGTCGTTCGCCTCGCCATCAACTGCATAAGCCATGTCCTCCTGGTTCCGTTCCGCTCGGCATAGCGGATGACCGCCATAGAACCGACCACGAGCAGCTGTCGCAGGTAGCGATTACCAGCCTTGGAGATGCTGCCGAGCCTCTCCTTGCCTCCGCTCGAGTTCTGCTTTGGAACGAGCCCGATCCAGGCCGATAGACAGCGTCCCGACTTGAACGCATGCGGATCGGCGACGGTCGCTATGAACGCGCTCGCCAGCAGCGGACCGACCCCGGGGGCGGTTGAGCATTAACCGCACCCGGTGCAGCATCATCACGCTTTGCTGCTCGGGCGACTTTACCGGAACGAAGCGCATGGTCGGTCGGGTCACCGCCTCGCAAATGGCCTCTGCATCGGCCGCATCATTCTTCTGACGCTTCAAATAGGGCTTCACATATTGTGCCGGCAGCAGCCGAACATCGTGGCCTCGCGCGATGAGCTCGCGAGCCCAATAGTGCGAGGAGCTGCAGGCCTCGATCCCGACCAGGCATCTTGGTAGCCTCTCGAAGAACCCTAGCACGCGCCCGCGGGTCAGCTTCCTGCGAACGACAACCTCGCCCGCCGCATGCACGCCATGGATTTGAAACACGGACTTCGCGATATCCAGACCAATCGTCATAACGTTGCTCATCATAGCGCTCCTCCATCTCTGATCCCGCGAACATACCGCAGGGAGGGAGGAGAGCCGTCCACCGCATCAAAAGCTGACAGGCAGGTTCCAGGCGCGAAATTCCCTTTAACGAGGCCGCTCAGTGCGGCTCTTAAAGGACCCTAGAATCGATCGCTCAACTTGCTGTGCCACGAGCGTCTCTTGCGCCACAATTCCTGAATCAACCGCCCCAGATACAGGAGGCGACGCCTCAGATGTTGGCCAGCGTAACCTGCATCGCGATAGTCAGTGATGAATTTTTCGACACTTGCACGCGTGGGCGCCGCTTCAACTTCGTGACCGTTAAGCTGCAACCTCTTGACGGTCCTGGCTCTTGAGTAATGTGAACCGCCGATGACCACAATTTTCATGTCGGTTCTCCTCGTCAGCATTGAAGTCCTGAAGGCTAGATCGGCGGTCGGCTTTGTCCCAGCGGGCACTACAAGAGCATGGCCTTTCCAGGGCTGGAAGCGAGTGCCTGAATGGAGGTGGGGTACGACGTCGAGGAGCAGGAATGCCTATGCCGAGGCATAAATCGGAGTAAACAATTTTAGTCTGATTGCCGCGCGCACTACGCCTGACATGCGGAAATGTCAGCTGTGACCATCCAGCCCCCTGGCAATATGCATGGCGTCCTCGCCATCCAGCCAGCCCCTCGCTCTGGAGATGATCAACGAAAGTATCGGACACGTCAGCCCTCGGCACGATGGCTCACATACCGCCACGACTGCAATAGTCTTCTCCGCAAGAAAACTCGAAGAGCGTCGCCTTTGGTTGCTCGATATATGCAATCGCCAAGGAGGCTACTTTTCGGCAACGTAGGAGCCGCCATTATGGCCGATATTCTCCAAAGGGAATCTGGCAGTGCCGAACACGCAGTGGCCACCGAGGAACTGACCTCGGTCGAGGTCGACGTCTCCGCTCTAGCGCCGGGAACGTCGGTGGTTGTCAACTGGAACGGCAAGCCCGTCGTCGTGCGACACCGTACCGAAAAAGAGCGAAAGGACAGTGAGGCGGTCAATTTGGCCGACCTCAAGGACCCGATTGCGCGCAATGCCAATCTGCCGGCAGATGCTCCGGCAACCGATGCCAATCGCGCCGCGCCCGGGAAGGAAGCATGGATTGTGATAGTCCAGGTTTGCACGCATCTGGGCTGCATCCCGTCCTACAAAGAAGGCGATTTCGGCGGCTGGCTCTGTCCGTGCCACGGGTCGCAATACGACAGCGCCGGCCGCGTTCGCAAAGGACCGGCACTTGAAAACATGGCGGTGCCGGAGTTCCAATTCATCTCCGATACCAAAATCCGTATCGGCTAAGGCGGAGGACATTCGGATGCGCGAGGGCCATTCGACCTACAAGCCAAAGACCGGTATCGAACGCTGGCTCGACGGCCGGCTGCCACTGCCGCGGGTGGTGCATGACTCCTTCATCGTTTATCCCGTGCCGCGGAACCTCAATTTCGCGTACACGTTCGGCGGCATCCTGACAATGATGCTGGGGCTACAGGTCGCGACCGGCATCGTGTTGGCTATGCACTATGCAGCCGATACAACTCTTGCCTTCAATACCGTGGAGAAAATCGTACGGGATGTGAACTCCGGCTGGCTCTTACGATCCCTGCATGCAAACGGCGCGTCGTTTTTTTTCATCGCCGTCTATGTCCACATTTTCCGGGGTCTTTACTACGGCTCCTACAAGGCCCCACGCGAGCTACTTTGGATACTCGGTTGCCTTAACGTGCTGCTTATGATGGCGATAGCCTTCATAGGCTATGTGTTGCCGTGGGGACAAATGTCGTTCTGGGGCGCGACGGTGATCACTAACTTCTTCACGGCAATCCCGCTCGTTGGCGGATGGATCCAGAAGCTGTTGCTCGGTGGTTTCGCAGTGGAAAACCCAACCCTCAATCGTTTCTTCGCTCTGCACTATCTTCTGCCATTCTTGCTCATCGGCAATGTCACTTTACACATCTGGGCGCTTCACGTAGTAGGCCAGAACAATCCAGCTGGGATCGACGTGCAGTCGAGCACGGACGTCGTTGACTTCACGCCGCACGCCACAATAAAAGATATATTCGGCGCGGTAATGTTTCTGATCGTCTTCCTCTATTTTGTATTCTATTTGCCAAATTACCTTGGCCATCCGGATAACTACAGCGCGGCTGACCCGCTAAAGACGCCATCTCACATCGTTCCCGAATGGTACTTTCTGCCGTTCTACGCCATGCTGCGGGCGGTCAATTTCAATGTCGGACCGATCGACTCAAAGCTCGGCGGTGTGCTCGCCCTGTTCGGAGCCATCGTTGTGTTGTTCTTCGTGCCATGGCTGGACCGGACGAGCGTGCGTTCGGCTGTCTATCGTCCTCTATATAGGCGCTTCTTTTGGCTATTCGCCTCGGACGTGATCTTTCTCGGCTGGTTGGGATCCAAACCAGCTGAGGGCTGGTACGTCCCGGCCATGCAGGCGGCGACGCTCTTCTACTTCGCCTTCTTCATCATCGTCGTGCCGTTGATCGGAATGATCGAAAAACCTCTGCGACTGCCGAACTCGATTACTGAAGTAGTTCTGGAGAGGAACAAGAAACGACGACCCAAAGATCGCACGGCGTCCTAATCAAGCACGCGTTCGACCAACATGACTGTAGCCCAAAAATGTCTGACGGGCGGCTTGGGCAAGTCGTTGAATGAAACCTTGGCCGGGATTGGATCCATGATCTGGTGGCATACTCCCCCACCCTACGTCGCGTTGGTCGGCTTGGCTGGGATTGCGGTCTGGCGGATGATCCCGCAGCGCCTCTCTGCTGCGAGGCTGTTTGTACAGATCGCCTGCTTCCTCACGATGTCCTTGTTGCTCTTCGATGGTGGCGTCGTCCCATACGAGTTGACTGCGGGCGACGAACCGGCAGCAAACGCAATCGTAATCGGATTGGCGAAAATCCTCTGGTGGGTTCACTGTGCCTGGGCATTGATCGGATTGGTCCGGATTTATGTCGTATTTGAACGAAAACCGCACGAGGCGCGTCTTTTGCAGGACCTCGTCGTTGGCGTCGTATACGTCGGGGCGTCGCTGTCGATTCTTGCGTTTGTTTTTGGGGTGCCAATCGGGGCACTGATTGCGACATCTGGTGCGTTTGCAATCGTGCTTGGATTGGCACTCCAGAATACGCTGAGCGACGTGTTTTCCGGTATCGCGCTTAACCTTGGCCGACCCTATTTGCTCGGCGACTGGATCGTGCTGAGCGACGGCATCGAAGGCCGTGTCGTTGAGACTGACTGGCGCGCAACGCACTTGCTTACCCCGGCGAATAATGTCGTGGCGCTACCAAACAGTGTTTTGGCCAAAATGGGCCTGACCAATGTCAGCAGCCCCGATGAAACCCATGGCCTGTCGATCCTAGTGAGACTGGCGCCGACAAAGTCGCCGGCTGCCATTGTGGAGGCGATGCGCGCCGTATTCCTTAGCTCGGACTCGATCGTAAAGGCGCCTCCTCCGGTGGTCGCCATCAAAGGCCTAGACGCTGATGCAATCGTGATCGAGCTGTCTTTCAGGGCACCAAATATCGGCCAGAGAATTGCCGCGAGGAACGACGTTTTCGATCTCGTCTACCGGCATGCCAAGTCCGCAGGTTTACATTTGGCAACTCAATCGTCTTCGATTTCGGCGGCGAGTCTACCGAACAGGGAGACCTGGCCCTTTACCGCGATAGAACTGATCGAGGGGACGGCGTTGTTTTCGGCGCTGACGGACCAAGAACGAGAAGCCCTCGCCGAGACGGCTCTGGTCCGCACTTACCGCAAGGGCGAAATCCTCGTGCGAGAGGGCGAAATGTTGCAGTCTCTGATGATCGTTCGCTCGGGTGTTGTCGTCCGGCAACGTGGCGAAGAGGCCCATCCGCAGGAAATCGGTCATCTTGCTCCCGGCGACTTCTTCGGAGAGACGGGGTTGCTTGCAGGCTATCGCGAGCCGTTGACATTGCGGGCTGTGACTCAGGTGGTCGCTTACGAAATAGATCAGCAGAGCTTTGCCCCCCTTCTGCTGAGCCGACCCGAGATGGCCGAAGAGCTCGCGGCGATACTCTCTGCAAGTATGTCGACGGTCGAAGAAAGCGGCCTGAACAGACAGCGGCATCCGATTTCCAAGTCCGCGCTTCGGGAAGCCATTCACACGGCTTTCCGCGCGGTGCCGTTCAGGCGCGTGGTGGGGGGCCCGGACAGGGCGCAGAAGAAGAGAGAAAGCCATGGCCATCTTGCAGAATGAAGCCACACATATCGACACCAGCTTTTTGCCCCCATTCCCAGAACGGCCCAGCGACTGCTTGGTACGGCGCGTTTTGCCCACTCTGCACCATCGTACGGTCGGCCCCTTCATCTTGGTCGACCAGCGAGGACCGGCGGATCTCGATGTGGGACGGGGTTTCGACCTCGCGCCGCATCCCCATATCGGCATCGAGACTTTGACGTACCTTGTCGATGGAGAGATCATTCATCGAGACAACCTTGGTAATGTGCAGACTGTCGGCCCCGGCGAGGTCAACTGGATGGCTGCCGGATCCGGTATTGTGCATTCCGAGCATACCCCACCCGCGATGCGAACAACCGGAAGCAATTTGTTCGGCATGCACGCCTGGATAGCGCTTTCGTTGCGGCACGAAGCGGCACCCCCCGATTTCGCACATTATGCAGCGTCCGAAGTTCCGAGGACTCGTGACAACGGTGTCGAGGTCACCCTCATCGCCGGGGCGTCCGATGGATTGACCTCACCGGTGCGGACTTTTTCCGACCTGGTCTGTGCCGAGATCTTACTCACCAGTGGTTCGCGATATCAGGTGAGGCCCGGATATCACGAGCGTGCAATCTATGTCGTCGCCGGCGAGGTAGAGATCGTAGGCAAACATGGCACGTTTAGTGAGGCTGAATTGCTAATGCTCGACCCTGGCGTTGAAGTTGTATTGAGGGCACCGGCCTTCCACGCCGCGCGATTGCTTCTTATAGGGGGCGAGCCCTTTGCCGAACCTCGGCACATTTACTGGAACTTCGTCTCCTCGTCGGCCGAGCGTATAGAGCAGGCAGAGGCCGATTGGCGGGAGCGTCGCTTCCCTGGAGTGCCAGGCGAGGAAGTATCCGCTCCTTTGTCAGCTGACCACATCGAAGGGACTGGCGACTGAAGCGCTCGAACTTAGCGAGTGCACTAAGCCTGAAGAAACTACGCTTGAGGCGTGCCTCGACCAATAGCAAAGCCGGATGGTTATCGCATCATCGCAATCTGGCTCATGGTCTCCTCGTCGAGCATGCCATCGAACCAGGCGTCGAACATGGTCTCGAGCAGGAACTCGTTATCGCTTGCCTCGGAAAACAGCGTCAGTGATGCGTGGAGCTTTCGTGCGGCAATTTCACCGAAGACGACACGCGGGCGTAGATGGAAGAGCCCATGTAGGGTGTCGACGCACTCCCGATACCGACCTCCAAGGATCGGCCAGGCGAGGTAAGCACTTGCCTCATCGAGCGACCTGATTGCGTAAGGTTCCAAGGCGGGAGCGGGTTTTCTGGATGCCAGTCTCGGAAATATGAACTCCATGTGGGAAGTATTCATCGTCCCGCGACGCAGGCCATCGATGGTCGCCTCATAAACCGGCGCTTGGGCGCGGACGAACCTATGCAGATTGTACTCGTCGCTCATGCGTCAGCGCGCCGATTTTTCCGGACAGCAAAGGTCTTCGGCAGGGAGCCGCAATATCACCGTAGTGCCAGACCCGAACGAGCTCTCGACTTCGATGGTTCCGCCATGCTCCTCGACGAACCGCTTCACCATCGGCAGGCCGACGCCGCCCAGGCCATTGCCCTTGGTGGTGAAGAACGGTTCGAAAGCGCGGACCACGGTCTCGGGCGACATTCCAACGCCGTTGTCTTTCACGCGCGCTTCGATCTGATGGGCAGGGCCGACGACCACTTCCGCAACGCTAATTGAGATCACCCCGCCGTTAGGCATTGCGTCACGTGCATTGAAAACGAGGTTCAAGACGGCGTTCTGAAGACCGAGGGGATCGCACCTCACCATCGGCAGGTCGGTCGCTGAGGCAACCTCAAGGCGAATGTTTGCGTCTCCTGCCCAGCCGGTGAGTTTCTCAATTACTTCTAGGCAGGCGTTGATATCTGCGTGTTCAGTTTCGCGACTGCTTTTGCGCGCTCTGATGATCGTATCGCGGACCAAAGTGTCTGCTCGTTGCAACGCCGTCCTGGCGCCGACAATGAGAGGCTCAAGGGCTGGCGCGGCGGAGACAGTCGGATCTCGTGCGAGCAGGTTCAATGCGGACGAAGCGACCTGCAGAAGATTGCCCAAATCGTGGACGGCTCCGACTGTCGGTTCCGCCGATATGTCGAGATAGGACGCGGTGTCGGCTTTACGCCCAAGACGGATCCCGGCGGCTTTTCTGGACATCACTTCCGGGTGCGGCATTGGAGACCCCATTACAGCTAAAGGGTGGTAGTCCGGCGAAACTAGTTTCCGGGTCTTTTGCGGTCCATTGAATCTGCGGCGAGGCCCAGCCATACGGGGGTATACGTCTTTCCCCGATTTCGCTGGTTCTCCAATCACGTTGGTGGTCGGCCAGCTGCCAAACCCAATCTGTGACGCGCTTTAGGGGGAATCGCGCGGACTCATCGGACAGAGCCTCCAACGCCGATGCTATAAGGCACCCTACCTTCCTGACTAGCTTTTCCGTTCCTCGGACCGATCGGCCCTATACGATTGCATCGCGCGCCAGATGCTTCCGTTGAATGGTTTAGCCGGGGTCGCCGTCGCATTCTCGGCAGCGAAGATAGAGCGCCGATAATCAGCCGCTCACCCATTACTGAAAACCCCACGCGACGAACAGGGAGTGTGTCATGAAGATTGTTGTTATCGGCGGGACCGGCCTCATCGGGTCGAAGACGGTCGAGAGACTGCGCAAAAAGGGCCACGACGTGCTCGCCGCGTCGCCTAACGGCGGCGTCAACACCATCACCGGAGAGGGTCTGGCCGAAGCACTGGCGGGAGCACAAGTTGTTATCGACCTGGCGAACTCGCCCTCCTTCGAGGACAAGGCGGTGTTGGAGTTCTTCGAGACGTCCGGCCGCAATCTGCTCGCCGCTGAAAAGCGAGCGGGCGTCAAGCACCACATTGCGCTTTCGATCGTTGGGGTCGAGCGGCTCCCCGACAGCGGCTATATGCGCGCCAAGATGGCCCAGGAGAGGCTGATCCGAGAGTCCGGCATTTCCTACACGATCGTTCACTCGACGCAGTTCTTCGAATTTCTTTCCGGCATTGCCCAGTCGGGAACTGTCGGCGACACCGCAACGGTTCCCTCTGCCTATTTCCAGCCGATCGCGTCAGACGACGTCGCCGACATCATGACTGATGTAGCGCTTTCGCCCCCGGTCAACGGCGTGATCGAAATCGCTGGGCCGGAGCCGATCCGCATGAGTGAACTCGTGGCACGGTTTCTGAAGGCCAGCAACGATCCGCGCAAGGTGACCGGGGATCCACACGCACGGTACTTCGGCGCCGAGTTGGATGACCGGTCGCTAGTGCCTGGCGACCGCCCACGCCTGGGCGCAATACCCTTCGACGACTGGTTGCGCCACGCTTCGCCCCCGCGACACTGATCAAAGCAAGGTCCCTCAGCCCCGCGCGGATACCCAGCGTGAATAGCTCAGTACATAGACCAAAACCCCTTTCGCTCTTTCCAAGGACGAGAAATATATAAAAGAAAGAAACTAAGATGACGTACCGTGTAAGAGAGCGCCTGATAGGAAGTGGATCTATTGGTTTCTACGTCTACAACGGCGATAAGTATATTGCCGGACCGTGGATGGACGCTTGGCAGGCTCGCCATTTCATCGGAACTCTGACTGAGGGCCGATACATGGCCAACGCTGACAGAACGACTGTCATGCGCGGCCGCAAAAGCGACGGTCGGTTGGTTTTGCGCGAAGTGCAGGAACATCGCGGTGCCGGCGAGATCGAGCACAGTTTGGGTGGCTCGGCATCGCGCCGCGATGTGTTGTTGGGCGCCCTTGCCGCAACCGCTGCGGTCGGCCTGTCGCGAGTCGGGACCGCGCAAGCGGAAACGAAGCAGAACCTTCCCTCTTCCCTCTCAAGCAAAGGATCAACGATGAGCACGATCACCACCAAGGACGGCGCGCAAATCTACTACAAGGATTGGGGCACGGGTCCGGTCGTCACCTTTTCTCACGGCTGGCCCCTGAATTCCGACGCCTGGGATGGCCAGATGCTCTTTCTCGCGCAGAACGGCTTCCGCGTTGTCGCACACGACCGGCGCGGGCATGGCCGGTCGAGCCAGGCTTCCTCTGGCAACGACATGAATGGCTACGCCGATGATCTTGCTGCCGTTATCGAAGCGCTAGACATCAAGGACGCCACGCTAGTGGGTCACTCCACTGGCGGCGGCGAGGTCGCCCGCTACATCAGACGGCACGGAACCGGCCGGGTCGCCAAAGCGGTTCTCATTGCTGCCGTTCCCCCGATCATGCTGAAGAGCGAGGCAAACCCTGAAGGACTGCCGATGGAAGTGTTCGACGGTATTCGTGCCGGCGTCGCTGGCGATCGATCGCAATACTACAAGGACCTGGCGCTCGCCTTCTACGGCGCTAACCGGCCAGGCGCTAAGGTCTCGCAGGGCACGTTGGACCAGTTCTGGCTGTGGAGCATGCAGGCCGGCGCGAAGAACGCCTACGAGAGCGTCAAGGCATTCTCAGAGACGGACTTCACCGAGGACCTCAAGAAATTCGATGTGCCGACGCTAGTCCTGCACGGTGAGGACGATCAGATCGTGCCGGTCAAGGACTCGGCGCGGAAGTCGGCAAAGCTGATCAAGGGGGCCAGGGAAATCTACTATCCGGGCGCGCCGCACGGCATCACCGCCACGCATCAGGACCAGGTCAACGCGGAGCTGCTCGCCTTCATCAGGTCATAGGCTCGCGCCACGTCCCCCAGCGAGAGCCCGATCGCCGGTCGCCCTCCCCGACCGGCGATCACCCATCACACCAGCAAACCGGAGCCAAGACAATGATCAAGACCATCCTATGCACCGCTGCTATCGCAGCCAGTCTCGCCACGGGATCAGCGCAAGCCGGTCAATCCCACGGCGACAAGGCGACACTGATCTACGACCACCCGGTGCCCAATGTGCCAGGCAAGAGCATGCGCGCCGTGCTCGTCGAATACGAACCCGGCGGCACGTCCGCGGGACATACCCATCCGAGATCCGCGTTCATCTTCGCGACGGTTCTCGAAGGCGCTATCCGCAGCCAGGTCAACGACGGGCCGGTCACGACCTATCGCGCCGGCGAAAGCTTTTCCGAATTTCCGGGCGACCGCCACGGCGTCAGCGAAAATGCGAGTGCCTCCGAACCCGCCAAGCTTCTGGCCGTGTTCGTCGTCGACACCAGCGAGACCGAGCTGACCACCTACATCGGCGACTAAGCGCGAGCGTCAAACGATCAGTTTGAACCCGGAGGACGGCAGCTATGCTTATCGACAAACTGCAAGCCTTGACTTCCTCGCGCCTCGCCGTGGTCGACGTCAATGCCACCGTGCAAGCGGCCGCCCTTTCGCTTTCTAGGCCCGGCATCGGCCTTGTCGCGGTCTGCAATGGCAACGGCGCCGCCGAAGGCGTGCTGAGCAAATCTGACCTCGTCCGCCACCTAGCCAATCCGACCGATCCGACGCCGCCGGTCTCCGTTCTGATGAGCAGCCCTATCGTGTCATGCGGCCCGCAGGATGACCTCCACTCGGTGTGGCAAACCATGGCTGGGCTGAACCTGCAGAACATCCTTGTGGTCGACAACGGCGCAAGGCCGGTTGGCATGCTCGACATACGCGACGCTATGAAAGCGCTGTTCGAGCAGGAGGAGGTGCAGGAGCAAATGCTCTCCAACTACGTCGCGGGCGTCGGCTACCGCTGACCTCCCTCTTCTTCTCAAAAGCGAAGGATCGAAGAATGAAACTGTACTACAGCCCACTTGCATGCAGCCTGGCCGATCATATCGCCCTCCTCGAGGCAAACGCGCAATTCGAACGAGAGAGCGTCGACCTGAAGACGAAGCGCACGGCGTCCGGAGCCGACTTCCGAGAAATTACGCCCAAGGGCTACGTTCCGGCGCTTGTTCTGGATGACGGCGAAATCCTCACCGAGAACATCGCAATTCTCGATTGGATCGCCGCGCAATATCCGACACTCGGTGTTGCGGGAAAGCTCGGCCGCACACGCCTCCTGGAGGCGTTGGTATTCATCTCAACGGAAGTGCATCGCGGCTTCAAGCCGATGTGGCATCCGCAAGGCCGCGATCAACTGCTGCAGGCGAGAGCGACAGTTTCGGGGCTGCTTGACATGCTGGCGGATAATCTGAGCGGCGACTATCTGTTTGGCCCCGCACCCAGCGTCGCGGATTTTTATCTGTTCGTGATGCTCTTGTGGGCCGAGCGTTTCGAGGTGCCGACTCCCGAACCCCTGGTAGCACTACGTCGGCGCATGGCGAGCCGGCCGGCTGTGCAAGCCGCCCTGCGGCAAGAAGGGCTGGTCTCAGCCGATGACCAGCCGGATGAGGCAGCCGCCTGATGACCGAGATCGAACGAGTGGCTTGCAGGGGATGTCGTCCGCGGCGAAGCAAGCCGTGAAGCAAGGGACGAGCGTGTCGCCTCCCACAATCGTGCTCAACCAAGGCAAGGAGCCAGGTCGATGAATGGCAGCGCCACCCGGACAGTCGCAGGCGTTTCCGTGCCTGATACGACAATCGTCGCTCGGACCCTTGACTACGCTCGTTTGGAATACGAGCCTTATTTGTTCAATCACGTCGTCCGTTCCTGGCTATTCGCAGTGCGGATCGCGCAGCTGCGGAACATCGATCATGACGCGGAGGTCGTGGCGGTCGGAACGCTGCTGCACGACGTCACCCTCAACGAGCGATTCGACGGTCCGCGCCGTTTTGAGGTCGAAGGCGCCGACCTGGCCCGCGTGTTTGCGCGGGAAGGCGGCGTCGACGAGCGCCGGGCCCAACTGATTTGGGATAGTGTCGCACTCAACTCGACACCGTCGATCGGACTCTACAAGGAGGCGGAGGTAGCGCTCTGCACCGCCGGTATCGGTCTCGACGTGATCGGATTTCAATACGAGCGGATCCCTTCTGAAGAGATTGCCAGGATCGTTCAGGAGTACCCGCGGCTGAACATGAAGCGGCGGATGACCAAATGCTTCTGCCACATCGCCGAGAAAAGGCCGGAAACAACTTACGATAATTTCGTTCGAGACTTCGGTGAGCGCCACATACTCGGGTACCGGGCTCCCTCGAGCGTCGATCTTGTGGCAAACGCGCCTTTCGACGAGTGACCTTCGCTCCAGGCTCGCCCATAATGCCTGAGAGAGCGGCGCGGGATTATAGCGATGGCCGATTCATTTCACTCTCGCGAACCGAAGCGGGCAGTGTTTCCCATGATTGGATCAGCTGGCCGATCGATGCAGCCTTCATCTTGCGCATGGCATTACCGCGGTGAAGCTTGACGGTGATCTCGCTTATGCCAAGGTCGAAGGCAATTTGCTTGCTTACTCGCCCTCGCGCGACCTCACGCAAGACCTGGCGCTCCCGAGGAGTCAGCGCTGCGAACAATTCAGTGTTTCGCTTGACGATCGCGGCTTCTTTCCGTTGCACGGCATCGATTGCAATCCCGGCAATGACCGCGTCAAGCAGCGTTTGATCACGCACCGGCTTGGTGAGAAAGTCGACAGCCCCCGCCTTCATGGCCTGTACAGACATCGGAATGTCGCCATGGCCGGTGAGAAAGATGACGGGCTTTGGATTGCCCCGTTGGGCCAGGCGATGTTGAAGGTCCAGACCACTTGCTCCCGGCATGCGCACATCCAGGATCAGACAACCTGGATTGTCCAACACATCCGCATCTAACAATTCACCGGTCGAAGCAAAACAGACGGGTTGCAGACCCGCCGAAAGGATCAATTCGGAGACGGCCTGCCGGACGGAAGCGTCGTCATCGACAATAATGACGAGCGGCTCCCTCACTTCGGTCTTCTGCTCCGTAGATAGCGGCGGCGATCTCCGCGGGAGCGACTGCTCATCTGTCACGATCGTCCTCCATTTCTCGACTGTACAAGGCGTCATTGGGCGCCGGCTAAGGCGCCTATGCGTGCTCGGATTCGTTCACCGTGCTCGACAATGAAGACGATGCAATCCCCCTTCGTCATGGCGCCTTTTCCGTTTCGACCGGCAAGGTGAAGATGAATGTTGCTCCGCGCGGTTCGTTCTTTTCGACCCAGAGCCGCCCACCATGCGACTCGACAATCGACCGGCTGATCGCCAGTCCCATGCCCATCCCTTGCTCCTTCGTTGTGAAGAACGGTTCGAACATCCTATCGAGTTGTTCGACACCCGGGCCCCAATCGCTGACCTCCGTTTGGATCGCATCCCCCACCCGGTGCACGCGCACCGCGAGAGACTTGGGGTCGCCGACCCCATCCATTGCTTCGATGCCATTGCGCATCAGATTTACCAGTACCTGCTGGATCTGGACGCGATCCAGCGCAATGACCGGTAGATCCCTCTCGACATCGATGTTGATGGGCACGCGACTTCTCGCCGCCTCCTCGGCCATGAGAGTGCGCGCTTGGTCGACGACACCGCCAAGCGTCGTGTCAAGCCGCGCATCCAAAGACTGCTTGAACAACGCGCGAATTCGGCTCACCACATCGGCGGCGCTGTTTGCGTCGCGGATAATTCGTCCCACGATCTTCTGCGCGCGTTGGACATTGGGCGGTTCGGCCATGAGCCAGCGCTCGCATGCATTAGAGTTCGCTACGACCGCCGCCAAAGGCTGGTTCACCTCATGCGCGATGGAAGCCGAGAGTTCGGCGAGGCTCGCGGCGTTCATCGCACGGGCGAGCTCTTCGGAGGCTCGTCGCAGCGCTTCTTCGGCGCGCACCTGCGCGGCCTCCGCACGCTTGCGTTCTGTCAGATCAAGAATGTAGGCAACCCCTTGCTTAGACTGTCCTTCGAAGCAGGCAGCGCCGATCAATACGGGAATCCGGCTACCATCCTTCCTGAAAAACTCCTTCTCCCGGGCCTGCATTTTGCCCGTGGCCTTCAGTTCTTCTGCTTCCTCCCGGGCATGCACTTCTTGCCATTCCGGAGGCGTCATGTCGAACCATCGAAGCCCCGCCTGCAAATCCGCTCGGTCGCACTGGACCATCCGTAGAAAGGCGTCATTGGCGTCTATCAGCCGCCCATCCAGGTCCCAAATAACGATCCCAATGATATCGGAATCGACCAACCGTCGAATCTTGGCTTCTCGCTCTGCAAGGTCGCTATAGAGGCGCATCTCGTCGTCGACGTCGATGGAGATCGCAAACCACTGAACTATCGCTCCGCTTTGATCCCGAACCGGTTCGCCTCGACCATCGACCCACCGATACGCGCCGTCCGCGCGACGCATACGGTACTTTGTTGAGTATGGCTCCCCGGTGGCAAGGGAGTGCCGCACCGTCTCCAGAAGGCGAGCGGTATCTTCAGGATGCACGAGGGACGTGATCGCTGCCGCTAGCCGACTCATACCCGGCTTGTCTAGCTGCGCTAGGTCGTTCAAACCGAAGAAGTCGAGCAGGCGCTTGTTGAAGAAGGTCGGATTGCCTTCCGGCGTCAGACGCCGAATCTGGACTGGAACCATGTCCACTAGCTGTGACAGCTCGCGCTCACGCTCTCTAAGCGCCTGCTGCGCTCGCACCTCATCGTCTATATCCACAGAAACGCCATACCACTCTGCGACGGCTCCATCGTCATCGCGGCGAGGCTCTACCCTGCACTCGGACCAGCGATAAGCGCCGTCCTTCTCAAGTAGGCGAAACCGCATGACAGCGGCGCTGCCGCTTTCGAAACAGGCCCGCAGTGTCCGCTGCACTTCGGGCGCATCTTCGGGATGGGCTAGCCCGTGCACCAATCCGTCGATAGACGGCGTCCGCAGAGATTCGAAGTTCCGAATAACGGAGCGGAAATGGTCCTGGTAGCGTTTGTTGAAGTACAACGGCTCGCCCGCAGGGGTGGCGCTCCAGACGCGGACCGGAAGTGCGTCAATCATCTGCTGCAGCTGCCGCTGGCTTTCCCGCAATGTGAGCACTGCTTGCTGATGCTGGCGCGATATGGCCGCCACGATCAGCGCCGAGAACGCCGAGATGGCAAGAAACAGCTGCAGCATGATCTGGCTATGTTTCTGGGACTGCGGATCGCTGATAAATTGGCTGGCGCCGGATATCGTGAATATCGCCGTGATCAGGGCGAGAAGGGTCAAGGTGACGGCGGCCCCCTTGAACTCGAAGCGGACGGCGGCCCAAAGCAGCGGCGGCATGACGATGTAGGCGAAAGGTAGATAGCCACTCAGCGAGAGCGTGGAGACAGAGAGGAAGATCAGACCAAGAACACCCGCTTCCATCCACTGCCCGCCAGAGAGCCGGGTCTTCCCGCGCAAGTTCTGGAACACGACCACTGCCAGGGGCGCTACGATCAACACCCCAGTAGCGTCGCCGATCCACCATAGCGGCCAAGCAGTCGCGAAGGATTGCACGCCGAACCAGGCAAGCGTAGCACTCCCCACCGTCGCGCTCGCGAACGGCGCAAGGCCTGCGGCCAGCAGGACAAATGCGAGAACCTCCTGCAACGTCTCGAGCCGAACTGGACGCCGGCAGGCCAAGTTCACGAGCCACGCACCGGTGATCGCTTCAAGAGCGTTGCCGCTGTAGATCAGCAGGGCGACAGGCAGGGAATTGTGGAACCATAACGCGCTGCTGAATAGTTCCCCCAAGAGACCGGCGATCACCCACCACGGCCAGCTTCGGGTGGGCGCGATGACAAGTGTCGCAATGAATAGCCCACTGGGAGGCCAAATCGAGATTCCTGTCCCGGGCACGACTGCGAGCGCCTGCGCAAATCCGGCGGCTAACACGTAGGCCGTAACAAAGAGTCCCAGGTGCAGAATCCGAGGGCGGGATGACCAGAGGTAGGATCTCCTGTTCGCCTCGAGGTCGGCAGTGGAATACTCGCGGGACCGAGCCAGTTCCACCGCCACAAGAGGTCGAGTATCTCCTTGCGATCCGGGTTCGGATCGGTCGAGGTCATCTTTCAGAGCGGGCGCCGCTTCCGAATTGGTTTCGCCCAACGAGTTGGATGCTGTCGTCATTGGCTGCTCCTGCCGGACTAGGAAAGCCTTGGGACTGCCAACTGTTTGTATAGCACATTTTCAATGTCCGGGGGCGGCGAACTCGCGAGCCAAGCCTAGCCCAGCGACAGGAGACTCCTACCGACTCACGACATTGAACAGATGACCCCTGTTAGCCGAGCAACGATAGCGAGGGAGGCTGCCTGGGGTTCGCTGCGCCGGTTCACACGTCACTTTCGAAGCTGCGGACCGGTCGCAAAGCTGCGCGTGCCGGCCCGCCGCTTGATCAGGACTATCTGGAGCTGCGGCGTTTGGTGGTCGAGGGTGACTGCGCGTTAGGACTGGCGAGCTGCCAGCCCCTGCAATATGGCGACATAAGGTACGATCACGACCTGCGTCCTCATCGCCCTTGCGCCTTGGGGAGCCGAGCAGGAACGGGGCGACCAGCGCCCAGCATCCCAAAATGGAAATCCAACGTTCGCCTAATCTCCTTAGCGATAGAGCCACGTCAGAGCAGCGTACGATCAGCATGCGATCTCGGCATTCCACGCCGCAACGGAAAGTTCGGAGAGCAATCGGGGCCTTCGGAGAGTATCCTCCAGCAGGTGTTTCTCGCGGCGGGTTTCAACACGCTTCCGAACAAAAGTAGTAATGGAACGGTCGTCGGTGAAAGGCGGAGTTGCAAGCGATGCAGATCATCTCCCACCCCAAGTTCTCGCTTCGACCTGGACCGCAGCGGTCGCGCGGCGACACGCTGGCCCCGGGCCTCGCATATAGTGGAGTTCCGGTCTGTAGTGGGGAGCGACGAACTCGCGGATCGCGGCCCCGAGTCGGGTAACTGGCGACCTCAGGACGGGCTTGGCGAGGAAGGCCTGCGTATTGAGGGAGGCGCGCCGCGACAGCATTCCGACCAAATCATGCATTGTATCCTCCATGACGGGTTGCGGGCGGAAATCAGTATGCGTCGGATCGGCCTGCGAACCAATTCTGCACGAGTATATGCACTGCGATGCCAAAGTCTTGGGCAGCCGGATTCAGTGTATGGGGGATCCCAATCGAAGAAAGCCCTTCGGACACTTGGTAGACGAAAATCAGATTCTCAAAGTAGGTGTATCTCAGATCTATTTACCTGATCGACTACAGCTAGCGCGCAATGCAGCGCTCCTCAGGCATCATATTTTCGGCTCGATCCACCGTCTGCTGGCGCAAGCCGGCCGTAGCCTGCTTCCGATCTATGCCCAGGGATAGGGTAACCTCTACCCTAGGCTCATAGACCGTCATCGATCGGCTGGCGTAACCTGGAAGGTGGCCGGTTTCGCTTGGGTGATGGCGTCGATGCACGGTGACGCATGGGCACGACGCTCAAATTCGACAGGAGCCTCGTGCGCATCGTTGGCAAGAATTGATGCGGTACCCTTCCCCGCAGTGCCTTGCTGAGGGACCAGCTCAACGAGAGATTTGATGCAGACCTCCCACTCTCGCACGACGAAGCGGTCCTCCGGGCGGAGCTTCGGCTTGCGGAGCTTGGTACTAGCCGTCTTTTTCCTCCTTTCGTTGGCGCCCGCCTACGCCGCCAACGATGTGTTGCGTATTCCTTACGTCGCGGATGTCGGCACATTCGACCCGGACAATGGATTTGAGACCGGCGCGATCAGCGCGATCGACAGCGTCTACGAAGGGCTTGTCGAATACGTGCCGGGTTCGACCAAGGTCGTTGGCCGGCTGGCCAAAAGCTGGGAAATCTCGGACGACGGGCTGACTTACACCTTCCACCTGGTCGACGGTGTCAAGTTCCATGATGGCACGCCTTTCAATGCTGCCGCAGTCATAAAGTCTTTCGAGCGCCGCCGAGACCATGGTCTGATCTTCAGTTACTCGTTGGCTAACGTAAAGGAAATGCGGGCGGCCGACACTTCCACGGTCGTGCTCACACTTGTCCATCCTCAGCCATCGCTTTTGGATGCGCTATCCAGCCCGTGGGGACCCAAGGTCATCAGTCCGGTTGCACTTGACGAACATGACAACGGCAACTCCGCGACGACCTGGCTCAACGAGCATGCGGTTGGCACCGGCCCGTTCAAATTGGCAGAATTTAAGCGCGGTCAGCGCTACGTGCTTGAACGCAATGACGACTACTGGGGCAAAAAACCGTTCTTCAGGCAGATCCAGATTTCGGTTGTGCCCGATATCAGCCAGCAGATCCTTCAATTGCAGGCGGGGACGATCGACGCGGTGCCGCTCAACTATCCATTCGAGCAACTCACCAGCCTGCCCGAGGGTCTGGAGATCACCACAGCTCCGAGCATGGTACCGTACGCTCTCTTCGTTAAGCCGGACTCGCCGCTCCAAGATGCGGAAGTCCGAAAAGCCGTTTTGACGGCGATCAACCCGGCGCTTTGGATCAAGGACGCTTTCGGAGAGTTCGCGACCCTGTCAAGGTCGGTCTATCCTAATGTCATGCTGGACCCGGCGAATCCGATCCGGTTCCCGACCGAATTCGACGCGGCGAGGGCCGCGATAGCGAAACATGGCCCGGTAAAATTGGTCATTGGCCTTCACAGCGCGGCCCCAACCTACAGCCGCATCGCCGATCTGATGATAGCACAGCTGGCCTCGATCGGCGTAAAGGCAACTGCTTATGTGCTGCCCTCCGGCGCTGCTTACACCTTGAAGGATGACAAGAACCCTCCGGATTTGCTACTCACGATCGCGAGCCCGGACGCCGCTCATCCGGAAAGCCAGGCCAAGGTGTTCTTCGCGAAAGGCGGTGCCCTCAACTTTTTTGGCCGGGTCTTGCCAGAAGCCGATTCCATCGTGGATCAGGCTGGACAGTTGACCGACGTCAAGGAACGCAACGCTCTCTACGAGAGGGCGGGACAGATGTATTTTGATGCCGGCATCGTCATCCCGCTGGTCAACGTCAACGACGTGGTTGTCCACGCCAAGGGTCTGAAGGACCTTGGACTTCGCCCTGTTGATCCGCCCGGTAACATCGACTTCGCCACCGTTCGCTGGGGACCCTGAACTCCGAACCATTCGGTTGGTTCGGGAGCAGGTCGGGCTCGCAGGATAAAATGGTCAAGGTTCCGCACCGAATGTCCGAACCCGTGGCCCAATCCGTCCTCGCCATCAAGGACCTCTCACTTACTCTCAGCCGCGAAGGCCGTCCTTCCCGCGTCCTCAACTCCATTAGTTTCGATATGTTTGCCGGCGAGATCGTCGCGCTCGTCGGAGAAAGCGGTTCCGGCAAGACCAGCATTGGGTTGACGCTTCAGGGGCTGTTGCCCCGCGAATATCGGCCCCTGGTGGCGGGCTCGATTCGGCTTGCCGGGATCGAACTTGTCGGCGCGGGACGGCGCACCTGGCAGTCGGCGCGACGCCACCTGATTCGCGCGATCTCGCAAGATCCGATGAGCGCGCTCAACCCCACCATGACGATCCGCCGCCAGTTGCGGGAATCCAATGAAGGGTCAATCGACGACTGGCTCAGCCGAACCGGACTGCCCGACCCGGACCGGATTGCTGATGCGCTTCCGCATCGCCTGTCGGGAGGACAGCGTCAGCGTGTGCTCATTGCCATGGCGATGATGGCGAAACCGAAGCTGCTCGTCGCCGACGAACCGACCACCGCGCTCGACGTCACCACCCAGGCTCAGATCCTCGATCTCTTGCGCGATCTCGCGCGCGAGCAGCAGACGGCAATTCTGTTCATTACGCATGATTTGAGCGTGGCGGCCTCGCTGGCCGACCGCGTCCTTGTTCTCTACGCCGGACGCATCGTCGAAACGGGCCGCATGCTGGACGTGGCGCGCAACGCCGCCCACCCCTATTCGGCCGGCCTGCTCGCTGCTCGCTTCGATCTGGACTCCGATCGGCGACGACCGCTTCCCACGCTCCCGCCGGAGCGCACGGCCTCCATAAATTTCGAGAACGCCTGCGCCTACGCGACGCGATGCCCGATCGCCCAGCCAGATTGCACAGCGATCCGCCCGCCACTAACGCCTGCTACGGTCCACTCGGGCGCAGTCGCCTGTCTTCACCACGAACAAACACGGTTTGTGTCGGCGCAGCGTCCTGGTGAACCCTGGCCGGCCCAGGCGATTCAGGAGACCGCCGCTTTGAGGCTGTTCCACGTCGGAAAGTCTTATCCGACTGGCCCACGATCGTTTTGGGGACAACGTCGACCTCACCCCGCCCTCAAATCAGTCAACCTGTCGATCAAGCTGGGCGAGTGTGTGGCGCTGGTGGGCGAGAGTGGGGCCGGCAAGACGACCCTTCTAAGGATCGCCGCCGGGCTCGTGGTTCCCGAGAGCGGCACCGTCACACGGTTCGACAAGCTTCCTCCGCAAGTCGTGTTTCAAGATCCGGTGGCGGCGCTAACGCCGTGGCTCACGATTGGCGAGCAGATTGGCGAGCGTCTGCGGGCCGTTTCGCTCGAGAGTGACTACGGTCGCCGTCGCGTCGGCGAGGCAATGAAGCTGGTGGGCCTCGATCCGATCCTGATGGACGCGCTACCGGCCGAGATGTCGGTCGGTCAGTGCCAGCGCGCTGTTTTGGCTCGCGCTGTTATCGTCCCTCCAGGGCTCCTGCTCTGCGATGAGCCGATCAGCGCCATGGATGTGTCGCTGGCGGCCACCACCTTGAACCTTCTCAGCGACCTTCGGCGGCGGCTCGACATGGCGATGCTATTCGTGACCCACGACCTGGCCGCCGCCAGGATCATCGCCGATCGTGTCGCGGTGCTGAAGGACGGCGAGCTGGTCGAGGTTGCCGATCCGGATGCCATCATCGCAGCACCACAATCCGCCTACACGCGGTCTCTCATCGCGGCCATGCCGAGCCTGCAGGCCGGAGACAGACGATGATCGAAAGGCGGAGCACCGATACGATGCCTGCGCGGCCCCGGTTCAACTGGCGGGATTTCTTCCGGCGAGCCGGTTGGCTTGGAAGCGTTGGCATTATCGGCGTACCTGCCGTGACCGTTGCGGCCGTGCTGGCGCCCTGGATAACTCCATTCGACCCGCAACTGCGTGTCGCGGTAGCCTATCTGCCGCCATCGGCTGGACATTGGTTCGGCACCGACGAGATCGGCCGCGACCTGTTCTCGCGGGTTATCCTCGGCGTTCAATACACGTGGCTGCCAGGACTTTCCGTTATCGCGTTCACTCTCACTGTGGGGTCCCTGGTCGGAATGATTTCGGGACTGATGGGCGACAAGGTTGATCTAGTCGTCATGCGGCTCGGCGACCTGTTCCTCGTGCTGCCATCGACACTCATCTCACTCGCTGTGGTGGCCACGCTCGGACCCGGGCTCGTCAACACGATGATCGCGATCGCCATTGTCTGGTGGCCTTGGTACGCGCGCATATCTCGTGATGAAATTCGGCGCCTCAAGGCCCGGCCACATTTCGAGGCGGCACGTATCGGGGGGGTCGGCGGGCAGCGCCTCCTTTGGCGCTATTTGCTGCCAGGGGTGGTCCCGGCGCTGCTCATCGCGGCCTCGCTGGATGTCGCCAACGTTATCATGACGTTGTCGCTGATGTCGTTCCTTGGTCTTGGATTGCCTGCACCGGCGCCCGAACTGGGAGCGATGACATCGCGCACTCTCGACAGTCTTACCGTCCATTGGTGGCTGCCGATGCTGCCTGCGGCGATCATATTTCTCCTCTGCCTCCTCGCCAACCTTGCGGGCGACGGCGTTCGCGCCGCGCTGAGGGGGGTGTAAATGTTGTCTTATCTCGCCAAGAGCGTTGCCGGCGCTATCGCCGTTCTCCTGTTGATGAGCTTCATCGTCTTCGGTCTCCAGAGCATTATCCCCGCCGATCCCGCGCGTGCCGTAGCCGGGCCGAACGCCCCGCTGGAGACGGTCGAAGCGATGCGCGAGCACCTCGGACTGGACGACCCGGCTGTCGTTCAGTACGGGCGCTTTCTATGGCGCCTTGCGCACGGCGACCTGGGGACGTCGGTGAGAACGCGGCAAGCGGTGTCCGACGACATACGGCAATTTCTTCCCGCTTCGCTCGAGCTTGTACTCGCGTCGATCTTTTTGGGAATGGCGCTGGCAATCATCATGGCGACGCTTCAGTTTCTGATTCCGGGATCGGGCGGCATAAGACTGGCCATGGTGGGGCTAGGATCCACGCCGGTATTTCTGTCGGCCTTGCTTCTGGCATATTTTTTCTGGTTTCGGCTCGAATGGCTCCCCGGAGCCGGTCGGCTTGCCTACCCAGACTTCGCAGGCCCGACGGGGCTCAACATCATCGATGGACTACTTCTCGGCCGACCTGACGTCATTGGGGACGCGCTGCTGCATTTGATCCTGCCGGCGCTTGCATTGGCATTACCCATTGGCATTGCGGTTGGGCGAAGCCTGAACGGTGCGCTTCATGATGTTATGAACCAGGCCTTCGTTCGCACGGCACGCGGCAAGGGTCTCAGCGAGACAACGGTGCTGTTGCGTCATGGTTTACGCAATGCGGCCACGGCCCCGCTGTCCATGCTCGGCTTGCAGATCAGGCTTCTCTTCGGCAATTTGCTAGTGGTCGAACGCATTTTCGGCTGGCCGGGTCTGGGTCTCTATACGGTCCAGGCTTTTGCCAGCGCCGATCTCCCGGCAGTGCTGGGCGTCGCGATTGTTTTCGGGATCTTGTACATTCTGGCCAACGCGCTCATCGAGATCGGGCAGTCGTTGGCCGATCGCCGAATCAGTCTCTGAAGGCGCACACAATTAGGCGCTTATCGTCGCGGCGGAGCGTGTCGCGGACGGATCGGCAGCGCGGATGGGGAGGCTAAAGATGATGGATGCTCCTCCACCCTCGACATTTTTCGCCCAAACCCGGCCATAGTGCGCCTCGACGATGGAACGGCAGATTGGCAGGCCCATTCCCATTCCATCCGGTTTGGTCGTGTAGAACGCCTCGAAAATGCGTTCCGGATCGCTGAGCCCGCGGCCGCGATCTCGCACTTCGACCTCGACGGTTCCGTCATCCTGACCGCGCGATACGATCCGCAAGCTTCGCGCGGTGGTGCTGACGTCCTGCATCGCTTCTATGCCGTTGCGGACAAGGTTGAGGACGACCTGCTCCATCTGGACGTGATCGGCAGCCGTCGCAGGGAGCTCGGGATCCAGGTCGAGCTCCAGCATGACGCGGCTCGATGCGAGCCTGTCGCCCATGAGCTCACACACTTCGCGGATCAGAGCATTAAGATCGAGCGGCTGCGGTTCGCCCTCGGTCTTGCTGAACAGAGACCGAATGCGTCCGATCACCTGCGCCGCGGCGTCGGCGTTTCTGATGATTTTCTGAGCGACCCGGCCGGCGTGATCGAAATTTGGCGGATCCGCAGTCAGCCACCTCTGAAACGCGCCGGCATTGGCCACGACCGCCTGCAGCGGCTGATTGAGCTCATGTGCGATAGACACCGAGAGTTCAGACAGGCTGGCGGCGCGCAGGGCGCGCGCAAGCCTCTCGTCCGCCAAACGCAGCGCCTCCTGGGCGCGAACCTGGTCGTCAATGTCGAAGTTGACGCCGTACCAGCGAACGATAGTGCCATCTTCGTCGCGCAGCGGTTCGAACCGCGAATCGATCCAGCGATATTCGCCGTCCTTCCGGCACAGCCGAGCCTTGTGCTGGAGCGCCTCTCCACGGGCAAACGACTTCTGGAACACGGCCTTGACGGCCGCGCGATCATCAGGGTGGAACAGTTCCACATGCGATGCGAATTGCCGCGTGCCTCGCGGTTCCTTGGCTGACTCGATACCTGCCCAGTCGACGAACCGCTTGTTGAAATAGTAGGGCAATCCCGCCGGCGTCATTAGCCAGATCATAGTGGGAACCGTATCGACCAGTAGCCTGAGCTCCCGCTCGCTCTGCCGGAGCGCGGCTTCCGCTTTTCGCCGGTCGTCGATGTCTTCGGTATGACCATACCAGCCGACAATTCGCCCGCGCTCATCGCGCGAGGCGACACCCGAGTCGCGAAACCATCGATAGCTGCCATCGAACCGGCGTAAACGCTGCTCCGCGAGCATCGGCTCGCCCGTCTCCACGCTGTGGCGCCATTGCGCCATGCTCGTATCAACATCGTCTGGATGAACAAATCTCAGCCACCAGGAAAAGTCGTCGGCATCCATGATCTCACGCATCTCCTCGACCGTGACTCCGAGGTAGTCGAGGACAGCGCTGTTGACGAATCGAAGGCGGCCATCAGGATATGCCGACCATCCGAGACCTGGAATATCCGTGACGTTGGGCCCGGCGCCCTGATAGACGCGGTCATAAAAACTGATGGTTCTGAAAATCTTGATCACGAGCCACAGCCCAAACGTCGCCGCAACAAATGCCACAAACCTGACGAGGCCGGGTTCGACCGCGTAGCCCGGCGCCATCAGGATCAATGCGCAAATCAGGCCGCCTGCGGCAGTCGCTGCCAGTCCAGCTTTCCAGCCGAGGCAAATGCACACAGCCGCAATTGCAACCAGCAGCCCAGATGGCTCGCCGGTAAACAGCGCGAGCAAAACGCTCCCAGTGCCGATCGCCCCGGCGACGACGCGGCGCTGCCTAATTGACCTTAGCTCCATTCGAGACCCTCTCGCGACCGCATCTGCTCGGGTCTCGCGATCCCGGTCCGTTGCAGCCCATTTGTCCGAGGCGTATCGCGTGGGATGCGAACGAACCCGCTACAGCGGCAGCGCATATTCGAACAGCGTTCAACGCATCTCAGCCGGCATCGACTGCCAGGCCCCCAAGAGGTGAGTGAGGGACCTTGCATTCATCTTCTTCATCATGTTGCTCCGATGGAGCTTCACGGTGATTTCGCTGATGCCAAGGTCGAATGCAATTTGCTTGTTCATTGCCCCAGCGACCACAAATCTCAGCACCTCGCGTTCCCGTGGAGTGAGGGTCTCGTAAAGCGCCATGGTTTTGCGCGCCGCGGTCGAGGCCGCCCTGCGCGCTTTGTCAGTAGCGACGGCTACCGATACCGCGTCAAGGAAGGTCTGGTCGCGCACCGGTTTGGTCAGGAAGTCGACCGCTCCCGTCTTCATCGCTTGCACGCTCATGGCGATGTCGCCATGGCCCGTCAGGAACACGACCGGAGTCTGTATTCCCTTCGTCAGGAGAAGATGCTGGAGATCCAGGCCGCTCTGGCCCGGCATGCGCACATCGAGGACAAAGCAGGCCGGGCGATCCGGTAACTCCGCGTCCAGCACCTCCTGGGTCGAAGAGAACGAAATCGACTCGATGCCCACGGAATTCAGCAATTCCTTGAGGGCGTCGCGCACCTCTGCGTCATCATCGACCAGAATTGCCATGGGGCATTCCGCGGTTTCTGACTGTGCCACGCCCATATCTCACCTCGGGAGAATCTGCTGGACACGAAATTTGCCGCTGTCGCGCACTGTATTATCAGCCGCGCGGCCGCCAGACGTCAACTGTGACCTGCGCTTGGCATCTGCCGTCGGCAACGCGAGCCGCACTCAGTGTTCATTTTTCCGAACCACCACGCGTGGCGTTACCGTCGGCACCCACCGTAACGGGATTGTGATGAGCCGCGCTACCACGCCAAGGTTTGATCGAACCGAGGGGAATCGATGCTCACCCTATGCCTCGGTATAGGTCGGAATGGCGGGGGGCTGGAACTCGATACCTGGAGTGCTTAGTCCAACGCGACAACGCTAGCAGCAAACGCCTACGAAGGAGGACTCGGCGGCCGATCGGGGGCGTACACCCGCAATAAACGCGAGGAGGCGTTGCAGAGCTACCCAAGGTGGTAGGAGGTCAACTACCAGAGGCGCCGGCAGCGGCAAAAAGGGGAAAGTCGAGGACGCGAACCGCGACGTGCCTGTTGTCAGGCTCGGGCGCGATCTTGCAGTTTGAGAACAAGCGGATTGGGTCTCGGCGTCCCGACGAGCGTAAGCGTGTTCGCATCAAAATGGTTGAACGCTTGGTCGCGGCCTTTAATCATTAGGGTGGTCTGGACGAGATAGCTCCAGCTTCCGTCGTCGTTGAAAGCAATGTCGCAGCGGTAGCTCGTGGTGCGGAATGCTTCGTCAAGGAACTCCGTTGCGTGAATGCCGTACCGCGTGTCACCGCGTGTGGCGGTAACCGAAAACTTGGTGTCACTCGGGTTCGCCCACCCGGAGGCGAGCAAGACCAGACCGCGCGGGATCGTCACACTTTGCATGATCAGACCCGTTGCAGGCTCCCATAGCCAGTAGCCGACCTGGTCATGCAGGGTTATCGCCTCTCCAGGCGTGTTGATGTGACTGTGATAGCGCAAGCCGTAGAGCAGCTGCGGTCCGTTCGTCTGCGGGTCGATGGCATCCATGCGAATACGCTCGCGAAACACGCGCCGCTCCGGCCCGTTCTCTTTGGGGCTGACGTCCACGCCCTTGTCCGACTGCCAGACACCGGCCAACCGCCGCAAGGGACCCAAATTTGCAAGGTCGTCCGGTGCGACGTTGCTCGGCTCAGTGAAAATGTCTTGGGCCATTACCACGCGAGCTGCTCCAACGTAATTGACGCGGCACTTGCACCGGCCATACCGAATCGCAAAGCCCGGTTCAGGGAGTTTTCAACCGGCGATACGCTGTCTGAATATAGCAACGTTTTCGGATGGCCAGGCTTGGTCACAGGGCATCGAGCCCGCCTGCAACTGAGCAGGATACGGTCGATGCTTACTTGTCCATGGTGCCACAAGTCGAGACTATGGCGGGTATTGAGCATTGCGTCGCGGTCCCTCTGCCCGAAAAGATCGCGAATGTCGTTGCTGGCGCTCGTATTCAATTTCTTTGCCTTTCTCATCGGCTTACCTGCGACCCGCAGGTTCTCCCACGTCGTCAAACTTTCCGGCTCGGAGGTTACGGTCCATGAGACGCCTCCAGCGATAGCTTGTCCTAGCCGCATACTGCGCCGCGTCGGGCTTCATGACCATCGAACGGATGCGTCGGTGATGCCATTCTCAGGTCTATGGCAGATCCTCCGGGAGCTTGAGTGACCCTGCGCAAAACGTAAGGAGGTCGGCTCTATCCAAGCGAAAGGCGGCTGTGCTTCTTGCCTGTCGGCGCTACACCAGCACGTGGGATATCCTGTTCTTCGCTACTGGCCGTCCATGGCCTTGATTCAGTCGACTGCGCGTGCGCCCACAACATAGCGTTCTCATGGCTCTTATCGGCGCTGGCCGATCGAGCAAATTCGAAGCGCGGGCCTATCAGACCGACGGAGAGACTAATGTCCAAGACCATCATGCTGATCCACGGCGCCTGGCTGAACGCCCACTGCTGGGAAGGCTTCAAGGCTCGTTACGAAGCCAGAGACTACAACGTCATCGCCCCGGCCTGGCCATTTGACGACCGATCTCCAAGCGAGCTGCGTGCCTCCCCGAATCCCGCCCTCGCCCAGGTCGGTATCAACGAGCTCATCAATCACTACGATCGGCTCATCCGCGCGTTGCCCGAGCCACCAATCCTGATCGGCCACTCGTTTGGCGGTACCGTGATGCAGCATCTGCTTGACCGCGGGCTCGGCGTGGCCGGCGTAGCCATCGACCCCGCGCCGACTTCCGGCGTACTGGTCGGGTGGCAGACCATCAAGTCGACCTTCCCCGTGTTCTTTTCCTGGCGGAGCTGGCGCCGCGTCATGACCATGTCGCGGAAGTTTTTCAGCACGCGCTTCGCACAGACCTTACCGGCAGCGCAGGTCAACACGATGTACGACCGCTACATCGTCCCCACGCCAGGGAAGATCTACTGGGACGGCCTGGTTTCGGCCGCAGGGAAGATCCGTTGGGACAACCCCAATCGCGCACCTCTTCTGCTCATCGGCGGTGGCATCGACATGATTGCCCAGGCCAAGATGACAAAAGCCATTTTCGAGAAGCAGAAGCAGGCGCCGTCGAAGACCGAACTCAAGATATATCCCAACCGCTCGCACTGGACCTGTCTTCAGCCGGGCTGGGAGGAAGTCGCGGACTTCGCACTCGACTGGGCCGCTAGAAACGCCCGCGCCCTCAAGAACGTACCGGTGTACGCAGCCTAGCCGCTCGGACCATCAGCAGGTCATGATCGCCGATGGACTCTCCCAAGGTTCATCAATCCAGGATTTTCGTAGAACGCCACGCGTAGTGAATCCGGTGTCGGCTTATTAACGCGCGCGCCATTTCGATCAAGCGCCGCAATAACCCGAAGTCTAAACGCGGGCATGTCATCTGGGGTGCGCTGGACGTTGTCAGGACGGCTACAGCGCCTATTAGCGTGGAAGAGCGCTCTTGGTATGGCGAGCATTTCCGTGGATTGGCGCGAAAATCTCATACCGAACCACAAGGCTGAGATCGCGCGGCTGCGCGAAGAGATCGAATTCGAGCGGACCAACCCGCAGGAACTTTCGGAAGAAATAATATCCGACAATCTCAGGGTGATCGCGACGCTTGAGGCGATAAAAGCGTGCACAGAAGCCAGCGACTAAACCAGCATCGCCGACCCCCTATGAAACAGGCCGGCGACATTTCAGTTCGGCTATTCCTTCCGACCGTCAATCGCCTTCTGGTGACGCTTGCGGTCGCTTTCGCCACGCCGCTTCGTGCGCATACCGGATCGCGTCGGCCAAGCCGCTCAGTGCGCGCCGCCGGCTTCAATATGGCCGGGTTTCTTCAGAAGCAGAGTGGCCGCGAGCGCGATCACCAGGGCAACCCCGAGCAGGAAGAAAGTGTCGCTGAAAGCCATAATGAAGGCCTGCTGCCTCACTCTCAGCGCAATCGCGATCACCCCTTTCTGTGCGGCGAGCACGTGATCACTGACTCCATGCGACAGGAAATAGGCGGTGAGCTTCGCGATGCGGGAACGCGTTGCCTCTTCGAACAATGAGATCGACTGCACCAGCACGTTCGAATGATACTGCTGGCGCTTGGTCAGGAAGGTCTGCAGCAGCGCGATGCCGACGGCGCCGCCGAGGTTGCGGATCATGTTGAACAAAGACGATGCCGAGCCGGCGTTCTCCTGCTCGATGCCCGATACTGCGATCGCCGAGAGCGGTGCGAAAACCAGGGCCTGGCCGATCGCCCGCACAATGTTCGGCCAGAACAATTGGTCACTGGCGTAGCCGGCGGTCATGTGCACGTTCATGAAATTCGAGGCGGCGAAGAGTGCGAAGCCGGTCACAATCACAAGGCGCACGTCGAAGCGCTGCATCAGGTAGGGAACCAGCGGGATCAGCAACAGCTGCGGCAGGCCGGTCCATGCGAGCACCAAGCCGATCTGCTCGGCATTGTAACCTTGGATCCGCGCGAGATACACCGGGAGGATGAAGACCGAGCCGTAGAGCGCCGTCCCCAGCATGAAATTGGCCAGGATGCCGAAGCCGAAATTGCGACGCAGGAGCAGCCTCAGGTTGAGCAGCGGATGGCTCGATGTGAGTTCGATCCAGACGAACAGCGAGAGCGACACGGCCGCGACGATTGCCAGCCGCAGGACGAAAAGCGAGCCGAACCAGTCGTTCTTGTTGCCTTCCTCGAGCACCGTCTGCAGCGCGGCGAGGCCGATGGCCATGGTCGCGATTCCGGGCCAGTCGCCCTCGCCGAGCAAGGCGAGCCGCATCGGCTGGCGGTCGAGCGAGAACCACAGCATGCCGACCATCAGCGCGCCGGGCACGATGTTGACGTAGAAGATATACTGCCAGCCCCAGTTCTCGGTGAGGTAGCCGCCGATCGTCGGGCCTATCGCTGGCGCGAAGGTTGCTGACATTGCGAAGAGCGCCAGTCCGATCGGCTGTCTCGCCTTGGGTAGCAGGGTGATAACGATGGTGAAGGCCATCGGGATGAGCACGCCGCCAGTGAAACCCTGGATGGCCCTCAAGACGATCATCTGCCCGAGGTTGGCGGCGAAGGCACAAGCCACTGAAAAGGCGAGGAATAGTACTGCGTTGGCGATGAGATAGTTGCGCAGCGAGAAGACCTGGGACAGCCATCCCGTCAGCGGGATTACCACGATCTCCGCGATGAGATAGGCGGTCGAGATCCAGCCGCCATCGTCGATGCCGGCTCCGATGGCGCCCTGGATGTCGGCCAGCGAGGCGTTGACGATCTGAATGTTCAGCACAGCCATGAAAGCGCCGAGGGAGGAGCCGACCACCGCCACCCAGACGCGCGGTGAAGCGGCAGTGCCAGCACTTCCGGTCTCGTTCCGGGCAGGTCGAGCCGGAGCCGGCATGGATGACGCGATGCTTGTCATGGCTGCTAATGCCTACTCGGCGCGCTTCGTCGCGGCCTCGGTGTTCCAATTGATGGATAGCGTGGCGGGCCGTGCGGACAGGCCATCCGCGGCAAGCACCGTTGCCTTGGTGTCGATGGTCGGTTCGACCGACATGCCGGCCCTTAGCAGGCCACCGAGCTCCTGGTCCTCGATCATTATCTTCACGGGGATGCGCTGCACGATCTTGGTAAAATTGCCGGTCGCATTGTCGGGCGGCAGGAGTGCGAATTCGAGACCGCTTGCCGGGGACAAGCTGTCGACGTGGCCCTCAAGCTCGACGCCAGGAAAGCCGTCGATGGCAACACGCACCGGCTGACCGCCGCGAACATAAGTGAGCTGTGTCTCCTTGAAATTGGCAACCACATAAACGGCATTCTGCGGCACCACCGCCATCAGCTGAGTGCCGGCTCCGACATATTGGCCAATCCTCAGCGTACGCGCGCCGACTGTACCGTCGACCGGCGCAGTGATAGTTGCATAGGAGAGATTGAGCCTAGCCTGCTCGCCGGCGGCCTGCGCACGGTCCACCTGAGCAAGCGCCTTGTCGCGTTCGGTAGCGAGAACATCGATCCTGACCTCAGCCGCAACGACCGCAGCTTGGTCGCGCGCCAGCCCTGCTGCTAGCTGGTCTGCCCCGGCGCGGCTGGCCTCGGCCTTCTGCGTTGTTCCAGTGCCACTCTTGGCCAGCGTGGCGTAACGGTCGGCGTCAACCGCGGCGAACCTCAGCGAGGCCTGAGTTGCAGCGACTGTTGCCCTCGCCTGCTCAATCAGCGCCCGCTGCAGCACGATCTGAGCGTCGAGATTTCGGACGGTCGCCTCGGCGGCCCGCATGTCGGCTTGGGCCTGATCGAGCGCGGCGCGGAAGTCGCGGTCGTCGATGCGCGCCAGGACCTGCCCCACCGTAACCTTCTGGTTGTCGCGGACCAACACCTCGGCGATGTAACCCGAGACCTTTGGTGCAATTGTCGTCGAATCAGCCTTCACATAGGCGTCATCGGTCGATTCCAGATATCGACCTGTCGTCCAGTAATCATGCCCGTAGTAGGCGGCCGCGGCGGTGCCCGCCAGAACCACGACTGCGGCAAGGACACGCTTGAAGTTCCGGCGCCCGGTCGGCGGTACCGGTACGATTTCATTCGAGGTCACCGGCGTCAGAAGCGGCAAAGGGGCCGACACTGGCGATCGGAGCTCGCCGCTCGCCGCAGCGCTGGAGATGGCTTCAGGGTCGAGAAGATGCTTCGTCATTGCCGACGCTCGCTTTGCAAGTTTTTCGATACGCACTCGGTGTCGCCCATCGCTGCACAGCCTCCGCAGGCAGACCCTGGGCCGCATGTCGTGAAGCTCAGGCTGGTAGCGTGGATCGAAGGTCGTCCTCAGACGATCGCACGAGTTGCGCTATGCGAGACCAGGTTCGCATGCCGCAATTTCCTCTCCGCTTGACGCATCTCCCGATGCGACAGGAGCTTGGTAGTAGTCGGCCGGCGCGGCGAGCTCTGTTCGAATCGCGACGGTGCGTGGGGACGTTCCCTCCCCTGCCGTCCGCAGAAATTCCGGCCGCAATCCATCGCCGCGCTGAGCAGCAATTCGATGCAATGCCTGCAGCAGAGGTAGCATGATAGAGACTCCTTTAGATCGGGTGTTATGCGTGGTGCGGCTGCCCGGTCATCGCCGAGTCGGCGACTTCAAGATCGCTTCGAAGGTCGCACCCGGTAAATGCTGTCGACAGAGAGACTTGCCTATGACGAGCCTAGCGGCGAGGGTTGCGCAAGAGCGGCAGCACCCGCTTCGATTCGACCAAGATGGCGCGCCGAGTGTCGCGCATTTGGTGATGTTCTGGCCTGTAGCGAGGTGCCACGAACTGGCGAAGTGCCGCCAAGCATTTTGCGAGTAGAGCAGAAAGTTCCATCGTTGCATTCCATCTTGGCTGGTTTGAATTCAGTTTCTCAAATCCGCGGAAATTGCTGGCAGCCACAGATCGATCGTGGTGCCATGGCCGAGGGTGCTAATGATCGAGAATCTGCCGCTCAAGCTCTCCACGATCCGCCTGACGACCGCGAGGCCAAGGCCACTTCCGTTCGCCTTTGTTGAGAAATTCTTCCGACCCGCCATTTTGAGTGTCCCGTCATCCATCCCGACGCCGTTGTCAGAGATGGACAGCCGGATCATCTGTTTTGGCGGACCAGTTTTGCTCGAAGGTGGAAACTCCAAGGCCGCGGCAATGGATATGTCGCCGCCAGCAGGCATCGCATCGCGTGCATTGAGGACGAGATTGAGAAGTGCTCGTTCGACGAGCTCTCGGTCGATGAAGGCCAGCGGAAGACTCCCCGCTACGTGCAGAGTCAGCCTGATGCTCGGTGAGAGGACGTTCGCAAGTACGACCTGGAACTGCTCAAGCAGTTGGCAAATATCCGTCAGCTCCTGCCGTGGTGGTCGCGCATTCGCAAGAAGTTGGCGGGCGAGAACTTTCGCTCGAAACGCGCAGTAGATCGCAGCATCGATCTTTCCGAGTTCTCTCGAGGTGCCGGCGCGGCGGCGCTGCAAATCTTCCAGGGCAATCATCACCGGCGTGAGCAGGTTGTTGAAATCATGAACGATCGATGACCACAGGTGCGGGTCCATAGACGGAGGAACCGACCCATCTGGACTGAATTGCGAGGACGTATATTCTCGCATGGTTATCTCCTTGACGCCGTTCTGAACTCTCCGACGGCACTCCAACCTAACAACAGAGCAAGCCCGGCGCGCTATTATGCCCGGGTATGAAACCGGCACCCTTTCGGACACATCTATTTACCAGAATCGACAACAGAGAGGTCTTTTGGGGTTGGACGAGGCCATTCACGCAGAGCGCGACAGCAAGGGTAGACTGCGAAGGAGTCGGCTCTTGGTCCTCGTGCAGTACACGGTGGCTGGAGAAAGCTGTCCACCGCAAGCAACCGCAGCAGATGTTGCCGTGCTCCGACTATGGGCCGACAGCCGATCCGGCCGCCCTTAGCCCTCAGTAGAGACAGCGAAAAAGTGCGTATCGGTCCGAACGCGGCAATGTCTGGTTTCAGGGATTCCAACGACCTCCCTGAGCGACCTATTTGAGGCGCAAAGCTGCCGTCCACATCCGATGCCTCCTAAAATGTCGTCGGCAAAATGGCGTCCGAATGCGACGGTCGGCGGCTCGGTCGAGGGAACGAAAAAAGGAAGAGAAACAGAACTTTCGTGGGCGATTTTTGCACACGACATCCCGCAACTATCTGATATTATTCATCTATCTGTCCGATCCATCATCATTGCCACTAACTCGGTTGCGATCGCGATTGACCGTCATGCAGCATGCCGACGGTAGCAAAAGAATGCCTGCTCAATAGTGGGTGTTGCGATGTAGCGCTCTCCCGCTACCAAAAATCGAATAAGTTATTGAAATATATAGTAAATTATGCGCAATTTGGTAGCGCTCTCGGACAAAATTCCTCAATAATTTCAATGCTACACGACTGACGCTGACCGATCCATCCCTGCATTCGTTGGAGCTAACCAGCGTTCAGGCTTGTTGCCTTCCGTAGGTGCAGCCGAAAAAAACGCCTGAAGTCTCGAAAATCGGCGAAACCGAGGCCCGTGGCGGCGCGCACCACCGTAGAGGGCGAGACGGAGCATTCGGCGGCAATCGAGCCGACGGTGCCAAAAGCTATCACGTCTGGCTTCGCCAGTGCCATCCGAGCAACTTGTTCCTGCTGCTCCGGAAGTGTGATCGTCCGTGAGGCAATCATGCCTTTGAGTTCGCTCACGTCGCTTGGTCGTTTGACGGCCTCGTGCATGACCACACTCCTCTGTAGCTCCAGAAGCTTCTATCGCAGCGGAATGGCTTGCTTCTTCGAGACGGACTCGATGCAGGCAAGCGCAATTTTTAGAGCGTTGCGCGCGTCCTCGCCCGTCGGTCCTTCAACTTTGCAGGTACGAGAGGCTCGAACGAACGAGGCGAGCTGCGCCGTGTAGCCTTGGACGAAATGGTCGGTGTCGCGGCGCCAGGTATCGTTCGACAGGCCGTTCTTGTCGAAGAGCGTCATGCTGGAGCGACGAACGTCGCCCATGGTCACCATGCCGCCGGAGCCGAAGACCTCGCCGCGGATGTCATAGCCGTAGAGTGCCGAGAAGTTTGCTTCGGCGACGGCAATGGAGCCGTTGTCGAACCGGACTGTGACTACCGCTGTGTCAAGGAAGCCGTTTTCCCTGAAATCCGGCCGCACTAAAGCGTCGGCTACAGCAGACACCTCTACCGGCTGCGCGCCCGGATTGAGCCACAACAGCGTGTCGAAGTCGTGGATGAGCGTCTCGTAGAAGATGGTCCAGAGTGGGATCCGCGCCGGATCGGCGCCGAACGGGCCTGGATCGCGCGTGAGAGAGCGAAGGAGCTGCGGCGTCCCGACTTTCCCGGCATCAATCGCTGCTCGCCCCTCAGCAAAGGCCTGATCCCAGCGCCGGTTGAAGCCCACCTGAAGTGGGACCCCGGCCGAACGCGCCGCGGCGATTGCCCGGTCGGCATCCTCCAGGGTCAATGCCATCGGCTTCTCGCAAAAGATCGCCTTGCCTGCTTCGGCCGCCTGCACGAGGACGTTCGTATGGAACCGCGCGGGAGTGGCTATAATCACCGCCTCGAGCCCCGGATGAGAGAGGAGATCGGCCGTATCCGTGTAGGCGCTTTCGACGCCGAGCTTCTCAGCGAGGTTGGACGCCGCATCCGGCGCAGGATCAGCGATACCAACGAGATCGGCACCGACGAGGCGGCACGCGACGGTCTCACCGTGGAAAGAACCGATGCGACCGGCGCCGATGAGTCCGACACTGACAGGCTTATTCTTGGGCATTCGAGCAATCCTAAAAATGGGTTGGAGAGGTAAGTCAGACCGTGAAGGCCTCGCGGAAGGCTTCGAGCGCGGCGTCGGGATCGCCGGCGGCCCAGGCTTCCATGCCGACAGGGCCGGAATAATCCATTGCCTTCAGGGCTTTGGCGACACCACGCCAGTTAATCTCGCCGGTGCCGGGTTCGCAGCGGCCCGGAACGTCCGCCACCTGGATCTCGCCGATCCAGGGCAGGCACTTGCGGCAGAGTTCGATCAAATTCCCCTCGCCGATCTGGGCGTGGTAGAGATCGAGGTTCAGGCGAAGTCGCGCATGGCCGATGCTCGACACCAGGGCGAGCGTGTCCTCGGCACGGCCAAAGGGCACGCCTGGGTGGTCGACCGGCAGGTTGAGATTTTCAATCGTGAAGGTGACACCTTCCTGCTCGGCTAGGTCGACGACGCGGCAGAGAGTGTCACGCGCCTTCAGCCACATTGCACCGGTGACGACTTCGATGGGCTGAACTGGGAGGCCCCTGTCCCCAAGCCCCGTGCCGTGCAGGTTGAGGCGCTGCACCCCGAGGCGCTTGCCAACCTGTGCGGTCTCGCGGGCCGTTCTGATCAGTTCGGCCGCACCTTCATCATCGGTCAGACGGCCCGCAAGGTAGCCGTTCATGATCGTGAAGGTCGCTCCGGTCGCCTCGAGCTTGGCGAGATCGTGCTCCGGCCAATTCCAGAGGCCGACGCCGAAGCCCATCTCCCTGAGGCGCGAGGCACGCCATTCGATCGGCTTGTCGCGCCACAGCATCTCGGCGCAGGCTGCGAGGGGAAAGGGAGCGGTCGTGGATACACTCATTGGCGGTTCTCGAATTGTGGGTATGACGATGAGTGGTGCGGCGCGATTGCGCCGCACCGACATGTGAAAAGCTCTCGATCAGATCGTTCCGCCGAGTTCCTCTGAGAGCGACTGCAGCTCCTTGCCGCCTGCCATCAGGTTCTGGAGCTCGTCGATGCCGATCTGATCTTTCCTATAAGTGCCGAGCGTCTTGCCGCGATTGAGCACCGTGAAGCGGTCGCCGACGGCATAGGCGTGACGGACATTGTGGGTGATGAAGATCACGCCGAGACCCTTGTTGCGGACCTGGCCGATGTACTTCAGCACCATGGAGGTCTGGGCAACGCCAAGAGCGGAAGTCGGCTCGTCCAGGATGAGGACCTTGGCGCCGAAATAAACCGCGCGGGCAATCGCAACACACTGACGCTCGCCGCCTGAAAGCGTTCCAACAGCCTGCTGAGGGTCGCGCACGTCGATGCCGATCCTGTGCATCTCGTCTCGTGTGACGTTGTCGGCGTGCTCCATGTCCATGCGTTTGAAAGGCCCGAAACCGACCACGGGCTCGCGCCCCATGAAGAAGTTGCGGGTCACCGACATCAGCGGGATCATGGCGAGGTCCTGATAAACGGTGGCAATGCCGGCATCGAGGGCATCGCGCGGTCCCGCAAAGAGCCGGGGCTGCCCCTCGACCAGGAATTGTCCGGACGTCGGCTTGTGCACGCCGGCAAGCGTGTTGATCAGCGTCGACTTGCCGGCGCCGTTATCGCCCAGCAAGCAGAGCACCTCATGCGCATTCACGCTCATCGACACACCGTTCAGCGCAATGACCGAGCCGAAATGCTTGACGATGTCCTTGACCTCAATGAGGGGCGTTTGGGATGTGGCCATCAGCGTTCTCCCGTTACGCGCTTGCGGATGACATTGTTGAAAATCACCGCGATCAGCAGCATGCCGCCCAGAAAGACGAGGTACCAATCCTGGTCGATCGAGGTGTAGGTCAGTCCGATCAGAACCATGCCGAACACGATCGATCCGAAGAAGGCGCCGATTGCCGAGCCATAGCCGCCGGTCAGCAGGCACCCGCCGATGACGGCAGCGATGATCGCCTCGAACTCCTTCTGGAAGCCGCGGCGGGCGTCGGTCGAGCCAGCATCGAGAACTGTAAGGATGGCAACCAGCGTGGCGCAGAGCGCGGTGATCACGAAGAGCGTCGTCTTTACCCGCGCAACCGGCACGGCGGATTTGCGGGCAGCGCGCGGATCGCCGCCGGCTGCAAAAATCCAGTTGCCAAAACGCGTCCGCAACAGGACCCACGTCGCGAGCAGGGCGATCGCTATGAACCACAAAATCTCGACGGGAATGCCCGGCACTTTCGGAGCGCCGCTCGGAAATGCCTCGATGATGCCTTTCTCGGCGAGCCACGAGAACAGGCTGGAAAAGGCGTCGCCCGAAAAGAACGGCGCCAGCGGGCTGCCGGCGGCAGCCTCCTTCATGCCGCGAAGCTGGGTGGAGCCGCCGCTCGCCCATTTTAGGCCGACCAGGGTCAGCCCGCGCAGGATGAACAGAAACGCCAGCGTGACGATGAAGGACGGCAGGCCGGTGCGCATCGTGATCTGCGCGTTGGTGACGCCGATGAAGACGGCGAAGGCGACGGCAACCAGGATCGCAACGCTGAGCGGCACATGCCAAACGACGAGCGCTGTGCCGAAGACCAGCCCGGCAAAAGCCACCATCGATCCGATCGAGAGATCAAATTCGCCGCCGATCATCAGTAAAGCCGCGCCGATGGCAAGGATGCCGAGTTGGGCGGCAGGTGCCATGAAATTCATGATGCCGGCCAGCGTGAACATCGCCGGATTTGCGGTGAAGAAGAAAAAGATGGTCACGAGCACCAGGCCTGCAACAGCGCCGAGTTCGGGGCGCCGCAGGAGCGCGGTCATCGTCGAGACTTTCTTCAGTCGCTCATCGGAGTGACTTGTGGCGGTGCTCTGTTCTTTGGTCAGAGTCATTGTTTCCTCCCGATTTCTATCAAGCTCAAGCCGTACAGATGCGGTCTTCCGGTCCTGCACGAAGATTGAGCGGTCCCCGCCGAAGCGAGGACCGCCCGGCTCTCCTTAGCGGATGCCCTGGGAGGATTTCTCAATGACGGAAGCGGCCGTGTCCTTCTCGACGAAGCTCGGACCGGAGGGCACATTGCCAGCGGGGATCGTACCGTAGCGGGCATAGAGCGCGAGGAACGTCACCGGCAGATAGCCTTGCAGGTAGGGCTGCTGATCGACCGCGAACAAAGCCTTGCCGTCGGCAACCGCCTTCAGGAAGCCCGCCGACAGGTCATAGGAAGCAACCTTCACCTTGTCGCCGACGCCCATCTTCTCGACGACTGCGACCGCAGGCTCGCCGACGAGCGGGGCCGAGAGACCGAGCACCACGTCGATCGACGGATCGGATGTGAGCGCGGCCTGGATCTTCGCTTTGATTTCGGCCGGATCGGCCGTTGTCGGCAGCACGGTCACCTTGCCGCCCTCAAAACCCTTTTCGGTGCCGGCGCAACGCTGGTCGAGAGCGGCATTGCCCACTTCCTGGTTGACGCAGAGAACGTGCTTCAGGCCGAGGGATTTTAATTTCTCGCCGACCTTGATGCCCGCTGGGCCTTCGTCTTGGCCAACATGCAGCTTGATGCCGAGCTTCTCTGCCGCCGAGATGCCTGAATTCATCGAAATCACCGGAATGCCGGCCGCGACAGCCTTCTCGATTGCCGGACCGAGCGCATCCGGGTCAGGGTCCGAGATGACGATGCCGGCAGGCTTCTGATTAGCGGCAGCCTCGATCAGTTGGCCCATTGCCACCATGTCGAAGGTTTCCGGAGCGCGATAGTCGACTTTGACATTGCTGTCCTTCCCGGCCTGCATCATCCCGTTCTTCACGATGGACCAGAATGGATCTGACGCCTGTCCGTGGGTGACCGCGATGATGGAAATATCCTCAGCTCTGGCGCTGATGGCCACTGAAGCTGCTGCACCGAGGATGACGGCACCGACTGCGAGTCTCTTTAGAATGGATTTCATCTGCTCCTCCTAACGTTGCCGTCTCCTCCTGAGGCGGCAAAAAAGCGAATGCTACCGGGTGCAAAAGTGTTTGCTACCGGGTGCAAACGCGTGCATCATAGCTTTTGATGCGCTAAAAGCAAGCGTTCATTTCACGGAATCAGAAAATGGAATGGACGTTTCATTTTGTGGAGGCTTCATGAGAAGGCGGGCAACGGCGAAGAACGTGGCAGATGCGGCCGGCGTCTCAAAATGGACAGTTATCCGTGCGTTCACGCCGGGCGCATCGATTACCGAGGAGAGCAAACGTAGGGTTCTGCAGGCTGCAGCGGCGCTTAACTACTCGCCGAACCTCCTCGCCCGCAGCTTGGCCACCAATCTCACGCATCAGGTGGCGGTCTTCGTCGACGACTTTGCCAACCCTCAGAAGTTGCCCTTCCTGGAGACTTTGACCGATCGGCTGCAGGCTGAAGGGCTGGTCGCCATGCTGATCAACATCAACAATCACTTCGATCATGTGCGTGCCCTGCTCAACGCGGATCAGCGCCAGGTCGATGCCATCATCATGTTCGGCACTGCTTTTCGCAGCGAAACGTTGAATGACAGGCGGCTGGGCCGGAGCATGCCGCCGATGTTCGTGCTGGCAAGGGACAGCCAGATCTATGGCGTGCCTGCCGTTGTCTGTGACGCCGAGCTGGCATTGAAGGAGATCGTCGATCATCTTTATGAAAAGGGATACCGGCGTCCGGGGTTCATGGCTGGGGCGCCGGCCCTCTCCACGGCGCTCAGGCGCCGGCATCATTTCATCGATTTCTGGAAACAGAAGGGCGTAGACGAGACCGCGGTGATATCGGCGGAAAGGTATAGCGCGCAGGCCGGAGCAGAATCCGTTCGCCACTATCTTCAGAATACGGATGCCAAGGATAGGGTCGACGTCCTCATGTGCGAGAACGACATCCTGGCCATCGGCGCGCTTGACGAAATCCGCGGGCAGTTTGGCTTGCGTGTGCCGCAGGACATGGCCGTCATCGGCTTCGACAATTACGAGCTGGGCGGAGCATCGGTCTATGGCCTTTCCACATACGAGCAGCCGAAGGACGAAATGGTTAAGGTTGTCATCGAGATGATAACCGGGCGGCTGCCCCCTGAGACTGTCACACTGCCGGGAAAGCTCATCGTCAGGAATTCTGCCTGAGCCACTTCTCAGAGCCAATCGGGGACACGGCGAACGTTGTCCTGCCGAGGCCTCTCAGTTCCAATCGAACATTATGCAGGGAATGCAATGACCCAGATTGATATCTTGCTGCCGCCCGACGTGCGACTAGCCGTCAGTCCGCTGTCCTGGGCGAACGACGTTCTTGAAGACCTTGGCGCGGATATACCGCTGGAAACCTGCCTGCGTGACGCCGCCGATGCTGGATATCATGGCGTGGAGCTCGGGCGAAAGTTTCCGCGAGATGCAAACGCCCTGAGCCCGCTGCTTGCCAGCCATGGTCTCGCCCTGGCGTCCGGCTGGCATTCGGGAAAACTAGCTGAACGTGGCGTTGGCGAAGAAATGGAAGCGGCCGCCAGCCATGCCGGCCTCCTGCACGCGATGGATTGCAAAGTGATGGTTTACGGCGAGGTCGCGATGATGACGCCGGGATCGCCGCTCGATGTTCCGATGTCAAAGCGAGTAATCATGCCGAAGGCAGACATGGCTGCGTATGCTGCGCGGTTGACCGAGTTCGCGAAGCGTCTTGCCGAGGAGTACGATCTTAAACTTGCGTACCATCATCATCTGATGATGGTTGCCGAGACATTCGACGAGATCTCGGGAATCTTCGACAAAGTGGGACCAGAGACAGGCTTGCTGCTCGACACCGGTCACGCCGTGGCAGCCGGCTTTGACTACGTCCGACTGATCGAGCGCTTTGGAGACCGTATCAACCATATCCACCTCAAGGATATCCGCAGGCCGGTTCTGGAAGAAGTCCGTACCGGCGATCTGAGCTTCAATGCCGGTGTGCGCAGGGGAGTATTCACGGTGCCGGGAGATGGAATCGTAGACTTCGTCCCAATTGCCCGCTTTGTCAGGGATCAAGGCTACGGCGGGTGGCTCGTGGTCGAAGCCGAGCAGGACCCAGCGGTCGCCCCACCCCGTCTCGCCGTCGCGCGAGCCTTTGAGCATATGTGCGATGTTTTCGCCGACCGACCAGATGCGTAGTGGAGGTTCAGTGCTGGCGCTATCAGGACTCTAGTGTAGTCGCAGGACTATGTCTGCTGTCAGGAAGCGGCCAATCTGGTCCTAGGGCGGACATGTGGCGCGAAATAGACGTTTAGCAACGGAGCCGCGACGCTGATGGGTCGGACTTTGCCGCTCCCCACCGGTCTTTGCAGCACCGAGACGGGTCCAGACCCCGACCTCCTTCAGAAGCGGGCGCATCTCGACGGGAGCAGCAAGACAGAGAGTTCGAAAAGCTTCCAGGAACCCCAGTCGATCGCGAATTGTAGAACTATTTGACGACCGGTTTGGGCCGAAAGCAGGCGGTCCGGTTCCAGAATTAACTAGCGGGAAAGGCGCCATTTTGCTGGCGACCCCATCTCAGCCGCAACGACGTTGCTGACGCGTCGCGCCATAGTCGGACCTCGGTGCGACTGCATAGGAACAACAGTAGGCCTCAGGGCAGATTGAAACCAGCGTAGGGTTTCAGCGGGACGATTTCGAAGTGAAGCATCCCCGCCCTCGCCAGCGGCAACGTCGCCAGCTTCTCGCGAACCTCGATCTCGTCCCTCGCCTCGACTATCTGGCACGCACCGGGCATATCACCGCGATGCCAGATCTGGCGCGTGAAGCCGATGCTATAGAGATGGCGGGCCTGTGCCCCCTCGCTGGGTACCAGCTGTTCGAAATCCGCTTCGCTGAATTGGTCGGTCCGGCGCCGAGACAAGACGAGGAATTGCATCGGTCCGGTCTCCAGAAACTTACGCGACTGCCGCGATCGCTTGTGCGGAGCGACCAGACTGGACGCCCTTCACCAGATCGGCGCCTTTTTCGCCGATCATCATCGTCGGTCCATTGGTGTTGCCGCTGATCAGCACCGGCATGATCGATGAGTCGATCACCCGCAGTCCGTCGACTCCGCGCACACGCAGTTCGGGATCGACGACTGCGGTCTCGTCGACGCCCATCTTGCAGGTGCCAACAGGGTGATAGTCGCAGCAGGCATATTGCCTGATGTAGGCCATCAATTCCTCGTCGGTCTTCGCAGCCGGCCCAGGCAGCCGCTCGACCTTGACGAACTTGGCGATTTCGCTTTGCGCCAGCACGTCCCGGATGATCCGTACTGATTTCAATGCCATGCCGCGATCGTATGGGTCAGAAAGATAGTTGGGGTCAACCAGCGGCTCGTCGGCGGGGTTCGAAGAGCGGACCTCCACCGAGCCGATGCTACGTGGTCGAAGGAATGTCGAGTTGATGGTAAAACCATGCCCGTCGAGCCGCGTCTGACCGCCGCGTACCACCATCGCCGGCGCGATGTGAATCTGAAGGTCGGGCCGCTTCGCTCCCTCGCTCTGGAAGAAGCCGCCGCCCTCGACAATGACCGAGGCGGCAGGGCCATTGCGATAGAGCAGCCAGCGAATGCCGTGCAGGAGCGCCTTGGGATAGCGATCCTGGCCGTCATAGCTGATTGGGTCCTTGAGCGTCAGATGGACATTGGTGCAGAGATGATCCTGGAGGTTCCGACCGACACCGCTGAGATCGGCGACCGGAGCGATCCCGAGAGCTTGCAACTTGTCGGCCGGGCCGATACCGGACAGCATCAGCAGGCGCGGCGAGTTGATGGCTCCTGCCGATACGATTACCTCGCTTTCGGCCCGGAGTACTTTCCGCGATTTGCCCTCGGAAAGTTCGACGCCGACGGCGCGGCCGTTCTCGACAACGATCCTTGTGACTCGGGCATGGGTCCTGACTGTCAAGTTGGGCCGCCTGCTGACGGGATGCAGATAGGAGACGGCGGACGAGCGGCGGCGGCCATCGCGACAGGTGACCTGGTAGAAGCCGGCGCCATACATGGTGTCGCCGTTGAAGTCGGGATTGAACGGCAGGCCATATTGTTGCACGGCACGGACAAATGCCCGGGTCAATGGGTGCGGACCGACCTGATCCGAAACTGCGAGCGGACCGCCCAGCCCGTGATAGCGATTGGCGAGCCGATCATTGTCCTCGGATTTACGGAAATAGGGCAAGACATCCTCATAAGCCCATCCGTCGTTTCCGAGTGCTGCCCAATTGTCATAGTCTTCCTTTTGGCATCGGATGTAGATCATCGCGTTGATCGAGCTTGAGCCGCCAAGGGTCTTGCCTTGCGGATACCAGATGGAGCGGTTGTCGAGGTTCTTCTGCGGCACCGTGTGGAACCGCCAGTTGACGCCCGGCCCGAACAGCTTGCCGATGCCGCCGGGAATATGGATCATCGGATTCCAATCCCGGCTGCCAGCCTCCAGCAGCAGGACCTTGACGTCAGGATCCTCTGACAGGCGGTTTGCCAGCACGCAACCGGCCGAGCCCGCGCCGACAATTATGTAATCCCACATGTTCTGCCTCCACTCGCGCCCGAAGGCGCCTTCTCCGTCCGCGCAACGAACCCCTGGCGGACCTGGCTCCTCAGTCCTATTTGCCCCTGAAGGCCGGCGCCCGTTTCTCGGCAAAGGCTCGCAGCCCTTCAATCCGGTCCTCCTTGCCGAATGCCTCGACGGTCAGCCGGTGCTCAATCTCGAGCCCGCTTTGCAGTTCGGTTTCGAATGCCGCCAGAACGGCCTTCTTCGCATAGGGCGTGATGGCAACCGACTTGGCGGCGATCGCAGCGGCGATCTCCAGCGCCCGTGGCAGGAGCCTGTCCGCCTCCACGACTTCGCTGACCAGTCCTTTGCGCTCGGCGAGGGTCGCATCGACCATGTCACCGGTCAGGACCATCTGCATGGCAAAGGATTTGCCGACGAGACGTGGCAGACGCTGCGTGCCGCCATCGCCGGGAAACGCGCCGATCTTGATTTCAGGAGTCGCGAATTGAGCTGCTTGCGAGGCAATGACGATGTCGCACAGAAGCGCAAGCTCCAGCCCGCCGCCCAGCGCATATCCATTCACGGCGGCGATAATCGGCTTGGTGAAGCCCTCAATGGCGCGCCAGCATGCCAGCCGTTCCGGGTCGGCGTAGGAGGCGACCCCGCGTTCCAGCATGTCAGAGATGTCGGCGCCTGCCGCAAAGGCGCGACCGGCACCCGTCAGCACCACGCAGCCGACCTCCGTGTCGGCGTCGTAGCCAGAAAGCAGGTGGCTCAATTCGGCCAGCAACGCCTTGGACAACGCGTTCAGCTTGTCCGGCCGGTTGAGCGTCAGCAGTCGGATGCCGGGCGCCGGTTCCACTGCCTGAACGAGGCGGTCCATCATCGACTAGGCGACCTTCCTGTAAAGCGTCTCCGCGCTCAATCCGGCAGCATTCAGCAGTCCCCGAATCTTCTCGATCTCGGCGGGGTCTGGCTTCATCAATGGGGGCCGGACGTGAGCTTCGTCCAGTCGCCCGAGCAGCACCAGCGCCTCTTTCATGCGATTGTGCATATCGAGAAGCGGCGCGTCATAAAAGGCCCGTACCGTCGGATAGATGCGGTCATTGATTGCCTTGGCAGTCTTGAGATTGTTTGCCTGCACGGCACGGTACAGCGCGACCTGAAGGCTGGCGATGACGCTGCCGGCACCCGACAGGAGCCCGTCGCAGCCAAGCGTCAGCGAGCCGAGCAACCAGGCGCTGTGGGTGGTGAGGGTGTTGACCGGTCGGTCGAGAGCTTTCAATTCGCGGATCTGACGTTCATGCAAATTGCCATCGCCGCACTGGTCTTTAATCGCGACGATCGAGGGAAAACGACGGCAGAGGTCGAGCAATGTCTGAAGCGGGTAAGCAAGGTTCGATGCCAGCGGATACTGGAACAGGATGATGGGAAGGTTGGACGCATCGGTAATGCGCTTCAGATGCTCGACGATCATCTCTGGCCGCAGGTGCCCACCGAGCGTCATGAAGTCCGGCGGGAAAACCAGCAGCGCGTCCGCCCCCTCTTGCTCAGCATAGGCGGCGATGCGCGCTGCCTCGAGGCTGGAGTTTGTGTAGACACCGACAATGGTCGGAACCTGATCCTGCAACACATCCTTGGCTACCACTATCGCGCGGTATTGCTCGTCGATGGTGAGCGCGTGCACTTCGGCCGCATGACCATTGATCGTGATGCCGGAAATGCCTTCGACCGAGGAGACGTCAGCGAGGTGCTTGCGGTAGGCACTCTCATCGACAGCCAGATCGGCGGTGAACGGCATCAGGCAGGCGGGAATGACGCCATGGGCAGCAAACGGTTTCTTGTCGCTCATCATTCAGTTCCTATTTGAAATTTCGGGACGCCGCGCCAGTGCGGCGTCCCGTTGCCCAGGGAGGACTTAGAAGCCCTTGCCGATCATGTCGGCGATATTGTCCGGGGTCACTGAGACCGTCGGCAAGGTGATCGTCTCCGGGACCTCTTCACCCTTGGCCACCTTGTAAGCGGTCTCGATCCCTTCCGGCGCCACGAACGGATAAACGAAGGTTGCGGCGAGCTTGCCCTGTTTGACTGCCTCGAAAGCAGTCTCCTGGCCGTCGATACCGACCACCGCCACTTCATTGAGCCGGCCGGCGGCCTCCAGCACCTGGATCGCGCCGAGTGCCATCTCGTCATTGTGCGCGTACACCGCCTGGATCTGGCCGGGACCAAACCGCTGCACCATGTCTTCCATGAACTTCACCGCCTTGTCGCGGGTGTAGTCACAGTTCTGCGATGCTACCACCTTCATGTCCGGGTGCTTTGCGATCGCTTCTGCAAACCCCTTGTTGCGATCGATGGTGGCCGATGCCCCCGCCGTCCCTTGCAACTCGATGATGTTGCCTTTGCCATTCAATTTCTTCGCAAGGAATTCGCCCGCGCCAACGCCGAGCGGCAGGTTCTCGCCGCCGACATGAACGGTCACAGGCGTGTTGACCTTGCGGTCGAGAGTCACAACCTTGATCCCGGCATCCATTGCTTCCTTCACGACCGGGGTCAGTGCCTGCTCGGTCAGCGGCGAGATCATCAGCACCTTGATGCCTTGTGCGATCAGGCTTTCGACGTCTGCCACCTGCTTGGAAGCATCGTTGTTGCCGTCAGTGACGATGAGATCGACATCCGGATAATGCTCGGCGGCGTACTTCTTGTTGCCCTCCACCATGGCGACGCGCCAAGGATGGTTCATGGTGCCTTGGCTGAAGCCGATCTTGATCTTGTCCTGAGCCAGGACCGCGCCCGGCATCATGGCGCCGAGTACCAGGGTGGCGGCAAGTGCCGTGGTGCGTAGGAAATGTCTGCGACTGGTCATTTTTTCACTCCTCCATTGTTTTTCATTTCAGGCTCCAAAGCGCGACGGCCGGCCCTTCTGGCAAGTGCTGCCGCACATGGATGTCAGGACCGTCTTTTGTGACGGTAGACCTCGAACATCACCGCGGCGATGATGATGGCGCCCTTCACGATCTGCTGTGTGAATGGCGATATACCTAGCAAATTCAATATATTAGCCATGACGGCAATGATTGCGGCGCCGATCACGGTGCCGATGACGCCGCCTTCGCCGCCAAACAGGCTGGTGCCGCCGATGACGACGATCGAGATGGCCTCGAGTTCGAGATTGGTGCCAGCGGTGGGCTCACCAACGGTGAGCCGTGAGACAAAAACCAGGGCGGTCAGCGCCGACAGCACGCCCGAGATGGCATAGACCGACATCAGCACGCGCGGCACGTTGATGCCGGCAAGCCGCGCCGCCTCGGTGTTTGAACCGACCGCGTAGATTTGGCGACCGAAAGGCGTGTGTCGTAGGACAACGAAAGCCACGGCGGCTATGGCAACGAAGATCCAGATCGGTACGGGAATGCCGAAGAGAAAACCGCTTCCCAGATAGGAGAAGGCATCCGAGGCATCGCCAAGCGTCTTCGGCTCGCCGTTGGCGATGGTCATGGCAATGCCGCGCCCCATCACCAGCGTGCCGAGGGTCATGATGAAGGGCGGCATGCCAAAGAAAACGACGCCTGCTCCGTTGATGGCGCCGAACACGGCTCCCATCCCCAGCGCCGCAATCATCGCCAACGGGATTGGAACGCCAGATGAGAGCATCAGCGCTGTGGCAACCGCGACGACACCGACGATGGAACCGACGGAAAGATCGATGCCGCGTGTCAGAATCACGAAGGTCATGCCGACGCTGACGATGCCAAACAGCGCGACCTGGCGGCCGACATTCAACATGTTGCCGGTCTGGATGAAGCTCGGCGACAGATACACTGCGAAGGCGCACAACACTATCAGGACCCAGAGCAGGCCAAGGCTTTGCGCCCAGCCTCGCAACCGACCCACCGACCCCGGCCGGATCGACGCCAATCCTTGTCCCGTTGTCATCTCAGCCATTCCTTCCTCCCGATTCGTGCGCCATTGCGAGGGTCGATTGCCGTTGCAGCAGCCAGGCCACCGCATCGGCCAGCCCGCCCTCGTCGCAGGACGGTCCAACGAAATGCGCGAGCCGCTTGGCTTCCGGGACCGCGTTTTCGACCGAGACCGCCGTTCCGGCCCAGACCAGCATCTCAAGATCATTCTCGGCGTCGCCGGCGGCGGCGCAGTCCGACGCCGCCATTCCGAGTTCGGTAGCAACGGTCGCGATGGCGGTCTTCTTGGAGATGCCGAGCGGACCGATCTCGAGCAGACGTGGATGCGATCCCGATACCGACAGGCACCGGGCAAGCTGTACGCGGAGAGCTCCAAAGGCTTCACGGTCCATGGGCTGCGCGGCGACACACATTATCTTGCCGGGTTCGCCCGGCAGGTCTTCCAACGCCTTCGCCACGACTAATGGCTCTGCGGTCACGCTGGCTTCGCGTGCGATGATCGGGTCTTCGGCAAGTGCGTGAATGGCGTGGCCGGTGAACCACATCGGCCGAACGCCCGCCGCTTGCGCCGTGGCCATGGTGTGCAGCGCATCGGTGCGACCGATCCGCTGCTCGGACAGCGCAACGCCGGTCGAGACATTACCGATCCAGCCACCGTTGAAGCAGATGGCGAGGCCTGCAATCCCAAGCTTCTCCGCATAGGGCTTTAGCCCGAGCGGCGAGCGCGCCGTTGCCAGAACAATCATGATGCCGGCCTCTCGTGCCACGTGCAGAGCGTCGGCAACACGCTGCGGAAGCACATGGTCGTGCGTCAGCAAGGTGCGGTCGACATCGGTGACGATAAGGCGCGGAATGGTCATGACCCGCCTCAGACCGGAAACACCGGAGCGCGCGGCCCGGTCTGAATGAGAAGCGTCTTGAGTTGGGTGAACTCTTCAAAGCCGGCCTGGCCCATCTCGTAGCCGAAGCCGGATCCCTTCACCCCAGTGAGCGGCAGTTGCGGGGCGCCGTCGATGATTGTGTTGGCCTGCACCCAGCCGCTCTTCAACCGCTTGGCGACGGTAAGGACCGTGTCGATATTCTTCGACCAGATGTAGTTGGACAGGCCATAGGCAGTATCATTGGCCAACCGCACCGCGTCATCCACCGTATCGAAGCGTGTGATGCTGAGCACCGGGCCAAAGATCTCTTCGCGGAAGATGGTCATATGCGGCTCGACCCGGTCGAAAATGGTCGCTTCGTGAAAATGACCTACCGCCCCTGCCGCTACGTTGCCGCCGAGCACCAGTTGGGCGCCTTCCTCGATCCCGCTTTTGACGAAGCCGGTCACCTTGGCCAGATGGTTGCGGTCGATCAGCGCGCCGACATCCGTGTCGTCGTCGAACGGATCGCCGACCTTCATCTTGCGGGAGCGCGCGATCACTTTGGCGATGAAGTCGTCGGCAATGGAGGACTGCACGAACAGCCGAGAACCCGAAACGCAGCACTCGCCATTGTTGAAGAACACGCCCATCAGCGCACCGTCCGCCGCGGCTTCCAGATCCGCATCGGCAAAGACGATATTGGCCGACTTGCCGCCCAGTTCGACCGAGGATTTGACCAGATGACGGGACGTGTTGCCGACGACGCGGCTGCCGGTGCGCGTCGAACCGGTGAAGGAAACGAAGTCGATGCCCATATGCCCCGTCAGGTGGTCGCCGGCGGTTGCGCCATAACCGCTGACGACATTGAAGGCGCCGGCCGGCACGCCGGCCTCCGCCGCAAGCGCGGCGATTTCGAACGCGGAGCCTGGCGTGAACTCGGATGGCTTCAGCACCACAGTGCAGCCGGCAGCGAGCGCGAACGGGACTTTCTGCGACAGGATCAGCGCCGGGAAATTCCATGGCGTGACCAGCGCCACGACGCCCACTGCTTCGCGGCTGATCAGCGCCGTCTTGCCATCGCCGATGTTCGTGTAGGTCAGGCCCGCCATCTGCATGGCCAGCGAAGCTGCATAACGTGTCAGGCCGGCTGCACCGTCAATATCGCCGCGCGCAAAACGAACTGGCTTGCCGACCTCCTCGACCTCAATCCTGACCAGCCTGTCGCGATTGGTGCGGATCAAATCGGCAAGACGGTTCAGGACCTCGGCGCGCTCCATGCCGCTCATACGCGGCCACGGCCCGTCCTCGAAAGCGATGCGGGCCGCCTCGACTGCAAGATCGACGTCCTCGGGCGTGCCATCAGCATATCGGGCGACCAGGTCACCTGTGGCCGGCGATCGGCGCTCGATCGAACCGGAACCTGAGCCGTCGACAAACCGCCCGCCGATGAATTGTTGGTAGCTGCGCGTGCTCACGTCGTTCCTCACTGCCAAACCGCATGGGCCATGATTGTTTCCTCGGTCGCGTCCTCGCCGTCGAGAACCGCCGAAATGGCGCCCTCGCGCATGACGATGATGCGATTGCAGAGGCCAAGGATTTCCGGCAATTCTGACGAGACCATCACGACGCTTGCGCCGCGCTTCGATGTCAGTTCGGCGAGCAGGTCGTAGATTTCACGCTTGGCTGCCACGTCGACGCCGCGCGTCGGTTCGTCGACCAGCAGAATTTCCGTCCCCGCATGCAGTTGTCGGGCGATGCCACATTTCTGCTGATTGCCGCCCGACAAGGTGCGGACCTTGGTGCTGGGGCTCGGCGTCTTGATGCGCATCTGCTGGATGAACAGGGAGACAGCCTCGTGCTCGCGACGGCCACTGATCAGGCCACTGCGGGTCAACGGCGTCATCTGGGAAACGGTGACGTTAAATGCCACCGACTGGTCGAGGAACAGCCCCTCTGTCTTGCGATCCTCGGGCAGCAGACCGACGCCATGCGCAAGTGCCCGACGCGGCCCGTCGATAGCGACCACTTGGCCGTCGATCCTGATCTCGCCGCCGTCGATCGGATCGGCGCCGGCGATAGCGCGCAGCACCTCGGTCCGGCCCGCTCCGGCAAGACCGCAGATGCCGACGATTTCGCCGCGCCTGACATTGAAGGAGATATCCTTCAGCACGCCGTTCCGCGATAGGTTGCGTACGTCTAAGCGGATCTCGTCGCCGGGCTGCGAGCGCGGTGGAAATACGTCCTTGAATTCGCGCCCGACCATATGGCGGATGAGATCGGCCGTGGTCGTCTGGCCAAGCGGCATCGAGGCAACGACCTGGCCATCCCGAAGCACGGTGACCTCGTCGCAAATCTCATAGAGCTCCTTGAGGCGATGGGTGATGTAGATGAACGCGACGCCGTGTTCGCTGCTCAGCCGCCGGATCGTCTTGAAAAGATGTTCAAGCTCGAAGTCGCCGAGAACAGCGGACGGCTCATCGAGCACCACGATGCGAGCCTCGCGGGCAATCGCCTTGGCTATCTCGACCATCTGGCGCTGCGCGACACTGATCGTGTCGATGCGCGCTGCCGGATCGACACGGAAGCCAAGCCTGTCGAGCACATCTTGAGCTGCGGCTTTCGCCCGGCGCCAGTCGATCGTGCCCAGACGCGTTTTCGGCAGGCGGCCGAGAAAGATGTTTTCAACCACTGTGAGATGCGGAGCCTGGGCGAGCTCTTGATAAATGACCGCGATTCCGAGCTCAAGCATCCGCTCAGGCGTCGGCGCCGCCACCACATCCCCGTCGATGGCCACTTCACCCTCGTTGGCCGGGAACGCGCCAGACAGGACGCGCATCAATGTCGACTTGCCGGCACCGTTTTCACCGATGACGCCATGCACGCTTCCCTTGCGCACGGCGAAGCTGACATTGTTCAGCGCATGCACACCCGGAAAGCGCTTGTGGATGCCGCGCATTTCGAGAACTGCGTCCTTCATCCTCGTCTCCAAACCGAGAAATCGTTTTCACGGTTCCTCAAAAAAAGCTCACAGGCGATGCATCTGCATGCCGCCGCCGATGTGGTAGATGTCCCCGGTGCTGAATGGCATGCCGCCGACGGCCAGCGTCGCCACCCCGCGGGCAATGTCTTCAGGCTGCCCCCACCGTCTGATTGCCGAGAGTTGTCCGGCTTCGACCTGCGCCGAATATTTCTCATAGACGTCTGCGGTCATGTCGGTCTGGATCAGGCCTGGGCGAATCTCGTGCACCCGGATGCCTGTATCCGCCAGACGAATGGCGAACTGCTGGGAAGCCATCGACAGTCCAGCCTTGGATATGCAGTACGGCCCTTTTTCCGGCGAGACCAAGCCTGCGTTCGCAGAGGTGATCGTCACGACCGATCGTTCGAGCCGGACATGCGGCCGGGAAATCATCGCGCGAGCGACGGCCTGGGTGAAGAAGAACGTGCCGCGCAGATTGATACCGACGAGCCGGTCGAAGCTCTCCTCGGAAACATCGAGTAGATCGCCACGCACTGAAACCTGGACGCCAGCGTTGTTGACCAGGCAAGTGGCCCCCCCCAGATCGGCTTCGATGCGCTCTATCAAGGCCGTATTGTCCGAGGTTTCGGATATGTCCTTGCGATAAAAGGCAGCATTTCGCCCGTGCCTGCGGACAAGATTGACAGTCTCGCTGGCATTCTCATCGTCGACGATATCAATGACAGCGATGTCGAAACCCGCCTGCGCGAGTTCACAACAGATGGCTCGCCCGATGCCACGACGGCCTCCCGTCACAATGGCAAGCCCGCGGTTGATGGACGCTGCTTTCTCGGGCATAGCAGCGCCGATTGCAGCCGGGGAAACCTGTTCCAGCATCACGAAGCCTTCCTTGCCACCGCATCATCCTTTTCGCGGGATGCGACCACGGCCTTTGACGTCAGCAGGCGCTGGATCTCAACTTCCGCATAGCCAAGCTCGTCTAGGATCTCGTGTGTGTGCTCGCCGATCTCCAAAGCGAGGTATCGCAGCGCGGGCACCTCGCCGTCGTAGCGGTTGGGATGGTTGACCAACTGTATCGTGCGGCCACGCACGTTCACCTGCCGAAACACGTGGGAATGGCTGAGCTGCGGGTCGGCCAGCAGATCGTCGTAATAATTGATAGGCGCCCACCAGATGCCATGACGATCAAAGCGCTCGGCAAGTTCGGCAGTAGTGAACCGCGCTGTAGCGCCGGCCAGTCGGCGCGCATAGTCATCGCGTTCGACATAGCGGTCGACGCCGACTAGCTCGCGCAGGGCATCACTGTCGAGCGCATCGGCCAGCACGGCGGATTCGCACAGCGACACGACCACATGGCCGTCGGTGGCAGGGTATACGCCGTAGGGCGCTGCATGAAACCAGGTGGCCAGGTTTTTCTCACGGTTCAACACCTCGCGGGTCATCCCGCCAGCGAAGTAATTGACCAGGGGCTCGCCTTGCAGATCGATTGCGGCATTGATCAGGCTTGCCTCGACGCGAGTCCCCTTGCCGTCCCGCAGGCGGCGCACCAATGCACCGAGAATGCCCATCGCCAGAAGTGCCCCGCCATGTTGGTCGACGATCGCTGCACCGACCGGCGTAGGGCCACGTTCCGGCGTTCCGGTCACGCTCATCAGACCGGAGCGCGCCTGGGCGAGAAGATCCTGGCCGGGGTTCATCGCCATCGGGCCTGTTGCGCCAAAACCGCTCGCCGAGGCGAAAATCAGATTGGGGTTGATGCCGCGGAGCGTTTCCTCGTCAAAGCCAAGCTTGGTGAACACGCCCGGCCGGAAATTCTCCATCACCACATCGGCGCCGGCGATCAGACGTCGGGCGACTTGCTTGCCTTCCGTGCTCTTCAGATCAATGCCGATGGAGCGCTTGTTGCGGTTGGCGCAGAGATAGAAGCCGCTGACTCCTTCCACATAAACGTCAGCACCCGACCACCGGCGTTCATGGGCCCCATCGATAGGTTCGACCTTGACCACATCCGCTCCCATGTCGGCGAGATATTGGGCGCCCGCAGGACCCTGCAGAAAATGGCAGAAGCTGACGACTTTGATGCCGCTGAGCATTTCTCTTCCCTTGGTTCCGCGCTATTAGTTGCGCCTTTGTGAAATCGTTTTCACGCCTTTTCTTATAGCTGTCAAGCCCAATTTGAAAGGCTTTGTCAAAGAAAGATGGTGTAGCCTTCAGAAAAGAAGTGTGTCATTAGGAAAACGGTTTCTCGAAAACCGTCGGATTCGAGGCTCAATGGATATCGAGGATGGCGGAGCAAAGCTGATTGACGTGGCCAGGCTTGCGAACTGTTCGCCGGCCACCGTCTCCCGCGTGCTCAACGGCAATCCCAACGTGAACGAGGTCGTGCGGGATCGTGTTGTCCGGGCGGCGCGTGATCTCGGCTACGTGCCCAATGGTTCCGCCAGAGCTCTGCGGTCGACCCGGACAAGGTTAGTCGGCGCGATCATCCCCACATTGGACCACGCTATCTACGCCACGATGGTCGATGGACTTCAGGCGCGGCTTTCCGAAAAAGATGTTTCGCTCATCATCAACACCTCGGGCTACGATATCGAACTTGAATACGAGCAGGCACGTCTGCTGGTCGAGCGCGGGGTCGAATCAGTGGTGCTTGTCGGGTCAACGCACCGGCCAGCCACTCTGGCCATGTTCGAAAAGAAGCGCATCAACTATGTCTACACCTACACGTCGACGGCGACGGCGGCAGGTGCGGCCGTGGGGTTCGACAACGAAAAGGCAGGGCGAACCGCCGCCCGTTACTTGCTCGACCTCGGGCACACCAAATTCGCAATGATCGCCGGCATCACCCAGGACAATGATCGCGCGGCAGGTCGCCGCGACGGTTTCTTGAACGAACTCGAACGATCCGGCATCGATCAAGGCATGGTTCCGGTCGTCGAGGGAGCCTACAGGCTGGATGACGGCCGCACCTGCATGCGGCGGCTGATGGAAGCCCCCCGAAGACCAACCGCGGTATTTTGCGGCAGTGATATCCTTGCCGCCGGCGCCATCAAGTACTGCCACGCCGAAGGCATCGCAGTCCCGCAGGAGGTTTCGGTTGTCGGATTCGACAATCTGGAGATTGCAGAATTGACCTCGCCCGAACTGACCACATTGGAGGTGCCCGCGCGCGACATGGGCCGGATTGCCGCCGACTACATCCTGGCCTCACCATCGCAGCGACTGCATCTCAGACAACGGGAACTGTCCATTAGGCTGATTGTCAGGGGAAGCACGGCTGTCGTGAGACGCTAACAACATGTCGGTCGCGTGAGCCATACCTATCCTGAGGCGATTGGACCGAATGACCGCTAGGGGGCCGCTAGCGGACTGTCTGCTTATGGGGCGAAATCGCAAATAAGCAGTCCTCCCGCCCGCCACCAAGCGCGTCATAGCAGAGCCGACAATCGATGAAGCGAAACGACCGGTCTTCTCATAGCTTAGGGCGAAGGTTTCCATCTCGAGGCTCCATCTCAAATGATCGGGTTAGCTCTCGGTCGTCTTCGACCAGACGGATGAACCATTCGCCGGAGGCTTCGATCACTTCAACGCGAGGGTGGACCTTGCCATTCACGCCACCACGTCAATCAGCGCTACCAGCTATTGGATGGTTCTAAAGCCAGGCCCGGCGGCTCTGTGCCGAGTGCAGTTCTCGACTTTCCCGCATCCTTGATCATCGTGCCTCCCGTGAATGTCGAGGCAGATGCGGTAATTGCGGAGGATGGGGGTGTCTTACCATGACAACCTCCTGCGCTAGCCGCAGAGACGCCTTTAAGCTCTTCGGCCTGTTTACAGTTTCTTCCCTGAGGTCCCCCTCGCCCACCAGTCCGAACCTGAAGCCAGGAGGGGTGTTGGGCATTCATGAAGCCTCGTGGAATCACACGTCGCCGAGCAAGGCCGCACTCCTGCGCTGCCTGGCTTGCGGGTTGACGATATCGGCATGTCCTTCGCCACTCATCATCGCCCACAGGTTCTTGGCCGCATGCCAGCCGATGGCCTGAGTTCCTTCAGTCGTCCAGGCGGCGACGTGCGGCGTGCACAAGACGTTGGGTAGCGAAAACAGCGGATCGTCGGTCTTCGGCGGCTCCTGGTCGAACACGTCGAGAGCCGCACCCGCGATTTGGCCATTGGCCAGCGCTGCTCGCAGGGCCGTGTAGTCGATCAGCGATCCGCGCCCGGTGTTCACGACGATAGCTGACGGTTTCATCTTCGCGAACGCGGCAGCGTTCAGGATGTGATGGTTATCCGGGCTCGGCGTTGCGTGCAGCGTCAGGAAGTCGGATTGCTCCACCAGGGTGGGGAAGTCGACGAGTTCGATGCCTGGAGGCGCTTCCTTCAGGAAGGGATCATAGGCAAGGATGCGGGCCTCCCAGCCCGACAGCCGTTGCGCCACGCCACGGCCGATGCGGCCGAGGCCGACGATGCCGACGGTGGCGCCGCGCAGCGTCGCGCCGTGTGTCAGGCCGCGCCACCCGCCACGCCGCATGAATTCGGGCGTCCACGTGCCAAGTTGTTTGGCAACCGCCAGCATCAGGGCGACCGCGTGCTCGCTGACCGTGAAGATCTGAAAATCGTTCGGCGTACTCGAAACCAGAATGCCGTGCTCAGTGGCGGCGTCGATGTCGATGCTGTCGACGCCAATGCCATATTTTGAGATGTAGCGCAGATCCGGAAGCGCCTGCATCACGCGCCTGGTGATGCGGGTGCCGCTTGCCCCCATCAAGGCGATACAGCCATGCGCCTTGGCAATCAGCTCATCCTCGGTGAAGCGCTTGAACGGCATTTCCCAGAGCGCATTGCCGAAAATGACGTTGACCCCACGCTCGCGCAGCCAGTCTAGCGAGGCGTCAGTCGGGTCGTAGCGTTCAAACGCGAGAACGCTGGGCAAGCCTTGAGCGCTCATGATAGTGGCGATCTCCTCGAATACCTTCGATTGTCCCGACGGAACAGTTCTTGCCGATTTCAATCCGCTTCGAGGCGCCGTCAGTCCAGCAAGCTCGCCAGACGCCAGCCACAAACGGCTGCGCATCGCTCGGGCTCTTGAAGGGTGAGGCCGCCACCAAATCACTGACGCTCCATTTTGGATTGCCCGCTAGGAATAGGCGAGCTTCCTCCTGCGCCTCAGGAACGCGACCGGCGAGGGCAAGCGCGGGAACCAGGTGCTCCCTCGAACCCGTCCCGTACGTTTCTTCCCGGCTCAAGGACGCAACAGCTTCTTCGTAGTGACCGGAGGAAATCTGCGCAATTCCCATGATCCAGAAATACCAACCGGGCGGACGAGGATTTATACGGAGCGCCGCGCCACAAGCTCTCAGCGCCGCTTGCGGATCGCCTAAGTAGATTTGAAGCTCACCCATCCATGCAACCGCATCTGCATTGTTGGGATTAAGCCGAACGGCAGCATCGAATTGGGATTTTGCTTCATCCCAGTTGCGCTCATAAAGCTGAACGCAGCCCAGGATCCTGCGAGCGTGGGAATCGTCGGGATCGATTTCCACGGCCCGTTGCGCGTGTATCAGAGCATTTGCGCGGCCGGGTTCCTGTGGCTCTCCCCAGATAATCCAGCCAAACAGCAGTGAGATGGCAAGATTGCTGTGCGCCTCGCAGTAGTTTGGATCGATCTGAATGGCACGTTCCAGGTCAGCACATGCCTCACGGTTGTCCGACCTGGAATTGTTGCACTTGCCTCGCGACCTAACACAAAGATCATAGGCTTCGAGATTTGACGGTCGGGAACGGGCAACAAGTTTCTTTTCACCAAGCTTGCCAGAAATCGCTTCAACAACGCGTCGCGTCACCTCGTCTTGAACATCGAAGATGTCGGCAATTTCGCGGTCGAAGCGTTCGGCCCACACGTGGTTGCCGCCTTCTCCCGCATTGATAAGCTGCACATTGACGCGCAACCGCTTGTTGGATCGCCGGGCGCTGCCCTCGAGGATATATTTGACGCCCAGATCGCGAGAGATCTGACGGACGTCGGTGGGCTTCCCTTTATAGGCAAAGGTGGAGTTGCGGGCGATGACGAAGAAGCCGGACACATTCGACAGATCGGTAATGATGTCCTCCGTCAGCCCGTCAGTGAAAAACTCCTGTTCGGAATCGCCCCTCATGTTGATGAAGGGCAGCACAGCAATCGAATGATTGTCGGGCGGTGCAAGCGGCTGCGAAAACTTCTCTAGAACAAGGGGCTCAGCTGGTGCCGCGGGCTTTGCCTTGGTGGGAACGCCGACCTGTAGCGAATAGACCCGGACTGGCTCGGCGATGTTCTTGAGCTGAACCGCACCGCGATCGTTGATCGCGATATCGAGCCTTGACTTAACCTGCCAGTAGGCTTGCTCGGAAAGACAGATATTGCCGGGTTCGCAAATGCCTTCCAGGCGCGCAGCGATATTGATGCCATCGCCCATCAGGTCGCCATCGCGTTCTTGCACGACGTCGCCCAGGTGAATGCCGATCCGGAACTCGATGCGACGATCATCCGGCACCCCGGCATTGCGCTCGAGCATGGCGTTCTGCACTTCGATCGCGCATCGAACTGCTTCCACCACGCTGCTGAACTCGACGAGGCTCCCGTCACCTGTGCGCTTGACGACGCGACCTCGATGAACGGCGATGGTGGGGTCGATGAGATCGCTGCGCAGCGCCCGCAGCCGTGCCAAGATGCGATCTTCATCCACGCCGGCTAGTCGGCTGTAGCCGACTACATCCGAGACCAGAATCGCTGCTATTTTGCGGGTCTCCCTCATGTCGTGCTCCCTCCATCCAGTCTGGCACTACTGCCAAGCCAAAGGAAGATAGCTCTGAGTCGGTTCTCGGCTGACAGCGGAATGAGGTTTCTGGTGTCCGAAGAAGGATAGTGGAAGTTCTGCCCAGTTGTGCGGACGTTCTATGGCGGCTAGTTGCGCATAGATGCGAGTGCTAAGCTCCCAATAGGAGGCATCGTGGCGCGCCCGGAACGAAAGCTTGTGGCGGTTTTGGCAGCGGACGTAGCTGGCTACTCGCGTTTGATGGGGGCCGATGAGGCAGGGACTCTCTTCCATCTAAAGGCGCTGCGCGCCGAAGTGATCGATCCAAAGATCGCGCAATTCAGGGGTCGGTTGGTCGGCACCGCTGGTGACAGTATGCTGATCGAATTTCCCAGCGCTGTCGATGCCTTGCAGTTCGCAGTCGAGACCCAAGAGCGAATAACGCTGCGCAACACTGACCTTCCGTCGGAACGGCGCATGGCCTTCAGAATGGGCATCAACGCTGGTGAGGTCATCCTGGATGAGACGACCATCTACGGCGATTGCGTAAACGTCGCCGCAAGGCTGGAAAAGGTCAGCGAGCCCGGAGGCGTCGTCATTGGGCGCAGCGTTTATGATCAGGTAAGTGGCAAACTCCCTTACGAGTTCATCGACCTTGGCGATCATACGATGAAGAACATAGCTGGGGCGGTTCGTGCCTACCGGGTAGGCACGGGAGAGCAGGCACAAGAAGGTCCGGTCGCCATCGCCTCGGCGAACGATTTGCCGCTTCCGTTCAAGCCGTCGGTCGCCGTGCTTCCCTTTGCCAATATGTCGGCGGATCCTGAACAGGAGTATTTCTCGGACGGAATAACTGAAGACCTGATCACGGAACTGAGCCGGAGCCAAAGCCTGTTTGTGATCGCTCGCAATTCATCATTCGTCTTCAAGGGAAGGTCCGTAAACACTACTGAGGTGGGAAGGAAGCTGGGGGTACGCTACGTCGTCGAGGGGAGCGTTCGGAAGGCTGGAGCACGGGTAAGGATCACGGCGCAGCTAATAGAGGCTTCGTCCGGAAATCACGTGTGGGCTGAGCGTTATGATCGAAGCATCGACGACCTCTTCGCCGTCCAGGACGAGGTGACAGAACGAATCGCCTGGGCACTGGTCGGCAAGGTTGGAACCGCAGAAATCGCCCGGGCCAGGCAGACGAAAACAAGCCTTGGTGCTTATGACGCATTCCTGCGCGGTATGGAGGCCGCGCACCGTTTTACGGAAGACGACACCATCGCCGCTATCGAGTTCTTTAAGTTGGCTCTTCGCGGGCAGCCCGATTCGGCGCGGGGGCATGCATGCTTAGCGGACGCCTACGCGACGCTCTCCGCCTTCAGGGCCGACGGGGGTCTCAAGGCGTTGGCGATGCAGTCGGCCTTGCGAGCGATTGAACTCGGCGATGCCAGCGGACTCGCAGAGGCGGTTGTTGCTGCTCTATACGCATGGAAAGGCGACTTCGAGGCTGCTGAGACCCATGGGCAACGCGCACTCGTCCTCGGACCTACAAATGCTTTGGCACTCAACTGGGTTGGCTACATCTCTCTTTGGGACGGTCAGCTCGCCAGGGCTCGCGAGATAGGCGAGCGGCTGCAACGGCTCAATCCGCTAGAAGACCGCGATATCCACGAGCTACTCGCCTTTACGCATTATCTACTCGGCGACTATGAGGCGTCACTGCGGTCTTTCCGCCGTTGGGATAACAACAACTATGATCGGGGATTTGCCAATCTGGCTGCATGTTTAGGCCAGCTAGGACGGGCCGAAGAGGCACGATCGGCCTGGGGCAGATGCCTTCAATGCAAACCAGGTTTCACTCTGTCGGACTACAAGCGCGACTCACCATATCGCCGCCAAGAGGACTTGGAGCACTGGCTGGAGGGCCTGCGGAAAGCAGGCATTGCGGATTGACGGATGAGCGATGAACTCCGAAGCGAAACTGCCGCCAATCAGTGACCCGTCACGATTTTCGTCCAGGTGCGCGTAGCCACGCGCTGCGTCTTCTGATCGTACGGAAAGACTGTGAAAAGCTTCTTTAGGGTGGCATCGTCTGGATAGATCGCCGGGTCGCCAAGAATGCTTCTTTCAACGAACTTTTGTGAAGCTTTGTTGCCATTGGCGAAAAACACATAATTCGTGTTCTTGGCGGCGACTTCAGGCTTCATCAAGTAGTTGATGAACGCAGTCGCTTCGTCCGCGTGCGGTGCATCTTTTGGGATTGCCAGTTGGTCGAACCACATGACGGTGCCTTCCCGAGGTACCGAGTAGGCGATTGTGATGCCGTTACCGGCTTGAGCGGCGCGATCGCGCGCCTTCAGGACGTCGCCCGACCAGCCAATCGCGAGGCAAATATCGCCGTCCGCCAAAGCGTTGATGTACCCGGACGACTCGATTTTGCGGACGTCGGGGCGGATACGCATCAACGCCTCTTCGGCCTTACCGAAGTCTTCCGGCGAGGTGCTCTCCGGGTTCAGTCCAAGATAATTCATCGTGATGGGCAGGATTTCGGTGGGCGAATCGACCACATAGACTCCGCAACTGGCAAGCTTCTTCAGCTTCGCGGGATCGAAGAAGACGTCCCAACTGTCGAGTCTGTCGACACCAAGCGCAGCTTTGATCTTCGAGGTGTTGTACCCCAAACCCACCGTGCCCCACATGTAGTTCACGGAATATTGGTTGTCCGGGTCGTACTTGGCGGTGCGCTGCTCGATGACGTCCCACAGGTTGGCGATGTTGGGCAACTTCGATTTGTCCAGCTTCTGAAAGACGCCGGCTTCGACCTGGCGGGCCAGGAAACTGGCGCTCGGCACGACGACGTCGTAGCCGGAGCCGCCAGTAAGCAGCTTGGTCTCGAGGATCTCGTTGGAGTCAAAAACGTCGTACACGACCTTTATACCGGTTTCCTTGGTGAAGTCGTCGATGACCGTGGGATCCAGGTAGTCCGACCAGTCGTAAAGGTTGACCACCTTGTCGGCAGCTTGCGCGGACAGGGTCATGAGCCCGGCAAGTAACGATCCAGCCGACCAAAGAAGCGCCTTGCGGATCATGTGCTCCCCATTGGTTGCAGTCCCAACATGCGAATGCCGTACTTTGTACACGGCCGCGCATGGTTGCTATATTAGCACAGATGAAGGGAATGTGCCCCGCCATGACGTGCAGTGTAATTAGATCGTCTGCGGAAGAAGCCGCCTACAAGACCAGTTGCGAAGCTGGTTGGCGATGTCGGGGAACTGGCGCAAACGTGCCGCGTCGGCTGTTCGCTCGGATGTCCGCTTTTAGGATAGGGGTAGGATCTGCTCAACGACTTACATTGGGCGCAAAGCAGCCGTTCAAAAGATAGCACGCTTGGAAGTTTTTGCTGACGCGCTATCTGGCGCATGTACCAGAAGTCGATGCCCACCCTCAAAACTATCCAAAAACCGTATCTAGCGTCCCACTTTGTCCATAAGCACCCGCAACTCGGGCTGAAGCGCGACCCAAAAAGTTCGAAAAGCTTCCAGGAACCCCAGCCAAACCGGACGCTGGGCAGGCAACTTCGCTCCACTAGCCTCATTCGCCCTACGGCAGGAACTACTTCGGAAATAACATCAAAGGGTTGTCCGAAGACCTTACGAATTCTGCATTGGCTCCACTGCAGTTCGATAGATCGGGCTTAAGCAGACGGTTGCGTCGTTGATCATCAGCCAATAGAGAGGGGATAAATCAGGCAAAAGGACCACCAATGACCAACGAATCCGATACGCGCTCTGCCGAACTAGCTGAGCTAACCGCCGACATTGTCTCAGCATATGTCAGCAACAATCCATTGCCGGTTTCTGGCTTGCCGGACGTGATAGCATCGGTTCATGCTTCGCTGTCCGGACTTGGCACGCCCATCCCACCGGTCGCTGAGCCGCAAACTCCCGCGGTCAACCCGAAGAAGTCGGTGACGCCGGACTTCATTATCTGCCTGGAAGACGGCAAAAAGTTCAAATCACTGAAGCGGCATCTTAGCACGGACTTCGGCCTGACACCGGACGCCTATCGCGCCAAATGGAACTTGCCGCACGACTACCCTATGACAGCTCCGAATTACGCTGCTCAGCGCTCGCAACTGGCGAAGTCCATCGGACTTGGCCGCAAGGCTGAACCCGTCGCACCAGCCAAGAAGGCAAGGAAGCGGAACGTCAAAGCGTAGTCCGCCGCCACCTGACGCGACGGAAAGGCTCAGCTATGTTTTGAGACCGGCGGACCTGAAAAGGACCGTCTGGCCGGTGCCATTTGGGCAACCTCCCAGCGAGGGTGCCGGCCTTTTTCCTAGCGGGGCTCTGCAACTGATACTGTCATCGGGCGCTTGGCGACGATCGACGACCGCCTCGGCTCATAGCTCGTGCCGTGGTCACCGAGCGTTCATCCTCTGACTATCCCGTCACTTCTAGATTGCAAAATGGGGATGAGATTTCGAGAGTAGTTCGCCTGTGTTTCTTGCGCGGGCCCCGCTCAACCTTCTAGGCTAGCTCAAACTCGGCGAAAGGCGTCGCCTCATCCAGTTCGCCTCCGACATCAACCCAAGCACTAATTGGCGGAGGCGATGGGACCGGTGATCGCACTCCTCATTTTCCGGTTGGCCCGGGTCGACCGACCACACTCTGTTGGCAATTGATCCGATTTCTATCCAGACATATCCCCTGCTTCTACTGCCTCATTCAGCGGCTTTTGTTTCCGATGCACATACCCACTCATGGCCGCGCAACTGCATGACCAAGGGTGTGGGAGCGTGCTCGAGCCAGCTCCCATGTTCCCGACGTCGGACATTTGGGGAGCCTGATGGACAACAGGAAATTTTTGACTGCTGAGGAAGTCTCGGAACGCTATCGCGGGAGCATCTCTCTCGGAACGCTGCGAAATTGGCGAGCCAAGAGGATTGGACCGGCGTACGTCAAGCTTGGCAAAGCCGTGTTGTACCCAATTGAGGAACTGGAGACGTGGGATAAAAAGAATACAGTGGCGTGCCGTGCGTCAAAGCGATTCAGCATGAACGGCGCTGAGTGAGCGTGGTTAGTGACGGAAGGAGCATCCAATACCGCCCCCAGAGGCCGCTCCTCACGTTCTCGAACATAGGCATTTTTACAATATCTTTCAATAAGATAGCTTACAGCGAGAGGGAGTTCCACAAGCAACCCGCTCGATACCCGTCGGGAACGGTGGATCACGCCGGGTCACGCTCGAATCAAAATCACTTTGAAAAGGCGTGACTCGAGCATCTCTTTCGCGGAGCAAACTCGGCGCGCGCCGGGTTGATCGAAAACAGAATTAGGCAGTTGTCCTGTGAGGTCGCTATTTGGGGGAAGAATTGCGCCCTTCCCTGCCTCACAATGCAATGCCGATCTCACGCCCCTGCCTGTGATCGGGAGGACTGAAATGGGCCGAGAGCGGTCCGTCAGCTTACGGAGCGATAAGGCCGAAAGCGGTCATTATATTGACAACCCTCCAGAGCTCAGGAGGAGTGTCACTCTTCCCTGAACGCCCGCGCTATCTGATCGGCCAGGGGCTTTACCAGATAGGACAGCATGGTTCGGCTGCCGGTGGCGAAGAACGCCTCGACAGGCATGCCTGGCGCCAGGGTCAGGCCCTTCAGTTTCTTCAGCTCCGTGCGCGGCAGGCTGACGCGAACCGTGTAGAAGCTCGCGCCGCTGCGCTCGTCGACGCTGAGATCGGCGGAGATCTCGCTGACCACACCGCTCAGTTCCGGTGTCACGCGCTGATTGAACGCCGAGAGTTTTAGGGCCACGTCCTGGCCCAGCGAGAGCTGATCGATGTCCTGCGGGGCAATACGGGCCTCGACGGTCAGATCATCCGCCACCGGCACCACGAGCATGATCACCTCGCCCGGCGAAATGACACCTCCGATCGTATGGACGGCAAGCTGGTGGACCACGCCATCCTGCGGACTGCGGATGTCGATACGCTTGAGCTGGTCCTCGGCGGACACCTTGCGTTCGACGAATTCGGATATTTTTCCCTGAACATCGCGCAGCTCGGTCGCGACCTCGCTGCGCAGATCCTGGTCGACCTGGATGATCTGCAACCGGGTTTCGGCGATACGGCCCTTTGACTGGGCGATCGACGCCGTCAGTTGCCCGTGCTCGCCATCGAGCCGCACCGCGTCGCGCTCCAGCGCCGTCATGCGGTCGATCGAGACCAACTTCTTCAGCCAGAGCGTGCGGATGCTTTCGAGCTCGGTGCCGATCAGTTCGATCTCCCGGCTCTTGGCCGTCCGCTGCTCGGTGAGCCCCGAGGCCTCCTCTGCAAGCTGCGCGATGCGCTCTTCCAACTGCGCCTTCTGCCCGGCGCGGGCCTGCCGGCGAAACTCGAACAGCGACTGTTCGCCCGCCATGGCGCGCGCAACGGCGGGGTCATCGCGCCGCGATGTCAATGAAGCCGGAAAGGCAATGCCGGCACGGTCGTCGCGCTCGGCTTCGAGACGGGCCAGCCGCGCCTCGAATTCGTCGAGCCCCTTGGTGACGATCGCCAGGTTGGCGCGAGTGACCGTCTCGTCGAGACGGATCAGCACCTGGCCGGATTTCACCGCATCGCCTTCGCGCGCCAGAATGTCGCCGACCACGCCACCGGTGGGATGCTGCACCTTCTTGACGCTGGAATCGACGACCAGCTTGCCCGGCGCGATCACGGCGCCGGAAAGCTCGGTGACCGCCGCCAGGCTGCCCGCGCCACCGACCAGAAAGATACAAGCCGCCACGCCGCCAAGCAGATAGCGCCGGATGGTCCGGTCGATGGTTGGGGCCGCGGCCATCAGGATGCGTTCTCCTCGGGCGCGGACACGACCTTCAGCGGCACGCCGCCCGGCCGGGTGACCTTGTTCAGGACTTCGTTCTTGGGCCCGAAGGCCTGGACCCGGCCATTGGCCATGACCAGAACCTGATCGAGGCTCGCCAGCGCGCTTGGACGATGCGCCACCACGACGGCGATGCCGCCGCGGGCGCGAACGCCCTGGATCGCCTCGGTCAAGGCGGCCTCGCCTTCGGAATCGAGGTTCGAATTGGGCTCATCGAGGATGACCAGGAACGGATCGCCATAGAGCGCACGCGCCAGCGCCACCCGTTGCCGCTGGCCGGCCGATAGTGCCGATCCGGCCTCGCCGATGCGTGTCTCGTAGCCTTCCGGCAGGTGAACGACCAGGTCGTGCACGCCCGCCGCACGGGCGGCGGACAGGATCTTGTCCGAAGGCGCCTCGGGCTCGAAACGCGCGATGTTCTCGGCAATGGTGCCGTCGAACAACTGTACGTCCTGCGGCAGATAGCCGACATGCCGGCCGAGCTCTTCCGGCGACCACTGGTCGAGTGTTGCACCGTCCAGCCTGACGGCCCCGCGGCCCGGCAGCCAGATGCCGGCGATCGCCCGCACCAGCGAGGATTTGCCGGAAGCACTCGGCCCGATGATTCCGAGGCCGGCGCCCTTCTCCAGGGCAAAACCCGCATCCTGCACCACCACGCGCCGCTCGCCTGGCGGGGTGACGCTGATGCCTTCGACCACGAGTGCGGCCGTCGGCGCCGGCAAAGAAACCGTCGTCGCCGTCTCGGGAAGCAGCGCCAGCAGCTGGGTGAGCCGCGCCCAGGCCTGGCGGGCGGTGACAAAGCTCTTCCAATGCGCGATGGCCAGTTCGATCGGCGCCAGCGCCCGGCTCATCATGATGGAACTCGCAATCATGATGCCGCCTGTCGCCTCCTGGTGAATGACGAGCCAGGCGCCGATCGCCAGTATGCCGGACTGCAGCATCATGCGCAGGATCTTGGAGATGGTTCCGAGCGTGCCGGCAAGATCGCTCGCCTTGGCGTTGGTGCCGAGATACTCGGCGTTGATATCGGCCCAGCGTCCGGCGATGCGCGAACCAAAGCCCATCGCCTGCAGCACCTCGACATTGCGCCGCGTCGCCTCGGCCAGGGTGTTGCGCGCGGCGGCCTGGCGGTTGGCTTCCTTGGCGGGCTCGCGCGTGCGGGCCTCGGCAAACAACGTCAGGCTGAACAGGATGATCGCACCGGCGAGCGCCGTCATGCCGATCCAGAAATGGAAGAGAAAGCAGATGCCGAGATAAAGCGGCATCCATGGCAGGTCGAAAAGCGCCGTAGGCCCCGCGCTCGACAGGAACGACCGCACCTGGTCGAGGTCGCGCAGCGACTGCAGGCCGTCGCCGGCGAGCTTGGTGCGCAAGGGCAGCCGCATCAGTGCCGCATAGACCTGGCCGCTCAGCTTGGCATCCAGCCCCATGCCTATGCGCACCAGCAGCCGCGACCGAATGAGTTCGAGCACGCCCTGGAAGACGAACAGCGTGCCGGCAAACACGGCAAGCCCGACCAGCGTCGGCACGCTGCGCCCGGGGATGACGCGGTCATAGACCTGCAGCATGAAGAACGAGCCGGTCAGCGCCAGTATGTTGACGACACCGCTCATCAGCGCGATGCCGGCAAAGGCACGCCGGAAGGAACCAAGAACCGCCGCGAGGGTCGTTCGCGGCGGCTCTGACGGACGGGACTGCGGCATCGCCTTCAAATGATTTCCAGTTCAGGCATCAGGCGGCGATGAACTGGAAATCGTCCTGATGAAGATTTGCCAGCGCAACATTCTTCAGGGTCAGCGTATTGCCGGCGTCATGGGTGATCACCGTGTCGGCACCGACCTGCGTGGCGGCGGCGAGCACGGAAGCGAAGTCGGCGAAGACGTCGTTGCCGAACTGGATGACATCCTGAGAGCCCGCCCCAACCACGAAATCTGTGATTTTGTCTGAGCCAAAGTTGGTGTGGAAGATGAAGGTATCGCTCCCCGCACCACCAGTCAGCGTGTCATTTCCACCGCCACCTGAGATTCGGTCTGCAACATTGAAGCCGGTGATGGTGTCATTGCCGGTCGTGCCCGCCTGATCGAGCAGAGCAACCCGGATGTCGGCGCGGGTCCAAGTCGTTCCATCAGCGAACACGACCTTCTCGACGCCCCAGCTGTTGTTGTCGTCCAATGTGTTTTTGATCAGCACCGAGCCGCCATCGCCAGCTCCCGGCGCACTCTCGGCGATGACGACGGTCAGGTCGTTGCCATTGCGCACAAGCGAAACGCCGGACGGGTTGATGTCGGTGAATACCAGCCGGTCGTTGACGTCCCAGAAACCCTCGTTGACCGTATCGTTGCCGTCGCCACGGGCATAGAGGTAAGTGTCGTCACCGCCAGCACCGTTCAGCGTGTCGTTCCCGGCTCGGCCATGAAGCGTATCGGCAACATTGAAGCCGGTGATGGTGTCGTTGCCGGCCGTATCCGCCTGATTGAGCAGAGCAACCCGGATGTCGGCGCGGGTCCAAGTCGTTCCATCAGCGAACACGACCTTCTCGACGCCCCAGCTGTTGTTGTCGTCCAATGTGTTTTTGATCAGCACCGAGCCGCCATCGCCAGCTCCCGGCGCACTCTCGGCGATGACGACGGTCAGGTCGTTGCCATTGCGCACAAGCGAAACGCCGGACGGGTTGATGTCGGTGAATACCAGCCGGTCGTTGACGTCCCAGAAACCCTCGTTGACCGTATCGTTGCCGTCGCCACGGGCATAGAGGTAAGTGTCGTCACCGCCAGCACCGTTCAGCGTGTCATTCCCGGCTCGGCCATGAAGCGTATCGGCAACATTGAAGCCGATGATGGTGTCATTGCCGGTCGTACCCGCCTGATCGAGCAGAGCAACCCGGATGTCGGCGCGGGTCCAAGCCGTTCCATCAGCGAACACGACCTTCTCGACGCCCCAGCTGTTGTTGTCGTCCAATGTATTCTTGATCAGCACCGAGCCGCCATCGCCAGCTCCCGGCGCACTCTCGGCGATGACGACGGTCAGGTCGTTGCCATTGCGCACAAGCGAAACGCCAGACCGGTTGATGTTGGTGAATACTAGCCGGTCATTGACGTCCCAGAAGCCCTCGTTGACCGTGTCGTTGCCGTCGCCACGGGCATAGAGGTAAGTGTCGTCACCGCTAGCACCGTTCAGCGTGTCATTCCCGGCAGCACCTCTTATGATGTCGGTCGCACTCGTACCGTTAATCGAGTCGTTGCCTGTTGTACCAAGGAGATCCACCAACTTCCCAACGATCGTTGGCCTGGTCCAGACAGTGCCGTCAGCAAAAAGGATTTTGTCGACGCCTTGACTGATGAAGTCGCCAAGTATGTCCTTCAGCACGATCGATCCTGCATCGCCGGCTCCCGGTGAGCTCTCGGCAATCACGACTTTTACGTCGCTTCCGATGCGCACCAGACTTACCATGGATGGATCGATGTCAGTAAACACCAGTCGGTCATTAATACCGTTGCCTGAGCCATCGGTGACCGTATCGTTGCCGTCGCCGCGAGCGTAGATGTAGGTGTCATTTCCGCCGACACCGTTCAGCGTGTCGTTGCCTCTGCCGCCTGTGATGGTATCGGGGGAATTCGATCCCGTGATCGTGTCATCTCCGGCGGTGGCCCCTAGGCCGAGTATGGCCGCCCGGAAATCATCCCGGGTCCATGCGGTGCCGTCGGCAAAAACGATCTTATCGATGCCTTGGCCGTAGTAGTTAGCGAGCGCATCCTTGAGCAGGATCGAGCCCCCATCGCCGGCGCCTGTCGTGCTCTCCGCAACCACAACCTTAACGTCGTTGCCGATGCCCACCAGCGTGACGTCGTCAGGATTGATATCGCTGAACACCAGCTGGTCGTTGTAGCCGTTGTTAACGCCGTCGATGATGGTGTCGTCGCCACCACCGCGCGCGTAGTGGAAAGTATCGTCCCTCGAAAACCCGACAAGCGTCTCGTCAGCCGTGGTGCCGGTCAGCAGGATGTCGCGCAGTTGCGCCCTGCTCCAATTCGTGCCGTCGGCGAAAACAATCTGGTCGATACCCCGGCCGGCATTGTCTTCGAGAGTATCCTTGAGAACCACCGAGCCTCCGTCACCGGCACCCGGCGCACTCTCGGCTATTACCACCGTCACGTCGTTGCCGTTTCGCACAATCGAGACAGCACTGGAATCGATGTCAGTGAAGGTGAGACGGTCGCCGTAGTCATTATATCCTTCTGTGAGAGTGTCGTTGCCGTCACCACGGGCATAGACATAGTTGTCGTTGCCTCCCGCCCCGTCGATGGTGTCGTTGCCGGCCTTGCCGCTGATGGTGTCGGCAACATTGAAGCCTGTTATGGTGTCGTTGCCGACCGTGGCCGTCTGATCCAACAGCATGACCCTGATGCCGGCTCGAGTCCAAATCGTCCCGTCGGCGAAAACAACCTGGTCGACGCCCCGATTGTGATCGTCGTCCAGTGCGTCCTTGAGCCTCACCGAGCCACCGTCACCGGCGCCTGGCGCACTCTCGGCGATGACAATCGTAACGTCGTTGCCGCTGCGCACAAGTGAGACGGTGCTGGAATTGATGTCGGTGAAGGTCAGGCGGTCACCGACGTCGTTATACCCATCGGTGATGAGGTCATTGCCGTCACCACGAGCATACACATAGTTGTCGTTGCCGCTCGCACCATCCAGGGTGTCGTTGCCCTTGCCTCCGTGCATTATCCCCGAAGCGGCGCTACCGACCAGAACGTCGTCACCATCGGTTGCTGAATCGGAGACTGACATCTGCCGGAGGATGTCGCTGTTCCAAATGGTGCCGTTGTCGAACTGGATGCCTTCTATGCCGTATTGGTCGTAATGATAGATGCCATTCTGAGGCCCGGTGACGGTGAGGGTTCCGGCATCGCCCGCACCAGGTGCACTCTCGGCAATCTGGATAACAAGGCTGCCGTTGAGGCGTGAGAAACTCACCTTCGACGGGTCGACGCTGTGCAAACGAATCCTGTCATCTGAACCTGCTTCGACCTGCGTCTCGAAGATCACATCGTTCCCGTCGCCGCACGTGTAGTCATAGACGTCATTGCCAAGACCACCCGTCAGCGTGTCGTTGCCAGCGCCTCCGGCCATGGTGTCATTGCCGAGATAGCCGTCGAGCGTGTCGTTGCCCAGTCCTCCCAGCAAGGTGTCGTTGCCCGAGCGTCCGTCCAGGAAATCGTCACCGGCCCCGCCGACAAGCCAATTGTCGGAGCCGTCGCCACGGATCTCGTCGCTGAATGCCGTGCCCGTAACGTTTTCGAGACCGCGCAAGGTGGCCACGAGCCGCAAGGCTCCAACCTGCAATGAAGGACCATCGCTGGTCTTCGCCTCACCCTCGTTCTCGACGAGGTCGACATGGATGGCCGCACCGAAGTTTTCAAATGTCGCGGTATCGATGCCTATGCCGCCGTCGAGAGCATCGACATCACCAGGTTCGGCAACGCTCAACGAAAGTGTGTCATTGCCGGTATCGCCAAAGATCAGATCGGCGCCACCCTTTCCGTCTATGAAATCGTTGCCGCGACCACCTTCGATGCGCTGGTCCAGATAGGAACCGATGATCGTGTCGTCGCTACCGCTTCCCGCGAAGAAGGCAGAGCCTTCCTCAGCCCAGAAGCGGATGTCTTCGCGACTCCAGATCGTGCCGTCGGCAAACTCGAAACAATCGAGCCCTTGCCCGAACATCGGCCGCCCCCAGAAGGAGCCTTGATCGATTATTCGCTGCCCGGTGGGAATGATCGTTATGTAAAGGTCATCACCGTTCCTCGAGAGCGCCACATCCTCCGGATTGATGCCCCTGAGATCTAATGTGTCGACCTCCTCAAGCGAACGAGATCCGTCGAAAATCGTGTCGTTCCCGTCGCCGAGATTATAGATGAACCTGTCGTTTCCGGTATTTCCTTGATAAAATGCCGAGATGATCCGGTCGTCGCCCAGACCACCGATAAAAGTGTCGTCGGCGATGTCCGTGCTCTGAAGCGTGTCGCCGGTGTTGGTTCCGCGGTACACGACATTGTGTGCAAGGGTCCCCCTGTCCCAGACGACACCGTTGGCGAATTGCACGGAATCGACGCCAACGCCCCAACCCCAGAAGAAACCCTCATTGGTGATCGTCTGCCCGGTTACAATGTCCTTGATGAGAAGGTCGTTGCCGGACTTCGAGATTTCGACTTCGTCATCTTTGATGTTGGTGAGGACGAGGCGGTCGACGTCGGTAGTCGATGCAGAACCATCAAAGATCATGTCATTGCCGTCGCCGCGACCATAGACGAACGTGTCGCTGCCATTTGATACACCACCGTTAGCGCCTCGGCCGCTGGCGGAAACGATGATGTCATCACCCAGGCCGCCATAGAAGGTCTGGTTCCACGCCGAATTGTCCTGCAACCAGTCGCGTGCGCTTGTGCCGCGCAGCCAGCTCGCCTCGGCATGCTCGCGCATTTGAGATCGATTCCAGATTATGCCATCGGCGAACTCGATCTGATCGATGCCCGATCCCGTTGTCCCATCCTGATAAAGAAAATCCTCGCTGGTGACTGTCTCGTTCGTCACCAGCATCCTTATGACAAGACTGGTACCGCTGTAGGAAAGCTCTACCTGGTCCGACCTTATGTCGGACAGAACCAGCCGGTCTACTTCGGCGAGGGATGCTGAGGCGTCGGAGATAACGTCATTTCCATCACCCTTGCGGTAAACGAAAGTATCGCTTCCGCTATTACCGCCTCCAAAGACCGTTCCACGATAGATTCCAGCCTGTATGAAGTCGTCGCCTTTGCCGCCATCGAACGTGTCATTCTCGACACTTGAGTCCATCAGCGTATCCGAGCCTTCGCCGCCAATCAGCGTGTCGGTTCCGGCTCCGCCTACCAGCGTGTCGTTTCCCTTGCCGCCGTAGAGCAGATCATTGCCGTCACCACCATCGAGGTAATCATTGCCGGCGGCGTCCGGCGTGACCGAGCTTCCGTATCCGTCTAGCGGCGCATCGCCGAAGAGGATGTCGTTGCCCCCGCGGCCCACCAAGGAATCGTTACCGGCACCGCCCGTGAAAAAGTCGTTTCCGCTGCCTCCAGTTACCGAGTTGTGCCCCGCTACTTCGTGGAACACGTTGTCGTAGTTGTCGTTGCCTTGGGCATCGACATAGCCCGAAAACACGTCATTGTTGCCGATATGACCTGGGTCGCCGATTATGTGCCCGGAATTGCCGAATTCATCGGTGAAATAGGCCCATTGCAAATTTCCATTGACGTACTCTGACCATGTCCAGAAGTCTCTGCCAAGGTAGTCTTCCCCCGTCTTGTGGAAGATCTGCTCCCTGTTCAGCGTCGTCCCACCCGCGAACGTGATCTGATCGATGCCGTATGCGGTCAGTCCCCAATCTTCGACAAGATTGCCGGCCGAAGTGAAGAAGCCAGCGATCGATATGACCTCTCCCGTGGACTGCACGCTGATCTGGAGATTGTCGCCGCTGTAGGAGAATTTTACGTCGCTGACGTAGACATCCCTGAGAATAAGCTTGTCGATATCGGCGGAGTTGTTGACGTTGTCAACGATGTAGTCGCTACCGTCGCCTTTCTTCCAGATGTAGGTATCGGCGCCGACGCCGCCGTCCATGATGTCATTGCCGCGACCACTGGTGAACGTGTCGTTAAGGGCCGAGCCGGAAAGGCCATTCGCCTTGTCGTCGCCGCGGATCCAGGCCTCCTTGAGGATCGTCTGGCGGTCCCACACCGCACCGCCTGCAAACTGGATCCTGTCGATGCCGCGTCCATAGTCGTTCCAGTCGTTCAGCTGGTATGGAGCCCCGCTCTGGACGAAGAACGACTGATCCGTGATGGTTTCACCGGTCGCCAGGATCTTGATTGTCAGCGCGTTGCCGACACGGGACAACTCGACGTCGGAGGGCTTGAGATTGGCAAGCACCAGCTTGTCGATCTCCGTCTTGACGCCACTGGTGTCGGTGATGACGTCGAACCCGTCGCCGGCGGCATAGAGGATCGTATCGTTGCCGGCGCCGATCCTGATTTCGTCGTCGCCCTTGCCGCCCTGCAGGACATCGTTGAGCGGCGAATCCTGGACGAGGTTGTCGCGGCCGTCGCCGACAGTGGTGGTGTGGCTGCGGATCGCCTCGCGATCCATCAGCGAACCATCGGCAAATCGGATCTGGTCGATTCCGAGGCCCTTCTCACCCCAGTTGGCGAAGAAATCCTCCGATATGATTTTTTCGTTGGAGCCGGAAATCTTCACGATTAGCGTATCGCCGATCCGCTCGAAAGTGAGGTCCGTTGCCGCCAGATTGGTGAGGAACAGAGTGTCTTTTTCTACCAGCGACGCTGAGCTGTCGCGGATGTAGTCGGTGCCGTCGCCGCGCGTATAAACGAACAGGTCGCTGCCGGCGCCGGAGATCAGCAGGTCGTCGCCTTTGCCACCGACGAACACATTGTCGCCGTCGGTACGGACCAAGCCATCGGCGCCCTGGGTTCCAAGTGCTGCCGTTCCGCCAACGATCTCCGTGGCGATCAACCGCAGGTCATGGTCGGCAATCGTCGACAGCACAGGAGTGGCGGTCGTCAGATAGGCTGCATGGTCGCCATTGAAGGCAACCGACACGATCCCGTCCAATCCGGAGATCGTCTTGACCAGATAGCTTGCCGCCGCTCCCGCCGCCTCGGGCATTATCCCCTTGATGAGGTCGAGCACCATGCCGACATTGCCGGGCGTTTCCGGCGGCTGGGTGCCCGCCGGCCATTCGTGCCGGAAATCAAGCAGCGAATAGAAGAAATAGGGGCTTTCCAGCGCAGTCAGCAAATCTCCGCCGCGCGCAATCGTGCTTCCAGCCGTTTGGGCCAGGAACGCCGTCAGCATGACGTCGACGATCTGGTCGAAGCTCGCCTCGATGTTGGCGCCGAACTCTTGTATCTGCGGAGAGGTTGCCCATTGCTCTCCTCCTCCGTGGACTTCCTTGTAGCCGACACCGAAGAACTTCTCGACAAAGGCCAGATGCTGGGCATCGACATATTGCCCGCGCGTCCCCTCGGCGACGTCGTCCACGGAGGCCCAGCGCAGCAATAGATCCACGAAGGCAGAACGCAACTGCTCCGGCGACAGTGTCGCCGCGGCATCTGTCAATGCGGTCCAATCGGCCTTGAAGGCGCCATCCTGGGTCGCTTTCCAGGCGATCGAATTGATCTGCCCCGACCCGGCCAGCTGCGGCAACTTCTCGACGCCTTCCGATGGCGTGAAATTGGGCGTGTTATCGGCGCGCGTGTCCTGTCGGTCTGTCTGGAAATAGATGGTCTGTGCGTTGCCAGTCGTGCCGTCGGCGCGGGTGAACACGGCCTCATAGCCCACGTCATGACCAGAGTTGGTCCCCGCAACATCGGTTCGCGTCAATGAAATCGAGACGATGCCAGCCTCGGCCAGCGTCATCATCTCGCCGGCATCGGACACGCCATCCTGGTCGAGATCTCGCCAGACCCGGAGCGTGCTGAACACCGCGTCGGACGCATCGATCTTGCCGTCGCCATTGGTGTCGAAAGTTTCCAGCACGGCAAAGCCGTCCTGTGTAGACGAGCCGAAGAGTTCGGACACATCGTCGGCGATGCCGTTTCCATTGGCGTCGCGCACAAGGATACCGTCGTCGGGCGAAACCCAGCCAGTACGTTCGGCGAAGCCGTCACCGTCATAGTCAAAATGGACAGTGGAGCCGGCCAACGGCGAGAGGTGGATGCCGTCGCCGTTGAGGTCGAGGACGAGCGGGTCGTGGTATGTGTTGAAAAGCGGTGATATTAGCGCGCCAAAATCAAAAGCCAATCCTTCGATCTTGCCGGCTATCTGTTTCGCTAGATAGTCGATTGCACCGACGCCAAAATAATCAACGACCCCCACAGCAATCAGCACAGCAATAGCTATAGGAAATACTGGAATAACAGCTCCTAACTCTACAACACCAAGAATCTCTGCGACTAAAAGTGGTAACCTTAGGGCCGCAAGACCTGTATAATATCCTGCCTGAATCGTCACGTAGCATGACGCAATACCGGATGCTAAAATCTGGACCTTATCTCTAGGGTTCGTCGCCGCATCCGCAGACGCAAGAACGCCAACAAGATCAATGACGGCTCCCAATTTATTGTAAATAGCGGGGACCCTAACCCAATCTGGATTAGCACCACGCAACTTGACCGCGACTTCCACAAACCCTTGGGTGAAGCTAGTTAAGAAATTAGCCCAATAAGTCGCATCTTGGTCAGTCGGGTTGGTCAGCAAAGCTCCCGAATATGCATCAAAAGTGAGTGCTCCATGATTAGCAGACGTGAGTGTATAATAAGTTGGATCGCTCATTTCGCGTCATCACCAATTTTTTGATTTTTGACAAAAAGGAAAACATCAGGAAACGCCAGCAAGCATATAGAAATCAAAAACCCATACGCAAAAGATTCAGCTACGGTCAGAGTTTTGTCGTTGACAACAAAAATAGAAAGAGCCACACAAATATATATAAACTTTGCAAAATTACTTAGCCGTCTATTTCCGCTATTTCCGTACAAAATATTATTAAGAGATGAAACTTCATGCGAATCTTTTAAAATATAACCAGTAAGAATCAGTCCACAAATTAGCACTGAATACGACAAGAATGAATGTACACTCTGCCCGACAACTTCAAGATAGCGCAACAAAAAAATTGCTGCAACAATGGTTACAGATGACCACACCGACCACGCGACAAACCTTCTTTTCTCACCAAATATTATATACATATACTTCCCGATACGGGACTCCAACAATTTCCTGATGCCATAGTGGAGCCCTTCCTGTGTATTTGAGGCGATTGACGCCACTCAAGCTGCAACGAGATCGGTAACATAACCGTGATGGCCTGTTAAGAGCCCGTGAAGCAATAGGAGAAGAAAAACTTCGCTATTTTATAAGAAATTTCTAATTTACACTTTAATGCACCGTAGATGTATCGGCGCAGCTTATCTCCCAGGGTATTGCGATAACAGTAAGCTTTTTGCTGCGCTGCCTGCGGCCCAACATCGGAGGCAGGCGCGCCTGGTCTTGAAGCCACCCGATGCGGGCGGGGCCTGCGGCGCACGTTTACCGCGGTCCACAGCAACTATGCGGGCATCATCCCAGCTCGGTAAAAAACATCGCATTTCTGGAAGGGTCGCGCCGGTGCGCTCGCGATGGGCTGAGCCGGTTATGCGAGACACTGGCCGGCGATTGCTGCTCATGATGATATCGGCGCCCATGCCGCCTCAATAGCGAGGCTATGCATTAGGCTCGCTAATATTCCGTCGGCCCGGCGGAGCAGAGCTATCGCATATCTTTGTCCCTTTAATTTTTGGAGGCCTTGACAGGAGAGCTGTGAATCCGACTCCTTTAGGCGGATTGGGCGTACAAGCTTGGCAGCCGCACGGTTTGGGGATGCAAGTACCATCTGGCTTGGTTGGCAAAACACCGTTCTGTGCATGAGAAAATCTCAATCGATACCTTGACGTGTTGTATATGCATGAACGGGCAGGCGGGCCAGACGGCTCCCAAGGCTCTTCTTCATACCGACACTTGAGAATTTTCCCAGCCCTTTCGGGTATCGCTCTGAGTGCAGTGTCGACGGAAATGCTGGAATGACGCCTTCCGACAAACCGCGACATTGAGCACATTCGCCGAGCTTGTCTTCTTTCGGGTAGCCGCAAGACTTACCCCGATGACCGAGATGAGGCGCAAAGCTGTCATCATCGCCTGAGCGCGCCAATGCAGCGCCGAGTCACGGTGAGAAGCCAAGGTCATCGCGGCGGCACTCGCGTTGCGCCAAGATCAGTCGTTCAGGGAGCTCAGAACAGATAAGCACTCGGAAGCCGTTGTTGATCGGTACGTCACAGTACCGAGCGGATGCGATTGTGACCAAGCGTGAAGATCACAAACGGTCATTTGATACATGCCCCAGTCGACGGCACCACCCTTCCCTCACTTGATCACAAGTGATTGATAACTATTGCGAATATGGCCTCGGTAGTTTGATGCACAACCACCCGTCAGGCGATCCGACGCCATCGCGCGCCGACATCGAGATGACGAAAGAGATCATCGAAGCGGGCAAACGGCTGGGCATCGCCGTGCACGACCACATCATCATCGGCCGCAAGGGATACGCCAGCATGAAGGGCCTGCTGCTGATCTAGGGCGACGACCAATATGGCGGCCAGGTCGTCTTCGCCGAGAGGAAAGCCAGGGCGTTCCCGCTTGATGCATCGACCAGGCTTTCGTTATCGACTTCCCGTATTCCAACGTGTTTCTGACCCACCGCTCGGCGATTTTGTCTGACAGCTAGGACCATGGTCCTGGCTGTCATCGGACTTCAGTAGCAAAGCGACCTCATGGCGTTTATTTTCATGAAATATCAAATAGTTATGCCGTCGCCATCACCGAGATCGCGCATTGCGACCGCATTTGTCTAAAGTTTACTCCGTACGATTAGTGGATTCTCATATTACGCTGATCTAGCTCGGTTGGGCGGAGGCGGCGATTCCCGAGGAGACACCATGACAAACCGAAAAACTCTGTTCGCCGCGCTTGCCGCATTGGCGCTTCTGGCGTCGCCGGCGCTCGCCGGCAACGGGAACGGCGGCGGCAATGGCGGCGGCCACGGCAACGGTGGCGGCCATGGCAATGGCGGCGGCAATGCTGGCAGCAACGGCAAAGGCAACAGCGGTGCCTCGCATGGCAAATCCGCGTCGGCCCCGGGACAAGTTGGCAAGGTGGACGCTGACGCAACAGCCGACACCACGGTCGACACGACCACCCAGGTCTCATCCGTGTCGAAGGAGAAAAACATCCATGCCAAGCTCGGCCGGCTGAATTCGCTGCAGCGCAACGTCAACGCCTACATGAATTCCAAGAGCAAGAAGTTCGCTGGCCTCCAGGCCTTCGTGACACAGTCCGCGAAAGCCAAGGTCGCCCAGGCCGCGGCCGAGACGGCAGCCGCCACGGCCGCCGCCGCGCAGGCCCAACTGGATACGTTGAATGCCAAGTTGACCGCGCTGCAGGCTGATCCGACCGCCACGGCTGCGCAGATCCAAGATGTGAAGGATCAGATCACCGCCCAGCAGGCCGTTGTCGACGCCGATAATGCAGCGGCCGACCAGGCAGAGGCGAAGGCAGCCACGGCGACCGTCGGCACCGACCCGGCATCGCTCGATGCAGCGCTGACGGATATGGCCAACAAGCCGGTCGATGACGAGGTCACGGCCTGGGCCCAGGGTGTCCTTGCCGACAAGATCGACCAGATGGCTACCAAGATCGAAGCGCAGACGACGCCTTAGGCGTCGACTGAAACGGTAGTAGCCAAAGGCCGCCGAGCTCCCGCCCGGCGGCTGAAGACATGGCACTGCCAGAGCCGCCCGTCAGCCGCCGAAGCGGGGTTCTGGAACGGCCGTCACGCCGAGGCCGGTGATGGCGAACAGGCTGCCGCGCAGGACACCGTCACCGGGAAAGCGCGGCAGCGGCGGCTTGGCCATCGAGGTGACATAGAGCGTATCGAGTTTCGGCCCGCCGAACATGACGCTGGTGATCTTTTTCACGGGCATATCGATGATACGATCGACGGTACCGTCCGGCGCAAAGCGCACCTGGCGGCCGTCATAGACCAGCGCATTCCACAGATATCCCTGCGCGTCGACGGTCGAGCCGTCGGCCGCAGGTGCGGCCTATCTTCATCGGCACGTCCCAGCAGCGAACTCGCGCCCATCAGCGGTGGCGCGGAACACGCGCCCGTCGAAGCTGTCATCCAGTAAAGGCGCTCCTGTTCGACGTCCCAGAGCGGGCCCGCCCAGCGTCGTCTTCACGTCCACCACGACTTCGATCTTCATTCCATCCTTGTCGGTTTGCAGCGATTGGTCGGCAGGGGTCAGAAGGCGACCTTGTCGCCACCTTTCAGGGACAGGATCTCGCGCGCCTCGTCCGGCGTCGCCACCTCCATGCCAAGCCCTTCGATGATTTTGCGCGCCAGCACGACCTGTTCGGCGTTCGACTTGGCGAGCTTGCCCTTGCCGGCCCACAGGCTGTCCTCCAGCCCGACGCGGATGTTGCCGCCGAGCGCTGCCGATTGCGCGGCGATGCGCAGCTGGCTGGCGCCGGCGCCCAGTACCGACCAGCGGAACTGGTCGCCGAACAACCGGTCGGCGGTGCGCTTCATATGAGCGACGTCTTCCGGATGGGTGCCGATGCCGCCGAGCAGGCCGAACACCGACTGCACGAAGAAGGGCGGCTTCACCAGCCCGCGATCGGCGAAGTGGGAGAGGTTGTAGAGATGGGCAATGTCGTAGCACTCGAACTCGAAGCGCGTGCCATTGTCGTAGCAGGTCGCAAGGATGTATTCGATGTCCTTGAACGAGTTGCGGAAGACGAGGTCGCGAGTCGCCTCCAGATGCGGCTTTTCCCAGTCGAACTTGAAGGTCTCGTATTTGTCGGCGAGGTGATAGAGCCCGAAATTGATCGAGCCCATATTGAGCGAGGCGACCTCAGGCTTGAACTGGGCGGCCGGGCGCACGCGCTCCTCGACCTTCATGTAGGGGCTGCCGCCGGTGGTGATGTTGATGGCGGCATTGGTGCCCTGCTTAACGCGCGGCAGGAAGCGGGCGAAGGCCTCCGGCGTCTGGTCGGGCTTGCCGGTTTCCGGGTCTCGCGCATGCAGGTGCAGGATCGCAGCACCGGCCTGCGCCGCGGCGATCGCCTCGGAGGCGATCTGATCCGGGGTGATCGGCAGATAGGGCGACATGGTCGGCGTGTGGATCGCGCCCGTCACCGCGCAGGTGATGATGACCTTGCCCTTGGCCGCCGATGCGCCTGATTTGCGGCTGGTTTCTTTCATTGTCCGAACTCCTGATCCGATTTCTTCTTGTGCGCCGCCAGCGCCATCAGCCGGCGATCCCGCCAGACCTGCCGGTCACCCAGGCTTCCCCTTGGCAGGCGCTTGCTGCGCTCGGCCTCGACGGTTGCCATGACCTCGCCCGCCCAGTCGACGCGGCGCAGCATCTGCGGGAAGATGTTGGAATAAATGCCCTGGTAACGATCGACATAGTCGCGCACGCCGCCGGGCGCGTTGAGGTCGATGGTCTCGAACGGTCCCATGAAGGACCAGCGCAGCGCCAAGCCGTCGCGGATGCCGATATCGACATCCTCGACACTGGCGTAGCCGTCCGCGACAAGCCGGAAAGCCTCCTCCAGCAAGGCCCCTTGCAGGCGGTTCATGATGAAGCCGTCGAGCTCGCGCCTCATCACCAGCGGCGCGTGGCCGGCATCGATGAGGAAGGCGCGCGTCTTCTCCAGCGTCTCGGCGGAGGTCCAAGGCGCCGGCACCACCTCTGCCGCCGGAATGAGATAGGGCGGGTTGATCGGATGCACGACCAGGCAGCGGTGCCGCCCCTGCAGGTGGTCGGTGAATTTCGACGGCAACAGCGCCGAGGTGGAACTGGCGATGATCGTTTGCGGCCCAGCAAGCCTATCGATCAGCGAGAACACCTCCCGCTTCACATCGAGGTTTTCAGGCGTGTTCTCCTGGACATGGGCGGCATCGGCCAGCGCTTCCGCCAGATCGCCGACGGTGGCGATGCGGCCAAGCACGGTGTCGACGGATTGCCCGCGCAGTAGGTCGTTCGCGGCGAGATCGCCGAGCACGCCCTCTATGTAGTCGCGCGCGCCACCCGTCGCGGCAGGCGACTGGTCCCACATGCGCACATCATGGCCGGCGCGGGCGAAACTGATCGCCCAGGCCCGCCCGATGAACCCACTTCCGACAATCGCGACATTGGCCATGGATCGATCCTCACAGTGTTTCGACGTTGCCGTCGACGCCGAGCGATTGGCCCGAAATGTTGATGCCCGCGTCGGAGAGCAGGAACGCCACCATCGAGGCGACGTCATACGGGCTGGTCATGCGGCGCAGCGAGATGTTCTGCAAATAGCGCCCGGTCATCTCCTCGTGGCTGATGCCGACCTGCTTGGCGCGCGCCGCGATGACGCCTTCGATGCGTGGGCCCTCGATGATGCCGGGCAGGATGGCATTGACCCTGATGCCGTGCGGCCCAAGCTCCTTGGCGAGGCTCTGCGCGAAACCAATGACGCCGAATTTGGCCGCCGAATAGGGCGTGCGGAACGCGTAGCCATGGCGGCCGGCCGCCGACGACATCGACACGATCGAGCCGCCGCCGGCCGCCTTGATCAGCGGCACGGCGCGCCGGGCGCAGAGGAACTGGCCGGTCAGGCAGATGTCGATGCAGCGCCGCCAGTCGTCCGGTTCGATCTCGTCGACACCGCCGGTCGGCCCGGCAATGCCGGCATTGTTGACCAGCGCGTCGAGCCCGCCGAGTTTTTCCTTGACCGTCTCGAACAGCCGGTCGACGTCCTCGTCGCGAGAGACATCGGCCTTGACCGCCGCGACCAGGTCGATCTTGCCGGGAGCCGCGGCCAGCGCCTCGTCGGAGATGTCGCACACGATGATACGTGCTCCGAGCCGCGACAGCGTGTCGGCGATGGCGAAGCCGATGCCGCCGGCGCCCGCCGTCACCAGCACGCGCTGCCCTTTCAGCCCGGCCAGAAATTCGTCCGCCGATACGGGTGCCTTTGCGCTCATCGTCCTGTCCTTTTCATTGCAGCCGCCGTTCGCGCAGCGCCATGAAGGCGCTGAAAACGACCAGCCCGTAAAGAAATTGCCTTGGTGGCGTAGGGCAGCGTGGTGCCGGCCAGCAGCATCTCCAGCGCCGTCAAAAGCAGTACGCCGCCGAGCATGCCGAGATTGCGGCCGCACCCGCCGGTGATCAGCGCTCCGCCGAATGCCTCCCGAGGGCCCAAACCGAAGCCCTCCTCATTCGATGTCGGAGATCGTATCATCATTTGATCAATGATCAATGATGAAATATCTTTACATTCGAGCCGCGATCGCCAACGTTTGACGCGGCAGCCGGAACCCTGCATTCCGGGAACGGGTTGTGGCGCGGCCTTTGCGCCGAAAGGTTTGATGGGAAATGGCCGGAGCGGCGTTCAGGAAGCCTGGTGTCGAGATCGTGCCCCTGTCCAGGGAGACCTTGCAGGACAGGGTCTATCGCCATGTCACCGAATTGATCCTCGACGGCAGCATCGTGCCCGGCGAGATGGTGACGGTGCAAAGCCTCGCCGACGCCTTTGGGGTCAGTCCGATGCCGGTCAGGGAGGCGTTGCGGCGGCTGACTGCGGCCAATGCCTTGATGGTCGTTTCAGGGCGCTCGATCGGCATTCCCGCACTCAGCCGCGCGCGCCTCATCGATCTCAGGAATGTCCGCTTCGAGATCGAGGCGATCGCCGCCGCCTGGGCGGCCGAGCGCATCGACGATCAGGGCATCGCGCAGCTCGGCCAGCATCTGGCAGCGCTGGAACAGGCCAATGCGGCGGGAGACGTCAAATCCTATCTGCGCGCCAACTATGCCTTCCATTTCTCCATCTACCGGGCGGCCGGCTCGGAAAACATCCTCAACATCATCGAGAATCTGTGGCTGCAGATCAGCCCCTATTTCAACATGCTGCATGATTCCGGAAACTATTCGACCGCCAACGAGCACCACCAGGCGATGTTCGCGGCGCTGCGCAACCGCGACGCCGAGGCCGTCCGCCAGGCGATCCGCGCCGATATCGACGCCGCTTTCGACGTTCTGGTCGACCTGCTCAAATAGGTCGCGGCGGCAAAAGACGCGATTTTTTCCGTCAGGATAGTCGCCTCTGGAATTGACCCCAAATTAAGCTATGATGCGCTTGGTATTTCTTGGCGGCGGCTTCGCTCCCCCCTCGAATGCCGGAGGAACGGGACATGGCCGTAGCGCTTGTACTCGTTTTGATCGTCGTGGGCTCAGTGTTGTTTCACCTCCTGAGCCCATGGTGGTGGACGCCGATTGCCTCGAACTGGGCCTATATCGACAACACCATCATCATTACCTTCTGGATCACCGGCGTCGTCTTCGCTGCCGTCGTGCTTTTCATGGCCTATTGCGTGTTCCGCTTCCGTCATCGGGAGGGAAACCGCGCCGCCTACGAACCGGAGAACAAGCGGCTCGAATCGTGGCTCACGATCGTCACCGCGGTCGGGGTCACGGCGTTGCTGGTTCCCGGCCTGTTCGTCTGGAGCCGATTTGTTACCGTTCCACGCGACGCGACTGAGGTCGAGGTCATTGGCCAGCAATGGCAGTGGAGTTTCCGCCTGCCCGGCAAGGACGGCAAGCTCGGCACATCGGATACGCGCGACGTTGGTGCCGACAATCCGCTGGGGATCATCCCCAGCGATCCCAATGGTCGGGACGACGTCGTGGTCGAAGCCGCCGATCTGCATCTGCCGGTCGGCAAACCGGTCAAGATGCTGCTCCGCTCGATCGATGTGCTGCATGATTTCTATGTGCCGGAATTCCGCGCCAAGATGGACATGATCCCGGGCTCGGTGACCTATTTCTGGTTCACCCCGACCAGGACCGGAACCTTCCAGGTCCTGTGCGCCGAGCTTTGCGGCCAGGGACATCCAATGATGCATGGCGTCGTGATGGTCGATACCCAGGAAGATTATGTGGCCTGGCTCGGCCAGCAGCAGACTTTTGCACAATTGTCGGCCCCCAAGCAGACGGGGTCGGCGGACGAGACGACGGGACGGACGGCGGCACCGGGTCCCGAAATTGCAGCAAGGCTCGAAACGGTCGGGTCTCGCTGAAAAAGGACACGGAGGTGTTCCTATGGTCGACATCACCCCTGCAGATGGCATTCCGCCGGCCGAAGTCGCGGAAGTCGAACTCTACCATCCGCACAGTTGGTGGACCAAATACGTCTTTTCGCAGGACGCCAAGGTCATCGCCGTCCAGTATTCGGCGACGGCAACGGCAATCGGCCTGGTCGCCCTGGTGCTGTCCTGGCTGATGCGGCTGCAGCTTGGCTTTCCCGGCACGTTCGACTTCATCACCCCGGAGGCCTACTACCAGTTCATCACCATGCACGGCATGATCATGGTGATCTACCTGCTCACCGCCCTCTTCCTCGGCGGCTTTGGCAACTATCTGATCCCCTTGATGGTCGGCGCGCGCGACATGGTCTTCCCCTATGTCAACATGCTGAGCTACTGGATCTACCTGCTTGCCGTGCTGGTTCTGGTGTCGAGCTTCTTCGCGCCCGGCGGACCGACGGGGGCCGGCTGGACGCTCTACCCGCCGCAGGCCATCATGAGCGGGACGCCAGGCGGCCAGGACTGGGGCATCATCCTGATGCTCTCCTCGCTGATCCTGTTCATCATCGGCTTCACGATGGGTGGCCTCAACTATGTCGTGACCGTGCTGCAGGGCCGCACGCGCGGCATGACGATGATGCGCCTGCCGCTGACCGTCTGGGGCATCTTCACCGCAACCGTCATGGCGCTGCTCGCCTTTCCGGCGCTGTTCGTCGCCAGCGTGATGATGCTGCTCGACCGCGTCCTGGGCACCAGCTTCTTCATGCCGGCGATCTCTGAAATGGGTGAGCAGCTGCAACACAATGGCGGCAGCCCGATCCTGTTCCAGCACCTGTTCTGGTTCTTCGGCCATCCCGAGGTCTACATCGTGGCGCTGCCGGCCTTCGGCATCGTATCCGACCTGATCAGCACCCATGCGCGCAAGAACATCTTCGGCTACCGGATGATGGTCTGGGCCATCGTCGGCATTGGCGCGCTGAGCTTCGTGGTCTGGGCGCACCACATGTATGTCAGCGGCATGCACCCCTATTTCGGCTTCTTCTTCGCCACCACGACGCTGATCATCGCCATTCCGACGGCCATCAAGGTCTACAATTGGGTGCTGACCCTATGGCGCGGCGACATCCATCTCACCATACCAATGTTGTTCGCCCTGGCCTTCATAGTGACCTTCGTCAACGGCGGGCTGACCGGCCTGTTCCTTGGCAATGTCGTCGTCGATGTTCCGCTATCCGACACGATGTTCGTCGTCGCCCATTTCCATATGGTCATGGGTGTCGCCCCGATCCTCGTGGTTTTTGGCGCGATCTACCATTGGTACCCGAAGGTCACCGGCCGGATGCTCGACGAAACCCTGGGCCGGTTCCATTTCTGGGTCACCTTCCTCGGCGCCTACCTGATTTTCTTCCCCATGCACTACCTCGGCCTGATGGGCGTGCCGCGGCGCTATGCTGAACTGACCGACATGACGATCATGACGGAGTCGGCCCATCACCTGAACTCGTTCATCAGCGTCATGGCCTTCATCGTCGGCTTCGCCCAGATGGTGTTCCTGTTCAACCTGATCTGGAGCATCCGCCATGGCCGCGAGGCCGGCGGCAATCCGTGGCGGGCCACGACCCTCGAATGGCAGACGCCGCAAACACCGCCGGCCCACGGCAATTTCGGCAAGGACCTGCCGATCGTCTATCGCTGGGCTTATGATTACAGCGTACCGGGCGCCAAGGAAGACTTCATCCCGCAGAACATGCCGGGCTCCTTCGGCCCCTCAAGGGAGCCGGCATGAGCGTCATCCTGGTCTTCCTGCTCGTCATTGCCGGTTTTGCCGGATGGTGGCTTTCGCACCAGAGGCTGATGGCGAAGCCATGGCTCGAGCAAGGTCTGGCCGGTGATCTTGTCGGCCTCGACCGGTCGGCTCTGCCAACCGCCAAGATCGGCCTCGGCGTTTTCCTCGCTGTCGTCGGCTGCCTGTTCGCGCTTTTCACCAGTGCCTATTTCATGCGGATGGCGGTGTCGGACTGGCAGCCGTTGCCCCTGCCGCGCCTGCTCTGGCTCAACACCGGCGTGCTGATCCTGAGCAGCGTAGCCCTCCAATGCACCTCGGTGGCGGCGCGCAGGGGTCAGATCGACACCGTCAGGCTCGGCCTTGCCACGGCCGGGCTCACGGCGCTCGCCTTCCTGGTCGGACAGCTCATGGCATGGCGGCAGCTGACCGCCGACGGTTATTTCCTGGCCTCCAATCCGGCCAACAGTTTCTTTTACCTGATAACCGGCATGCATGGCTTGCACGTGTTGGGAGGGCTGGTGGGTCTGGGCAGGACCACCACGAGCGCCTGGACTGGAACGCGGCCGGAACGGCTTCGCCTCGGCGTGGAACTATGCGCCATGTACTGGCATTTCCTGCTTTTCGTCTGGCTTGCCATCTTCGCGCTGCTAGCCGGCTGGGCCGCGACGTTCATCGACATTTGCCGGCAGTTGCTGACTTAAGGGGATCAAGCGAATGGCAGAGACACTGACGCATATCGGCCAGACGGAGCCACGGCCCACAGGCTGGCGAGGCATTGCCGCCGATTGGTCCTCGGATCAGCGTGCGTTCAAGAACGTGTCCTGGGGCAAGGCCATGATGTGGATCTTCCTGCTCAGCGACACCTTCATCTTCGGTTGCTTCCTGCTCGCCTACATGACCGCGCGCATTTCGACACGCGAGCCGTGGCCCAATCCGAGCGAGGTCTTTGCGCTGCGTATCGGCGGCTCGGAAATCCCGCTGATCCTTATTGCCATCATGACCTTCGTGCTGATCTCAAGCAGCGGGACGATGGCCATGGCGGTCAATTTCGGCTATCGCCGCGACCGCCGCAAGACGGCAATCCTCATGCTTCTGACCGCGGCACTTGGCGCGACCTTTGTCGGCATGCAAGCCTTCGAATGGACCAAGCTGATCACCGAAGGGGTACGGCCCTGGGGCAATCCCTGGGGTGCTGCACAATTCGGCTCGTCTTTCTTCATGATCACCGGTTTCCACGGCACCCATGTGACGATCGGGGTGATCTTCCTGATCATCGTGGCGCGAAAGGTCTGGCGCGGAGATTTCGACACCGGACGGCGCGGTTTCTTCACCAGCCGCAAGGGCCGCTACGAGAACGTCGAGATCATGGGGCTGTATTGGCACTTCGTCGACCTGGTCTGGGTGTTCATCTTCGCTTTCTTCTATCTTTGGTGAGAGGCAGACATGGCTGAAGCAACCGCAAACGGCCTCGGACAACACGCACTTCATGCTGGTCATGCACATGAAGCGCCGGCCGCCGCCGCCCGTGCCGACGTGCATCAGGAACACCCGATCAAGCTCTATCTGGTGGTATGGGCATGGCTGTTCATCCTCAGCACCTGCTCCTACCTGGTCGATTATTTCGGCCTGCAAGGCTATCTCAGGTGGTCGTTGATCCTGATCTTCATGATCCTCAAGGCAGGGCTGATCGTCGCCGTCTTCATGCACATGGCCTGGGAACGGCTGGCGCTTGCCTATGCGATCATCCTGCCGCCAATACTGGTGCTGGTGTTCGTGACGATGATGGTCTTCGAAGCCGACTACACGCTTTTCACCCGGCTGGCATTTTTCGGAGCCGGCCCCTGACGCGCAAACCGTAGTCAGATGTTGCCGTCGAGCCTCGAACCATCAGCAACTGGTCCATTTTAGTACCGGAAACGGGAGAGTGACTGCCCTCGTTTCCCCACGCGTCGCGAACTCCGGCAAAGGGAGGCCAAGATGACGATCGCAACCAGACTGAAGGACTTTATCGACGAGAAGGGAGTTTCATACGACACAGTCGCCCACCATCGCACGTCCACCAGCAGACAGTCCGCCATTGCGGCGCATGTGCCCGGCAGCATAGTGGCGAAATCGGTCGTGGTTCACCACGAACTCGGCTATGCGCTGGCCGTGGTTCCCAGCACCCACAGGATCGAGCTCGGCACATTGCAGAGCGTCATGGACAAGCGTCTCGGATTAGCCTCCGAAGACGAGGTGACTTCGCTCTTCGCCGATTGCGACACCGGCGCCATCCCGCCGATCGGCGCACCCTATGATGTGCCGGTGATTGTCGATGAAAGCCTTGGTGATGCCGCCGACATTTACTTCGAAGGCGGCGACCACAGAACGCTGGTGCATGTCAGCGGCGAGGATTTCCGCAACTTGACCATGGGCGCATACCGCGCCCGCTTCAGTCACCGGGCTTACTGACGGCTTCGATCAAACCCGCACCGGCATCCTGAGCAATTCGAGGAAAAGCGTGATCGGTTTTCCCCGGGAAAGCGCGTAGCGCTTTCCCTTGCGAATTGCGTTAAAACAAAGAGATAGAGCATTTTACCGTTTCCGCGAAACGGTAAAATGCTCTGGCCGATGCGGTGAGGCGAGACGTCCTCAACTCGTCGGTCTGGCGGGCGACTCCACAACCTTGCGGTAGACGTGCCAGGTGGCGTGGCCGAGGATCGGCAACACCACGGCGAGCCCGGCGAACACCGGCAGCGAGCCGATGATCAGGCCGACGGCGACGATCAGCCCCCAGACAGCCATCACGATCGGGTTCGTCAGGACCACGCGCACCGACGTGTGTATCGCTTCATAAGCACCGACATCGCGGTCGAGCAACAATGGGAAGGCGACGACCGTCGTGCACAACACCACCACGGCGAAGACAAAGCCGATGGCGTGCCCCAGTATGATCAGCGTCCAGCCGCGTCCGGTGGCAAATATCGCGTTGATGAAGCTAGATATCGATTCCGGCGGAGCCGGACCGAAAAGATATTCGTAAAACAGCTTCGCCGTCAAAAGCCACGTGATGAAGATTGCAAACAGCATGATCCCTACCGCGGCGATGGCCGGCAGCGCCGGAGAATTCCTGACCTCGAAAGCGTGCCTCCAGGAAGTGTCGAGTCCGGCTTCCCGTCTACGGCTGATTTCATAGAGGCCTATCGCCGCGAATGGGCCAACCAGCGCAAAACCAGAAACCAGCGGAAACAACAACGGCAAAGCATTGGCGCCCGAGGTCCAGGCGGCGAGCACGACGCCCACGAGTGGATAGATCAGGCAGAGAAAGACGATATGCGACGGTTTGACCATGAAATCATCGACGCCCCGCTTGAGCGCGTCAAAAAGGTCGGAAACAGCGATTTTTCGAATTCTGGTATGTTCCAGCGTCTCGCTGGCGCCTGCTATCACATGAAAGCTTGCCATGACCGTTCCTCCAGACTGGTCCGGAAAGGTCGCGGTTTCGCGGTGCTGTCGTCTGCGGAACTGGCCACGCAAACCGCGACCTGCACCGCCACCAAATATACTCTCTTGTGAGAGACTTGTCGCCCGTTGTCGGCACGGATAGCGGGACGAGCCGCACGGCTGGCTCTGGAGGCCCTTCTTCGATATGCTCACGCAGCGCCGCGTGTCCCTTTGGGCACGTAAAGACGCTGGATCACTTGGATTGGCGCATGATCCTTTGCGAACCGGAGATCGGCTAAGCAGGGTCGATCCCGATCTTCAGGACCATGCACCGGGTCGAAGGCGAAGGTCATGGACGCAAGGACGCTTCTCATACTCGGCCTCGGCATAATCATTCTGCTGTTTCTGGGATTCTGTGCGCTGCCATCGTGACGCACTGCAGCGTCTATGGCACTTGCCGACCGGCCAGAGCGGTTCGCGATCTGCGCTCAAGCCCCGACTGACATCAGCGCGCGCATGGCAATGGTGTCGGCAAGCAGCGCGGCGAAGACCGCGAAAAGATAGACGATCGAATAGGCAAACAGCGCCTTGGCGGGTTTCAGCTCCGTTTCGGAAGCGGCCCGAACCTTCCAGGAATGCCAGATGAAACCGACGCCCAATGCGGCCGAGGCGATTCCGTAGTAGCCGCTGGTGAATCCGAACGCCCAAGGCAGCACGCCGACCGGCGCCAGAAGCAAAGCATAGGCAAGGATTTGCCTTCGCGTCGAAGCAGGGCCGGCCACATTCGGCATCATCGGAATGCCGGCAGCGGCGTAGTCGCCAACCTTGAACAGCGCCAGCGCCCAGAAATGCGGCGGCGTCCACAGAAAGATGATCAGGAACAGGACGAGGCTTTCAACGCCGACGGCGCCAGTTGCGGCCGCCCAGCCAATGACAGGAGGAAGGGCACCAGCCGCGCCGCCGATGACGATGTTCTGCGGCGTCGAGCGCTTCAACCACATCGTGTAGATGACGATGTAGAAGAAGATGGTGAAGGCCAGCAGCGATGCGGCAAGCCAGCCCACCAGTACGCCGAGTGTCATCACCGAAAGCGCGGAAAGCACAAGGCCGAAGCCGAGAGCTTCGCCCGGCGTGACGCGGCCCGACGGAACCGGCCGCTTTGATGTGCGCGACATCAGCGCGTCGATGTCGGCGTCATACCACATGTTGAGGGCCCCCGCCGCTCCTGCTCCGATCGCAATCGCAGCGATTGCAATCACGGCGATGACCGGATTCACAGCGCCAGGCGCCACCATCAGGCCAACGAAAGCGGTGAATACGGCAAGCGCCATGACCCGCGGCTTCAAAAGCGCGAAGAAATCCGCCGCCGTCGCTTCCGAGAGGCGGATGGAGGTATCCTTGAGGCGGCCTTCCCTAGTCGACATCCCAGACGACCACCGATGGAATTAGGCAAGCCGGGCGATGATCCCGCACCGAACGCCCGCGTCCTTTGATCTCGATAAGATCACGGTAAAACAAGGCGTTGGATGGATGGCGGAGGAGCCAGGTCACTTGGAGAACGTTTTCAGATAGGCAATGACGTTGGCCACGTCTGCATCGTTCTTGAGACCGGGAAACGTCATCTTGGTGCCTTTGACCATGGCCTTGGGATCGTGAAGGTAGGTCGTCAGCGTTGGCTCGTCCCATTTGACGCCGGATTTGCCTGCCGCAATCATGGCATCGGAATATTTAAAATCCGGATGCGTACCGGCCGTGCGGCCGATGACGCCGTGCAGCGACGGGCCGATCTTGTTCTTGTCCTCGTTTGCGATGTGGCAGACTTGGCATTTGGTGAAGACCTTCTCACCAGCCGCGGCATCCTGTGCCCGCGACGGATGCGCGATGAAGATCGTAACGGACACCGCAGCGAAAAACGCTAGAGCGCGCATGGCATTTCCTCCCCTGATCGCCATTTATGCCTCGGACGATCGCGCCTGGGCAGAATATCCCTCCCCAGTGGAATTGCGCTACCAACATACCATGGAATCCAGGCGGCGGGTAGAAAAAGCCAAGCATTGCGAAGGTTTAGAACCCGGCCACGCTCAAGGCGGATCCGTCCGGCAGCTTCCGGCGATCTGCTCGACCGCCTCTTCAAGTCCTGCCAGCTCGAAATCCGCCTGGCCGCGGCCTGACAACAAGCCGAACCGCCAGGAAAGCGACAGTCGGCTTGCGGGAACAAGGCGCTTGATGCCGTCGGCACCGTCGCGCACCAGCATTCGGCCGCGTGACCCGACCGACCAGCTCTCGTCGAACTTGCCGCCGCCGTCCACGGTGACCGACACGGTGATCTTGCGGCTGGCCGAAACCCCGTCATTCAACTGCAGCCATTCGGTCCAGCGCGGCTCGCCGTCAGCCCGGCAGGCAATGGTCAGCACCGGGCTGTAACTCAAGGCGCCACCGCCCGTGATCAGCTTGTTGGTGCCATGAAGCGAAGCGGTGACAAGGCCATCGTCATCCGTGCCGAAGCGCCACTCGCCGGCAAGCGCGTCGGCTTGGGCGAGATCGCAGGCAAAGGGCAGAACGAGCGCCAGGGCGACGGCACGCCCCGTTTCGAAGAATAGGCTCAACGCCCCCTCCAGGAACCACACGGTTTGCAGCAGCTGCGCAGATAATGCTCAACGCCAAGTATCGCCAAGTGCCGCTTTCCGCAAAGCGAATCGGCTGTTGCAGTTCCGCAACGAAAAAGGCCGCCTCAAGGGCGGCCTTCGTCGATTCCATGAAGCTCGGGACCTTATTCGGCGTCCTTGGCTGCCTTTTTCTTCGGCGCGGCCTTCTTCTTCGGCTCTTCAGCCTCGTCCTCGTTCGCCTTGGCTTCAGCCTTCTTGGCCGCGGCCTTCTTCGCGGGCTTGGCCTTGGTCGTGGTTTCCGCGTCCTCGTCGTCGGCCATCAGCTCTTCCTTGCTGACCTTGACGTCGGTCACCGAAATCTGGCCGAGAAGGTGGTCGACCACCTTCTCCTCGAACATCGGTGCGCGCAGCGCATTCAGCGCCTCGGGGTTGCTGCGGTAGAACTCGAAAGCTTCCTGCTGCTGGTTGGCCGGGAAGCGGCGAACCTGCTCGAACAGGCCGCGCTGCAATTCCTCGTCCGATACGGTGACGCCGGCCTTCTCGCCGATCTCGGCAAGCACCAGGCCGAGGCGCACGCGGCGTTCGGCAAGGCGCAGATACTCGGCGCGGGCTTCTTCTTCGGTCGTCTCTTCGTCAGCGAAGGTGCGGCCGGCGGCTTCAAGGTCGCGGGTGACCTGGGCCCAGATGTTGTTGAACTCGGCGTCAATGAGCTTCGACGGCGCCTCGAACGAATAGGCGGCATCGAGCTGGTCGAGCAGCTGGCGCTTGACCTTCTGGCGCGTCATCGAGCCGAACTGGTTCTCGATCTGGCCGCGCACGATCTCACGCAGGCGCTCCAGCGATTCCAGGCCAAGGTTCTTGGCGGTCTCGTCGTTGATTTCCAGTTCGCCCGGCTTCGACACTTCCTTGACGGTGACGTCGAAGGTGGCTTCCTTGCCGGCCAGATGTGCCGCCTGGTAGTTTTCCGGGAAGGTCACGGTGACCTGCTTTTCGTCACCGGCCTTGGTGCCGATAAGCTGATCCTCGAAGCCCGGAATGAACTCCTTGGAGCCCAGAACCAGCAGCTGGTCGGTGCCGGCGCCGCCGGCAAAGGCCTCGCCGTCGATCTTGCCGACATAGTCGATGCTGACGCGGTCGCCTTCGGCGGCCTTGCCGGTCTTCGGCTCATAGCTGCGTGCGGATTCGGCGACGCGCTTGACCTGGTCGTCGATCTCGGCGTCCGGCACGTCGAACACCTGACGTGTCACCTTGATGTCGGAGAAATCCTTGATCTCGATCGCCGGGATGACCTCATAGTTGAGGCGGAATTCGAAGTCGGTGCCACCGGCCAGGATCTTCTCGGCTTCCTTCTCGTCCTCGGTCATGATGACTTCGGGCTGCATGGCGGCCTTTTCGCCGCGGCCCGTGATGATCGAGCGGGTCGAATCGTTGAGGATCTCATTGACCACTTCGGCCATGAACGACTTGCCATAGACCTTGCGAAGGTGCTGCACTGGCACCTTGCCCGGCCGGAAGCCGTTGATGCGAACCTTGTTGCGGGCGTCCGACAGCCGCGCCATCAGCTTGGCTTCCATGTCACCGGCCGGCACGGTGATCTTGATCTCGCGCTTGAGACCGGAGTTGAGCGTTTCGGTGACCTGCATCGTAAAACCTTTGTTTTCACCAATGAGACTGCCACGGCCTCTGCCGCTTACAGCCTGCCGGTATAATCTTGCCGGGAATGGCTTTTGGTACGGAACCTGGCGATTTGACCGAAATTACGGCTCAAACTCTCCCAAACTGCGTTCCAAAATGTGAATAAGTTCTTGTTTTTCCTACTTCTTTTCACATTCTGTAGAAGCGGATCGTCGCGTCCCGTCACATTCGACACGCCTTTTGTCACAGGCGAGCCTAATTTTCAACCATCTTCGCGTTTAGGCGAATAACCAACATTTCGGCCCTGACAAGACATCTCGTCTGCGACATTGACAGAATGATGGCTACATGGGATTGCCGGACGATGCGGATGTGGCGGAACTGGTAGACGCCCTGGATTTAGGTTCCAGTGCCGAAAGGCGTGGGGGTTCGAGTCCCTTCATCCGCACCAACCGACCGTGGCTGTTTTATTCGGCCTCTTCCTGATCTTGGCATTATCTTTCCTCGGCGCGGCCATGCGCCTGTCGAGAATCCTACTGATTGATCGCTGAGGAATAGCCGGCAATGGGATCCACTCATTTGCCAAGAAGCGGCGGGTCATATGACGCTCGATTACTGGAACAAGGCGCACATCTGTGGGTTGCTCTCGGTTCGCTTCGGGCTCACGAGCTACCTTGAAATCAACACGAGCACCACTGGCTTCAGGTACGCGGAAGCAAGGCAATTGGGTTTTCAGCCCTGCATGCGCCTGGTGTATCGGACGACAGAGCTGCCGCTCGATGGCCTCCCTGTCGATTTCTCCTCCGCTGATGACGATATCGCGGCATGTCTCGAGGACACACGCCTGAAGGGACAGACGTTCGACCTTGTGTTCGTCGATCCGCATCACACATACGAATGCTCGGCGCGGGATATCAGGGAAGCTTTCCGCATGGTCTCGCCCGGCGGTGCGGTGGTGGTACATGACTGCCTGCCCCCTCACCGGGCTGCAGCCAATCCCTCCTTTTTTGACGGCGAGTGGTGCGGCGTGACCTACAAAGCATACATCGATTTCGTGCTGGGCAATCCAGATCTCGACTATTTCACCATCGATGCCGATTACGGCTGTGGCATCATTCTGAAACCCATCGGGATTGGCGCGAAGATAAAGAACTGGCTGCGCGCCCGGCGGGTTCGCAAGTTGAAGGGCGAGTGGCATGCGATCGGAGACGATTTTGATGCGGCGTTCGACAAGCTTGTGACCGACAAGACAAGACTTCTGCGCCTCGTCGACTTTAGCCTGCTTCGCAGAAAGCTTAGCTGAAAAAATTCTGTCACCCATTCGCATGGATGCCGCTCATGGCAATCATTCGGAGAGGCGACGACACCGAAGCCATCTGCCCGACATCGGCCCACCCATGTCTCAAAGACCTGGCACGCTAGCTTCTGACGGCCTCGTCAACAACCGCTATCGCGTCGACCTCTATGAGGTAGCCTGGGGACATTATCGCCACCCCGACCACCACATTGGCTGGTTTGTGATCTCCAAACAGCGAAATCTGCGCTTCTTCGATGATCGGCACGTGTTCGTCCCGCTTATAATCGACAATGTAGATTGTGATCTTGCAAACCTGTTCGGGCCGTGCGCCTGCCGCACGGAGCGCTCGGCCGAGATTGCCGAATGCCAGGCGCGCCTGCGCCGCGAAATCACCATGCCCAACCAGCTTGCCGTTTATGTCTTCGGGCTGCTGACCTGAGACGAATACCAGCTTGGATCCCGTCGCGACGACAACCTGCGTGTACATCTCTGGAACTGGCAGATCATCGGGGTTGATGAGTTCGAGCGGCACTGAACAATCTCCTGCTTCGTTCGACTGAAACGCCATTGGTGATCACCGCGTCGCTGGCATATAGCGATAGCGGCGATAGGCGTGGCGATCAGCGGCTTGGCCCCGCGCGAAATCCGGGGCGACGAAGCGCTAGCCAACGCGCCGATTGGGCTCAACGCTATCGATACGGCTGACGCAGTGCATCTCGCATGGGGTGTCCGGCGATGATTGATCAATCGACAGCGCACTGTCAATCGATCCTGCCGACGTGCGGTGGCGCACCCACATGTCGCCGCAGCATGCGGATTTGGCGGAACTGGTAGATGCCCTGGATTTAGGTTCCGGTGCCGAAAGACGTGGGGGTTCGAGTCCCTTCATCTGCACCAATGTTTTCGGCGAATGGCCGCTCCCAACGAAATCCAACTTTCAAGAAAGACCCTTGAAATAGTTCGCTGAGAGGTTCTTACTTGCAGCGGGCAGGTTGGGGCTCTGTCGAGCTGTGCGGGTAGTTTCTCTAGTTCTGGCGGTAGGGTCAATTGTCGCGGCAGCAACATGTAAGGTTGAGGCCCTAGAATACACGCCTGTTTCATCTCCAGGGCAGCAGCCGTTTCTTGTTGTTTCCGGCGAGTTCAAAGACCATGAACCCCTGAACGCCTTTAGCAACGCAGTTGTGAACAGCGGGGCCAGGATGATCGTCTTCAACTCCCCCGGCGGCAACGTCGGCAGCGCGCTTCGGTTGGGGCGTATGATCCGCGCGGCAGGGTTGGATACGCTTCAGCTTCGCCAATTGCAGTGCGCTTCAGCCTGCTCACTGGCCTTCCTGGGTGGCGTCCACCGTGTTGCCGAACCAGGTTCAATCGGCATTCATCGGGCTTGGTTGAAATCGGTTGACGGGATGTCCAGAGAAGAAGCAAAGGCCCGTGTCCAGCTCGGAACGGCCGCAATCACATCCTACGTGGTCGAGATGGGAGTGGACCCTGAGCTGATGGAATTGGCTTCGAGCTATGACAAGCATGACATAAGATACCTATCGGCCAGCGAGATGGCAGAGTTGCGTGTGACCAATGTCGCAGCGAACCAATCGCCCGCAGATACATCGCAGGTGTCGACGAGGCCAGATCCTGCGCCCGTGCCAGTGCCTGCACCCGACGCCAGGCAACAGGTGGAGAGCGCTGCGGTCGCCTTCGTCAAGGATCTGATCGAGCATCATGGCGACAACGACGATTTCGCTCTTGCTCAAGTTCAGGCGTCCTACGCTCGCACGGTCGACTATTATGGCAAGTTGACGAACCTGAGTTCGATCATTCAGGACAAGAGGAACTATTACCGGCGATGGCCAGAACGCATATATAACGTCCGCAATGACAGCATTGTGGTCACCTGCGCAAACGATCGCTGCATGGTTTCGGGCATCTATGACTGGGTTGTGCGCAGCCCCTCGATACACAAGCAGGACAAAGGCGCGTCAAACTTTAGCTACACAATATCGACTGGTCCCTATCCCAAAATCATCGCCGAGACGAGTAAGGTCCGGAGTTGATCAGCGGAGTTCTTCATCCCTGGGTCAGTGAACTTTCTTGCAAAAAATCTGTTTGGCTATTTCGTACAGTGGCACACGCGCCCTCCGGCGGGGTACCACAGTTGGTACAAAATGAGTCCGCCCCGGTTCCGCGCTACAGCAACGCTTGTACGGCAAGGCCCTTGATTTAGGGGGCTAGTCTTGATTTGCACCGATGACGGGCATCCATCGTTATTAATATAGCGGCTCTTCGAACAGCGTCTTGTCGCCGTCGACCAGTGCCTTGATCTGCGCGGTGCCGTCGCTGGCGAGCGCAAGCCTTATCCCGAACGGGCGCACCCGCATGTCGCTCTGGATCGCCATCCCCTCGCCTTCCGGCAGGTAGAAGCGCTCGATGCCGTAGTCCGGCGCGATGGTCATGCCCTCGCTGCGCAGATCCCAGCCTTCGGCGACATGGCCTGCAATATCAGCCTCGTCGGCCGCGGCCGTCGTCGGCGCCTTGCCGAACCAGGCAGTGGTCGGTGTCCAATAACCGTCGGCGCCCTTTTTCAGCCGGACCACGATCGACGTATCGTCGCTGGAGAATTTGCCGGCGGGAATGTTGGCGATCATTTTCACCGGAATGCGTGAAATGGCGTAGCCGAGGATGATATAGTCGCCGCGCAGCAGATCGCGCGGATCGACGGGTTCGATCTTCAGCAGCAGTTCCTTGCCGTTGCGCAGGATCGCCGCCCGGCCGGCGATGATCCAGCTCAGGAACCCGATCTGGACAAGTGCCAGCACCAGCGCCGAGATAACAAGCTTCTTTCCGGTCATCATGCGGTGGCTCCCCCCGTTGCCGGACCCTTCATGCGTTTTTCGACGCGGATGATGATGATCGCCAGGATGCCGAGCAGCACCGCGGCGGCAAGGAAGAAGCCGGCCGTGTCGAGCATCGACTGCAAGGTCACGACATAGATCATGGCGAGTTCGAAGGCGAAGCCGAGATAGGCAAACCAGCGCAGGCCGCGGCTCTCCCGTCCCGCCAGCACGATGGCGGCGACGATGCCGGCCAGCGCGACGACCGAGGCAATGGCGAAGCCGTTGTTGTAGGTGCTTTCGTCGGCCAGTTCGAATTGGATGATGGCGAGCCCGGTTAGGAAGCCGAGCAGCGCATGCAGGGGCAAGTAACCGCCGAGCTGCATGATCCTGTCGACCGGTTCCGGCGCGACGACGGAAGCCGCGAAGAGCGCGGCGGAGACGATGACCAGAGGGATCGCCACCGGCAGCGTCGCATGATTCCCGGCCAACAGCACGAGATAGAAGAGCAGCGACAGGATGATCAGGTGCCGCGCGGCCTGGCTGCGGGTCCAGAACGAGACGGCGAACAGCACGATGGCCATGGCGACGAAAGCATGCGGAAAGTTGTTGCGGCTGTAGTAGTCGAACCCCTTCAAGAACAGCCAGACGTCGGCGATGCCGACCGAAGCGACGGTCAGCGGGTTCGACCGCAGCGCGACCGCCGCCAGCGCCGTACCGGCGCCCCAGGTCACCAGCGCGGAAGCCTCGTCGCCGGACAGATGATACATCTGGCCGATCAGCGCGATCGAACCGCCGAAGGCAGCGGCAGCCACGATCCACAGCGCTTCGCCGATCGCCGCGTGGTCGCGCGTCTTCAGCACCGCGCCGCCGACATAACCGCCAAGGATGATGGCAAACAGCGCCGAGACCCGCGCCAGCCGCGGGATGGCATCCCAGTTGGCGGCGACGAAGATCAGGATGGCCGCGCCAAACAGCAGGGCCGCCATCATGGCCAGGATCGAACCGAAGCTCAGTGATTTGCGCGTATTGGCCTCGACGTCTCGCGTCAGCGCACCGGCCGTGGCGGCGTCGATCAGGCCTGCCTGAAGCCACCGCGCAATGTCGGATCTGACCCGTGTCGAATAGCCCGCCATGCCCTGCCTCCCCCGCTAGGTCGTTTTTCAGCCGAACCAGCCAAACCGTTGACGCCACGGCACTTTCCGATTCTGGCTTCTTTGTGTCAGGTCCGTGAAGGCGCGTTAATGTTGCATTGCACAATTTGCATTGCTGCCATGCAGCCATAGCGCTTTTAAATCGATATGAGCCCGCCTATTTATGGTTCGTACACAAACGGAATGATCCGCAAGAAAGACGAAACGAGAACTACCATGAACCTGATCCGCAACTATCGCAACTGGCGCCGCTACAGGGACACCGTGTCCGAGCTGAGCCGCCTGAGCAACCGCGAACTGACCGACCTCGGCATCAGCCGCAGCGACATTCCTTACGTCGCTCGCAAGGCGGTCTAATTCTTTGGACCGCGAATGGTCCGAACAAGTTTCTGAAAAGAGAACGACAATGAACCTGATCCGCAACTATCGTAACTGGCGCGTATACCGCGAGACGGTTACCGAGCTGGGTCGCCTTTCGAACCGCCAGCTGCATGATCTCGGTATCGTCCGCGACGAAATCAAGATCGTCGCCCGCCGGGCGATCTAACGGAATTTCGCTGGGGTCGACCTCCTCCCCGACCTCCAGCGAACGGTCAGCCCTTATCCTCCTCCCGAGGGTTGGCCAACCAAACGGCGCCCGCCGCACCTCCTCCCGCGGCGGGCGTTGTTTCCCCGGAGCGAACGAAATTTGCTCCAAAGGGTTTCGCCCCTTTTCAAAACGCGAAAGAGATTTCGTCAAAGCCGACCTCCTCCCCGGCAATGACGAATAGGCCCAACCTTCACCTCCTCCCGAGGGTTGGCCAACCAAACGGCGCCCGCCGCACCTCCTCCCGCGGCGGGCGTTGTTTCCCTGGAGCAAAACGAATTTTGCTCCAAAGGGTTTTGCCCCTTTTAAAAAATAGCAAAAGAGATTTCGTCAAAGCCGACCTCCTCCCCGGCGATGACGAATACGGTCGATCTTCACCTCCTCCCGAGGATCGACCCCCAAAACGACACCCGCCGGACCTCCTCCCCCGGCGGGTGTTGTTGTTTTCAGAGCAGGCTTTTCGATCAAGCGTTTCCCGTTACCGCCGCACGGCAATTGCAATCGCCGCCCCAAGCGATTATTCCGGCGCTCATGAGCAAAAATCCCATCCACATCATCGGCGGCGGTCTCGCCGGTTCCGAAGCTGCGTGGCAGGCCGCGCAAGCCGGCGTTCCCGTGGTGCTGCATGAAATGCGCCCGGTTCGCGGTACGGACGCGCACAAGACCGACGGCCTGGCCGAACTCGTATGTTCCAATTCCTTCCGTTCCGATGACGCCGAGAACAACGCGGTCGGCCTGCTGCACGCCGAAATGCGGCTGGCCGGCTCGCTGATCATGAGCGCGGGCGACGCCAACCAGGTGCCGGCCGGCGGCGCGCTGGCCGTCGACCGCGACGGTTTCTCCGATGCCGTGACGAAAAAGCTCGAGGCGCACCCGCTGATCAGCATCCAGCGCGAGGAAGTGTCCGGCCTGCCGCCGGCGGACTGGGACCAGGCGATCATCGCCACGGGACCGCTGACCGCCCCATCGCTTGCCCGGTCGATCGCCGAAGCGACGGGCGCCGATGCGCTCGCCTTCTTCGACGCCATCGCGCCGATCATCCATTTCGACACGATCGACATGGACACCTGCTGGTTCCAGTCGCGCTACGACAAGGTCGGCCCCGGCGGCACCGGCAAGGACTACATCAACTGTCCGATGGACAAGGATCAGTATCTTGCCTTCGTGCAGGCGCTCATCGACGGCCAGAAGACCGAATTCAAGCAATGGGAAGGCACGCCCTATTTCGACGGCTGCCTGCCGATCGAGATCATGGCCGAACGCGGCGTCGAGACGCTGCGCTACGGTCCGATGAAGCCAATGGGCCTGACCAACGCGCACAATCCGATGGTAAAAGCCTATGCCGTCGTCCAGTTGCGGCAGGACAATGCGCTGGGCACGCTCTACAACATGGTCGGCTTCCAGACCAAGCTGAAGCACGCCGAGCAGGTCCGCGTCTTCCGCACCATTCCGGGCCTGGAAAACGCCGATTTCGCCCGCCTCGGCGGCCTGCACCGCAACACCTACATCAATTCGCCGACCTTGCTCGACCAATCCCTGCAGCTGAAGTCGCGCCCTGGCCTGCGCTTCGCCGGCCAGATCACCGGCTGCGAGGGCTATGTCGAAAGCGCCGCCATCGGCCTCCTCGCCGGCCGCTTCGCCGCCGCCGAGCGGCTCGGCCAGGCGCCGTCGCTGCCGCCGCTCACCACGGCCTTCGGTGCGCTGCTCAACCACATCACCGGCGGCCACATCGTCTCCGACGACGAACCGGGCAAGCGCTCCTTCCAGCCGATGAATGTCAATTTCGGCCTGTTCCCGCCGGTGGAAGCGGTGAAAATCGAAGGCAAGCGCCTGCGCGGCAAGGACAAGACGGTGGCAAAACGGCACGCCATCACATCGCGCGCGCTGGGCGATTGCCGGCAATGGCTGGGCCTGCCGGCGCCAACAGAAACGGCCGAAGCGGCGGAGTAATTCCCCTATTCCGCCGGCTCGACATTCGCCGTCGGCAGTCCCGGCTTGCCAGCCTCACCCGGATTTCGCCTGACATAGGCAGCTTTCAGGCTCTCCGAGGTTTCGCGCGAGCCGTCATGGCTCCAGCCTGGCGGCTTGATCAGGTAGTTCAGCCGGTCGCTCAAGATCAGCCCCGGCGCAAACGCATCGCTGAACATGCCGATCCATTCGTGGAACGCCACTTTCAACGGGTTGAAGGTGCCCAGATTCTTGACGATGCCGTAGCGCGGCCGGTCCTCTTCCAACTCCTCGACGAATGTGCCGAACATGCGGTCCCAGATGATCAACGTGCCGGCATAGTTGGCGTCGAGATAGCGCGGGTTGGTGGCGTGGTGGACGCGGTGGTGCGAGGGCGTGTTGAAGACGAATTCGAACCAGCCCCACATCTTGCCGATAGTCTCGGTGTGGATCCAGAACTGCCAGACCAGGTTGAAGCCGAAGGTGAAGGCAATCACCGCCGGGTGAAAGCCGAGCAGCACCAAAGGCGCCTGCAGCACGAACATGAAGGTGAACAGACCCGTCCAGCTTTGCCTGAGCGCCGTCGACAGATTGTAGTGCTGGCTGGAGTGATGGTTGACGTGCTCGGCCCACACCCAGCGCACCCGGTGCGCGATGCGGTGGTAGACATAGTAGCGCAGATCGTCGAGCAGGAAGGCAGCGAGGAACACCCAGACCGACAGGCCGAGATTGAAGACGCGGAACTGCCACAGCCACAGCAGCGCCCAGTAGGAGACGACGCCAAGCAACAGCCCGGCGACGACATTGCCTGTGCCCATCATCAGGCTGGTCAGCGTGTCGCGCGTCTCGAACGAGCCCTTGGCGCGGCCGGTGCGCACAAGCCAGAGCTCGATCAGGATGGCGGCGACGAAGAACGGAATGGCCAGCTGGGTGACCTGCGGAAAATCATAGCTGTCCATCACGCGGCCTCCTTGGCGGCATGGCGTGCTTCAAGAGCCTTCAGCAAGGCCTGCGCATCGCCGGCATTGGCCAAGTGGAAGCGGCCGCCCTTCCAGGTGAAGTCGGTCAACCGCATCAGAATTGTGTTCGCCTCGTCGGAACTGGACACCGAGACGTCCGCAGCCGTGACGATACGCGTCAAAAAGCAGTCGCCAATGCTGTGAACGATGCCGGTTCGCCCTCGTCCAAGGTCCAGGAATGCCGTTTTGGCGTTCGCCGTCAGGCGGATCGCTGTCGCCACTTCATCCGGAAAATCCTCGGCGAAACGGCGCAACGCCTGATCGGGATCGGCCAGCGTGGCCGTCTTGCTGCCGCCGGTGAAATGCACCGCGGCAACCGACAGCGCTATGCCAAGGACGACGATCGCGACCAGAACGGGCAAGCTCATGGATTCCCTCCGGGCCGGCCTGTCATCTCTGGCGACAGTTCCCGGCACGGCCGAATCCTTAGCACGATTGACGTTTACGTCAAAGTGCCGGCCAGCCCTTGCTTGCCCGCCGCACCAGCAGCCAGTGCCGGCGCAAGGCCGACAGCCGCGCGACGCCATCGAGCGTCGATTGGCGCGCCCCTTCCGTCCTGTCGAGATAGGCGCGCGACAGTGCCAGCGGCAGGAATGCCGGACGCAGCGATGCCGGCAGCTCTGCAGCGCCCTGCTCGAAAGCGGAAAGATGTTCGCGCGCCAGCGCTATCATCGCGGCCACCGCGCGCTGCGCACCCGGCCCGCCATCGCCGGCAACAAACTCCTCCGGCGACGACCCCGCCGCCGCCAGTATATCGGCCGGGACAAAACACTGCCCGCGCTTGCGGTGCAGCGGCAACAGAAGCAAGAGCCCGGTCATGGCCTGCGCACAGCCCGCCCTGCCCGCCAATTCGGCAAAGCGGGGCGCCTCGACGGGATCGAGCACCATCGCCGCAAGCTGGATGAGCGCGGCTGCCGTCTCGCCGCAATAGCCTTCCAGGTCGGTGCGCGACGGCATCGGATCATCATAGAGATCGAAGATGCGCGCCTCGAGCATGTTGTCGAACGCCAGTTTCGGCAGGTGGTGGCCGGAAATTGTCGCCTTCAGCGCGTCGGCGACGGGATGGCCGATGGCTGCATCATTGTCGGCTGCGATGAGGTCACGCCACCATTGCAGCCGCACCTCGCCCGGTAATGCTTCATGGATGCGATCGCGGATGCCGGCGATTTCAGCATTGAAAGCGTAGAGCGAAAACAGCGCTTCGCGCTTGTCGGCCGGCGCATAGAGTGCCGTCAGATAACGGTCATGATCGGCGGCGCGCACCGCGTCCATGACGATTTTGGCATTTTGCGACATATCAATCGACGGCGATGAGCGCGGCGGCCGCGGCGCGGTCTTCCGCCAGGAGGACATTGTAGGTCCGCACCGCAGCCCCGGTCGACATCGGGTCGGACGCAATGCCAGCCTCTTTCAGCGCCGCCCGCAGCGCCGCTGGCAGAGGCCGGAGATCCTTGCCCATGCCGACCAGCAGGATCTCGACCTTGTCGGCTTCGGCCAACAGTTTTTCGAAATCCACCACCGTCAGCGCTGAAGCGTCCGACGGCTCCCAGCCATGGATGCCGGATGGCAGGCACAGCAGCGAGCCGCGATGCGACATGTCGGCAAAGCGGAACCCGCCATTGCCATAGGCCTCGATCGGCGCGCGGCCGGGGAAATGCGCCTCGCGGATGACGATGCCTTTGCCGGTCACTACTCTGTCACCCCTTCGGGGCCGCGCGTCAGGTCGCGACCGCCTTGCCGCCGTTGACCGGCTTCTCCTCGTCGGCCGAAGCCTGCGGCCGCAGCTTGAACAGGATCAGCAGCGGTGCCGCGATGAAGATCGAGGAATAGGTACCGAAGACAACGCCGAACAGCATTGCCATGGTGAAGGAGCGGATGACTTCGCCGCCGAACAGCACCAGCGCCAGCAACGCCAGGATCGTCGTCACCGAGGTCAGCGTCGTTCGCGACAGCGTCTCGTTGATGGCGTTGTTCAACAGCTGCGGCAGCGGCATTCGCTTGTATTTTCGCAGATCCTCTCGGACGCGGTCATAGACCACGATCGTGTCGTTCAGCGAATAGCCGATGATGGTCAGGATCGCCGCCAGCGACGACTGGTTGAATTCGAGCCCGGTGATGACGAAGAAACCGAGCGTCATGACCACATCGTGCACTGTCGCAACGATGGCGCCGACCGCGAACTGCCACTCGAAACGGAACCAGACATAGACCAGGATGCCAACCAGCGCGACAAGCATGGCGATGGTGCCTTGCTTGGCCAGTTCGCCGGAAACCGTCGGCCCCACGACTTCGACGCGGCGGAAATCATACTGGTCCTGCAACTCGCCGCGTACCTTGTCGATGACCGTCTGCTCGGCATTCTCGCCGCCATCCTGCGTGCCGACGCGGATCAGCACGTCGTTCGGCGCGCCGAACTGCTGCACCTGCACTTCGCCGATGTTGAGCTCCATCAGCCTGGCGCGGATATCGCCGAGATTGGCGTCGCCGCTCTTGGACTTCACCTCGATCATCGAGCCGCCCTTGAAGTCGATGCCGTAATTGATGTCGACCGTCATGAACAGCACCACGGACAGCACCGACAGGAAGCTCGACAGCGCGAACGTCCAGCGGCGGATACCCATGAAGGGGATCTTGGTGCCCGGCGGAATGAAGGTCACCGGCGCCTTCGGCAATTCCTTCGGACGGGCGCGGCGCAGCCAGATCGACACCAGCAGGCGCGTGAAGGTGAAAGCGGTGAACACCGTGGTCAGGATACCGATGGCGTAGGTGATGGCAAAGCCCTTCACCGGGCCGGTGCCGAGATAGAACAGCACCACGGTGGCGATCAGCGACGTAACGTTGGAATCGACGATGGTCGCCAGCGCCTTCGAGAAGCCGGTGTCGATCGCCTGGATCACCGAGCGGCCAGCCCGTCGTTCTTCACGGATGCGTTCGTAGATCAGCACGTTGGAATCGACCGCCATGCCGATGGTCAGCACGATACCGGCAATACCGGGCAAGGTCAGCGTCGCCCCAAGCAGCGACAACAGGCCGACGATCATCGCCACGTGCACCGCCAGCGCGATGTTGGCGAGGAAACCGAGGAAGCCGTAGGCGACGAACATGAAGGCAACGACGAGGATCGAACCGATGATGCCGGCCACCTTGCCGGCATGAATCGAATCCTGGCCAAGGCCCGGACCGACAGTGCGTTCCTCGATCACCGTCAGCGTCGCCGGCAGCGCACCGGCTCGCAAAAGCACGGCCAGATCATTGGCGCTCTGGGCGGTGAAATTGCCTGAGATCTGGCCGGTGCCGCCGAGGATCGGTTCACGGATCTGCGGCGCCGAGATCACCTGGTTGTCGAGGATGATGGCGAACAGCTTGCCAACATTCTGCGAGGTCGCCTGGCCGAAGCGGGCGGCGCCCTTCGAATCGAAGCGGAATGAAACCACCGGCTCGTTGTTCTGCGAATTGTAGGTCGCCTGCGCGTCGACGAGGTTTTCGCCCGAAACGATGACGCGGTTTTCGATCAGATACGGAACCGGCGGATCGTCCTGCGAATACAGCACCGACGAGCCCGCGGGCGGGCGCCCCTTGAGCGCGTCCTGCACCGGCATCGACTGGTCGACCATCTGGAAGGTCAGCTTCGCGGTCTGGCCGAGGATTTCCTTCAGCCGCTGCGGATCCTGCAGGCCCGGCACCTGGACAAGGATGCGGTCATCGCCTTGCCGCTGCACGATAGGCTCGGTGGTGCCGAGTTCGTTGACGCGGCGCTCGACCACTTCGATCGACTGCGCCAATGCGGTCGATGTGCGGTATTTGATACCAGCGTCGGTGACGGTGAACTTGAGCAGACCCGGCTCGGAATCGTCCAGCGACATTTCCTGGATGGAGCCGCCGGAGAATAGGCCAGCGGCAACAGGATCGGTCAAGGTCTTCAACGCCTTTTTCGCAGCGTCGAGCTGGGCCGGATCCGTGATGCGGACCTGCAAAGTGCGCCCGGTGCCGGCAAGGCCGGTATAGCCGATCTTGGCATCACGCAGCAGCGTGCGGATTTCGTCGCGCGTCGTCTCCAGCCGATCCTTGATCAGATCGTTCTGGTTCATCTCCAGCAGGATGTGCGAACCGCCCTGCAGGTCGAGGCCGAGCGTCATCTGCCGCTTCGGCACCCAGCTCGGCAGCTGGGCCAGCGTGCTGGCAGGGAACAGATTGGGCGCGGCGAGGATCACTGTGATGGCAACGGCCACCCAAATCAGGATCATCTTGAAGCGCGAAAAATACAGCATATGGCGTCGTCCGTCAGAGCGTGTCCGCGGATCGCTCCGCCTTGAATTGGGTTATTTCTTGGCGTTCTGGTTGGCCACCGGTTCGCCCTTGACGCGCACATCGGCGATCGTCGAGCGCAGCGCCGTCACCTTGGTGCCACCGCCGAGGTCGATCTCGAGCTCGTTGTCGTCGATCACCTTCGTCACCTTGCCGACGAAACCGCCGCCGGTGACGACCGTGTCGCCGCGGCGGACCGCCGCCAGCATCTCGCCGCGCTTCTTCAGCTGCGTGCGCTGCGGGCGGATGATGAGAAAATACATGATCACGAAAATCAGGACAAACGGCAAAATGCTGATGAACATATCGGGAGAGGCGCCGCCAATGCCTTGGGCGTATGCCGGTGTCACGAACATCGAGGTACTCCTGAATTTTGAAAAACAGCCGCCAAACCGAGTGCTATGAAATTTGGCGGCTCCGTGAAATTTGGCCGGAATATAGTCGGTAAAGTTGTCAATGCAACTGCGCGACCGACCAAATCGGCTGCTTTTCCGGCCTGTTCGCTCGTGTTAGAGCATGATCGCGAAAAGCGGGAGCCGGTTTACCGAAAAGATCACGCTCGAACAAAAGGTTGGGACCGGTTTCGAACCCGACGGATTCGAACGTGTCCCACCTGCCCGCCCCAGGAAACGAGCCAAAAGACCTGAAATGACCGACAGCACCATCGACGCCCTCAACAAGAAACTTGACCGCCTGATCGAGGCTGTCGGCCGCCTCGCCCCGCCGCCGGTGCCTGAAACCGACCTCGCCGAGGCCGACTGTTTCGTCTGGCAGGCGGATCCCGGCTATCTGGAGCCGGTGCGCAAGGTCAACCGCGTCGACATCGGCCTGATCCGCGGCGTCGACCGCGTCCGCGACATCCTCGTCGACAATACCGAGCGCTTCGCCGCCGGCTTTGCCGCCAACAACGTGCTGTTGTGGGGCGCGCGCGGCATGGGCAAATCGTCGCTGGTCAAGGCCGTGCATGCCGAGATCAATGCCAAGTCCAAATCACAAAAGGCCAAGTCCGACCTGCCGCTCAAGCTGATCGAGATCCACCGTGAAGACATCGACACGCTGCCGAAGCTGATGGGTCTGCTGAAGGCCGCGCCCTTCCGCGTCATCCTGTTTTGCGACGACCTGTCCTTCGATCATGACGACACGTCCTACAAGTCGCTGAAGGCGGCACTCGAAGGCGGCGTCGAGGGCCGTCCGGCCAATGTCATCTTCTACGCCACCTCGAACCGCCGCCATTTGCTGCCGCGCGACATGATCGACAATGAGCGCTCGACCGCCATCAACCCGTCCGAAGCGGTCGAGGAGAAGGTCTCGTTGTCCGACCGGTTCGGCCTGTGGCTCGGCTTCCACAAATGTTCGCAGGACGAGTATCTCGAGATGGTCAACGCCTATGCCAGCCATCATGGCCTCGACATCGACCCCGAGCAGCTGCGCGCGGAAGCGCTGGAATGGGCGACGACGCGCGGCAGCCGCTCGGGCCGCGTCGCCTGGCAGTTCACGCAGGATCTGGCCGGGCGGCTTGGCAAGCCGCTCAAGGATTGAGCCACCGCCAAAGCAAACTTCAGGATGTCACTTGGGCGGCCGCGCCCGTCGTACGTCGCGCGGCGTTTGGCCAATCTCGCGGCGCATCCAATGCGCCAGATGTGACTGGTGCGCAAAGCCGGTCAGTTCCGCGACCTCGCTTGTGCTGAGATCGCCTCGCTCCAGCAGAAGGCGCGCGCGTTCGACGCGGCGTCGCAGCACGTAGCGATGCAGGGTGACGCCCGTCGCCACCTTGAACCATGTCCGCAGATGCGAGCTGCTCGCCCCGGCAACCCGGGCCAGTCGATCGATCGAAAGCGGCTCGTGGAGAGCGGCCTCGATGTGCTCCAGGACGCGCTTGAGCTGGGTATCCGACAAGCGGTTCGTCCGTTCGATGTCTATATCGTCGTCGACACCAAGCAGCCTGACCGCCAGCGCGGCGCCAATGCTGTCGGCAAACAGGGAGCCGCTCGGTGCGCCTGCATCGAGATCGTTCTGGAGCGCGCGAGCGAGATGTTCGATGCGCTGGTCACGAAGCAGATGGCGCGTGTCGAGCCGCGATACCAGCGCCCTGCCGCCAAGTTCCGCCGCCACCCTCTCCATCAGGGCCGGCGGCAAGACGATCTCGACCGTGTCGAACGCGGTTTCAGCCTCGAAGCCACCCTCCTCGCCAGCCGGCACCAGGTCGATATCGCCGGCGCGCCTGACGAAATAGCGCCCAACCTGATTGCAGTAGGAGCGTGTCGCCGCGCTTGCATGCACCATGACGCGATGGTGCGGCGCCCGCGGCAGACGATGCACGCCTGCCTCAATGTGCCGGGAGATCATTGCGACGTCGGATGGGGATCGGGCCGGAGCGAATTGTGGACGCATGCTCTCTCGATTCATGGCGAAACCTGTTCAAGATTTGGCAATTCCCGCGCGATTTTCAATGCAGCGAAACTGTACGCACGCCTCTCCATCAAACTTGGAAGAGAGGTTGCCATGAGTTTCTATGTTGTTGTCGGCGCAGGCCCGGTTGGACGCGAGACCGCGCGCCTTCTTGGTGAGGAAGGACATGATGTCGTCCTCACCAGCCGAAGCGTCGGTTCGAACGCGCTGCCGAACGTGCGGACCGTACAGGCCGATGCCACGGATGCCTCGGAACTGTCGCGTATCTGCCGGGGTGCCGATGCCATCTTCATGTGTGCCATGGCCGCATATCATCGGTGGCCGACCGACTTTTTCCCCATCATCGACGGCACCGTGCGCGCGGCCGAAGCGGTCGGCGCCAAGCTCATCGTGCTCGGAAACCTCTATGGTTATGGAGAAAATGCCGATAGCCCGCTTCGCTCCGACCTGCCCCTGGACCCGACTTCGAGGAAGGGAACCGCCAGGACGATCATGTGGCAGCGGGCGGTTCGAGCCGGCATACCGGCGATCGAAATACGCTCCAGCGACTATCTCGGACATGGGGCGATCAGCTACTTCTCACTGATCGCGCTGCCCGCCATCATCGAGGGCAAGCCTACCGCCTTCATCGGAGACCTCGACGCAACCCACGCCTGGGCCTTCACCAAGGACGTCGCGAGGACACTTGTCGCGGCGGCCCTTTACAAGGGTGAGTGGGGACGCGCGTTTCACGTTCCCTCGCAATACGCCTCACCCCGGGAGCTCATCCAGAAAGCCGCGGCGATGCTGGGACAAGAGGTTTCAGGGACACTTTCCTATTCCGTCCCCGAGATCGAAGCCTTGGGCATGCATGAGGCCATCGAGATGAGCTATCTATTCGAGAAACCTTTGCTGGTTGATGCCTCCGATACCGAGGCGCTTCTGGGCGTGAAGGCCAGCAGCCTCGAAGAGATGATCGCCGACACGCTCCGCGATCATCTGTGAACCGTGCGGGCGGGCTTTGCAGCAACTGAAAAAGCCCGCTCCTTGCGGGGCGGGCCAAGCCGGCGGGCCGGACTGGAGGTCAGACGTCCCGCAAAAATCGCTTTCTTCTTCTATTCGAGATAGCCGGACTATTCGAGATAGCCAGAGGGGTCGACCGGCGCCGAGTTCTTGCGCACTTCGAAGTGCAGCTTCGGCGAGTCCGTCGTGCCGCTCATGCCCGACAATGCGATTTCCTGGCCGCGCTTGACCTTCTGGCCGCGCTGCACCTCGATCGAGCTGGCATGACCATAGACGGTGACCAGGCCGTTCTCGTGGCGCACCAGCACCGTATTGCCGAATTCCTTGAGCCCGTCGCCGGCGTAGATGACGACGCCGTTCTCGGCCGCCTTGATCGGCGTGCCCGAGGGCACGGCGATATCGACGCCGTCCTTGCCGGATCCGAAACCGGAGATCACCCGGCCGCGTACCGGCCAGCGCATCTTGCCGATACCCGTGGCATCGGGCGCCACCGCTTCGTCGTCCTCGGCCTGCTGGATGACCTTCGCGTCCTTCTTCGGCGGCGTATAGGATGCAAGCGTTTCCGACGGCGTGGTCTTTGCCGGAGGCTGCGTGGTTGCCGTGGTCACCGGATCGACCTTCGCCGGCTTGGAGCTGGCGACAGTCGCGGTTCCACCCGCCGGTACCTTCAGGGTCTGGCCGATCTTGAGCAAGCCATCCTTCATGCCGTTGGCCTGCTTCAGCGCAACGACGCCGACTCCGGTCTTCCTGGCGATCGAGGACATCGTGTCACCCGACTGGACCGTGTAGGTGCCGCCGGCGCCGGTTGCCTTGGCGACCTGCGCCGGCTTGGGCTCCTTGGGTTGGCTCGCGGCGGCCGAAGCGTCGACCTGCGCGGCGGACTTCCCCTCCTTGAGCTTCGGCTGCTGCGGCAGGACGGCTACCTTGTCCGGCGCGGTGGCCGGCAGGTCGTGCTTGCCATCCTTCGCCGGCCCGTCCTTCAACTGCTTGGCGTCGGCGACCTTCGGCTCGGCCTTGCTCGAATAGGCATAGGCAGGGATGACGATCTTCTGACCGGTCTTCAGCCCCTTGGTCGGGCTCAGGCCGTTCACCTTCATGATGACATCGGCCGGCACTTTGTAATGCGCGGCCAGGCCGGAAATGGTCTCGCCGTCCCTGACGACGATTTCGGTCGCGTGCGGCCTGCCCGCATCGGCCACCTTCGGCGCGTCGGGCTGGGCATTCTTGAATGGCTTGGCAGCCGGCTCGACGGTACCGGTTGTCGTCCTGTCGACATGAGGAGCGGGCCGAACCATGGCCGGCGCCGAGGCGACACGCACCGGATTGGCGGCAGGCGCGAGCGCCGGCGCGGGTTGCGCCTGGGCTGAAGCGGGCGGCGGCAATGGCCGACTCGAAACCGGCTCGAGGCTGGAGCGGCTGACCGACTGCGTGTGGCTGCCGTCGAGCGGCGCGGCCGAGACATCGCCCGGATAGGGCTGCACGGCATCCTGCTTGTTGATGATGGCGCGCTGATTGTTCGTCGAGGAAGTGAAGACGTCGTCGACACTGTTGAACCGCGAAGCCTGGGAACTGCACCCGGCCGCCGCGCCCGCAATCATGAGAACAGCGCAGCCCCGCGCCAGATTGCGACTGTTTGTCTTCAAAACACTGAGTTGCATCGCACTAACCCGCACAAACTCTGCACCAACTGGATCGGATTAAAGCGCGTTAATGTTACTGGTCGGTTAACCCATTAGAATCCGACGAAAATTTTCTTAAAACATTTGGGGATAGCTGGCCGCATGGATCACGAGGCCGAACAGCTGTTCAAACGCGGACCAGTGCTCTGCCGGAAACTAGATGACCGCCGCGACGCTGCGCAGGATCGGCTGCAGCCGCACGAGGCCGATATCCTCGCGCTCGAAACGGCTGCCGACCTTGGTGAGCTTGGCCAGAACCTGCTCGCCCTCTTCCGGCCCGATCGGCGCGATGACGATGCCGCCGCTCGACAATTGGTCGAGCAGGAAGCGCGGCAGGCTGTCGAAGGCGGCCCAAGCGACGATGCGGTCGAACGGGCCTTCGGCAGGCAGGCCGCCGGAGCCGTCAGCCTGGCGCACGATGACATTGCCGATGCCAAGCGCCTCGAAACGCTGCCTGGCCTGCTCGACCAGGGTCTTGTAGCGGTCGATGGTGACGATCCGCGCCGCCAGCCGCGACATCACCGCCGCCGTATAGCCGGAGCCGGTGCCGATCTCGAGCACGCGGTTTCCCGCTTCGATGGCAAGGGCCGCGATTACCGCCGCCTGCATGTCGGCACCTTCGATCGCCTCGCCGCATTCGATCGGCAGCATGCGGTCTGACCAGGCGAGCTGGTGGAAGTGGGCCGGCAGGAAACCGCGCCGCGGTGTTGCCTCGAAAGCCGCGATCAGCGCCTTCGGCACGGTTCCCCTGCCGCGCAGGCGCAACAGGAAAGCGGCAAATCCTTCGCGGTCATCGATTGGCAAATTCATGCAAGCGCCTTGCTCAGCTGGTCACGGATCTCATGCGCGGTAAGGTCGAGCTGCAGCGGCGTCACCGACACCAGACGGTTGCGCAGCGCATGGAGGTCGGTGCCTTGCTTGCCCTCGACCGGCTCGCGGCCGAAGCGCAGCCAGTAGTAAGGCAGGCCGCGCCCGTCACGGCGCTCATCGACCCACAGGCTATGCACGAGTTTGCCTTGCATGGTGACCACCGTGCCAACGACTTCTTCGGGAAGGCAGTTGGGAAAATTGACGTTGAGCAGCACGCCGTCCGGCAGCGGCGTCGCGACGAGCTTCTTCAGCAGCGCCGGCGCCAGCGCCTCGGTGGTCTCATAGGGAACGATGCGATCCTCGCCGACATAAGAGTAGCCCTGGCTAAGCGCGATCGAGCGAATGCCGAGCAGCGCGCCTTCCATGGCGCCGGCGACGGTTCCCGAATAGGTCACGTCGTCGGCTATGTTGGCGCCCGAATTGATGCCGGACAGGATCACGTCGGGCGCGCCAGGCAGGATCTTCTTCACGCCCATGATGACGCAATCGGTCGGCGTCCCGCGCACGGCGAAATGCTTCTCGCCGATCTTGCGCAGCCGCAGCGGCTCCGAGATCGACAGCGAATGCGCATAGCCGGACTGGTCCTGCTCCGGCGCCACCACCCAGACATCGTCGGAGAGTGTACGCGCGACGCGTTCGAGCGACGCCAGGCCCTCGGCGTGAATGCCGTCGTCATTGGTCAGAAGAATGCGCATTACTTCGCTTCGATCTTTGCCAGACCGCCCATGTAAGGCCGCAGCACTTCAGGAATGGTTACGCTGCCATCCTCATTCTGGTAGTTTTCGATGACGGCAATCAGTGCGCGGCCGACAGCGGTGCCCGAACCGTTGAGCGTATGGACGAAGCGGTTGCCCTTGCCGTCTTTGTCCTTGTAACGGGCGTCCATGCGGCGTGCCTGAAAATCGCCGCAGACCGAGCAGGACGAGATTTCGCGATAGGCATTCTGGCCGGGCAGCCAGACCTCGATGTCGTAGGTCTTGCGCGCGCCAAACCCCATGTCGCCGGTGCACAGCACCATGGTGCGGAACGGCAGTTCCAGCCGCTTCAGCACTTCCTCGGCGCATTGCGTCATCCGCTCATGCTCGGCCAGCGACGAATCCTGATCGGTGATCGACACCAGCTCGACCTTGTAGAACTGGTGCTGGCGCAACATGCCGCGCGTGTCGCGCCCGGCCGAGCCTGCTTCCGAACGGAAGCACGGCGTCAGCGCGGTGAAGCGCAGCGGCAGTTTTTCATGCGCGGTGATTTCCTCGCGCACCAGATTGGTGAGCGGCACCTCGGCGGTCGGGATCAGGCCAAGCCTGCCCTCTCCGTGTGGCGTGAAGAACAGGTCCTCCTCGAATTTCGGCAGCTGGTTGGTGCCGAAAAGCACCTCGTCGCGCACCATCAGCGGCGGGATCACTTCCTCATAGCCATGCTCGGTCGTGTGCAGGTCGAGCATGAACTGGCCGATGGCGCGTTCCATCCGCGCCAGGCCGCTTTTCAGCACGGTAAAGCGCGAGCCCGACAGCTTCGCCGCGCGCTCGAAATCCATCATGCCGAGCGCTTCGCCAATCTCGAAATGCTCCTTCACCCAGTTCGACCGGGTCGGCACCTTGCCAACGATGTGCTTGACGACATTGTCGTGTTCGTCCTTGCCGACCGGCACATCGTCGAGCGGCACATTGGGCAGCACCGCCAGCGCGTCGGTCAGCGCCTTGTCGAGCTCGCGCTCGCGCGCCTCGCCATTCTGGATGAAGGTTTTTATATCGCCGACTTCAGCCTTGAGTTTTTCGGCAAGGGCGGCATCGCCCGAACGCATGGCGTTGCCGATCTCCTTCGAGGCAGCGTTGCGGCGCTCCTGCTTGGTCTGCAGTTCGGTGACGTGTTCGCGCCGCGCCTCGTCCCTGGCGATCAAATCATCGACCGTGGACTGCGCCTCGCCGGCCGACCACGAGCGCTTGGCCAGCGCCTCGACAAGGGCCTTCGGGTTGTCGCGAATCCATTTGATGTCAAGCATAGTTTGAACGCTCCTGAGCTAAGCTCCGAGGGCGTAAACCGCATCCTTGACCGATGCAAGATGAGGCTGGGTGGCGGTTGTTGTTTTCCGCCGCCGCTGACGGCTTACGAAGCAGCCGGCGCCGGAGGCTCGTCCGGTGTCTTGTCGGCCACGGTCTCCCCGGCTTCCTGCTTCTCGCGCGCCAAGCGCTCGCGCTCCTGGCTGCGCTCGATCAGCCTGGCCGACCAGATGGCGACCTCGTAGAGCAGGATGGTCGGGATGGCCAAACCGATCTGGCTCATCGGATCGGGCGGCGTCAGCACCGCCGCGACGACGAAAGCAATGACGATCGCCCATTTGCGCTTCTCGGCCAGCGCCTTGGACGACAGCATGCCGACACGTGTCATCAGACTGGTCACCACCGGCAGCTGGAACACCAGGCCGAAGGAGAAGATCAGCGTCATGATCAGGCTGAGATATTCCGACACTTTCGGCAGCAGCGAAATCTGCACCTGGTCGTCCGTGCCGGCCTGCTGCATGGCAAGGAAGAACCACATAACCATCGGGGTGAAGAAGAAATAGACCAGCGACGCGCCCATCAGGAACAGGACGGGTGACGCGATCAAGAACGGCAGGAAGGCGTTGCGCTCGTTCTTGTAGAGGCCGGGCGCGATGAATTTGTAGATCTGCGTGGCGATCAGCGGAAAGGCGATGACCATGCCGCCGAACATGGCGAGCTTGACCTGCGTGAAGAAGAATTCCTGCGGCGCGGTGTAGATCAGCTCGACCTTGTGCGGGTCGAGACCCGCCCACTTCGTCGCCCATTTGAAGGGAACGACCAGGAGGTTGAACAGCTTCTTGGCGAAGAAGAAGCACACCAGGAAGGCGACGAAGAAGCCGCCGAGCGACCAGATTAGCCGGCGACGTAGCTCGATGAGATGCTCGATCAGCGGCGCCGACGATTTTTCGATCTCGTCCTTTTCCTTGTCCGAAACGCTCACTTGGCGGCTCCCGCCGTCTTCTTGGCCGATGGCTTCTTCGCCGGAGCAGGTTTCGGTTCGGCTTTCGCCACGGTCTTTGCCGCAGCCGCCTTTGCGGGCTTTGCTGCTGTCACGGCCTTTGTCGACGCCTTAGGCGCGGATGCTGCTTTTGCGGCCGCAGCAGGTGCGACTTTTGCCGTCACCGACTTCGCGGATGTCGAGGCCTTGGGCTGCGCCTTTGCCGCTGGCGCCGCCTTGGCGGCTTTCTTGGCTGCGGATGCCTTCGGCGCCGCGGCAGGTTCCGTGGATGCCGCCACCACCGATTCATCGGTCATGGCCGGGAAAATCGGCGTCGGCGGCGTGGCTCCCGCGGCGCTGACGCCAGGCATTTCCGTCGCACCGTTCTTCAGCGGCTCGGCCGCCTGCGGCGTCGAAGCGGCAGGCGCTGCCGGATCGGCGGCCGGCTTCGGCTTCATCGCCGCGTCGACGCCGGCGCGCACATCGGCCGCTGCCTGTTCGAACGGATTGAGCTGCTTGCGGATCTCTGCAACGGGGCTGAGGCCCCTGAGTTCGTCGACCGACTTCTTGACGTCGTCGAGCTCGGCTTCCTTCAGTGCTTCGTTGAACTGTTTCTGGAAGTCGGCGGCCATAGAGCGCAGCTTCGCCGTCGTGCGACCGAAGGTGCGCAGCATATTGGGCAAATCCTTCGGCCCGACGACCACGATCATGACGATCGCGATCACCAGCATTTCGGTCCAGCCGACTTCAAACATGGCACTCTGTTCCGACTAGAACTTTTTTGGCTCAGCTCTTGCTGGCTTTTTCCTTCACGGCCGAAACGGTCTCGTCGGCACGGTGTTCGACGGTGCGTTTGTCGTCGGCGACGTCGTCGTCCGCCATGCCCTTCTTGAAGCTCTTGATGCCTTTGGCCATGTCGCCCATCAGCTCGGGAATCTTGCCGCGGCCGAAAACCAGCAGCACGATCACCAGCACGATCATCCAGTGCCAAATCGAAAATGAACCCATAGCAAATCTCTCTCGAATGTTTTCCCTGGCGATGATCTATGCGTTTTCGCGTTGGGATTCAAACACAACAGCGACAGAGTTTATGAAAGGGTGACGGATGTCACGCTTTTTCGACTCGCTGGCCCGCTACCAATCGGCGCATCTACGATCTACCGGCGCAGTTGGACAGAGCGCCAGCGGTCAATCTTCCGTGACGCGCGGCGTCAGCAAGCCGAGTTCCTCCAGATCGATGTCGGTCAGCGGATCCTCGTCCTCGGTCAGCAGGTCGGGGTCGGCCGGCGGCTGCGGGATGGAGAAATTCGACGGCATGCGGCCCGAGAGCAGGCCCGCCCCCTTCAGTTCTTCCATGCCGGGAAGATCGCGGATTTCCTCGAGCGCGAAATGGTCGAGGAAGGTTTCCGTGGTGCCGTAGGTGACGGGACGGCCGGGCGTCTTGCGGCGGCCGCGCATGCGCACCCATTCCGTCTCGAGCAGCGTGTCCAGCGTGCCCTTCGACGTCTCGACACCGCGGATATCCTCGATCTCGGCGCGCGTCACCGGCTGGTGATAGGCGATGATCGCCAGCACTTCGAGCGCAGCGCGCGACAGCTTGCGCTGCTGCACCGTGTCGCGGCTCATCAGGAAGGCGAGATCGCCGGCGGTGCGGAAAGCCCAAGCGTCGCCGACCCGCACCAGATTGACGCCGCGCCGGGAATAGACCTGCTGCAGCTCGGCCATGGCAAGGGCGACATTGATGCCGTCGGGAAGGCGTGCGGCAAGCTGCTTTTCGCTGACGGGTTCGGTGCTGGCGAACACGATCGCCTCTGCCATGCGCACGGCTTCCGCAATATGCAGCCGCTCGGCCGGGTTCTGCACCGGATTCTCGGCCGAAGTCTGGTCGAGATCGCCTTCCAGTTCATCGTCCACCTTGAAGGGGATAACCGAAGCGTTGGCGCGTTCGCTCATGATGCCACCTCGACTGCCTTGATTGCCGGTGCGCGGTGATCGCGCAGATAGATCGGCGCGAACACCTCGTCCTGGCGCAGATCCATCTTGCGCTCGCGCACCAGTTCCAGTGTCGCCGCGAACGAGCTGGCGATCGCCGTGCGCCGCTCTTCCGGGCTGGTCATGTATCGGATGAGGAAGCTGTCCAGCGCCGTCCAGTCGCGCAGCGAGCCGATCAGCCGGGTCAGGATGTCGCGCGCATCCTTGAGCGACCACACACCCCGCCTGGCGATCGTCACATTGGTGACCGCCTGCTTCTGCCGCTGCTGGGCATAGGCGGTCAGCAGATCGTAGAGCGACGCCGAATAGGCGTTGCGCTTCTCGATGATGACCATTTCGGGCATGCCGCGCGCGAACACGTCGCGCCCGAGCCTGTTGCGGTTGACCAGACGCGCCGCCGCATCACGCATCGCTTCCAGCCGCTTCAGCCGGAATTGCAGCACGGCCGCCAGTTCCTCGCCGCTTTCGCCCTCTTCGCCCGGCTGCTTGGGGATCAACAGCTTCGACTTGAGGAAGGCGAGCCATGCCGCCATCACCAGATAGTCGGCCGCAAGTTCGAGCCGCAGCGCCCTCGCTGTCTCGACAAAGGCCAGATACTGCTCGACCAGCGCCAGGATCGAGATGCGCGCCAGATCGACCTTCTGGGTGCGGGCAAGGTGCAGGAGTAGATCGAGCGGGCCTTCGAAGCCGGCCACGTCGACGACCAGCGACGGATCGCCGGTGACGCGTGAATCGTCGTTCTCGGCCCACAGGCGGTCCATCGGTGCGGCCTTCGCGGCCTTGCTTTCCAATGTTTCCGCCACTGCCTTTGTCACTTCCTTGGGTTAGGCCACCGCATCGAAATAGGTGGCAAATTCGGCGCGTATCTCGGTTTCCTCGGCCGCGTCGCGTTTCCTTATATAGGTCAGCGCCCGCTTTGCACGCTCCAGCGACTTGCCTTCAAGCCCCGTGGTGCGCGACGCAATGCCCGCCATCTCCTCGAAAACGCCGTTGCAGTGAAGGACCAGATCGCAGCCCGCCGCAAGGATCGACGCCGCCTTTGTCGGGAAATCCCCAGAAAGTGCCTTCATCGAGGTGTCGTCGCTCATCAGAAGCCCGTCAAAGCCGATGTCGCGGCGGATGATCTCGTCGATGACCTTGCCGGAAGTCGTCGCCGGGTTCTTGGGGTCGATGGCGCTGTAGACCACATGCGCCGTCATCGCCATCGGCAGGTCGTTGAGCTCCCGGAACGGGGCAAAGTCATGCCGTTGCAGATCGCTGAGCGACGCATCGACAACAGGCAGCTCGAAATGCGTGTCGGCAAAGGCCCGTCCATGCCCCGGAATGTGTTTCATGACAGGCAGCACGCCGCCCGACATCAGGCCTTCGGCGGCGGCACTGCCGAGTTCGATGACCGCGCGCGGCTCCTTGCCGTAGGCGCGCGCGCCGATGACGTCGCTGGCGCCTTCGATCGGCACGTCGAGCACCGGCAGGCAATCCGCGGTGATGCCGTAGCGCAGCAGGTCGAAGGCGTGCAGGCGCGCCATCAGCCAGGCAGCGCGGGCGCCGGCGTCATGATCGTCGCGCCACAGCGCGCCAAGCGCCCCGCCCGCCGGATAGTTCGGCGCCAACGGCGGCCGCAGGCGTTGCACCCGACCGCCTTCCTGGTCGATGAACACCAGCGCGTCCGGCCGCCCGATGCAGTCGCGCATCTCGGCGACGAGATCGCGGATCTGCTCGGTCTCGCCGATGTTGCGGGCAAACAGGATGAAGGCCCATGGGCATTCATTGCGATAGAAATTGATTTCTTCGCGGGTGAGCGATTTCCCGGCACAGCCGAGGATCATGGATTTTGATTCGGTCATATCAAGAGTCTAGGGCTTCACGCGGCCAAAGGGAATCGTCTGGGATCTCAGGCCGCTATCACAAGGCATGCTTCCACATGAAAAAGTCAGGTATATGAAAAAACGCTGGGCACATGAAAAAGCCGGCGCAACCTTGGGCCGCGCCGGCTTTGATGGGTTGAACGCGCCTAGCGTGAGACGAAGCAGTTGCCGCCGGCGGCCTTGTAGCTGGTGCACAGATTGATGGCATCGTTGCGCGACTGGGCCACAACGCGGACGCGGTAGAACGTGCCCTTGCCGGCAATCTCGGCCTTGACGATGTTGGCGGTGCGGCCGGCAAGCACGCTGCCATAGCGGCGCTGCAGATCCTGGTAGGTCGACTGGGCGCTTTCCACTGTCGGCTGCGAAGCAACCTGCATCGACCACGAACCATTGCCGGTCGCCGTCGTTGCCGGGTCAATGGACGCGACCTGATCGGGCTTCACCTCGCCGACGACGTCGACGGGCTGGTCGGACGGGCGCTGCGGCGCGATCGCAACCTTGGCCGGCGTGTTGGCCGACTGCGCCTTGGCCGGTTTGGCCGCCGGCTTGAGCGCCGGCTCGTCGCCCGACTGGTCCGCGGCCGGGGCCACGGTGCCGGTCTGGTCGGCATCGGCGGACGGCGCGGCGACATGCTGCGGCGCCGGATCGCTCGGCTCGGCGGCCGCAACCTGCGGCGCGGCCGGCGCCGGATCCTCGCGCGGCACCAGCGAGCCATCCGATTTGACCACCATCGTCCTCACCTTGCGCGGTGCGACGGCGACGACATCGGTGTTGTTGCCCTTGTCGGTATCCTGCAGCACCTGCGCGATGCGATCCTCGGACTTGGGGGCGGGCGCCGTATTGTCGGCCGGAGCAAGATTGCCAGCCGGTGCAGCACTTGCAGTCGGCGCCGCACTGGCGGTCGGCGCGGCATTGCCATCATCGGCTCCGCCGACGGTAGCACCCTGGCCAGCAGAAAGATCGACGGCACGGGCCGGATCCTTGGCCTGCACGTCAACCGGGATCTCGGTGTTGGTGACAAGCTTCTGCTGCACCGGCTCGGCCGGCTTCGCGCCCTTGACCACCGCGTCGTAGACCTTGTTGTCCTGGTTCGGCACCACGGTGCCGCCCGGATTTTCCGGCTTGACCTTGATCGGGGAGTTGTCGGCCTTGACGATCACCGGCGCGTCGCTGCCGCCCTTGCCGCCGAAAGACAGGGCAAAGGCGCCAAGACCGCCTGCGATCGCCACGGCACCGACGATTGCTGCGATGAAAAGGCCACGGCGGCCCGACGGCCTGGCCGCTTCCCGCTCGCCGAGACCCGGAACGGACATTGCTTCGTCCAGCTCTGGATCATAGTCGAGCTCATCGACGGTGAAATCGTCCGCCTGCGAGACCGGCTGGCTGCCGGGCAGATTGTCGAGGTCGAAGCCGTCGGCGGCGTCGGCATAGCCAGTGTTCGCTGCTGCACGGGCGGGCATTTCCGCCGGCCGCGCCGCATAGGTCCGCGCTTCCGGCTGATAGGCCGGTTTGACCCCGTCATAACCCGGTTTGACCCCGTCATAACCCGGTTTGACCCCGTCATAACCCGCTTTGGGTTCTTCATAGGCCGGCGACTGATAGGCCGATTTGTATCCGCCATCAAAGGTCTCATCGGCATAGGCAGCGCTGCTTGCGGGCGCAGCTGGAACAGGCGGAACCTCCACCGTATTCATTTCCGTCAGAAGGCTGGCGAACTCGGCGTCGAGATCGTCATAGCCTGATGCGGCCGGTTCATCTTCCTCGAAATGCAGTTCCGGAATGTCGAGATCGTCCGCCAACGCCACGACGCGCTCAGGCACATCGACCGTTTCGACATCGGGCATCTCTTCTTCGTAGCGCGAGGACGGTCGCGGCTGCGGCGCGGAAGCGGGCGCCGCATAGGGAGCGGCCGCAACCGGCTCGGGCGCACGGTAGGACGGCACCACGGCCACTGCAGGGGCCATTTCCGGCACGGCGGGCCTGGCCGCCATCGAAGCGGCCGGCTGTGCGGCGAATGTCGGCTGCTGGGGAACCGGTGTCACGCGGCTCCACGAACGGGTCGGCTCGGTCGGTGCGGAGCGTTCGGCCAGCCAATCGAGGGAATCGGCCTGATCCTGCCGCGAAGCTGCCTCGTCGCGCGGATCGAGGCTCCTCGCCAAGGCCGCGTCGAACGCATCGTCGTCCAAATCGATGTCGCCATGATCGGCAGGGTCCGCGCCCAGATCCTGGCCTTGAAGCTCATCGACCAGCAGATCGTTGAGATCGGCATCGGCGGCGTGGGCGGCGCTGGAGGCATGCGGATCCGCGGTCGCATGTTCGTCGAGATCCCAGTCGAGATCGGCAGCTTCCTCGGCGGCCTTTGCAGGCGCGGCAGCATATGGAGCAGCATACGGCTGAACGGGAGCGGCAACCGGCTGAGCCACAACGGGCTGAGCCGCGACAGGCTCCTTGGCCGAGGTGCGCGCTGTCATGGCGCCGAGCAGCGCGTTCAACTCGTCTTCGAGGCTGCGTTCGTCCGCCGCGGCGGCCGGCTGGGGCTCAACCATGATGGCTGTCGGCTGGACCGCAGCAGCAACCTCGGCGGCCGGCTCTTCGGCAGGCTCGGCGAACGCGTCGTCCAGGTTCAGATCGAAATCATCGTCCGAAACGGCTTCGGAGCTCGAGAACTCCTCCCTCGCATCCATGGCATCGGCGGGCGCGTCGTGCGCCTCTGCCGCATCAAAGGGCACCGGCTCGTCCGCATGAACGTCGAAATCCATATCGACATCCGCCATTGCGGCCTCGAAGCGACCGTCGAAATCGTCGTCGGAAATCGCCTCAGCCTCGTTCGCGGCCGGCTCCGGATAATCGACCGCGGCCACAGCCGCATGGCGCTGATCCGGCGAATGGTCGTCAAGCATCAGCTCGTCTTCGAGCGAAAGCGCGACCGTGTCGTCGAATTCATGCTCGGCGGCCGGCTCGACAGCCACCGGCGCTTCGGCAACCGCATGCTGGGCCTCGACGGCCTCCTCTTCGATCTCGGCAGCCTCGATGTGGAAATCCTGATCGAGCGACGCGGCAAGCTCGTCTTCCATCGGCAGATCGTCCTCGAAGGGCGAAACGTCCTCGAGCGAACTGGCGACGGCGTTGTCGAAATCGGCGTCGAAGGCAGGTTCGACGGAGGGTGCGGCGTCGGCAGCGCCGGGATTGGCATGGCTGGCGACAGCCCCCTGCTCATCGGCACCCGTGAAGTCCAGATGGAAATCGTCGTCGAGCGACAGCGCAAGATCGTCGTCGGCCGCTTGCGTGGCCGCCGTTTCAAATGCCGGCTCATGAGCCTCGACAACCGGAGCGTCGACGCTGTCACCAGCGTCGAACTCACCCATCAGTTCCTTTTCGAGGTCGATGTCGAAATCGTCCTCTTGCACGGGCTGACTGGCGGCAGCGGCCTGCGGTTCGACCCGCGCCTGCTGCTTGACCGGCTGGCGTGGGTCGAATCCCATGATCCTGGTCAGTTCCGCGAACGGATCATCGTCAGCGACGTCGTTGTTGTCGGCTACTCTCAGCTGGGTTCTGTCTGCCATTATTGTTCCCGAACTCGCACTCATTCGGACGCCATGGACGTCGCGCAGGGTTGGCCCTTACCAGCGCAATGTGGGCAAAAGGTGACAGGTTTTTTAGTCAAACCTAACGCATTTCGGTGGGCGCAGCGGCTCCGATCAGCGTCAGGCCGGACGTCAGAACGTCCGAAACAGCCTGCACCAGCCCTAGTCTGGCATGCGTCAATTGTCGGTCGTTAACCTTAACAAAACGTAAGTCCGGATTATCCGTGCCCCGGTTCCAGTGTCCGTGGAAACTGGAAGCCAGATCATAGAGGTAAAATGCCAGCCTATGCGGCTCCAGCGCAAGAGCGGCGGACTCGATCAGGCGGGGATATTCGGCGAGCTTGCGGATCAGGCCGATCTCGCCCTCGTCGGTCAGCGAAGCCGCGGCGGCAGCCAGGCTCTTGCGATCGAAATTCGCCTCGCCCAATTGCTCGCTTGCCTGCCGGAACACCGAATGGCAGCGCGCCGAGGCGTACTGCACGTAAAACACCGGATTGTCCTTGGACTGTTCGGTCACCTTGGCGAAATCGAAATCGAGCGGCGCATCGCTCTTGCGGTACAGCATCATGAAACGGATGGCGTCGCGGCCAACCTCCTCCACGACTTCCCGTAGCGTGACAAAATCGCCCGACCGCTTCGACATGCGAATGGGCTCGCCGTCACGATACAGCTTGACCAGATTGCACAACAGGACAGTGAGTTTCACCTCGTCGCCGGCGATTGCCCTCGCCAACGCTTCCAGCCGTTTGACGTAACCGCCATGGTCGGCGCCGAGCACGTAAATGAGGTCGACGAAGCCGCGATCGACCTTGTCCTTCAGATACGCCACGTCGGCGGCGAAATAGGTGAACGACCCGTCCGACTTGACCAGCGCCCGGTCCATATCGTCGCCGACCGCCGTCGAGCGGAACAACGTCTGCTCGCGATCTTCCCAATCGTCCGGCTTCTCGCCCTTGGGCGGCGGCAGCTTGCCCTTGTAGATATGCCCCTTCAGCGTCAGGTCATTGATCGCCGAACGGATCTTCCTGGCATTGTCGGCATGCAGCGTGCGCTCGGAGAAGAACACGTCGTGATGGACGTTGAGCAGCGCCAGATCATCGCGGATCATCGCCATCATCGCGTCGATCGCACGGTCCTTGACGATGGCCAGCGCCTCATCCTCCGGCATCTGGAGCAGGCCGTGGCCGAACTCCTTCGCCAGCGCCTGGCCGAGAGGAACCAGATAGTCGCCGGGATAAAGGCCGGGCGGAATCTCGCCGATCTCGTCGCCGAGCGCCTCCCGGTACCGCAGTATGACAGAACGGCCGAGCACGTCGATCTGTCCGCCGGCATCGTTGATGACATATTCCTTGGTCACGTCGTAACCGGCGAAGGCCATCAGATTGGCGAGCGCATCACCGACAACGGCGCCCCGGCAATGGCCGACATGCATCGGCCCCGTCGGGTTGGCCGAGACATATTCGACATTGGTTTTCCGGCCGGCGCCGACCGTCGAGCGGCCGTAATTGCGGCCATCGCCCAGCAGCGCCGACAGATGTGCCTGCCAGAAGCCGTCCTTGAGCCGCAGATTGACGAAGCCCGGGCCGGCAACCTCGGCGGCGGCGACATCCTTGTCATCGCGCAGCGCCAACGCCAGCTTCTCGGCCAGCGCGCGCGGGTTCTGGCCGGTGGGCTTGGCCAGCACCATCGCCGCATTGGTCGCGAGGTCACCATGGCTGGCGTCGCGCGGCGGTTCGACGGCAATGCGCGACAGGTCGGGCGAAATGCCGTCCTTGTCTTTCAAATCAAGAGCTTCGACAGCCTTTGTGACTCGCGCGGTGAAATCGGCGAAGATGTTCATGGGTATTGCTCTGGCGGTTTTAGGCGAATCCGGCTCGTTGGCCGGCAAAATCGCGCTCGCCCTAGCTCAAATCCGGGGTGCGGTCAAACAAACGCCTGTGTTCCTTGAGCGCATAGGTGTCGGTCATCCCTGCCAGGAAATCGGCGACGCTGCGCGCCTTGATGCGATCCTCGGCCCGGTCCAGCCCCTCGCGCCAACCGTCGGGCATGGCGCGCGGGTCGGCGAAATAGACGTCGAACAGGTCCCTGACGATCTGCTCGGCGCCGGCGCGCACCCGCATCACCTCCTCGTGCCGGTAGAGATGCTTGTAGAGAAAGGCCTTCAGTTCCTTCTCGGCCGCGGCCATCTCGGCGGAAAAGGTCACCATCGTCTCGCCCGCCGCCCTCACCGCGTCGGCGCTACGCGGCCCGACGCGTTCCAGATTTGCGGTCGCCGAAACGATGACATCCTCGACCATGGCGGTGATCTGCCGCCGCATCAGTTCGTGGCCGGTGCGCACGTCATCGAGCCTGGGGTAACGTTGGCGTACGCCTTCCAGGATCTTTCCCGGCAGCGAGACGGTTTTCAGCATGTCGAGCGTCAGCAGCCCTGCCCGCAGCCCGTCGTCGATGTCATGCGTGTTATAGGCGATGTCGTCGGCGATCGCGGCGCATTGCGCCTCGATGCCGGCGAAGCGATCGAGTTCGAGATCCTGCATCTGCGAATAATCACGTATCGCCTGCGGTACCGGCCCCTTCAAGCCTTTGCCGCTGGCGTCCGTCAGTGGGCCATTATGCTTGACCAGTCCCTCCAGCGTCTCCCAGGTCAGATTCAGCCCGTCGAATTCGGCGTAGCGCGCCTCCAGCCGCGTCACGATGCGCAGCGACTGGGCGTTGTGGTCGAAGCCGCCCCAGGCCGCCATCTTGTCGTTCAGCGCGTCCTCGCCCGTATGGCCGAAGGGCGTGTGGCCGAAATCATGCACCAGCGCCACCGCCTCGGCGAGATCCTCGTCGCCGCGCAGTGCCCGCGCCACCGCCCGCGCGATCTGCGCCACCTCGATCGAATGGGTCAGCCTTGTGCGGTAGTGATCACCTTCGTGGGCGATGAAGACCTGCGTCTTGTGCTTGAGCCGCCGGAACGCCGTCGAGTGGATGATGCGGTCGCGGTCGCGTTGGAACGGCGTGCGGGTCGGGCTCTCGACCTCGTCGAACAGCCGTCCGCGCGAGAGCGCCGGATCGGTGGCATAGGCCGCGCGCGGCCGATAGCCGAACCCGATGTCGCCCAACTCATTGGTCATGGCTGATGCTGCCGCAGTTGACTTGGCCCTTTGCGCTTCATACCTATCATGTGAAACCGAAAGCAAGGTGACGCCCATGGGCGCTGATGCCAAGACTGCCATGAAAGTCGACATGACCGAGGCCGCCGCCAGGCGGATCGCCGAGATTGTCTCTGGCGAGGCCGGCAAGACGGCGCTGCGCGTTTCCGTCGAAGGCGGCGGCTGCTCCGGATTCTCCTACAAATTCGACCTGGTCGACACGCGCAACGACGACGATGTCGCCATCGAGAAGGACGGCGCCACGGTGCTGATCGACGATTTGTCGCTGGTCTATATGGGCGGCTCGGTGATCGATTTCGTCGACGATCTGATGGGGCAGTCCTTCCAGATCCGCAATCCGAACGCGGTCGCCTCCTGCGGCTGCGGCACGAGCTTCTCCATCTAACGGCATGCCTGCCATCGGCGCGGTCCGTCAGGTCGCGCTGTCGGCCGGACGCAATCTCGATTCGACGCTGGTCTTCTGGCGCGATGTGCTCGGCATGGGCGTTCATGCCCGTTACGATCCGCCGGGCATCGCCTTCATCATGGCCGGCGATGTGAGGATGCTGTTCACCGACGGCATACCGGCCGGCACCGTTTATCTCGATATGACCGGCCTCGAAGCCTTCCACGCCGAGGCGAAAGCCGCGGGCGTCCCCTTCACCGCGCCGCCGGCGCTCGTGCATCGCGATACCGAAGGCACCTTCGGACCGCCGGGGGAAAGCGAGTGGATGGCCTTCCTAAAGGACCCGGCAGGCAATACGATCGGCCTCGTCGAACGCCATCCGCCGCAGGAAGAATAAGACCGTCATGAAAATCGTCACCTGGAACATCAACGGCGTTCGCGCCCGCATCGGCAATCTGACCCATTGGCTGACCGAGAGCGCGCCCGACATTGTCTGCCTGCAGGAGATCAAGACGGTCGACGAGCAGTTCCCGCGCGCCGAGATCGAGGCGCTGGGCTACAATGTCGAAACCAATGGCCAGAAGGGTTTCAACGGCGTCGCGCTGCTGTCGAAGCTGCGCTTTGACGAAGTCATCAGAGGCCTTCCGGGCGACGACACCGATGAGCAGGCGCGCTTCATCGAAGGTGTGTTCTCGACCGACAAGGGCGCGCTGCGGGTCGCCTCTCTCTATCTGCCGAACGGCAATCCGATCGATGACGAGAAGAAATTCCCCTACAAGCTGAACTGGATGGCGCGGCTGGAGCGCTGGGCCGAAGAGCGGCTGAAGCTGGAAGAGGCGCTGGTGCTGGCCGGCGACTACAACGTCATTCCCGAGCCGATCGACGCGCGTTTTCCGGAGAACTGGCTGGGTGACGCGCTGTTCCAGCCGCAGACGCGGCAGGCCTTTCGCCGGCTGCTCAACCTCGGTTTCACCGAAGCGGTGCGCGCGGTCACCGATGCCCCCGACACCTACACCTTCTGGGATTATCAGGCCGGCGCCTGGCAGAAGAACAACGGCATCCGCATCGACCATCTGCTGCTGTCGCCGGAGGCCGCCAACCGCTTCTCGTCGGCCTCGATCGAAAAACATGTGCGCGCCTGGGAAAAGCCGTCCGATCACGTGCCGGTGGCGATCGATCTCGCCTTGCAGCCGGCCTGACCGGGACCCTTCTGCCGGCGAATCGCCCCGACCTTGTATCGCCACAAATCAGGCGCATGATGGAAAATCATCATGGCGGCTGGGGTTCCCATGACCACTCGATTTGTTGCTTGTCCGATCGGCTTGGCATTTGCCACGGCCGCCATGGTGCCGGCTTTTGCCGCCCCGGAATGTCTGGCCAATGGAAAATCCTATCCGGTCGGTCAGGTCGCTTGCCTGACGGTTGCCGACCAGAGCCATCTGGCGCGCTGCGAGATGGTGCTCAACAACACATCCTGGACGAAGATCGGCGACAGCTGCCCCGGAAACACGATGGCGCCGCACCCGCACGTCATGCCGATCTCGACGCCCGCGCCCAGCATGGTGCCGACGGAGCCAACCGAGAATTGATTTTTCTGACTAGCTGATCTCCCCCTCTTGGAGGAGAGCGGCAGGCGACCTTACTGGTCGGCGTTGGTGGTGCCTTTGGTCAGGATGTCATCGGCCAGCGAAATCGCCGTGCGCCGGTCGGCTTCGCCGGCGGCGGCAAAAGCCTCTTCCTGCATGCCGCGGATCCAGGGCTGATCCGTCGGCGACGCGCGTTCGAGCGCGGCGGTCATCATCGCCAGGCCGCGAACGATCTTGCCGCTCTGGAACAGGAGATGGCCAAGCGTCGCCTGCGCGCCCGCATGGCCCTTCGCGGCGGCGAGTTGGAACCAGCGCCCGGCCTGCTTGACGCTGGCCTTCACGCCGCCCTCGCCCTTCAGGAACATCTGCCCCATCTCGAACTGGGCGTTCGGATTGCGGTAGTTGGCGGCGGCACGCATGTAATATTCCTGGGCCGCCACCTCGTTCTCGGTGACCGGGCTGCCGGGAATGCCCTTGCGCAGATAATCGCCGAGCGCCACCAGCGCGTCGGAAACGTAGCTTTCCTCAGGCGAGCCGGGCTCGACGTCCTGGTCGACGATCTCGGAGAAGAACTTGAACGCCTCATAATCGTCGCGCGCCACGCCGTCGCCCTCTGCATACATGCGGGCAAGCTTCCATGTGGCGCCGATCTGGCCGTTTTCGGCCGCGTATTTATAGGCTTCGGCGGCCTGTTCCTTGTGGCCGTTCTTGTAGGCGGAGAAGCCGAATTGGAACACTGCCCAGGGGCTCGACTGTGGCTTCACGCCGGTCTTGTCGTCGAACACCTTGTCGTCGAAGGCCAAAGCCTGGCCGACGGCGCCAAAGATCGCCGCAGCGACCAGTGCCGGAAGGACAGACGACCTCAACAACTCAGATATCCGCATAGCAGTGTGTTTCTTTCGCACCACCCGGATGGGTGACCGCGCCATCCCTGGCAGACCCGACCGTCTGTGCGTATTTCCATATCGCGCCCGACTGATAGTCGGTCGTGCGCGCCTTCCATGTCTTGGCCCGCGCCGCCAGTTCGCTATCCGACAGCGCCACTTCGATCGTGCCGTTCACGGCGTCGATCGAAATCACGTCGCCATCCCGGATGAGGCCGATCGGGCCGCCCACCGCCGCTTCCGGCCCGACATGGCCGATGCAGAAGCCGCGCGTCGCGCCCGAGAAGCGGCCGTCGGTGATCAGCGCCACCTTGCCGCCCATGCCCTGGCCGTAGAGCGCTGCCGTCGTCGACAGCATCTCGCGCATGCCGGGACCACCGCGCGGCCCTTCGTAGCGAATGACGAGAACCTCGCCTTCCCTGTAGTTGCGTTGCGTCACCGCCTCGAAACATTCCTCTTCCGAATCGAAGCAGCGCGCCGGGCCGGAGAATTTCAACTCCGTCATGCCCGCGACTTTCACGATCGCGCCTTCGGGGGCAAGGTTTCCCTTCAAGCCCACGACACCGCCGGTTTGGGTAATTGGTCTGTTGGCCGGGCGGACCACATCCTGGTGTTCATTCCAGGCAACGTGCTCCATGTTTTCGGCCAAAGTGCGGCCAGTCACCGTCAGGCAATCGCCATGCAGATAGCCGTGGTCGAGCAGCGTCTTCATCAACAGCGGAATGCCGCCGGCCTCGAACATGTCCTTTGCGACATATTTGCCGCCAGGCTTGAGGTCGGCGATGTAGGGCGTCTTCTCGAAAATCCTTGCGACATCGAAGAGATCGAATTTGATGCCCGCCTCATGCGCGATCGCCGGCAGATGCAGCGCCGCATTGGTCGAACCGCCGGTGGCGGAAACCACGGTCGCCGCGTTCTCCAGCGCCTTCAGCGTGATGATGTCGCGCGGCCGGATGTTTTTGGCGATCAGCTCCATGATCTTTTCGCCGGAGGCGAAATTGAAGCGGTCGCGCATTTCGTAAGGCGCCGGCGCGCCGCAGGAATAGGGCAGCGCCAGACCGATCGCCTCGGCGACGGTTGCCATGGTGTTGGCGGTGAACTGGGCGCCGCAGGAGCCGGCCGACGGACAGGCCGCCTGCTCGATCTCGAGCAGCTCGGCGTCGCCGATCGTGCCGACGGAGTGCTGGCCGACCGCCTCGAACACGTCCTGCACGGTAATCTGACGGCCGCGATAGCTGCCGGGCAGGATCGAACCGCCATAGATGAAGATCGACGGCACGTTGAGCCGCACCATGGCCATCATCATGCCGGGCAGCGACTTGTCGCAGCCGGCGAGGCCGACCAGCGCATCGTAGCAATGGCCACGCATCGTGAGCTCGACCGAATCGGCGATGACCTCGCGCGACACCAGCGACGACTTCATGCCCTGGTGGCCCATGGCGATGCCGTCGGTGACGGTGATGGTGCAGAATTCGCGCGGTGTGCCGTTGGCGGCGGCGACACCCTTCTTGACCACCTGCGCCTGGCGCATCAGCGAGATGTTGCAGGGCGCGGCTTCGTTCCAGCAGGAGGCGACGCCGACCAGCGGCTGCGCGATCTCGGCGGCGGAAAGCCCCATGGCATAGAGATAGGACCGGTGCGGCGCACGCGCCGGACCGACAGTCACATGGCGGCTAGGGAGCTTAGCCTTTGAAATGACCTTGGCGTCCATTCTCATCCTTGCCGCGGGCGGTGCGGCCTGCCGCATCGCCGAGCCTTTTGGCGCGTGTCCCGAGACAGGTTCGAGGTGCGCCGGGTTTATGGCGGGAAATGGGCAATTTCCCCGGCCTGACTTCTAGCGCAGGGGTTGTTCAGAAAGTGTTGCCAAAACGTCACAAACGCACGAGGCGACTGCAGTGCGGCTTATATGCAACGCCGCTTGGATACCGGGAGCGCCGACGATGCCGGCCCAAACGAAAAAGGCCGGGCAATGCCCGGCCTTTTATGTTCAGTTTCAGTGGGTTACCACTTAACCTTCAAGGAAGTCGAAAGTGCCGTGACAAGGTCGTTGCCAAAGTCGGCGGTGTAGTCGGTGCCGTAAGTGACACCATCATTGCCGAGGACGGAATGTATCGATCCGCTGGTCATCACGCCCACAGCGCCGCCGAAGCGAAGCTCCACGTTCTGAGTTGGCGTGTAGGCCACACCGCCGCTAAGGGTCCAGGTGTCGGTCTGGGCGCTCAGGCCGGTCGTCGTACCGCGATCCCAGGTCAGAACGGCGGCGCCGCTCCACTGGTCATTGAACTTATGGCCGATACCGCCGGAAACCGTCCAACCGTCGCGATAGAGCAGATCAAGCGAGGTGGCGCGTACAGGGCTGGTTGTCGTGCAAGCAACAAGCCCCTGGGTCACGGTCGGGCAGAACGGAATGCTTTGCAGATCGCTCCAATTCACCCACTTGATAGATCCAAAAGCCAGCCAGCCGGGCGCTATGCCCGACTGAAGCTTGAGTTCAACAGAATCTGGAACCTGCGAAGACCCGTAGACATCCGTCACGCGCCCAAGAAGTGGGTTTAACGGGTTAATAAATCCAGGAACTTGAGTCAGATCGAGCGTTCCGCTCAAATTGTCGAGCTTGACCGCCGAATTGTAGACCAGGCTTGCACGCAGCGCGATATCCGGGATCTCGTAAGCGACACCGGCGCGCCAACCCCAACCATCGCCCTCTAGATCAAGGCGACCGATGCCGGTGCCCAAAAGGGGTGAAGGAAGCGGAACAACCAGTTGCTCCTTGTAGCCCGAAACATCCTCATGGAACACGCCGCCGATGAAACGAAACTGGCCCTTGCCGAGATCCATCTTGTACGAGCAGGTCGCACCAAAGGCTTTACTCCTTACCTGCGTGTCAACATTGCTTTGTGCACCCGCCCAGTTCGCACCAGGATTGCTGGAGGCGCCGATGGGCTGCGAATAGTCGCCCAAGCAATCAATCGGGCCCATACCGATCTTGATGCCAGCGTTGGGCACCCAGTAGCTTTCGGTGTCACGGGCTGAACTGGAAAACTTCGGACCAGAAAGAGTACCATCGAGAGGGTCGGTATCCTTTGCGTTTTTAAGGTCGCGCTGCGGCATCACGTAGGTGGCACCGGCTTCACCTGTGATCTGTGCCGGATCGAAAAGCAGGTCGATATCGTACCAACCGCGCTCGAGACCACCGGCATGCGCCGGAGTGGCCACGGTTCCGATCAAAGCCAGCGAAAAGCACCCCGCCCCCAGCAGCGCCTTCAGTCGCAGAATAGTCATAAATGTCCTCCCCGAATTCGAGTGCATCAAGCTAGAACCAATTCAGGTTAACGGCGCAACAACGAATTCCTGGGGCGTACATGTACATGCTTGCCAAACGGATTTCCGACAAAATGGAGGCAGGCACCGCAAGGCCGAAAAACGGCCAGACGCGTACTTAACCGACCGGAGAATGAGGAAAATTCGCCCCAAAAGGCTCAAAAACAGCCATTTTCGGGGGCTTTCGGCCCCATTGTTACATTATGGCAACAATGGGGCTAAAACTTCCGTTTACGTCAACATTAACGTTACGGAATGCCTACTTTCGAGGCAAAAAAGATCGTCATTTTAGAGAAGACTAAAGTCCAGCGAATCTCTCCTCAACCGGCATCGCGGACCCTGGTCAGCGCCACCGCAAGCTTGTCCTGCGCGTCGCGGTATTCGGCGAGCTTTTCGCGCTCGGCCTCGACGATCTCGGCCGGCGCGCTGGCAACGAAGCGTTCATTCGACAGCTTCTTGTGCAGGCGCGCGATTTCCTCGGTGACCTTGGCCAGCTCCTTCTGCAGCCGGGCAGCCTCGGCGGCGAGATCGATCAGGCTGCCGAGCGGCAGGCAGATCGTTGCTTCGTTAAGCACGATCTGCGCCGAGCCCTTGGGCGCCGCATCAGCCAACGAGATGTCGCCGACGCGTGCCAGCCGCTTGATCGCCGAGTCCTGGCGAACCAGCCGCTCGCGTGTCACACCATTGGCGCCGACCACGACCAGAGGCGCGATCGCCGCCGGCGGCACATTCATCTCCGAGCGCACCGAGCGGATGCCGGAGACAAGGTCGACCAGCCAGTTGATGTCGGCGGCGGCCTCGTCATCCTCGAAGTCGGGCGACGGCCAGGCAGCGTGGCAAAGCAGCGACTCGCGTTCCTTGCCCTCGCCCGCCGTCTGCGCCCACAGCTCTTCCGTCATGAACGGCATCATCGGATGCAGCAGCTTGTAGATTTCGTCGAGCACGAAGGCGACGCAGGCGCGGCTTTCGGCCTTGGCCGCCTCGTCAGTGCCCATGAACACCGGCTTCAAGAGTTCCAGATACCAGTCGCAGAACAGGTTCCAGACGAAACGGTAGGCAGCACCGGCCGCCTCGTTGAAGCGGTAGGAGGTGATGCCGTCCGTGATCTGCCGCGCGGCCCGCGTCAGCTCGGTCAGGATCCAGCGGTTGACCGCCAGCTTGGCGTCGTTCAGCCAGAAATCGTCATTGCGGGCGACCTCGTTCATCTCGGCGAAGCGCGTCGCGTTCCACAGCTTGGTGCCGAAATTGCGATAGCCGGCGATGCGCGCCGGGTCGAGCTTCACGTCGCGGCCTTGCGCCGCCATCACCGTCAAGGTGAAGCGTAACGCGTCAGCGCCATACTCGTCGATCAAATCGAGCGGGTCGATGACGTTGCCTTTCGACTTCGACATCTTGGCGCCGTTCTTGTCGCGCACCAGCGCGTGCACATAGACGGTGTGGAACGGCTCCTCGTCCATGAAATGCAGGCCCATCATCATCATGCGGGCCACCCAGAAAAAGATGATGTCGAAGCCGGTCACCAGCACGTCGGTCTGGTAGTACGTCTTCAGCTCAGGCGTCTGGTCCGGCCATCCCAAAGTCGAGAACGGCCACAGGGCCGAGGAGAACCAGGTGTCGAGCACGTCCTCGTCACGGGTCAGGATCTCGCCCGGCTGGAAGTTTTCCAGCCTGTCCTCGACCCAGGCCTTCCACGGGCCTTCGAGCGCCAGATAATATTCGATCGCCGCGCTCAGCGCCTCTTCCTCGGTCTTCTCGACGAAGACGCGCCCATCCGGCCCATACCAGGCCGGGATCTGGTGGCCCCACCACAGCTGGCGCGAGATGCACCAGGGCTGGATGTTCTCCATCCAGTCGAAATAGGTTTTCTCCCAGTTCTTCGGCACGAAGTTGGTGCGGCCTTCGCGCACCGAGGCGATCGCCGGCTTGGCGAGCTCGGCCGCGTTGGCATACCACTGCTCGGTCAGGAACGGCTCGATCGGCACGCCGCCGCGGTCGCCATGCGGCACGGCATGGCGATGCGGCTCGACCTTTTCCAGGAAGCCGCCTTCTTCCATCAGCTCGACGATCTTCTTGCGTGCGACGAAACGGTCGAGCCCGTCAAGCTCGTCCCAGACGGCCTGCCGCTCCGGCGTTGCATCGAGGCCGGCGAGGAAATCTTCATTGTCCTTCAACTTGATGGCGGCTTCGACAGTCAGGATGTTGATCGCCGGCAGCTTGTGGCGCTTGCCGACCTCGAAGTCGTTGAAATCATGCGCCGGCGTAATCTTGACCGCGCCCGAACCCTTTTCGGGATCGGAATACTCGTCCGCCACAACAGGTATCTTACGGCCCACGATCGGCAGCACGACGTTCTTGCCGACCAGATGCCGGTACCGTTCGTCATCCGGATGCACCGCCACCGCCGTATCGCCCAGCATCGTTTCCGGGCGCGTGGTCGCCACCGTAATGAAGGTTTTCGGATTTTCCGGGTCGAAGGTCTCGCCCTCCAGGGGATAGCGGAAGTGCCAGAGATTGCCGTTGACCTCATGCTGCTCGACCTCGAGGTCGGAGATCGCGGTCAAAAGTCTCGGATCCCAGTTCACGAGGCGCTTGTCCTTGTAGATCAGCCCTTCCTTGTAGAGCGTGACAAAGACTTCGAGCACGGCCTTGGACAGGCCTTCATCCATGGTGAAGCGCTCGCGCGACCAGTCGGCCGAGGCGCCGAGCCGCTTCAGCTGATTGAAGATGGTACCGCCGGATTCGGCCTTCCACTCCCACACTTTCTCGATGAACTGCTCGCGCGTCAGGTCGCGGCGATGGATCTGCTTCTCCATCAGCTGCCGCTCGACCACCATCTGCGTGGCGATGCCCGCATGGTCCATGCCCGGCTGCCACAGCACGTTCTTGCCGCGCATGCGCTCGAAGCGCACCAGAATGTCCTGCAGCGTGTTGTTGAGCGCATGGCCCATATGCAGCGAGCCGGTGACGTTGGGCGGGGGAATGACGATGGTGAAGGCTTCGGCCCCCTCCTCCGCCCCGGCGCCGGCGCGGAAGGCGTCCGCCTCTTCCCACACTTTGGCGATCTTCGGCTCGACGGTCTTTGCGTCGTAGGTCTTTTCAAGCATGGGGAAACGGTCCGCGCTGTCGGGATTTTTGCTGGTTCGGTGTAAATCGGAAGGTCTTGGCCAAGTCAACCGCAAGGGCCGCCTCGGTGCATGAGAAGCAAATAGGCGTGCCCGCGCTCATTTCAACGGAGGGTCGTGGCGCGAGGCACTCGCAGCTTGACCGCCGGGCGTCGTAGCCATACCGTGCCCACGCTGCAGTAGGGCGCATCGGCTTCCGGCCGGAGGGGCATTGCCCGCCTACGCCACCTCAACCCCGCAATGCGCCCATGCCGACCCTCGAACACCACAAGAAACAGGCCAAGCTCTATCTCAAATGGCACCGCGAGCGGTACTATCCCGTCGCCGCTGTGATTGGATGGCTCTTGCCGCGTTTTCACCATCTCAGCGACAGCCAGATCCTCGATCACGGCTTCAAGCTTGCCGATGCCCAGGAACTCGTCGCCAGGAAATCAGGTTTCGAGAGCTGGCAGGCGCTGAAGGAAGGCCTTCAAACCGTGACCGATCATGCAGCAACAGACGCCGCAAAACCGCATCTCGCCTTTGCCGAGCCACAGCTCTTTGTCTGCGACATCGCAGCGGCCTGCAATTTCTACCGGCAAAAGCTCGGCTTCGAGACGCGCTTCACCTATGGCGAGCCGCCCTTCTACGCCCAAATCATCCGCGATGGCGCACGACTCAACCTGCGCCATGTCGACAAGCCTCCACTCGCCGCCAACTCGGCCGATGACCTACTGGCGGCGACGATCGTTGTCGACAACATCAAGGCTCTGTTTCTTGAGTATCAGGCGGCCACAGCACCGTTCCACCAGACATTGCGGACCGAACCCTGGGGCGCCCGCACGTTCATCGTCAAGGATCCCGACGGCAATCTCATCTGCTTCACGATCAGCGCGGGCTGACCTCATCGACAAAAACGCCGCCTCATGGGCGGCGTTTCGCGCGCGATCGTTGGAGAAGATTATTGCGCCCCGCGCGCCACACGTTCAATTTCCTCGCGCACCAGGCGCTCGACCAGCGTCGGCAGATTATTGTCCAGCCAGTCCTGCAGCATCGGCCGCAGCATCTCCTCGGCCATCTCGTCGAATGTCTTCTTGCTGCGGCTGGCAAAGGCATCGGACAGCTCGCCGAAGGCCGCGGCGACCTGCCGGCCTGTGTGTTCGGAAAGAATTGCAGGGCGCGCCGCAGGCGCTTCGCTTGCCGCCGCACGCGCCTGAGCGGCGCCTGCCGGAGCTTCGCTTGAAGAAGGCCGTTCGAATGCCGCCTCCGCCACCGGCTCGCTCGCCGGCGCCTCGGGCTGAGCGACCGGCTTGCGGATGCTCCTGTCCGGTATTGCTTTCGCCTGCTCTCCGACGGACGCGATCTCGCGCCGCCAATCGGCAACGATCGCATCGCTTGTCGCGCTGGCCTGCGGGGCCTCAGCCTGCGAGACCATCGGCGCTCCGGCCGTGGCGGGCGGCGCCTGCTCGGCGGCGATCCTGGCGCTGACCTCGGCAAGCGTCATCGACGGCTTGGCCGCCACGGGATCGGCACGCGTCGGCGCATCCATCCGCGCGATCACCGGCTCGGGCGAAGGCGCCTGGACTTCCGCGAGCACGACCGGCTTCTTGACCTCGGGGGCGGCATGCAACTCCGCGCGAAACGCATTCACATCAGCGGCCGGAGCTTCGTCCGGCGAAGGCTCCAGATCCTGCCGCAACTCTTCGGGCTCACCCGGCTGCTTGCGGCCGTTGTCGCTGTCCTCGATGATCCTCCTGATGGAAGCCAGTATCTCTTCCATGGAAGGTTCGCGCTGTGCGCTGCTTGCCGTGGCCATCGTCACATCCGCCGCCCTTGTGACCTGTTAGTCTTCCGCTCCGGCAGAAGCCGGATTCGAATCATGGCGACAGCGTAACCGACGGATCGCCGCACGAGAATCCCCAATCTGGGGACATGTGGGATTTCAACAGATTAGAGGCAATTCCGGGAAAAGTGTGAAATCGGCTTCCCGGGAAAAGCGCATAGCGCGCTCCCTTCGCAATCGCGCCAATGCGAAAAGACAGGCGCGAACCGAAGCGGAACCGGTTTTCAAGCAAGGTTGCGCTCGGGCGGCTCGACGCAAGTCGAGCCGCCGGCGTTTAGCGGCCGTCCGGCGTGCGCAGGCCGAACCACTTGTCCTTGACGGCGTTGTAGTGCTCTTCGGGCTTGTACTTGGTGACCTGCAAGGCAAGCCGGTCAACCGACAGGCGCCCCATTGCCGACAGGATGGCGTAGCTTGCCACGACCACGTCATGTTCGGAATTGGCCTGGTTGATCTTGGCCGTGATGACGGCAGCCTGTGCGTTGAGCACGTCGAGCGTGGTGCGCTGGCCGACATTGCGCTCTTCGATGACGCCGTTCAGCGCCAGTTGCGCGGCATCGATCACCTGCCTGTTGGCCGAGACGCTCTGCTGCGCGGCGGTGTATTGCGACCATGCGGTGGCAACCGCCTGGCGAACCTGGTCACGGCTGACATCGACCTGGATACGGGCCTGGCCAAGCGATTCCTTGCTCTGGCGCACGAGCGCCGGGGTCCGACCGCCCGAATAGATCGGAATGGTCAGTGTCGCGCCGATATTGGCCGAGGTCGAATTTCCGTTGGAACCGGAGAGGTCGGGGATGGCATTGCGATAGTTCTCCGAGACGCCGGCCGACGCCGACAGTTGCGGCAACAGCGCGCCTTCCGCCGACTTCACCGAAAACGCCGCCGCGTCGACCAGGTGCTGCGTAGCGAGAATGGCCGGATGTTCATTCGCCCCGATCGCAATCGCCGCGTCGAGGCTCGACGGCAAGAGTTTGGCCAATGGCGCAGCGGGCTTGAGCTTGCCCGGCTCGTCGCCGACCACCTGGTGATAGGTTGCAGCACTGGCCAGCGCCTGCGCGCGTGCGGCACTCAGCGACGCCACCGCCGAGGCGCGCGACGCATCGGCCTGCGCGACGTCGGTGCGGGTACCTTCGCCAACTTCGAAACGTGACCTTGCCGCACGCGCCTGCTCGGTCAGGAACTGCAGGTTCTGCTCGGTCAGCACCGCGATCTGCCGGTCCCGGATCACGTCCATATAGGCCGTGGCCGCGCTGAACAGCGTGTTTTCCTCGGTGTTGCGCAGGCTCTCCACCGACGCCTTCACCTGGGATTCCGCCGCCGCCACGTTGTTTTTCGTCTGAAAGCCGTCAAACAGCGACTGGTTGATCTGAATGCCGTAGCTACCGGACGTCAGCTTCGAGTTGCCGCCGCCATTTGCCAGGCGCGTGTTTGTGTAGTCGATCGAGGCCGATCCCGTGATCGTCGGACGCCCGGTCGATTTGGCAATGGCCACGCCTTCGTCTGTGACGCGCACACCGGCGCGGGATGAATTCAGCGTGGAATTGTATTGATAGGCCTTGGCGAGCGCGCCGGTGATGGTTTCCGCCGAGGCGGCTAGTGGGGACAGCGCGGTCGCGGAGACGAGGACGGCGGCAAAAAGGGTCTTGGATACAGACGGCACGGGTATATCCCTCATTCGTTTTCCATGGGAACTACGCCGCTCCAGCTTCTCGTTAGAGCAGCCGGAGTGGCGTGTCTCATTCCCTGTCGCTCGGTCCCAAAGTGCCCCCAGTCTGGGATCAGCAACGATTGTTCAAATGTAAGCGACCATGACAAAGCCTTTGCTGCAAGGCTAAATCATTCAGAATTCAAAAGCATGCTCACGTTCGAATCCCGGTAGTGGCTTAATTGCCGCATTAAATGCCCTTCTCCCGGTTACAACCCCCCCAGCCTTGAAAAAAAGTCGCGCCACGCCGGAATTGCCTCGCCCTTCGACCGCGACGAGTCGGCCGCCTTCGGCGAGCTGATCGAGCAACGGCGCCGGCACTTTCTCGACACTGCCGCCGATGAAGATGACGTCATAGGGTGCCTTGGCCGCATGGCCCTGCGCCAGCGCGCCCTGGACCACGGTCACATTGCCGTAGCCAAGGCCGGAAAGGGTCGATGTCGCGGTTTGCGCCAGCGCCGAATCGCTTTCGAGCGCCACGACCGACCTCGCCAGTCGCGACAGGATGGCCGAGGCGTAGCCGGTGCCACAGCCGACATCGAGCGCCGAATCGGTCGCATTGATCTCGGCCAATTGCATCAGCTTGGCCAGCGGCGATGCTTCCATCAGATAGCGAGCGCCATCGGCGCCGTCGGCAATGCGGATGTCCTCGTCGATATAGGCGAGATCACGCTGGCGGTCGCCGACGAAAACCTCGCGCGGCACGGTAAGCATGGCTTCCAGCAGCGGGGCGCTGGTCACGTCGGTGGTGCGCACCTGACCGTCGACCATCTTGACGCGAAGCTCGGAGAAATCAGCGCTCATGTTCCAACCAATCCGCTTGCCGCGCCAGAACCGCGGTTCATTTCGATGAGAACGTCAGGCTCCGGCGCTGAGCGCGCGGGAGCCCGGGTATTGGAGGCCTCGCCCGGAATCGAACCGGGGTGCAAGGATTTGCAGTCCTCTGCGTAACCACTCCGCCACGAGGCCTCGTTGCTCCCGGCGTTCCACCCGGTTCCAATAGGTTGCGGCGAAAATGGCGTCAAGCGGCCACCACGCATTCCGCGCGGTTTCCTCTGCAAGAATCCGACCCTCCACATCGAGCGTCGTGGCCGCGGTGGGCCACCACGCATATTAGACGATCATTAAGTATAGCAGGAGATCACGTGAAACTCCACGCCCGCGCCAGCGTTGAGAAGCGAGGAGGACTGCGCCATGCGGCCGGCAAGCCCGAGCACCGAAACGAACGCCTGGGATGGCTTGTCGCGATCCGGATGCGAGGCGTTGCTGCGCCATGCCATCGACTGCCTTGCGATCGATGGCACCACCAGGCTTTCGCCGCGCGACCGTGCGCGTCTCGCCTCGGCTGCAGTCGTTCTCAGGGAAATCAGCGAGGACTTGGAGAGACGTGCGGACCGAGAAGCCGATTCGCAAAAATCCGAAACCCGAACAACGGCATAACGTGCGGAAGGATGGCGCGGTCAAAGGCCCGGCTTGGTGCCCGTCGTTCCATCCGGCCGTCGCCGCCGCTCCCACCAGACGACCAAGCGGCGCCGGTGGCGCCGCACCATGGCGAATTCATAGGAGAGCACCAGCAATCCGATCGGAACCATCCAGAAGCCGAGAATCGGCAGAAAGCCGAGTATGCCGCCGATGGTCAAAAGAATGCCGATCGTGATTCTGAGGCCACGCGACTGCGGCATGGTGAACTCACGCCCGAAAATCGAGATCTTTCGTGCCGGTATCCGGTTTTCGTCTGCTGCCGTCATCGCCAATGGCTGCCCGTCTGGTCGGTCTAAAAAGCCTGTTTACGAAAGCCGCGACCGCCCTTTCGGTTCCGCGCCCATCGCCAAGACGGCTAATATGAGGACGGCCGCCAGCGATTGCGAGAAACCGCCGCGCGAAAAAGTCTCGGAAAAAAGCGAAATGCTTCTTTGCAAAGCCGAAAGGTGTTTGCTATAGGCTGCGCCACTTGCTGAAGAGCATCCGTTCCCCGGTAGCTCAGTGGTAGAGCAACCGGCTGTTAACCGGTTGGTCGCTGGTTCGAATCCGGCCCGGGGAGCCAAACATTTTCAAACACTTAGCTGAATATTCGCATTCCATTGATTGTGGGATAGTTTGTCCCGGGCAACGTTGGGGGCAACATCCAGATGCCGTTTTCCAAAAAAACGCCGAACCCCTTCCCGCCTTTGGGAAAGCTTTTGCGAATGACACGTGTCCTCCAGATCGCAATCGGCCTCCATGAGATCCAGTGCGCTAATTAGGCTCATAGCGCTGTCCAGGAGCTCGTTCAGACGCATGTCGTCCTTTGGCGAGGCCAAAGGGCTTTTCATATCGGTTGGTCAAGTCTACACCAACGGTCGGGCGAAAACGCTGGTGGGGCGCCATGAAGCCGATCGCGATTGCAATTCCGTTACTCTTCCTCGTGGTGCAGGCTCAAGCACAAGAGCGCAGGGATATCGCCGGCCTGAGTTGCGCCGAAGTTCAGGCACTACTGAAGCAGGACGGCACCACCGTCATTCGCTACCGCTCCATATTCAACCTCAGCCTGACGCGCTACGACCTCTATGTCAGCGGGCAGAAGCAATGCGGTGCTGGCGAGGTGGCTACTGGCGCAGGCGTGCCGACGACCGACACAGATTATTGCCCGGTCCATAAATGCATTGCGAGCAATGTCTTCGTGGCAAGGTAGCCGGCCAGGTCGACCCGCTGAAACGTTCGGGCGTGATCGAACGAACTGAGTTCCGCCACAGCAATATCGACCATGGGGTGTCCCTCCTAATTCCATTCGTTATTGGCCAGGGAGCGCATCGCTTCAATGATCCGCTCTACCTTGCTCTCTGGTTCATTAAACAGGTTTAGGGATAGCATGGCGCCGCCTCGCACGTTCTGCTTTGCCGACCCGACAGGCCGGAAACGGTTGTTGCCCAAATCCTCAATGTAGACGGTGCCTGAAACTCCGCTCCATGATCCCCAGGTCACGCCGGTGGTAAAGGCGACGAGGCCAGCCTGTTCGTCCGCGTTGTCAAGTCTCCATCCGATCTGCAGGACTGCCTCTGCCGCTAGCTTCACAAGCAGTGCTTTAGTGCCGATGAATGTACCGTCAGGCTGAAGCTGAGCCTTTGTCGGCTGCGCTACTTTATTCGGTTCCACGGGCCAGGCTGCCGGAAACGGCGATGCAAGGCCATGTGAATTGGTTGGCTGATCGGGATCGGAGCCCACGGCGCATAGTATTTCTCGCAGTGCATTTGGAGGTTGTCTGTGGAGCCCGAGATCGAGCATCGCTCGGGCCTTGCCAACCAGCCTTTGGCGATGAAGTGGCGTATGAGTTGGCCGCCGCGAACCCGCTCTTCGTGAGTGAAGCCGTTGTAGACGGGCATTCGGGGCCACTTCCAATCCGGCAGGCCAGCAGGTACGAGGAGGTTCATACGATTTGCAACCGGTTTCAAATCCCGAACTCTGGCCCGCTAGGCATCGGGAATTCGCTAAACATTTTGCTATACAAATCGCGCCGCGTCTACCAGCTAACTAATTGAAATTAATAATCATATTCTTTTTAAAGGCTCTGGCCCGGGGAGCCAAATTTTCCAAGGCTTTGCAAATTTCTGAAAATCACCCGAAAACGTCCGTTCTACAGCATGTCTGCAGAATCGAGCTTCGCTTGGACAGCGTAACGTGACAAGCACTGGCCTTAGACAGGCATCCGATCGCCTGTGGGAGATGCCGGAGCGCCTGGGGATTTTCGCAGGGGAGATGTTAACGCGGGGGAAGGCCTACTTTCGGGCTTTTCCGGTCGTTTCAGAGCGGGATGAGCGAGACCTCCGCTTTCCGACCTATTTCCTACTTGCTCATTCGGTTGAGCTTGTTCTCAAATCATATCTAGTCGCCAAGGGGACGCCGAAGAAAGCTTTGGGCAAGAAGCCGCTAGGTCATGATGTCCGAGCGATCTACTCCGAATGCGAACGGAACGGTCTGGCTGTGGCTCATCAGTTGATGCGACCACTCGCAAATCGGCTAACTGAGATCAATTCGGACCTAACTGAGATCAATTCGGACTACGACCTTCGATATCCCTCCGGCTACTTCGATCCCGAGCCCGTCAGAATGCGTGCCTCCAAGCGAGGCATTAATCGCGACAGTCTCCGCAGTAGTTGATCCCAGAGCGGTTGCCGCGCAACTACAGTTTGCGGCAGACACGCGACATATCCAGGGAAGTAAAGTCCGCTGGAGCGACTAACGAACGATGGCTAGAAAACTGAAAAACACGTCTGCGTCCAGTTTCCTACGCGCCGCCTGGGGGCACGCAAAGGCGGCTCGCATTCTAGACCCGCATACTGGATTATCCGAGGGCAGGACGAACGCGACCTTTTTCGCCTTCCACAACGTTCTAGGCTTCGCAATCGAGCTCTACCTGAAAGCTTTTCTGGCGGGTAGAGGCTGGACTGTGGAGAACGCCCAAAGGGTCAAGGACGCCACGCCGAACGCCATTGAGATCGTCACGAAGATCGCCGGCCAGATCGGCTTCCAGGTCTTGCCGGGCGATGGGTGGTCGAGCGCTTCTTCGCCTGGATCAACCGCAGCCGACGGCTGGCCAAGGATTTCGAAGGCATCATCGCCTCCGCCGAAGCCTTCCTCTACGCCGCCTCAACCATGCTCCTCATCCGGCGCCTGGCACGCCATACATGAGTTTCGAGTCGGACTCTTAGGGGCCAGGCTGGGCAAAAAGATCATCCCTAGTAATATTTCCCAGTTTTAGGACTTCTCTCGTGAGAGTTTCCGCGAGTTCAGGATTCGTCCCCAGTAGGTGGTCGTGGAGCTGTTTGAACTGGCGTATTTTGACGGCAACGGCACCGTTGCCCGTGGGAATGCCGAACATGTCCTCGGGGGTCCACTGGTAGATGTGCTCGCGCCAGCACTGCACCATTTTTTCGAGGTATGACAGCGACCATTCAATCTCTGCGTTCTGGAATGTAACGTCTGTTGATACGGAGCGAGCGGGCGTGGACGCGGCAGCGGCGGTTAGCGTTTCGCTCACCGTTGCAGACACACTCAGGCTGAACTCCGAATACGGCGCATCGGATTCGAACTCCAGGCGGTTATCTATAATTCGATACTTTACGGTGATGCTTTCACTTCGAAACTGCCTGCCTAGACCTGGATCGCCGGACCGCACATTGACCGAAACTTCCATACTGATCTGCTCAGGGTCAACTGCCACGTCATTAATTGTCCAAACGTATCCCGGCGCTTCATACCCCTGAGAGAGAGCAGCCAGGACGACTTTGGTGGATTTTAGGTGGCTGCGCTGGGCGTATGAGTTTTCAGGAAACATTCTGCACGGAGTTGCATACACCCACTCCCAATCTGTCGTGTAGGTAACGGTTGACGACATCTGCGCCGGTGCGAACTGAATCGCGGCTTCGCCCAATTTGGTCCCACCAACAGTAACGCCTACAAAATCGGAGTCGTCGTTGAAATTGTTGAGTCGGATGACCAAATTTCCGATCCGATAGTCTCGATCACCTTCAAGGCCAGCAAACGGTATGCAACCAACATAGGTAATGAGTTTGGTGGAAGGATCAAAAGAATGAATCACGGCGCCTGCGACACCTGAAATACCGGGTGCTGGAGTCTCGTTGAGACCTTGGTCGTACTCGCGCGGTCTGCGAATTTCGATTCCATATCCATTTGCGTCCCCGTATGCGGGCGGAACGACTGCCAAGACCTTACGGCGTGTTGGCCAAGACGTTACTCCTACATCGAGCGCTCGGAGGTATACATTGATATGGGCATCTTGGAATGTGGCCGGGAGCTCTTCAACCGAATCGGCATGCACGAAGTCTCCGGTCCGATTCACGAAGAACTGCAATGGAGTAACATACGGACCGGCTATACGCATGACATCCGTCGTAGGCGGAGGGCTGCCGTCGAAAGGCGCAAGACCTGCCGGAAGCTGTGGAGAGGCAGGGCGCTCGAAGGCGTTGTCGGGGAATACAGAGGAACTCATCGTGGAATAGGGACTGCCGTATTCGCCTCCCGCTTGATTTCGTTCATGCTGAAATCCGAAATTGTGTCCAAACTCCTGACAGATCGTGTCGAACCGCGCCCCCTTGTTGACGACCGCAACGACGATGCTTCGTTCGCCGGTGCCGTCCTTGCGTTTGACGCTATAGCTGCCGCCACCGTGAAGATCTATCGCGGCAGGAAACCAGATAACGACGTGGGCGAAAGTGGACCAATCTGGGTCCCACTCGTTAGTGGCCCCGGCGAGGACAGCATTCACAAGCCTTTGCCGGGCCGTCATGCCGAAATTCGGGTCATTGCGTGGGTCAGCAAGCTGAAGTATCGGCAACAGTTGATAACTTAAATCGATTTGCGAGAAAGATGTTTGGGACCAATAGTGGGCGACGCTGTAAGGTATTGTAGGGTCAAGCCAGTTCCGCATTTCGGCGTCGGACCAGACGTCGCTCACTGGAGTGGCTGTAAAATGAGCGCGTATGACTGCAAACATCGCCTACCCTCCTCATTCATTTTGAATTAACTAAACCGACATCCACAGGATGACTGGCCTCGATGGTCAAGTTTTGTGTAAAGTGACGTGATTTGCAAGCTCTGACGCTGACAGCATGAGCGGTCGCGCATCAAAGCCCGGGACTTCGGCGTCCTCCACCCCAAGAGGTTCGAGATTTTCCTTCTTTGCCCCCCGCCCGCAAAAGAGGCGGAGCAAGTCGAACACTGCGTCCGGAAGGCGATCGGGTCGTGCGGGGCGATTATCGCTAGCAACGTCACCGTTTCCCTCTTCGCAAACTGCGGCTTAGCCAAGATCGGGTCGTGCCGCCTGGGGATCTGTGGCGCGATAGCAGCCTCTCGTCACACATCCGAGCTAGGTAGCATCGGGGAATTCCGATCTCAGTCAGCTCGCGCGTTCGTACTTCACCCTTTTCGCGGGCAAATGCGACAGCGCGGTCTCGGAGGGAAGGATTAGGCCCGCCGGCCAATTGGATGCGCTCCGCTCGCTCGCGGAGTGGGTTGTTACGATCGTAACAGCGGATGGCCACACCTATTCTAGAGCCTTCGAACGTGAGTCCGATGCCGTCGCTTTCGCTGTGAACCAGCGTCTGCACCTGGGATTGCAACTTCCGTCGCCCGACCAGTCGCCCTGAACCGGCACCTTGCTTACGCCTTTGTCCTCTTGGGCTGACCAAGGGTCAGGAAGCCATCCCTTATCAGGTCCAACGCGTCGAGCGCGTCTTCATCCAACAAGTTTGTCAAGGGCACTCCACCCACGCGCACAACCTTGTCGTTGTCTATGTCGTAGACCTCCCACAGCCCATCACTGACCCTTCGGATTGCGTGCCGTCTCTCCATAAGGGGTCTCTAATAAACGAGTCACCGAAGCGCCAGCAAGAAAACTCGATCCAAAGAGTTAACGGTGGAAAACCATGCTCGCTTGGCAAGCTCCTGCGAATGACGCACAAAGCGGTCGCGTCAAATCAGATCAAACTGGCAATCGAACTTTTCCACGAAGGCGAGTTCGCCGGCGCCATCACCTCAAATCGTCAAGCACTTCCGAAAGGGAGCTGGCTTGCGTTGTGGTCGAGCGATGCTCGACCACAAGGGCAAAGAGGATGGCAAAGCTTGCCGCTGCCCTGGCTACCAGCCCAAGCGGACTATCCGGGAAAGCTCGGCAATGTCGCCATAGATCATCGAACCCTTGACGAGGAAACATTTGTTACCGAGAACTTTGAAGAGTGGGCTCGACGCGGTGCAAACCGGCCGGTCCTTGTCCTTGGCCTCGGCATAGCCGATGCTGATGGCAAGGACAGCGATAGCAATCAGTGTCGTCTTGGTCATATTGGGCCACCCAAGCCAGCGAGCCTCTGCGAAACATAGGGAGTAGGTTGCGCGCCTGCGTGCATTAGCATCTGCGCATATAAGGCTTCATCCATCAATTAAATGAAGCGGAGTGATGTTTGATCCCGCACTAAAAGGGACACGAGCAGAGCTCCGCCAGCGCGCGTTTCCGCCGATGGCGCACAAGCAAAAAAATCAAGGCGGTGAGCCTCACTTCGAATGTCGGCTTCATTCCTGACTACGAGGGCCGAAGTCGATTTCCCTACGATTTGCATGAGGGAGGACTTCGGCTGGTGGGTCGAAGGAGCCAATTCATCGCGATGTCGCGCCGCTCCCGCTTGCGCGCGGTTGTCCGCCGCGCGATAGATGCGTCGGTTCAGGGAGGACTCATGCGCAAAATCCTGGTCTCGTCGCTGCTGGCCGGCGCCGCGCTTTACGCGAATTGCGCTCTGGCACTCGACAGCAGCAGCACGCCTGTCGTCGTCACCCCGCTCGCATCGCGCACCACCACCGCTTCCGGCCAGCCGATCACGCTGCCGCAGAAGAGCGTGCAGGTGCTGGTGTCGACCTTTGACATCGCGGTGGGCGCGACCTTGCCGGTGCACCGGCACCCCTTCCCGCGCTATGCCTATGTCGAGGCCGGGACGCTGAAGGTCACCAATGTCGAGTCCGGCAACAGCAACACCTATAAGACCGGCGATTTCATCATCGAAATGATCGGGCAGTGGCATCAGGCCACCAATATTGGCGATGGCCCGGTCAAGCTCCTGGTCATCGACCAGGTCGAGGAAGGCGCCAAGAACACGGAACTGCGGCAGTAACCGCCAAGCGCCGCACTCACGCGCCGAAAGGCGGAGGGCAACGCGCCGCCCGCCTTCCCGCTCCGCAGCGGATAACCATCTTGCCCTAGCGCAGGACCGGCGCTCAGCCCCAGGTGCCGACGATCTGTCGTGTCGTCGCGTTCAGCCGGTTGAAGGCGTTGATCAGGGCGATCTGGACAACCAGAGCTGCAAGCGCCTTTTCATCATAGTGGCGGGCGGCTTCGTCCCAGACATCGTCCGGCACGGCGTCGGGCCGGTCGGCGAGCCTCGTGCCGGCCTCGGCCAGCGCCAGGGCCGCCCGTTCGGCGTCGGTGAAGTAGGGCGTCTCGCGCCATGCCGCCAACGCAAAGATGCGCTCGTCCTTCTCGCCGGCCTTCTTCAGCTCGCGGGCGTGCATGTCGACGCAGAGGCTGCAGGCATTGATCTGGCTGGCGCGCAGATGAATGAGCTTGCGCGTCACATAGGGTATATCGGCTGCCTCGGTCGACTTGTCCAACGCCAGCAGCGCCTGCAGGGCGCCTGGGATGAGCATCACGGGATTCTTGAGTCTGGCTTGCATAGTCTTCTCCTTTTGAAGCGTTTCGTCAGGACGTGTTTTGCCGAGCCCGGAAGCAGCGCATCCCGGATTTCAGCAGATGGAATTTCGGCTGCCGCCGCACGGCCACCGGCCAATCAATAACCGGGCGGCTATGGATTACTCATAACTCTACAGTTATAAGACTGTCAAGCTGGGAAATGTCGCCTGGTCCAAACGGCGGTGCGCCGTTCACGCTTTCGCGCTAGCCGCCCGGGTGCTAGGGCTTTGCGCAACATCATGGACTGGATCGACCCCTTGACCACGGAAACCCGCCTGCCCCTGATCGAAATCTGTGTAGAAGGCATCGATGGCCTGCTCGCCGCGCAGGCTGCCGGCGCCGACCGGGTCGAACTGTGCGCCAGCCTCGTCGAGGGCGGCATCACACCGAGCCTCGGCACGGTGCGCGCCGCTCTCGACCAGGCGACCGTGCCGTTTCACGTCATGGTGCGGCCGCGCGGCGGCGATTTTCTCTACAGCGAGACCGAATACCGCTCGATGCTCGCCGATGTCGCGGCACTGCGCGATCTCGGCGTGCCCGGCGTGGTGTTTGGCTGCCTGAACGCCGACGGCACCATCGACGAGAAGCGCATGGGCGAACTGACGGAGGCCGCCGGCCCCCTGAACGTCACTTGCCATCGCGCCTTCGACATGACACGCGACCCGGCCGAGGCGCTGGAGGCGCTGATCCGCTGCAAGGTCGGCCGCGTGCTGACCAGCGGCCAACGCGACAGCGCGATCGAAGGCCTGCCCTTGCTGGCCGATCTGGTGCGGCAGGCCGGCGACCGCATCATCATCCTCGGTTGCGGCGGGCTTGATCTCGCAAACATCGCCGAGGTGCGCCGAAAGACCGGGCTGGCCGAAATGCATTTTGCCGCGCTGAAGGACGTGCCAAGCACCATGCGCTACCGCAATCCCAAGGTCGGCATGGGCGGCTCCGATCTCGACCGCGAGTACCGCAACACATTAACCGACACACCGCTGGTGGCGGCGACGATCGCGGCGGCCAAGGCATGACCTCGCCGATAGACCGTATAGCGCCAGGCGACGAAGCGGACATATTGGCGCTCAACAACGAGCATGCCGCCGAACTGTCCTGGCTCGAAGCCGAACGGCTGTCGTTCCTGCTCGGCGAGGCATTCTACGCACGCCGCATCGGCGATCTCGAAGCATTCATCATGACCTTCGACCAGGAAGCCAATTACGACAGCCCGAACTTCCTCTGGTTTTGCGAACGCTACGAACGCTTCATCTATGTCGATCGCGTCGTCGTGGCGGCGCATGCACGGGGCCGCGGCCATGCGCGCCGGCTGTATCAGGACCTGTTCGAGCACGCAGAGCGCGCCGGCTACATGCTGGTCACCTGCGAGGTCAACGCCGATCCGCCCAACCCTGCCTCGGATGCCTTCCACGCCGCGCTGGGTTTCACCGAAGTCGGCGACGCGGTGATCCACGGTGGCAAGAAAGTGGTGCGTTATTACGTCAAGCAGATCGTCGCCTGATGCTAGCCTCATAAAGAAGACACCTCTAATATACGCGTTCCACCAAATGGAGGAACCGCGATGCCTAGCAACGTCTTCCGCTTCGACGAAAGCTGGGACATTCCCGAAGGCACGCCGCAGCAAGTGTGGGACGTTCTCTCCGACGCCGAACTGCTGCCGCTCTGGTGGGGCGAGGTCTACAAGGAAGTGGTGCCGCTCGATGGCAAGGGCAAGGCGTCCGTCGGCTCGCGGGCAAGGGCACGGGCGCGGGGCGCCCTGCCCTATGAACTGAACTTCATCATCGAGGCCGCCGAACTCGAGCCTGGCCGGCTGGTCGTCGTGAAAACCTTTGGCGACTTCGACGGGCTGTGGCGGGCCGAACTGTCGCCGTCGGGCAGCGGGACCCATGTCCAACTGACCTGGCAGGTCACGGTCGAGAGGCCGATCCTCAAATTCCTGGCACCTCTGCTGCGGCCGGCCTTCGCCTGGAATCATCGCTGGACAACGCCGCGCGGCGAAGCCGGTCTGCGGCGCTACCTCAGGCTCGCAACAACAGTGCCTCGGCGCGATGAGGCCTAATCACCAATTGCGGTTCAACCATTCACGCGCCGGCCGCTCGACGAGGTAGTAGCTGCAGAGCGCGCAGGCAAAGACCCCGACCAGCATCGGCCATGGGCTGATGCCTTGCTCATAGACGAATTTGTAGAAGGGCTGCTGCCACAGATAGAGCGAGTATGACCACAGGCCCAACGTCGCCATGGGCCACGACGAGAGCAAATTGGAAAAAATTGGCGTGCTGAAATCGAGCGCATTGACGGCCAGCGCCAGCAGCGGCACCGCCAGGAGATAGTGGATCGGCGTCGGCACCGGGTCCATGAACAGCAGAACCGCGCCCGCCGCCGCTGCCAGGGCGACATAAGACCCTTTCAGCACCGCCGGCAGCCGGCCTTCGGCCTTGAGCAGGCAGATCGAAGCTGACAGCAGGATCGAGGCGATGTGCACATCGGTGCGCCAGTAGGTAGCCTCGTAATCCAGCCCGAACACCCAGTACGACACCGCGCCATTGGCCATGGCGAGCAAGGCCAGCGCTAGCAGCAAAGGGATGACGCGGTCGCGGCTGGAGAGGAGCGCGCTGATCAGCGCCAGGATGATGTAGGCATGCTCCTCCACGCAAAGCGACCAGATATGGTCGAGCGCCCCGGCCCGTGTGACGAGAATTCCGGCGTAATTGTAGGTGAAAGTCAGCGCTGTCAGCGCCGCCTTCCATTTGAAGGCGATGAACGTGCCGGAGAGCGCAATCATGGAGATGACGACGAACACCAGAAGCGCCGGGTAGATGCGCGAGAAGCGGCGTTTGAAGAACTTCTTCAGCGGGTAGCGTTCGATGAAAAGGATCTCGGCCATTAGCCGGCCGCTCAGCACGAAGAAGAATTCGACGCCGAGCACACCCAGATTGATTCCGGGTACCGGGAAGAAATGGCCGATCAGCACCAGGGCAATCGACAGGCCGCGCCAGCCGTCGAGATAGGCCAATCTTGTTCTGGCTGATCGGTCGACGACGGATCGGGATGGAACCATCTGGGTGGCGGTAATTTCGGACATGCCGATCCCTTCGCATTGGCATGCGAAAGGGCACGGCGGTACATGTCCGAACCCGGCTCGCATTCCCGCCCCGACCCATACTGCAGTGCAATATAAGTTTGTGCAAGTGCGAGATTGGCGGCGATGCGGTTCCTTTGGCAGCAAGCTCCGGAAAGGCTTCGGGCAAAGGAGCGGTCCCGCGGCGTTCCTTCACGAGCCGCACGGCTACACCACCGCCCACGAAAAAGGGGCCAAGATGGCCCCTTTCCTGTCGGCAACCGATGCTGTCAGGCGTTGGCTGCCGCCACCGCGCGCTTGGCCATGACCACGATCAGATTGGCGCGGTAGTCGGCGGAAGCGTGGATGTCGCTCATCAGGTTCTTCGCCGGCACTTTCACGCCGGCGAGCGATGCGGCGTCGAAATTCTTCGCAAGGGCTGCCTCGATCTCCTTCGAGCGGAAGACCCCGTCGTCGCCGGCGCCGGTCACGGCGACGCTGACGCCGTCCTTGCCCTTGGCCACGAACACGCCGACGATCGCGTAACGCGAGGCCGGGTTGCGGAATTTCTCGTAAGCCGCCTTGGCCGGGGCGGTGAAGGAGACCGCCGTTATGATCTCGCCATCCTTCAAGGCCGTTTCGAACAGGCCTTTGAAGAACTTGTCGGCCGATATCTCGCGCTTGTTGGTGACGATCGTGGCGCCCAGCGCCAGAAGTGCCGCGGGATAGTCGGCCGCCGGATCGTTGTTGGCGATCGAACCGCCGATCGTGCCCTTGTGGCGCACCGCCGGGTCACCGATCAGCGACGCCAGATGGGCAAGCGCCGGGCAGGCCTTCTTGAGTTTCTCGTCGTTGGAGACGTCGAAATGCGTGGTAGCCGCGCCGATGGTGACCGTCTTTCCCGACACCTTGACGCCCTGCATCTCCTTGATGTGCGACAGATCGACGAGATCGGAAGGGGCCGCCAGCCGCGTCTTCATAGCGGGGATCAGCGTCATGCCGCCGGACAGCAGCTTGGCGTCGCCGTTCTTCACCAGCTTGGCGGCATCCGCGACCGAGGCGGCACGGTGGTAGTTGACCGAATACATGGTTGTTCCTCCTCAATGCTTCGCGGCGCGGATCGCGGCCCACACGGTGGGCGGCGAGGCGGGCATGGCGATATCGGCGATGCCGATGGCATCGGTGATGGCGTTGATCACCGCCGGCGGCGAGCCGATGGCGCCGGCCTCGCCGCAGCCCTTGATGCCGAGCGGATTGCCCGGGCATGGCGTGTTCGAGGTTGAGACCTTGAACGACGGCAGGTCGCCCGCGCGCGGCATCGTATAGTCCATGTAGCTCGCGGTCAGCAGCTGTCCGCTGGCGTCGTAATGGGCGCCTTCCAGCAGCGCCTGGCCGATCCCTTGCGCGATGCCGCCATGCACCTGGCCTTCCACGATCATCGGATTGATGATGTTGCCGAAATCGTCGGCGGCCACGAACTGGACGATCTCGGTCGTTCCGGTCTCCGGCTCGATCTCGACCTCGCAGATGTAGCAGCCCGCCGGAAAGGTGAAGTTCGACGGATCGTAGAAGGCCGTTTCCTTCAATCCGGGCTCCATCCCTGCCGGCAGATTGTGGGCGGTATAGGCGGCCAGCGCCACCTGGAACCACGGCACGTTCTTGTCGGTACCGGCGACCTTCAGCGCGCCGTTCTCGATGACGATGTCGCCCTCGTCGGCCTCGAGCAGGTGGGCGGCGATCTTCTTGGCCTTGGCCTCGACCTTGTCGAGTGCCTTTGATATCGCCGACATGCCGACCGCGCCCGAGCGCGAACCGTACGTGCCCATGCCCATCTGCACCTTGTCGGTGTCGCCATGGACGATCGAAACCGAATCGATCGGCACGCCAAAACGCTGGTTGACCAGTTGCGCGAAGGTCGTCTCGTGGCCCTGGCCATGGCTGTGCGAGCCGGTCAGCACCTCGATCGTGCCAACGGCATTGACCCGCACTTCGGCCGATTCCCAGAGGCCAACGCCGGCGCCGAGCGAACCGACCGCCGCCGACGGCGCGATGCCGCAGGCCTCGATGTAACAGCTCATGCCGATGCCGCGGAGCAAGCCCTTCTTGGCGGCCGCCGCCTTGCGCTTGGCAAAGCCGGCATAGTCCGAAGCTTTCATGGCCGCATCGAGCGAGGCGCCATAGTCACCGGCGTCATAGTTCATGATCACCGGTGTCTGGTGCGGGAAGGAGGTGATGAAGTTCTTGCGCCGCAATTCGGCAGGTGACACGCCAAGCTCGCGCGCCGCCGCTTCCATCGTGCGTTCCAGGAGATAGGTGGCTTCCGGCCGCCCTGCCCCGCGATAGGCATCGACAGGAGCTGTGTTGGTGTAGACCGTGCGCACATTGGCGTGGATGGCCGGAATGTCGTACTGGCCCGACAACAATGTCGCGTAGAGATAGGTCGGCACGCAGGACGAGAACAGCGACATGTAGGCGCCGAGATTGGCGATCGTGTCGACCTTCAGCCCGGTGATCCTGTTGTTCTTGTCGAAAGCCATTTCCACCGTCGAGACATGGTCGCGGCCATGCGCGTCGGAGAGAAAACTCTCGGTGCGGTCGGCGACCCATTTGACCGGCACGCCGGTTTTCTTGGAAGCCCACAGGCAGACGATCTCTTCGGGATAGATGTAGATCTTGGAGCCGAAGCCGCCGCCGACGTCAGGCGCGATGACGCGCAGCTTGTTTTCCGGCGCGACATTGTAGAAGGCGCTCATCACCAGCCGCGCGACATGCGGGTTCTGCGAGGTCGTCCAGCAGGTATAATGGTCCTCGGCCTTGTCGTAGTGGCCGAGAGCCGCGCGCGGCTCCATGGCATTCGGCACCAGCCGGTTGTTGACGATCTTCATGCGGGTGACATGCGCCGCTGCCTTGATCGCCGCGTCGGTCGCCTTGGCGTCGCCGATCTCCCAATCGAAGATCAGATTGTTCTCGGCCTCGGCATGGATCTGCGGCGCGCCCTTTTCGAGCGCCTTGGTGGCTTCGACGACGGCCTTCAATTCCTTGTATGTGATCTCGACCGCCTCGGCCGCATCGCGGGCCTGCCCCTTGGTCTCGGCCACGACGACGACGACGGCGTCACCGACATAGCGGACCTTGTCGACAGCCAGCGGCGACCAGGCGCCCATCTTCATCGGCGAACCGTCCTTGGAATGGATCATCCAGCCGCAGATCAAATTGCCGATGCCGTCGGCCTTGAGCTCCTTGCCGGTCAGCACGCCGATGACGCCGGGCATCGCTTGTGCTCGTCTGACGTCGATCTTCTTGATCTGCGCATGCGCGTGCGGGCTGCGCACGAAGGCGGCATGCTTCATGCCGGGAACCACCATGTCGTCGACATAGCGGCCGGCGCCGGTGATGAATCTTTTGTCTTCCTTGCGCGCGACCCGAGCGCCAACACCTTCAATGCCCATAAGAAATTCCTCCCGAGATTGTAGGGGAGTAGGTGAGTAGGGCAGTACGGCAGTACGGGAAAACTGGTTCCGGTTCCCTACTGCCCTACTGCCTTACTGCCCTACTGCCTCGTTCACGCAGCTTGTTTCGCCTTGCCCTTGGCCCCCTTGGCCATCGTCTTCGATGCGGCAAGGATCGCCTTGACGATGTTGTGGTAGCCGGTGCAGCGGCAGATGTTGCCTTCAAGCTCGGCGCGCACCGTCGCTTCGTCGAGGCCTTCGGGGTGGCGATTGATCATGTCGGTTGCCGTCATGATCATGCCAGGCGTGCAGAAGCCGCATTGCAGGCCGTGATGTTCCTTGAAGGCGGCCTGCACGGGATGCAGGTCGGCGCCATTGGCGAGACCTTCGATCGTTACAACGCTCGAGCCGGACGCCTGTACCGCGAGCATGGTGCAGGACTTCACCGCCTTGCCGTCGACATGGACGACGCAGGCCCCGCATTGCGAGGTGTCGCAGCCGACATGTGTGCCGGTCAGGCCGAGATTCTCGCGCAGGAAGTGAACCAGCAGCGTTCGATCCTCGGCGGTCCCGCTGACCCGCCTGCCGTTCACCATCAACGAAACGTCCGACATGAATCCTCCCTGGGTATCAACCTTGGTCATCACGCTGCCGACGCGCCGCTGGCACTTCGGCCATGCGTCATTCGTACACCGCACAACGCACAAAAAACAGCGCGACGGAAAAGGCGGATCATTGTACTTTCGGTCATGGCCAAGGCCGAAGGCGCATTCCCCTCGCCCCATTGCCAAAACACCGATTGGAAGCAACAATATCCTTCGACGCCTGCGCGCCAGAAGCCTGTAAAAACAGCCGCGTATAAAAGAGCGTCGGAGGAAATGCGGGAGAACGCCGCTGACCAGTTCACGGACGCGCTACGCCTGCGGCTTGTCGGCGCTGACCACGGATGAGCCCGACCCGGTTGCTTTCGCTCGCGCGGTGGCCAGCGAGGCCGCGGCAATCGACGCTGGTTTTGCCCTCGTGTTCTTTTCCCAGAGCCTTGTCGAGGCCGGCGCCCTGTCGCGGGCGCTCTCGGTGCATGCGCCGGGGCTCCACCATGCCGGCTGCTCCACCGCCGGCGAGATCACGCCGCAGGGGCTCGAGGAAGGCCACATGCTGGCGATGCTGCTTCCCTCGGCGGCGTTCACCGCGGTCAGCGCCATGGTCGACAATCTATCCTCGTCGGGCATGGACAGGATCACAGGCGAGGTCGAGGCCTTGCGGCGCGCCCTGCGCGTCCGGGTGGGCGGCGAGCGGACCAGGAACACCTTCGCGCTCTGCTTCATCGATGGGCTGTCCTATGCCGAGGAAGCGGTCAGTTCGGCCATCCACTGGGGCCTTGACGACATACCGCTGCTCGGCGGCTCGGCCGGCGACGATCTGAAATTCGAAACGACGCGGCTGATCTCGAATGGCAGGGTCACCTCGGACAGCGCCATCATCGTGCTGATCGCCACGGAAATTCCGTTCCACGTTTTCAAGACCGACAATTTCGTTCCGACCGACGAAAAACTGGTGGTCACTGCGTCCGATGCCGATCACCGCATCGTGCGCGAGTTCAACGCCACCAATGCGGCGGAAGAATATGCCGCTTCCGTCGGCATCGTCCCGCAGACCCTGACGCCGCTGAGCTTCGCCTCGCATCCGGTGGTGGTGAAGGTGGGCGGCGAGTATTACTGCCGCTCGATCCAGAAGATGCACGCGGACGGCTCGCTGTCTTTCTTCTGCGCCATCGACGACGGAGTCGTGCTGTCGATCGCCCAGCCAAAGGACATGGTGGAATCGACACGCGCGGCCCTGCGCGAGGTCGAGGAGAGGCTGGGCGGCATCGACCTGATCCTCGGCTTCGACTGCGTGCTGCGCCGGCTCGATGCGCGCAACCGCCAGGTCTTTCGTGACATTTCGGAACTCTACCGGGTCAACAATGTCGTCGGCTTCGGCACCTATGGCGAACAGTATCGGTCGATGCACCTCAACCAGACTTTCACCGGCATCGCCTTCGGCGAACGGCAAGCGGCAGAATAAGGCGGCGCTATAAGATGCCGCTCAGGGACATAAACGATCTCGAAAAACTGAAGAAGATCAACGCCGCGCTGGTCGACCGCGTCGAGCGGTCGATGGACCAGCAGGGCAACGCCTTCTCGCTGTTCCAGACAGCCATCTCGCTGGAAAATCGGGTGCGCACGCGCACCGAGGAGCTGCACTCGACCTTGAGGCGGCTGGAACAATCCAACATCGATCTCAGCGCCGCCAAGGAAAACGCCGAGTTCGCGAACCTGTCCAAGACGAGGTTCCTCGCCGCCGCCAGCCACGACGTGCTGCAGCCGCTGAATGCGGCTCACCTATCCGTCTCGGCGCTCGCCGAGTTGCAGACCAGCGACGAAGGCAGGAAGCTGGTGCGGCAGGTCGAGCGCTCGCTGGAGACGATGGAGGACCTGCTGCGCACCTTGCTCGACATTTCCAAGCTCGATGCCGGCGTGGTGCACCCCGACATCGGCGACGTCAGCCTGGAGGCGCTGTTCTCGTCGCTGCGCTCGGATTTCCAGCCGGTCGCGGAAATGAAGCGGCTGTCCTTGAAATTTCGGCCGGTCAACGCCGTGGTCCGCTCCGACCGGACGCTGCTGCGCCGCATCCTGCAGAACATCCTCTCCAACGCGCTGGGCTATACCCGCTCGGGCGGCGTCCTGGTCGGCACCAGGCATCGCGGCGACACGATCCGCATCGATGTCGCCGATACCGGCTGCGGCATTCCCGAGGACCAGCGCGAGGCGGTGTTCGAGGAATTCCATCGCGGCACCTTGCCCGCCAATGCCGGGCTCGACGGCGGCGGCCTCGGGCTCGGGCTTGCCATCGTGCGCCGCATGGCCGGCGCGCTCGGCCACCCCGTGACCTTCTCCTCGAAGGTCGGGCGCGGCACGATCTTTCATATCGATGTCCCCGTCGGCATCGGCGCCCCCGCCGACGCCATCGCCAGCGCCACCAGCCTGGAGCGGTCGCGCGGCTACGGCCTGTTCGGCACCAAGGTGTTGCTGGTCGAGAACGACGCCGAGGTGCTGGAGGCCATGACCTTCCTGCTCGAGCGCTGGCAGTGCCTGGTGCGGGCCGCGACCTCGACCGACGACGCGCTGGACCTGCTCGGCGACACCGACTGGGTGCCCGACATCATCATTGCCGACCAGCATCTCGACGGCGGCGACCTCGGCACCACCACCATATCGGAAGTCCGCGACTATCTCGGCCGCGCCGTGCCTGCGCTGATAGTTACCGCCGACAGTTCCGAAGCCGTCGCCAAGGCCGCGCGCGCCGGCGGCATCGAACTGATGCGCAAACCGCTGAAACCGGCGCAACTAAGGGCGCTGCTGGCGCATTTGCTGGCTTAGAGTGAGCCCTTCTCCCCGTCTCTATACGGGGAGAAGGTGGCGGCAGCCGGATGAGGGGCGGCGCCGGCGCTTGCGATCTTTCTTCGGCGGTGGGAAAGAATAGCATGCCTTACATTGTTCAAAGAATCATTTTGAAAAGCGGGGAAATAATAACTGAGAGGGCGTTGCCTAATGGGGGTACGCTGGTAAACGCGGATTCTCCGGTAGTGGGAGACGTTCTAGAAATTTCCTTAAATGGGAAGATCATGATGATCGAAATAATATGGGGCCGTTGGGCTGAACACGAAGATATTGATCCAGAGCATGTGTTCAGATTGCGTGCGAAGGAACTCTAAAGTGAGCTAATTGCAGTGACGGTGCACTTTTCATCCCTCAAAACCCCGCCTGATCGCGAAACAGCTCTGCATTGTCCAGCTTCGAAACCTCGATCACCGCCTGCGTGCGGCTGTAGACGTTGAGCTTGCGCAATATCTCCGAGACATGCGCCTTCACCGTGGTCTCGCCGACCTGCAGCTCGTAGGCGATCTGCTTGTTGAGCAGGCCCTGGCGCAGCATTTGCAGCACACGCAGCTGCTGCGGCGTCAGCTTGGACAGCCGCTGGACCATGTCGGCGCGGTCGATGCTGTCGGCGTCGGCCGGCTGGCCTTCATAGGTTTCCGGCACATAGATGGCGCCGTCCATCACCGAGCGGATGGCGGCGGCGAGATCGCTCTTGCGCGCCGATTTCGGGATGAAGCCGGCAGCACCATAGGACAAGGCCTCGGAAATGATCCGCGGCTCCTCGTGGCCCGAAACGATCACCACTGGCAGGCGCGGATAGCGGGTCCTGAGCTGCAGCAGCCCGTCGAAGCCGTGCACGTCGGGCATCGAGAGGTCGAGCAGCGCAAGGTCGAAAGGCTTGGCGTCGGCCAGGAGATCGAGAGCCTCGGCGATCGAGCGCGCCTCGACCGTATCGACCTCGGGATAGGCCATCTGAACGGCGCTGTGCAGCGCCTCGCGAAACAGCGGATGGTCGTCGATGATCAGGAACCGGGCGCGATCGTTGGGTGCTGTCATGTGGCTCGTTCCGGTTTATTGGCCACACCATAGCCCCGCGACCATGGCCGGATTATTAGCAAATAGTCTATCGCGAGTTGATAGGCCGCTGCAAAGTGGGAACCCTGAATTGCTTATGCGGCCCAAAGCCCCCGCTTTATGAAAGCGACGCCTTGCCCGGTCCCCGAAATCGGCCGAAGGTGCCGCCATCATCCTGATAGCCAGCGCAGAGACCGCCATGACCGCCTTCGTCCTTCCCGTGCCGCCAACGCCTTCCGTCGCCATCAGCGGGTCGGACGAGCGCTTTGCCGTGCGGCGCATTTTCTGCGTCGGCCGCAACTATGCAGCGCATGCGCGCGAATTCGGCAATGATGAGCGCGATCCGCCCTTCTTCTTCACCAAGCCGGCCGACGCGGTGGTCGATACCGGGACCGTCATCCCCTACCCGCCGCTGACGGCCAATCTGCACCATGAAATCGAACTGGTCGCCGCGATCGGCAAAGCCGGTTGCCGCATTCCCCGCGACAAGGCGCTGGACCATGTCTGGGGCTACGCCGTCGGCATCGACCTCACCCGCCGCGATCTCCAGGACGAGGCCAAGAAGGCGGCGCGGCCCTGGGACTGGTCGAAGGCCTTCGACCGTTCCGCCCCTTGCGGCCCGCTGATTCCCGCGCAGAAATCCGGGCATCCGGCGAAGGGGCGTATCTGGCTCACCCTCGACGGCAAGGTCCGGCAGGACGCCGATCTCACCGAGCTAATCTGGCCGATAGCAGACATTGTCTCGATCTGCAGCGAGGGCGTAGAATTGCAAGCCGGCGACCTGATCTTCACTGGCACGCCGGCCGGCGTCGGTGCCGTCAAGCCCGGCGAGACGATGACCGGCGGCGTCGACGGCATCGGCACGATCGAAGTCACGGTCGGCCAACCGCAGTCGTGAACGACAAAGCCATGAGCGACATCGTCCTGCACAATTACTACCGTTCCTCCACCTCCTACCGGGTGCGCATCGCGCTGGAGATGAAGGGGCTGAGCTATGACTATGTCCCGCATCATTTGCGCCATGGCGAACATCTGGAACCAGCCTATCTCGCGGTCAATCCGCAGGGGCTGGTGCCGGCATTGGTGCTCGACGACGGCACGCTGTTGACGCAGTCGCTGGCGATCATCGAATATCTCGACGAGATCCATCCCGCGCCGCCGCTGCTGCCGAAGGACCCGCTTGGCCGGGCGCGCGTACGAATGCTGGCGCAGATGATCGCCTGCGACATCCACCCGGTGAACAATCTGCGCGTGCTGACCTCGCTGCGCACTTTGTTCGGCGCCGGCGACCAGGACATCACCAACTGGTTCCGCCACTGGGTGAACGAAGGCTTCCAGCCGCTTGAAAAGATTCTGGCTTCCTCGCCTCAGACCGGAACATTCTGCCACGGCGAGGCGGCGGGGCTGGCCGATATCTGCCTGGCGGCACAGATCACCAGCAACGCCCGTTTCGGCGTCGACCTGACGCCTTACCCGACGATCACCCGCATCAACGCCGCCTGCATGGCGCTGCCAGCCTTCCAGAAAGCCGCTCCGCAGAACCAGATGGATGCCGAATAGGCTTCGTTGGTCCGCGCCGCATCCAGAGCAGCATGTCCGGCGGAATCGATTTCCGCTTGACCAGACAGGGAATCGGCTATCGTTTCCGGCAATGCGTGCCGTCTTAAGGGTGGAGTGACCGATGAAAGCCGTCGTCTTCGAGAAATTCGGCGAAGCGCCGACGATCCAGACCGTCCCCGATCCGAAGCCGGCTGCCGATGGCGTCGTCATCAAGGTCGAGGCGACAGGGCTGTGCCGCAGCGACTGGCATGGCTGGATGGGCCATGATGACGGCATCACCTTGCCGCACGTTCCCGGACATGAACTTGCAGGCGTCGTCGTCGCCGCCGGCAAGCAGGTCAGCCGCTGGAAGGCCGGCGACCGCGTGACGGTGCCGTTTGCCGTCGGCTGCGGCCGCTGCTTCGAATGCAGCTCTGGCAACCATCAGGTCTGCGAGCACCAGACGCAGCCCGGCTTCACCGGCTGGGGCTCGTTCGCCGAATATGTCGGCATCGAGCATGCCGACACCAACCTCGTGCGCCTGCCCGACGAGATGGAATACGCCACCGCCGCCAGCCTCGGCTGCCGTTTCGTCACCTCGTTTCGCGCCATTGTCGACCAGGGGCGGGTCAAGCCCGGCGAATGGGTGGCGGTGCATGGCTGCGGCGGCGTCGGCCTGTCGGCAATCATGATCGCCAGTTCGATGGGCGCCAACGTGATCGCCATCGACCTCACCGACGAGAAGCTGGAGTTCGCCAGAAAAATCGGCGCCGTGGCGACGATCAATGCGTCGACGACGCCGAATGTGGTCAAGGCGGTCAAGCAGATCGCCAATGGCGGCGCGCATATGTCGATGGACGCGCTCGGCCACCCCACCACCTCGTTCAACTCGATCGCCAATCTGCGCCGGCGCGGCCGCCATGTGCAGGTCGGCCTGATGCTGGGCGAGCACGCCCGCCCGCAAGTGCCGATGGACAAGATCATCGCCTTCGAGCTCGAGATCCTCGGCAGCCACGGCATGCAGGCCTATCGCTACCAGGCGATGATGGACATGATCCGCAACGGCAAGCTCAAGCCCGAACTGCTGGTCGGCAAGAAGATCAGCCTCGACGAGGCGCCCGCGGCCTTGATGGCAATGGGTGGCTTCGAGGGCATTGGCATTGGGGTTGTGACGAAATTCTGACAGCGATTCGATAGAAATTGCAGAACAGTCCATGCAACCAAGACGCTAGTAGAACCGCTCGACAAGGTTGCGCTAGTCCGTCAGAACCGACTTCAAGCGATGATCGGTTTGGATCTCGCTGGACCAGCCACACACAGGAACTATGCCGTCGCTATGGCCTATTGGGTAAAGCGTATTGCACTGAAGGATGGCGAAGTAGTCACTGAACGTGAGCTTCGCGCAGACGAAAACCGATTTGCTGGAACGGCTCCGGTGGTCGGTGACTTGATTGAGGTCGAATGTCGCGGCCGCAGGTTTATGGCTGAAGTAGTATGGGGAAATTGGCCCGGCCGCGTTCATCCACACGATACAGTTGTACCGCTTCGGGTTTCCGAGGTTGGGCTTGATCCAGCAACCCCGCTCCGCTTTCCGACTCGTGGCCCAACCTGATCGCGGAGTGACTGCGTCCACTAAGTTCTGTCATTTCACATTAATGAGTTCGCGGCCGAGTCAGCCAATCCTACCGCGCAAACTTCTTCGCACCGAACACGCAGGCCACCACGCCCAACGTGACGACCACCATCAGCGGGCTGACCTGTTCGTGTAGCAGGCTCGCCGCGAGCGCCAGGCCGAAGAAGGGCTGCAGCAGCTGCAACTGGCCGACCGCCGCAATGCCGCCTTGCGCCAGGCCGCGATACCAAAAGACGAAGCCGATCAGCATGCTGAACAGCGAGACATAGCCAAGCCCGATCCAGGCGTGGGAGCCGACGGCGGCAAAGGATGGCGGAAGCGTCGCGAAGCTCAGCACCAGCATGACCGGCAGCGACAGGGTCAGCGCCCAGCAGATCACTTGCCAGCCGCCGAGCCTGCGCGACAGCGCGGCGCCCTCGGCATAGCCCAGGCCGCAGACGATGACGGCGGCGAGCATCAGGCCATCGCCGACCGGCGAGGCGGTTACGCCCTGCGTCAGCGCGAAACCGGCGACGAGTGCGCTACCGATGCACGAAAACAGCCATAACGCCGGGCGAGGACGATCGCCGCCGCGCAGCACACCGAAGATCGCGGTCGCCAGCGGCAGCAGGCCGATGAAGATGATCGAATGCGCCGAGGTGATGTGCTTGAGCGCCAAAGCCGTCAGCAGGGGAAAGCCGACGACCACACCCAGCGCCACGATCACCAGCGACACCAGATCGCCGCGATCCGGACGTTTTTCCCGGAACAGCAGCAGCATCGCAAGTCCAAGCAGTCCGGCAATCGCGGCCCGGGCTGATGTCACGAAGGTCGGGTCGAAATCCATGACCGCCACACGCGTCGCCGGCAGTGAGCCGCTGAAAATCAGCACGCCGATAAATCCGTTCACCCAGCCGCTCGCTGTCTTGTCCATTCCAGGCTCCATTGCTTTCGCCCTCTATCGGGCAGATGCCATGGTGCAGCCAGAGACAATGCGGTACAATTACACGAAACTGTAATGGCATATCGAGCAATACAGATGACCGACCTCACCTTGGAAACCGATGTCGCGCGAACCCTAAGCGCCCCTACTCTGGTCGAAAGCGTCATGGCGACGATCCGCCAGCGGATCGCCGCGCGCAGCCTGACACCGGGAGCCCGGCTGCCGTCGATCCGAGCCTTCGCCCAATCCATGCAAGTGTCCAAATCCACCGTGGTCGAAGCCTATGAACGGCTCGCCGCCGAAGGCGCGATCCGCTCCCGGCCGGGCTCGGGCTTCTATGCCGCCGGCTCGCTGGCACCGCTGTCGCTGGCCGAGATCGGTCCCCGGCTCGACCGTGCCGTCGATCCGCTCTGGGTCTCGCGCCAGTCGCTGGACGCCGGCGACGAGGTGCTGAAACCCGGCTGCGGCTGGCTGCCGGCCTCCTGGATGCCGCAGGCCGCGCTGCGGCGCGCACTGCGCACGGCAGCGCGCGCCGACGATGTCGCGCTGGCCGACTACGGCACGCCGCTTGGGCTGCCGCCGCTGCGGCAACTCTTGGCGCGGCGCATGGCCGGTCATGGCATCGAAGTTTCGCCTGAACAGATCATGCTGACGGAATCGGGTACGCAGGCCATCGATCTTCTGTGCCGGTTCCTGATCGAACCCGGCGACACGGTGCTCGTCGACGATCCCTGCTATTTCAACTTCCACGCTTTGCTGCGCGCCCATCGCGCCAAGGTGATCGGCGTTCCCTACACGCCGTCGGGGCCCGATATCGAGCTGTTCGCGCAGGCGCTCGCCGAGCACCGGCCGCGCCTCTACATCACCAACTCCGCCATCCACAACCCGACCGGCGCGATCCTGTCGCCTGTCATTGCGCATCGTTTGCTGAAGCTCGCCGACCAGTCGGACCTGACCATCGTCGAGGACGACATCTTCGCCGATTTCGAGCACACCCCTGCCCCGAGGCTGGCGGCTTTCGATGGTCTCAACCGCGTCGTCCAGATCGGCAGCTTCTCCAAGACGCTGTCGGCGTCGGTGCGCTGCGGCTTCATCGCCGCGCCCCGAGACTGGATCGAGGGCCTGACCGACCTCAAGATCGCCACGACCTTCGGCGGCGGACGGCTGGCCGCCGAACTGGTGCTGACGCTGCTGAAGGACGGCAGTTACCGCAAGCATATGGATCTGCTGCGCGCCAGGCTCGCGCACGCCATGGCCGAGACCGTCGCCCGGCTGAGGGCGATCGGCATCACGCCCTGGATCGACCAGCCGGCCGGTCTGTTCCTGTGGTGCGGCCTGCCCGACGGTGTTGACGCGGCCGAAGTCGCACGCCGGGCGCTTAGAGACAACGTAGTGCTGGCGCCCGGCAATGCGTTCAGCCTGTCCCGGACGGCCAGCCATTTCCTGCGCTTCAATGTCGCCCAGTGCGAAGACCAGCGGATTTTCAAGGTGCTCGAGGCGGCGATGGCGCGCTGATCTCACCGACTTGCACAGACCTCCCGCACGCATTCGCGCAACCAGCGTTGCGCCGGGTCGGCATCGAGGCGCGGATGCCAGAGCATCGAAATGGTGACTTCCACCGTCGTGACCGGCAGCCGAAAACTGTACATGCCGGCGCGCGCGCCGGCCGTGTGCCGCTCGGGTACGCTTGCGATCAGCTCCGAGGCGCGCGCCATGGCGAGCGCGGCTGAGAAACCCGAGACCATGCACACCACCATCCGCCGCAAGCCAAGCCCACCCAAAGCCTCGTCGATCGGCCCTTTCTCGCGGCCGCGCCGCGAAACGCTGATGTGCCGGCCAGCGGCGTATCGCTCGGGCGTCACCGTGCCCTTGCTCAGGGGATGGCCGGCTCGAACAGCGCCGATGAAGCGGTCGCGAAACAGTGCCTGGATGCGCACTTCGGGCCCGGTTTCGCCGGCAACGCCGATTTCCAGGTCGATCGCCGCGTCGCGTAGCGACATCACATCCTTGTCGGACTTCGGCGCGAAACGCAGCCGCACCTCTGGCGCTTCGGCCCCGATGCGGGCGACGAGGCAAGGCCCGAACTCCTCGACGAAGCCTTCGTTGGTGCGCAGCGTGAAGACCCTGTCCAGGGTTGAGAGATCAAGCAATTCGGCGGGGCGCAGGAGCGCCTCCGCGTCCTGGACGACAGTACCGACCTGGCGGCGCAATTCCTCCGCGCGCGGCGTCGCCACCAGGCCGCGGCCGGCCCGCACCAGCAAAGGATCGCCCGTCGCCTCGCGCAGCCGCGCCAGCGTTCGGCTCATCGCCGAGGGGCTGAGCCGCAGACGGCGCGCGGCGCGGGCCACGCTGCCTTCGGCCAGCAGCACGTCGAGAGCAAAGAGCAGATTGAGATCGGGTGTTGTCATCCGCGGATCGTAGCATGATGTGGCGTCTCATGCACTGATATGATGCAAATACTGCACCTTCCGCCATATCAGCCGAAAGACTAGATCTCCATCGGCTCCAGCTCCGGAGCGAACGGAAAGGAGATCGCCATGGCAGTCGCCGCGCAAAATCGGGACGGCATATCAGCCCCGCTAGAGAATCAATCGGTCGGCTGGGCGCTGGCAAGCCTGTCGCTCGCCACGCTGCTGTCGTCGCTCGGAACCAGCATTGCCAGCGTCGGGCTGCCTTCGCTGATGCAGACGTTCGGCGCGTCGTTCCAAGCCGTGCAATGGGTGGTTCTGGCCTATCTCCTCGTCATCACCACGTTGATCGTCAGCGCCGGGCGGCTGGCCGACATGTTCGGGCGCCGGCCGCTGCTGCTTGGCGGCATCGCGCTGTTCACATCGGCATCGGTGCTCTGCGGCCTGGCGCCGACGCTGTGGCTGCTGATTGCCGCGCGCGCCGTGCAGGGGCTGGGCGCCGCACTGATGATGGCGCTGACGCTGGCCTTTGTCGCGGAGACGGTGAGCAAGGAGCGGACCGGCAGCGCCATGGGCCTGCTCGGCGCCATGTCGGCGATCGGCACGACGCTCGGCCCCTCGCTCGGCGGCCTGCTGATCGCCGGCCTCGGCTGGCGGGCGATCTTCCTGGTCAATGTGCCGCTGGGCCTGCTGACCTTCGCCCTCGCCTGGCGCGCCCTGCCCGCTCGCAACAACACATCTCAGGCCGCCCAAGGCAAGTTCGACGCGATGGGCACTGTCCTGCTGGCCCTGACGCTGGCCGCCTATGCCTTGGCCATGACGCTTGGCCGGGGCCATTTCGGTGCGCTCAACATCGGCCTGCTGGCCGCTACCGCTCTCGGCATCGGTCTATTCGCCGTCGCCCAGAAGCGGGTAAGGAACCCGCTGGTCCAACTCGCCAGTTTCCGGGACCCGCGGCTCAGCGCCAGTCTGGTCATGAGCCTCATCGTCGCCACGGTGATGATGGCGACCCTGGTGGTCGCGCCGTTCTATCTGTCGCGCGGACTAGGGCTCGATGCCGCGATGGTCGGCCTGGTGCTTTCGACCGGGCCGCTTGTCTCGGCCCTGTCGGCGTTGCTGGCCGGGCGGCTCTCCGATCGCTTTGGAGCCCACCGGATGATGGTCGCCGGGCTCACCGGCCTCGCCACGGGCACATTTCTGCTCTCGCTCGCCATGACGAAACTCGGCATTGCCAGCTATGTCGTTCCCATCACTGTCACCTGCTTCGGCTACGCCCTGTTCCAGACTTCCAACAATGCGGCCGTCATGAGCGGTGTCGGCGCCGGCGAACGCGGCGTCATTTCAGGCCTGCTCAATTTGTCGCGCAATCTCGGCCTCGTCACCGGCGCATCCCTGATGGGCGCCATCTTCGCGGTTGCATCGGCCGGCGCCGGCCAAGGAACAGGACAGGACGTTCTGAGCTCCGCCGCAGCCGCCCGGGGCATGCAGGTCACCTTTGAGACGGCAACGGGCCTAGCGCTGGTTGCATTGCTGCTCGCGCTGTTGTCATTCCGCAACGCGGTCAAACATGCGCGATTGGGGCATTCAATGCGAAATGCCTGACATTGCAGGGGCTTGGGCGAACGCTCAGGCCCCCGCCCGTTTGCGGCGCTCATAGAGCATGACCAGCGTTTCGGCCGTCAGCGCCGGCTTTTCCTCGCCTTCGATTTCGACGGTATTGGCTGCCTTCATCAGATATTGGCCGGGCCCCCTGTCCTCCATGGAAAGCAGAACCGTGCGCAATCTGATGCGCGCGCCGGCCTTGACCGGCGCCAGGAAACGCACCTTGTCGAAGCCATAGTTGAAGGCGGCCTGGGTGTTTTCCGGCACGATGCCCATGCCGAGCGCCAACGCGCCGATGATCGACAATGTCAGATAGCCATGCGCGATCGTGGTGCGGAACGGACTTTGCCGCCGCGCGCGCTCAGGGTCGACATGGATCCATTGATGATCGCCGGTGCACTCGGCGAATTGGTTGATACGGTCCTGATCGACCGTGGTCCATTCCGAGACGCCGAGCTCCTGCCCGGACATCGTTCTCAACTGCTCGTAGGTCGGCGGCGTTTTAGGCCGTACTTCGTTCATTCCTGCTTTCCCGATCGCTTGCCGTGCCTCCGGACCACGAACGGATGGCCCCTGTCAATTCACCCCTTGCGAATCCGTTCCGCCGAATTCCGGCTGAATCGCGCTACGCCTTGCCATGCAACGGCAGGCCGAATTCGGATTTTCGCACCTTCCAGAGGCGCCGGGCTACTGCGGCGTGGCGGGGATGCAACTATGCGCAAGGTTGCCAAATTGCAAACCGGCATGTCCCGCCGAAGACGAAACGACGAGCCGCGGAAGCCTATTTCTGCCCGTAGCCGGCGCGGATTTCCTCCATCGCCTCCTTGATGCGCGCGCGCAGGATTTCGATCGATTCGGTTCCGGATTTGCGAGCCAGTTCAGCCACTTCACCGGTATTCTTAAGCGCGGCCTCGAACGATTTCCTGGCGAATTCGGTCTGCTTGGCCATCAGTTCCTGAGGGTTGCCCGGCGCCCGGTAGCTCTGCGCCATGTCGGCAATTTCACGCAGCGTGTCCTGCAGCATTTCGCGCTGCCTCGACAACAGCGAGGTCGCGCCGGCGGCGCCGGCTCGCGCCGATTTCTCCAAGGCTTCGAGGTTCTTGCGGTGATGGGCAAGGATCGCCTCGACATCGACATTTGGCACCTTCAGGTCGCGGCCGAACCTGCCGAACATGTCCATGAAGGAATCGGATTCCGGTTGCCTGGCCATGCTGTCTTCTCCCCTTTGCCGCAAATGCGGATGCCCTCGCCTGGAGCATAGCACTCGGCTGCCGCCTGTCCATTTCGAACACAGGCCTGACGATCGATGCGCATCAATTGACCGGGAGCAGCAGCTCGATCGTATAGAGCACGATACCCGCCAGCCCGCCGATGATCATGCCGTTGAAGCGGATATATTGCAGGTCCCGACCGATGTTCATCTCGATCAGCCGCGTCAGTTGCGCCAGGTCCCAGCGCTTGACCTGGTCGGCGATGAATTTCGACACGCCGCTCTTCTGGCTTTCGACGAAGGCGGCCAGCGCCACGACGAACCCCTGGTTCATGTCGGCCCGGATCTGCGCATCGCCGGCGAGATGGCGGCCGACCTCGACGAACATGTTGGCGAGATGCGCCCGGATCACCGAATTCGGCGCCTTGGCGTCCTGCTCGATGAACAGGCTGAGGCTCTCCCACATGTCGCCAGCCAGCGCCCTGACTTCGGGTCGGGCGAGGAAATCATGCTTCATCTTCTCGGCGCGCTTTGCGTATTGCTTGGACGTCCGCAGCCGCTCGACGAAGCCTTGCGCGAAACGGTCGAACTCGGCGCGCATCGGGTGGTCGGGATCGGCGCGCACCTCGTCAAGCAAGGAGCCTGCCGAGGCGACGATCTTCTTCAGGAGATAGGCGTCGGCGCGGAACAGATTGAACAGCGACGGCAGCTCCTCGCGGATTTTTTCTCGCATCGTCGCCAGCGCCTGTTCGTCGTTGAGGAAGCGGCCGACCACCTTGATGAATTCGTCGAACAGCTTCTGGTGGCGGCGGTCGTCGGTAAGTGCTGACAACAGCTCGGCGGCCAGCGGCGCCAGCGGCACCTTTTCGATCTGCTCGAGCATGCGGCTGGTGACGAAGCCGCGCAGGCCGGACTGCTCGACCGCGGCAAGTGTCTGCGGCACCAGCCGCACGACGAAGCGCGACAGGCCGGCGGCGCGTTCGGCATCGGTCAGCCAATCGGCGACGAGCACCGCAAAATCGACCTCGGCGAGTTTTTCCCGCACCGGCTCCGGCGCCAGGAAATTGGCCTCGATGAAGCGGCCGAGATTGTCGGCGATGCGGTTCTGGTTTTCCGGGATGATGGCGGTGTGCGGGATTGGCAGCCCGAGCGGCCGCCTGAACAGCGCCACCACCGCGTACCAGTCGGCAAGGCCGCCAATGGTCGCCGCCTCGGCGAAAGCGGAGACGAACCCCAGCCATGGATGGGAGTTCTCGAACGACTTGGCCAAGGCGAACACCAGCACGCAAAGCCCCAGCGCCGCCGTGGCGATGAATTTGGTGCGTCGCAACGCCGAGAGCTTGACGGCCGCGTCGGCATCGAAACGGACAGGCGCCAGGGACGGAGCCGATTGTGACATGGATGAACTTGCTCCTCGTCGATCTCAGGTCGACCTCTGGTTGATCTCGGGCCTATCTAAGGTTTCGTCAGCCGGAATGCCCGTAGTGGCCGGTTTTCCCCGTGTTTTGCCGGGCCGCGCACATAAAGTTGACGAGAATATTCATCTATGATGCCCGGCTAGTCTGGAATTGTTCCAAGGTATAGGCCATATTCGGGTCAAGGCCAGCGCGGCGAACCCGAAACTCCGGGATCAGAGCCGCGAGGCAAAGTTCGGGAATCCAGCGTGGTTGGACCGCGCCGGCGCCTAGTGAGGATAAAATGCGGCTTACACGCCAGACCAATTATGCCATGCGCATCCTGATGTACTGTGCCGCCAACAATGACCGGTTGAGCCGTATTCCCGAAATCGCGACCGCCTATTCGGTGTCGGAACTGTTCCTGTTCAAGATCCTGCAGCCGCTGGTCGAGAACGGACTGGTCGAGACGGTGCGCGGCAGGAATGGCGGCGTCCGGCTTGGCCGCGCCGCCGAGGCGATCAGTCTCTTCGACGTCGTGCGCGTGACGGAGGAAAGCTTCGCCATGGCCGAATGCTTCGAAAACGATGCCGCCGAATGCCCGCTGGTCGACAGCTGCGCGCTGAATTCGGCGCTGCGCGAGGCCCTCAACGCCTTCTTCGCCGTGCTCGCCCGCTACACGATCGCCGATATGGTGGCGGCAAGGCCGAATGTGCGCAACCTGCTCGGCATCGACATGCTGGAGCGCCGCGCCCCGGCCGCGTGAGCAAGTCTCCTCGCGTCTGGGTAGGTCTGTTGAGATTCAGGTCAGGCCGAGTCGAGAATGGCGGGTTCCGAGAACCGGAACGGAGCGTACTTTCGGGTACGTGAGTACCGGAAGCGCAGGAAACCTGCCATTCGCAGGCCGGCCTCAATAGACCGACGATTGCGGCAACACGAACGGCATGTTGCCGGCCGGCAGCACGCCGACCCTGAGCCGGCAATCAAACACTTTTTCGATCAGATCATCGCTCAGCACGTCCTGTGGCGAACCGGTGGCCGCGAGCCGGCCGCGATGCATGACGAAAATCCGGTCGGCATACATGGAAGTCAGATTGAGGTCGTGCAGGATGGCGACCACACCCCCGCCCCTTTTGGCGAAATCCCGGGCGATATTCATGATGATCAGCTGGTGCTTGATGTCGAGGCTGGAAACCGGCTCGTCGAGGAACAGGTAGCGCGGCTTGCCGTCGAGCACCGGCGCCCAGACCTGGCACAGCACGCGCGCAAGCTGGACGCGCTGCTGCTCGCCGCCCGAAAGCTCCTGATAGAAACGTCCTGCAAAACCGTCGAGGTCGACACGCGCCAGCGCCCGCTCCGGCAGCCGCGCATCCTCGCCCGGCAAGGCGCCCGAGCGCCCGCCGACAAGGCCGAGCTTGACCACCTCGCGCACTGTGAACGGGAAGGACAGCGTCGTCGCCTGCGGCAGCACCGCGCGATGCACCGCCATCTCGGCCGGCCTCATCGACGAAAGGTTATGGCCGTTGAGCGCGATGCGCCCGGTGTAGGCGAACTCGCCCGACAAAGCCTTCAGGAAGGTCGTCTTGCCCGAACCGTTAGGACCGACGATGGCCGCGACTTCGCCGGGCCGGGCGTCGAAATCGACACCGCCGACGATGCGCTTGCCGGCGATATCGACGGAAACATCCCTTGCCTCGATCATCAACGCCTCATAGGTCTCAGAGATCGACCACGCCGCGCTTGCGCAGCAGGATCCACAGGAAGAACGGCGCGCCCGCGATCGCGGTGACGATGCCGATCGGCAATTCGGCCGGCGACACGACGGTGCGCGCGACGGCATCGGCCAACAGCAGCAGCGAGGCGCCAAGCAGCGCCGAAGCCGGCAAGAGATAGCGATTGTCCGGACCGATCAGCAGGCGCAGCAGATGCGGCACGACGATGCCGACGAAGCCGATGCCGCCGCTGACGGCGACGGAGGCGCCGATCGCCGCCGAGACACCGATGATCGCCGTGTATTTCAGCCGCTGTACCGGAATGCCGAGATGGCCGGCGGTCGCCTCGCCCAGCGCCAGCGCGTTGAGGCCGCGCGCCAGGAAAGGCATCGCCGCCAGCGCCAGTATGATGATCGGTCCGACGGAACCGATCTTCGCCCATGTCGCGCCGCCAAGCGATCCGAGTGACCAGAACGTCAGGTCGCGCAGCTGGCGATCGTCCGCCATGAAGATGAGGATGCCGGTCAACGCCATGGCAAAGGCTGCCAGGGCGATGCCGGCAAGCAGCATGGTGGCGACCGAGGTTTGGCCACGTCGCGTCGCGACCTGATAAAGCACCAGTGTCGAGGCAAGGCCCCCGAAGAAGGCCGCCAACGGCAGCGCAGGCGTGCCGAGCAAGGCCATCACGGGCGCCAGCACCGTGGTGCCGAGCACGATGATGGCCACCGCGCCGAGGCTGGAGCCGGCAGAAACGCCGATCAGGCCGGGATCGGCCAGCGGATTGCGGAACAGCCCCTGCATGACGGCGCCCGAGACCGCGAGCGCCGCGCCGACCAGCATGCCGAGAACGATGCGCGGCAAACGGATGTCGTAAATGATCAGACTGTCGCGCGCACTCAGCGCCGCATCGCTCGGGATGCCCCCAAGAAGCGAGCCCTTGAGGACGCTGACGGCCGAAGCATCCGATGCCCCTGACGTGAGCGACAAAAGCATGGCGGCCGCGAGCCCGAGGCACAGCAACAGGATGACGATGCGGGCGCGGCCGGAGCGGTCACCTTCGGATGCATTCGCCATGACCTTCACCGGGCCGGCGATCGATTGATCGACCATGATCTGCCCGCTCAGTCCGTGACTTCAGCGCCATAGAGCGAGACGGCGAGGTCGTGAATGGCGTCGGCCGTGCGTGGCCCGAAGCCGAGCAGATAGCCGCCATCGATGCGGATCAGCTTGCGCGCGGTTCCGGCCGGCGTCGAGGCGATCGACGGGGTGCCGAACAATTCGTCGTCCGACACCGGCGGCCCGGCATTGCTCATCATCAGGATCACGTCAGGCCTGGCGGTAATGATTGCCTCGTCGGACATCTGCTTGTAGCCGGAGAAGCCATCGACGGCGTTGACCCCGCCTGCCAGCTTGACCATGCCGTCGGCCGCGGTTTCGCTGCCGGCCGCCAGGATCTTGCCGCCCTGCAGCGACAGCACGAACAGGATGCGCTTGCGCTCCTTGATCGAGGCTGTCTGCTTTTCGGCTGATGTCAGCTTGGCATCGAGCTCCTTGGCCAGCACCTCGGCCTTGGCATCGACGCCAAGCGCCTTACCGACGATGCGGACCTTCTCGAGGATGCCGTCGTGGCTATAATGCTCGGGCACTTCGATGAAGGGGATGCTGGTTTTCTTCAGCACATCGACGGCTTCCTTGGGGCCGCTTCCGTGCAGCGTCAGGATGCCGGTCGGATTGACCGACAGCACGCCTTCCGGCGACAGCGCGCGCATATAACCGACATCGGGCAAGGCAAGCGCCGCTTTCGGATAATTGCTGGTGGAATCGCGCGCCACCAGGCGCTTCTCCTCGCCAAGCGCGTAGACGATTTCCGTGATCGAACCGCCTATGGCGGCGATCTTCGACGGATCCGAGAAGACCGAGACGCCCTCGGCGGCGCCGGCCGGCTGCAGCGCGGCAAGGGAAAGGCCGACGATCGGGGCAAACATCGATCGGCGCATGGCCGGCAGGGTCGGGAAAAACCGCATCACACTGTTCCTCACGCTGCCGTCGGGCTTGGAATACGCGGCAGGTTCTCGGCCAGGAACCGCCAATCGTCGCGCTCGCTCTCGCCTTCATGGCGCTTGCCGAAGAACTGGATGATCATCTCGCCGTCGGCGGCATAGACCTCGAGCGAGGTGACATGACCATCCTTGGTCGGCTTGCGCACCGCCCAGACTTCTTGGATGTGGTCGGTGCGTAGATGCAGGTGGAAGGTCTCGTCCAGAACGTTGATCCACGGTCCCATCGGCTTGATCGACCTGACCGGTCCGGAATGGATCTGGATGCAGCCGCGGTTGCCGACGAAGCACATGATCGGCATCTCGCCTTCGGCGGCATGGTGGAACATGGCGCCGACCGCATCATTGTCGAGCAGCCAGGCATAGTCCGTTCCGACCATGCGCACAGCCTGACGGCGGCTGAGCTTCAGCGTCTTCAGCATACCGAAGAACTGGTGCACGTCGGTCAGCCGGCTCCAGCGGTCGCGCAGATCGTCAGGGCTGACGGCGGTTGCCCCGGCCTCGCTCCGATCGTCGGAGATCGACCCTGAAATATCGACCGTCGGTTCCTGGTTGGACGATTCCAGCGAAGCGACCAGCTTCTGGTAGGCATAGAGACTGGAGGCCGGACGCAGATGCACCTTGTGCACCGCCTTGCCCGTCGCGTCGAAGAACTGCAGGCTACGGCGGATCTCGTCGCCGTCGCGCTTCTCCACGGCAAAGCCATGCGCCCAGACCTTTGGGAAGATGCGCAGGTCGATATTCTCGCCAAGCACCATGGCATTGTGGTTGCCCGTGACGACCTTGTCATAGACGCCGATCTTTTCGTGCACGGCGCTTTCGTTGCGGGTCAGCGCCATCACCTCGCCGACCGCCTCGAGACCGGTCAAGAGATCGTTGACGCGCGGTTCGATCCGAACGACGCCGTCGCCGCAATGCGCGGCGACCAACTCGGCTTCCGAAATGCCGAGCTGGGCGGCCAGGTCACGCTCGCGCGTCTTCGGATTTTCTGTCCGTGCCCGCCGGATTTCATGCGGGGCGGGTTTTACGCGCTGGTCCATGTCTCGTCCCTACTGCCTTGCCTTACTTGTTGAGAATGAGCTTGCCCTGCCGGGTGATCTTCAGCCGGTAGAGCGCGCCATGATGCTCGATGCCGATCTCGTGCTCGCCCTGGAACAGCGTGTTGCTGGAGAGCGTTCGCACCGCCAGCGGGATCCGATCGAAGCGGGTGGAGGCATCGTCGGAACGGCGGACGCGATAACGAAAATCGTTGGGATTGTGCGTGTTCATCTGGGTCGATCCCTTTCCTGTGCCGGGGCATCTGGCTAGGCGTTGCGAAATTGCCGATTCATTTCTTGACTTGAATAATCATGTTTACTAGTCAGTGCAATACCGGAGTAAACGAGTCAACATTTAAGACACCGGACACGATGAAAAATGCCAGCGAGCCCGAGGCCAGCCAGCAAGAAACCTGGAATCTGGAGTTGGGGCATGGGGTTTTTGAACTGGGAATTGCGCGGCCGGTCGGCGGCGAACGGTGTGGCGGCTTTGTTGGCGAGCGTGGCGGCGATCGCCCTGTCCGCGCCATCGGCGCATGCCCAACAGGCAACGCAGCCGGCGGGCGAGCAGACAGATCAATCGAAGAAGGCTGACCAGGAAAAAGCCGCCACCGCGGGCGCGACGCTGCTCGACAAGATTCTGGTCATCAGCCGCACCGGCGAAACGGCGATCGAATCACTGGCCTCGGCCAGCCATGTCGACCAAGAGCAACTCGCCCACCGCATGGCGACGACGCCGAACGAGATGCTGCTGGGTGTGCCCGGTGTCGCGACACAGGCTGACGCCAGGCGCGTCAGCACCAGCATCAACATACGCGGCCTGCAGGATTTCGGCCGCGTCGCGGTTATCGTCGATGGCGCACGCCAGGATTTCCAGCGTTCAGACCATGGCACCCAGTCGACCTTCTATATCGACCCCGAGCTCGTCAAATCCGTCGATGTGATCCGCGGTCCGGTCGCCAACACCTATGGTTCGGGCGCCATCGGCGGCGTCGTCTTCTTCGACACCAAGGACGCCGCCGACTTCCTCAAGCCGGAGGAAACATGGGGCGCTTCGGTGACCGGACGCTATGAGAGCAACGGCAAGGGCTGGACCACCAGCGCCACCGGCGCCTACCGTTTCAACGAGAACTGGGACGCGCTCGGCAACATCGTCTACCGCAACTACGACAACTACAAGGATGGCGGCGGCGACACCGTCAACGGCACCGGCTTCGACGTGCTGAGCGGTCTGCTCAAGACCAGCATACGGCCGACCGAGAACAGCGAGTTGAAGCTGGGCTGGGTCGGCTCAAGCGACGGCTGGGACGAAACCAGCGGCGGCATGCCGGTCAACGACGTCGACCTGAAGTCGAACACCTTCACCGCCCGTTACAACATCACGGATGAGGACAAGAGCTGGCTCGATCTCCACATCAACACCTCGTACAACAAGACCAATCTCGACCTGACCAGCCTTGTCCCGCAAAAGCGGTTTGATCCCATAACGGGTCTTCCCACTGTCCTGCCGGCGGGGTCGCAATCGACTTTCGACGTCGGCACCACGGGTATCGACATCTGGAACACGTCGCGCTTCGAAACAGGCGGGATCGCCCACGAATTGACCTATGGCGGCGACTGGGTCGGCGACGATGTGAAGACGGGCGGCACGGCCGGCGGCGACAGTTTTTACACGCCTTCGGGCAAGCGCAACGTCTCCGGCGCCTATGTCCAGGACAAGCTCACCTGGGACTGGCTCGAGGTCATCGCTGGGCTGCGCTACGACAATTACAGCCTGAAGGACAGCACCCGCGAGACCTCGGGCGACCGGCTGTCGCCGCGCATCACCGTCGGCGTCTCGCCGTTCGAGAGCGCCGGCCTTGCGGGTCTGCAATTCTACGGCACCTACGCCGAAGGCTATCGGTCGCCGTCGCTGACGGAAACGCTGATCAGCGGCAACCACCCGGCGGGCGTCACCTTCCCGTTCCTGCCCAATCCCAATCTGCGGCCCGAGACCGGCAAGACGACGGAATTCGGCATCAACTACAGGCAGAACGACATCTTCGAACCCGGCGACGCGCTTCGCGTCAAGGCGGCCTACTTCCACAACAATGTCGACGATTATATCGATGGTGTGACCCTGTCGCCGTTCGCTCCGGGCAGCGGCTGCCCGTTCGGACCCGGCATTCCGATCTGCTTCCAGTATCAGAATTTCGCCCAGGCCAAGATCGACGGCTTTGAGCTGGAAGGCGTCTACGACGCCGGATGGGGCTATGCCGGGCTTTCGGCTTCGATCACCAATGGCCACACCATTTCCTACAAGGGTGTGGAAGCCGATCTCGCCACCATCCCCTCTTCGCAAGTCACCGCCCAGCTCGGGCTGCGCTTCCTCGAGGACAAGCTGACCGTCGGTGGCGAGGTTCAGTACAATGGCAAACCAAAGGGCAATGCTGTGGCCGAGGACTATACGTTGGTCAATGCCTTCGCCAGCTATCAGGCGACCGACAATCTGAAGGTCGATTTCCGCGCCGACAATCTGTTCGACGTCAAATACGCCAACCCGCTGAACGGCAGCACGACAGTCGCGGTCTATGAGCCGGGCATAACGCTGAAACTGGCGGCAACCATGCGGTTTGGAGGTTGATGGCATGACGAGCTCGACGACATCCCTTCGTCTGCTGACCTCGACGCTGGCGATGTCGCTTGCGATGGTTCCGGCGCGGGGTGAAGGATCCGCGCCGGCCCCCGCGCTGACCCTGGAGCTCAATGCCGCGCAGCCTTCCGACAAGGGCTGCCGGCTGACCTTCCTGATCAACAACAATCTCGGCGCCGACCTCTCCAAGGCGGCGTTCGAGATCGCCCTGTTCAACGAGGCCGGCATCGTCGACCGGCTGACCGTGCTCGATTTCAAGGACCTGCCGGCAGGCAAGACCAAGGTCACGCGCTTTGATCTCGCCGGCACCGACTGCACCAAGGTCAGCCGCGTGCTGATCAACAGCGCGACCGAGTGTGCCGGCAGCGGCGTCGAACCGGCCGCCTGCATGCGCAAGCTGAAGACTGACACCAAGACCGGCATCGTTTTCGGCGTCTGAGACCAGCTTTGGGACTGCACCCTGCATTCACAGCAAATACCGTAGCCTGGCCGCTGGCCAGCCACGGATCGCTGACGCCAGGGCCAAACGATCTTGATTTGACTTTTGCCTGCCGGCCGCTGCAATTTCCGGCCCGCGAGATGCAGGAAATCAGTCCCCTCCCCAACGCCGGCAGCGAGCTGGCAATAGCGCCGGCCGAGCCGCTTGCAGTCGCGCGGCCAGCGGCCCGATGGCCCATTGCCATTGTCGTCTCCGGCCTGCTTCACGCCGCTGTGGCGGCATTCTTTCTGATCTCGCCCGCCGGCACATTCGATTTCCGGAATGCGGAGCAACCGGAAGGCAGCGATCGCGCAGGCGACAAGGTGGCCGGCAGCGCTCTGGACAAGGACCCGGCGGCGATCAATGTCACGCTGGAGTCGAAACCGCAGCCGACCAAACCGGAGCCGGCGGTCAGACCGGTGCCACCGGCAAAGCCCTCGCAGCCTGAGCGGGAAGCCGTGAAGCAAACTCGAGACCCCATCCAGGAAGCAGCCAAGCCGCTGCCCAAGCCTTTACCGGAAGCTGTCAAACAGCCACCGGTCACACCGGACATACTGGTGGCGGCGACCCCTCGCCCTGATGACCGGAGTTTGGCCGCCAGGACCGAAACACCGGCACAGTCGAGCGTCCAGGCCGAGAGCGCTGAGATACCTGTCGCCGTTCCGGACCAACCGCCGATCCCCAGCGCCAGGCCAACTCCGGCCGCCGCCCCTGCAAAAGCAGCGGACGAGAAGCGCGGCACGGCAGACGGCCAGGATCGGCTGGCGCAGGCAGCCAGCAAAGGCAAAAGGCAGAACGAGGCGGGCTCCGCCGCTTAACCCAGCTACCGAAGCGACGTCATCAGCAAACTTGGCCGCGTGTATCGAGCAGTACCGCCTTCGTTGCAAGCGACCGCGCGCAGCAACACCGTTGTCACCTTCGTCATCGGCAGGCAGGGCAACATCGATGAGCTGCGTGTCGTCGAAAGCTCGGGCTCGGCAACTTTCGACCAGATCGTGCTTGGTTTCGTTCGCAAGGCGGCCCCTTTCCCTCCGATCCCGCCAAAGGTTGGCAACAGTCTGGAATTCACCGGCGCGATCGGTCCGTTCTGAGAGCCGACGCTTCGCCGCATCCTTCAATCGCAGCAGTCCACCAATTCAGAAAGGAACCCCATGTGCATCGCCATGAACCGCTTCAAGGTGCAGAACGGCTCGGAAGCCGATTTCGAGGCCGTGTGGAAGAACCGCGATTCCAGCCTTGCCGAGATGAAGGGTTTTCGGGAATTCCATCTGCTGCGTGGCCCGGTCAATGAGACCGAGGGCTGCACACTGTTTGCCTCGCACACGGTGTGGGCGAGCCAGGACGATTTCGTCGCCTGGACCAAGTCGGAGAATTTCCGCGCCGCGCACAGGAATGTCGGCACGACGAAGGTCCACTATCTCGGCCACCCACAATTCGAGGGCTTTTCGGTCGTCGAGGGCGCCTGAGAATAGGCTGAACTAGGCCGCGGCAAGCAGGCTGGCATTGCCGCCCGCGGCCGTGGTGTCGACACAGACCGCGCGCTCATGCGCATAGGCGGCCGGATTGAGCACCTCGCTGACCAGCGGCACGATCGGGCCGGTCCTGTCGGCGATCACCTGGCGCACGATGCGCGCGGCCTCCGGCGTACCCGAGAAAGCGACGACATCGACGCGCAGCGCGCGCGCCTCGACCGGATCGGGGCGGCCATCTATCGCCGCGAGCGGCAAGCCCTTGCCGGTCAGCGCCGACAAGGCGGCCGGCGCCCCAGGGGCCACGGCCAGCACTGCATTGCCGGCGGCGAGCGCCTGGATGGTCTGGGCGAGCAGCGTCTCGGCATCCGGCCCCAGGCACAACACCCGCCCGCGCGGCGACAGCGACAGCGTATTGGCCTCGCCGGTCGGGCCGGGCAGGTCGACCTGGCCGAAATCGATTGCAGCGGCAGCGCCGATGGCGGCAGCGCCCTTGCCGCGCAGATGCTTCCTCAGGATGGCGATCCGGTCCGGGCGCGTCGACCAGCCGCCGAGGGCCGGATCGGGCAGATTGTCGGCCAGTTCGGTCGCCGTCACCTTGTGGCCCTCGCCAACCTCTGTGCCGGCTTCCGGCCCCTTGCGGAAGCGGCGCAGATAATGCGGGCCGCCAGCCTTCGGCCCGGTGCCGGAAAGCCCCTCGCCGCCAAAGGGCTGGGAACCGACCACGGCGCCGATCTGGTTGCGGTTGACGTAGATGTTGCCAGCATGGATGCCGTCGACGAAATGCTGGACGCGACCTTCGATGCGGGTGTGCAGGCCGAAGGTCAGGCCATAGCCCTTGCGGTTGATGGCAGCGATGACAGCATCGATCTCATCGGCGTCGAAGCTGGCGACGTGCAGCACCGGCCCGAACACTTCGCGCTCCATCTCCTCGATGCCCTTGACCCGGAAGACATGCGGCGCGACGAAGCGCCCGTCCTTCGGCGCCTCGAGCTTGGCGATCAGCCGCCCCTCGAGACCTTTCCTGGTGCAATAGTCACGGATAGAGGCCTGCGCCTCATCATCGATGACCGGACCGACATCAGTCGAAATCCGCCAGGGATCCCCGATGTTGAGCGCCTCCATGGCGCCCTTCAGCATGTCCAGCATCTTCTTCTCGACGTCCTTCTGCACGTAGAGCACGCGCAGCGCCGAGCAGCGCTGGCCGGCACTCTGGAAGGCAGAGGCCAGTATATCGCGCACCGCCTGCTCGGGCAGCGCGGTGGAATCGACGATCATGGCGTTCAAACCACCGGTCTCGGCGATCAGCATGGCGTCGGGTGCCGCGGTCTCGGCCAGCTGTTTCTCGATCAGCTTGGCGACTTCGGTCGAGCCGGTGAAGCAGACGCCGGCAATGCGTGGGTCGGCGGTCAGCGGTCCGCCGACCGATGGGCCGTCGCCGGGCAGCAGTTGGATGATGTCTTCCGGCACGCCGGCCTCGCGCAGCAACTCGACGGCGCGGAAGGCAATCAGCGGTGTCTGTTCGGCCGGCTTGGCGATGACCGAATTGCCGGTAACGAGTGCTGCCGCGATCTGGCCGGTGAAGATCGCCAACGGGAAATTCCACGGCGAAATACAGACGATCGCGCCGCGCGCCTGCGTGCCCGTCTCGGCGTTTGCCGCCTCGGCGGCGTAGTAGCGCAGGAAGTCGACGGCCTCGCGCACTTCCGCCACACCATCGGCCAGCGATTTGCCGGCCTCGCGGGTGGCGAGCGCGAAGAACTCGACCGCATTGGCTTCATAGAGATCGGCGGCGCGGTTGAGGATGGCGGCGCGTTCGCCAACGGGACGCTTCGCCCAGGCCGGCTGCGCCTCCACCGCGATGCGCACGGCGATCGCGACCTGCTTGGCGGCGGCCTCGTGAACCGTCCCGACCACTTCATCGGGCTTGGCCGGATTGACGACCGGGTGCGGCTTGCCATAGCCGGCGGCCCGCGTGATCGGCTTGGCATGCCAGCGGTCCGGCCCGGCGAACGCCGCCCTGGCCTTGTCGATGGCCGCCAGCGTCACCGTGTCGGTGATGTCGAAACCTCTGGAATTGCGGCGGCCTGCGCCAAAAATCTGCGACGGCCTGGCAATCGCCGGATTGGCGGCAGGGCCTTGGCTTTCGACCGTTTCGAGCGGATCGCGCGCGATGTCTTCCGGCTCGACATCCTCGTCGGTCAGTTGGTGCACGAAGGAGGAGTTGGCGCCGTTCTCGAGCAGCCGGCGGACCAGATAGGCCAGCAGGTCCGAATGCGCGCCGACTGGCGCATAGATGCGGCAGCGCGTGCCTTCGGCCTGGCGCACCGTCTCGTGCAACGCCTCGCCCATGCCATGCAGGCGCTGGAATTCGAAGGAATCGCGGTTCGTGGCCATCGACAGGATGGCCGCGACGGTGTGGGCGTTGTGGGTGGCGAATTGCGGATAGATGCGGTCGGTCATGCCAAGCAGTTTCTTCGCGCAAGCCATGTAGGAAACGTCGGTGTTGGCCTTGCGGGTGAAGACGGGATAGCCGGCAAGTCCGAGCGTCTGCGCCCGCTTGATCTCGGTGTCCCAATAGGCGCCCTTGACCAGCCGCACCATGATGGTGCGGTCGTATTTCCTGGCCAGAGCATAGAGCCAGTCGATGACGAAGGCCGCGCGCGGCCCATACGCTTGCACGACCACGCCAAAGCCGTTCCAGCCGGCGAGTTCCGGCTCGGCCAGCACGCGCTCGATGACGTCGAGCGACAGATCCAAGCGATCGGCCTCCTCGGCGTCGATGTTGAGACCCATGCGCGAATGTCTGGCCGCAAGCGCCAGCGACAGCAGCCGCTCGGCCATGACAGGCAGCATCTCTTCCTTCTGCGCCACTTCGTAGCGCGGATGCAGCGCCGAAAGCTTGACCGAGATGCCGTGGTTTTGCCTGATGTCGGGACCATTGGAGCCGGCATCGAGCGACGAAATCGCGTCGGCATAGGCCTTGTGGTAGCGCAGTGCATCGGCCTCGGTGCGGGCCGCCTCGCCCAGCATGTCGAAGGAATAGAGGTAGCCCTTCTGTGTCATCGGCCGGCCGCGCTTGACGGCTTCTGCAATGGTGCGGCCGAGCACGAACTGTTCGCCCATCTCGCGCATGGCGGCGGCCACCGCCTTGCGGATGACCGGCTCGCCCAGCCTGCGCACCATGGAGCGCAACGTGCCTTCGATACCGCCCTCGCCCTCGTCCAGCACGCGGCCGGTCAGCATCAGCGCCCAGGTCGAGGCGTTGACGAAGATCGAGCTCGAACCACCCGAATGCGCCGACCAGTCATGCGGCGCGATCTTGTCGGCGATGAGATCGTCCATCGTCTCGGTGTCGGGCACGCGCAGCAGCGCCTCGGCCAGGCACATCAGCGCCACGCCCTCCTTGGTGGAAAGGCCGTAGGCCGAGAGGAAAACCTCCATCAGCCGGGGATCGGACGAGCCGCGCACCGCCCGCACCAGATCGGCGGCTCGCGCCGAGATCGCGTCGCGATCCGCAGCCGAAAGCCCTGTCGCCTCGGCCAATCGTTTCACGGCCTCATCTTCGTCGGGCAGATAGTTGGCGCGGATCTGCTGGCGGATGGTGTCGAGCGGCATGGCGGGTCCCGTGGAGCGAGCGTCAGGGAGCGGGCCGGCGGTCACCGGACCGAATGGCGCAAGCTAGCACAGGCGCGGATTTCAGTCGGTCCAAAGAAATCGACAAGACAGATCGATCGATCTATCGTTATGTCAACCCCTCTGAGTTTGGACTGTGATTTTGACAACAGAAGACCAATTGGACCGCATCGACCGCAACATCCTGTCGGCGCTGGCCAGCAATGGCCGGCTTTCCATGTCGGAACTCGCGGCCAGGGTCGGCCTCTCCAAGACGCCGGTGCAGGCGCGCGTCAAGCGGCTGGAAAAGGACGGCTATATCAGGGGCTACCAGGCGATCATCGACCGCGAGCGCATGGGCGAAGGCCATGTCGCCTTCGTCCAGGTGAAATTGTCCGACACGCGTTCCGCCGCGCTCGACGCTTTCAACCGGTCTGTGCAGGCCGTGCCGGAGATCGAGCAGTGCCACATGATGGCGTCAAGCTTCGATTACCTGCTGAAGGTCCGCACCCGGGACATCGCCGCCTACCGCCGGGTGTTGGGCGAGCGCATCTCGGCGCTGCCGCACGTCGCCCAGACCTCGACCTTCGTGGCGATGGAGACGGTGAAGGATCGCTGACCATGATCCCGAAAAGTGGATGCCGGTTTTCGGACAAGATCATGGTCAAACAAGAGCCTACTCCGTCAGCGTCCTCAAAAATGCCACCAGCGCTGCGCGCTCGCGGTCCGACAGCTGCAGCGGGTGAATCTCGGTTGTCCCCTCCACACTGGGCGCGGCCTTGGCATAGTGCGCCACCACTTCGTCGAGCGATGAAAACTGCCCGGCATGCATGTAGGGTGGCCGGGTGGCCGCGCCGCGCAGTGACGGCGTCTTGTAGGCGCGAACGAGTTGTGGCGCATCCTTGACCATGAAGCGCAGCTCGCCGCAGGCGCTGGCATCGCCATCGCGATAGGCACCGAAGCAGTTGAACGGGTCGGCTTCGACTTGTGCGACCGCATCGACGCGCCCGCGATCCGGCGGCAGGTCGGCGACGGGCGGCACGCCGGTGTTGTGAAAACTATTGTCGGTGAAGCGCGGACCATTGTGGCAGGTCACGCAGTTGGCCTTGCCGATGAACAGTTTCAGCCCGAGGATTTCTTCCCGCGTGAAGACGGCATCGCCCTTCGGCTCGGCGCCGGTGGCAAGGTCGAGCGCAAAGCGATCGAAGCGCGTCTGCGCTGGTTCGATCGAGCGTTCGAAGGCCGCGATCGCCTTGCCGATATTGGCGTAAACGCGGTTGATGGCGTCGCGCTGCGGATCGCTCATCGCGTTCCAGGCAGCCCTTTCGGCATCGTTTCCGAGCGGACTGGCATTCAACGGAATGCCGGCAAAATCGGGCAGCGGCCCGAAAATGCGCTCATAGCGCTCGCCGAAGCGCGTCTTGATGTAGTGCGCGTAGGCAGTACGGTTTCCCGCCTGTTCCAGCGGGTTTTCCAGCGGCGTCAGCGCTTGTGCCCACAGGCTGTCGCGGCGGCCGTCCCAGAAGAACCAGGGATCGCGCGCCACACCGGCCAGCGGCATGGTGCGCCGGTTGGTGCGGCCTACGCCCACGGCTTGCGGCAGGTCGTCCTGGAACTGGCGGTCGATCTTGTGGCAGGTCGAGCACGACACCGTGCCATCCCGGCTCATCCCAAGATCGAAGAACAGCGTCGAGCCAAGCGCCGCGGCAGCCGGCACGTCGGCGATGCGATTGGTGGTGTCGGGCTTCAGCGACGGCAGCGTGTTCAACGCCAGCGAGGCGATGGTCTTCTTCTCCGCGTCGGAAAAATCCGGCTTGCCGCAGCCCACGAGGATGACGGCGACCATCAGCGCCAGAAGGCAAAAAAGGCGCTTCATCGATCGCTCACAGCACCACGTTGAACAGCACCGTATCTGAGCCGGCGCCGGACGAGATGGCGAACCGAAGTTGCCACCAGCCGCTCATGGTGAATTTCAGGCCCTCGATGCGGTAACGGCCATCGCCGAGATAGTCGGTCACCTGCGGGCTGGTCGGCAGGCCGTGATTGTGTTGCGGCATGCCGCCGGAGATGGCGATCGCGGCTCGCTCCACCGAAGCCCCTGTCTTTGTTTTCAGCGTCAGCAGCCAGGATTCCAGTTCGCCCTGCCGCACCACGCCCCGTTCCGGTACGAAGCTCGCCATGTACAGCCCGTTGTCGGTTTTCTTCGTCCGCGAGACATCCGGGCCGACCGTCTGCGCCGATTGCGGCGCGGTCAGATAGACGACCGCAAGAACGCCGGCCAGCAGAGCAGCCAGACCAACACCCGCCAAGAGATAACGCCATATCGATGCCAAACCGGTTCCTCTTCTGCGGATAACGCTCGGCCGGGTGGATCGCGTCCCGCCAGCCTGTGGGAAAACGCTGTGGCGCAAAAAAGCCTGCTTGCCAAGCATGGCGCTGCCGCCGGCAAAAAGCTACAGCACCGAAACCACTGGAGGATTGCAGATGGCGGGAAACGGTGTCGCCTCGATCGGTGAATGCATGCTCGAACTTTCGGGCCAGACCGGCCCGAACTGGTGCATGGGTTTTGCCGGCGACACGTTCAACACGCTGTGGGCGCTGCATGCGTTGAGCGAGGACCGGCCGGCAACCTATGTCTCGGCCTTCGGCGATGACCCCTTTTCGCAGGGCCAGATCGGCTTCTTCGCCGAAAACGGCATCGGCATCGGCTCCAGCCCGGTGATACCAGGTGCGCGGCCCGGCCTCTACGCGATCACGCTGACCGGCGCCGAGCGCTCCTTCACCTACTGGCGCGGCGACGCCGCCGCCCGGCAGCTTGCCTCGGATCCCGCTGCACTGTCGAAAAACCTTGAAAATCAGGCGCTTGTGTACTTTTCCGGAATCACTTTGGCAATTCTGGACGATGCCTCGCGCAAAACACTGCTGGAAGCCGTGACCAAGGCGCGCGCCGCTGGCTCGCTGATCGCCTTCGATCCCAATTATCGGCCACGGCTTTGGCGCAACCGCGAAAGCGCGCAGGCAGCAATCGTCGAGGCACTCGGCGTCACCGACGTCGCTCTGCCGACCTTCCCCGACGAGCAGATGCTGTTTGGTGATGAGACACCGCGGGCGACCGCCGAGCGGCTTGGACAATGGGTCGGCGAAGTCATCGTCAAGAACGGCGAACAGCCGGCGCTGATTGCCGAGAGCGGAACATTGCACGACGTGCCGGCGATCCATGTCGCGGCCCCCGTCGACACCACCGGCGCCGGCGACTCCTTCAATGGCGGCTATCTCGCGGCGCGTCTTGCCGGCCATGGGCCTCAGGAAGCGGCAAGCCGGGCGCATCGCGTCGCTGCCGCCGTGGTCCAGGTTCGCGGCGCCCTGGCGCCGTTCGAGACGCTACGGGCGGCGTTCGACAGCTGAGGTCTGTTGAGATTCAGGTCAGGCCGAGTCGAAAATGGCTGATACCGAGAACCGGAGCGGAGCGTACTTTTCGTACGTGAGCCCAGTTCTACTGCGACGCAGTAGAACGTGGAAGCGCAGGTATCAGCCATTTGCAGGCCGGCATCACCTGAATATCAACAGACCTCAAGGCAGGCGGAAACGGTATTCCGTCACATGGTGATAAATTGCACCCGGCCATAGCGTCGCCTGCGGGAAATACGGCCGGTTCGGCGCATCCGGCCAGATCTGCGGCTCCAGGCAGAAGGCGGAAAAGGCCTTGTAGTCCCGCCCGTCCAGCCCCTTGCGCGGCGTCACATACTGGCCGGTGTAGAGCTGGACGCCTGGCTCCGTGGTCCAGACCTCCATCTCGACGCCGGAACTCGCCCCTTGCGTCCATGCCGCTTGCCGCAGCGGCCCGCGCGCCGAGGCGAGGCAGAAGTTCTGGTCGTAGGGCAGCTGCTCGCCCTCGGTTTCCATGCGCAGCGGCCGCGCCTGGCGGAAATCGAAGGGCGTGCCGTCGACCGGCTTGACCACGCCGGTCGGGATCATGTCGCTGTCGACCGGCAGATAGGCGCCGGCGTTCAGCATCATCCTGTGGTCGAGAATGTCGCCGGCGCCGCCGTCGTCCAGGTTGAAATAGGAGTGCTGGGTGAGATTGCACAGCGTCGGCTCCTCGCAGGTCGCAGTCAGCTCGACGCTCAGCGTACCGGGGATCTTCAGCCGGTAGGTGCAGGTGACGTCGAGCGCGCCGGGAAAGCCCATCGCTCCGTCGGGATCGTGCAGCGTCAGCGTGACGAAGTCCCGGCCATGCAGCGAAACCGCCCACGGCCGATGCGAATAGCCCTGTGAGCCGCCATGCAGCGTATGCTTGCCGAGGAAATTTCGCTCGGTCTGGTAGCGGTTGCCACCGATGGTGAAGCGGCCGTCGCGGATGCGGTTGGCGTAGCGGCCGACCACCGCGCCAAAGAAGGCGTTGTCGGCTTCGTAGGCTTCCAGAGTGTTATAGCCGAGCACCAGCGGCGCATCGTGACCGGTCAGGCGCAAATCCTGGATGATCGCGCCGAGCCCGATGATGTTGGCGGTGAGGCCGCCGCCCTTGATGGTGAAGCGGCGCACCGGCTCGCCCGCCTGCGTCGTGCCAAAAACCTCGCCGTCCTTCATCGTCATGCCCGCAAACGTCAGTTAATCCAAAGGATTTTCGGCTGGTTTTCTCAACCCAAGGCGGCGGGCCAGGCCCGCCGACCTATGGGACAAGCTATCAGAGGCCGAGGCCGCCGATACAGACATATTTGGTATCGAGGTAGTCCTCGATGCCCTGATGTCCGCCTTCCTTGCCGAGGCCCGATTCCTTGACGCCGCCGAATGGCGCTTCTGGCGTGGTGATGAGGCCTTCATTGACACCGACCATGCCGTATTTCAGCCCTTCCATGACACGGAAAGCACGGCCGAGATCGCCGGTGTAGAAATAGCAGGCGAGGCCGAATTCGGTGTCGTTGGCGAGCGCGATGGCTTCCGCTTCGGTCTCGAACTTGAACACCGGCGCGACCGGGCCAAAGATCTCTTCCTTCATGAAGCGCATCTTGGGCGTCGCATTGGCGATCACTGTTGGCTGGAAGAACGAGCCGCCCAGCGCATGACGCTTGCCGCCGGCGACAATCTTGCCGCCCTTGGAGGTTGCGTCGGCGATCAGTTCCTCGACCTTCTCGACCGCCTTCTCGTCGATCAGCGGTCCCTGCTGCACGCCTTCCTCGAGGCCGGAACCGACCTTCAGCCCGTTGCTGGCGGCGGCCAGCTTCTCGACGAACTTGTCATAGACGCCAGCCTGGACGAGGAAGCGGTTGGTGCAGACGCAGGTCTGGCCGGAATTGCGGTATTTGGCGGTGATCGCGCCGGCCACCGCGCGCTCGATGTCGGCATCGTCGAAGACGATAAACGGCGCATTGCCGCCGAGCTCCATCGACACTTTCTTGACGGTGACTGACGACTTCTGGATGAGCAGCTTGCCGACTTCGGTTGATCCGGTGAACGTGATCTTCGACACCAGCGGATTGGCGCAGATCTCGTCGCCGATCTCACTGGCAGAACCGGTCAGGATGTTGACGACGCCCTTGGGGAAGCCGACTTCCTCGGCGAGCGCGCCCCAGGCGAGGCCCGAGTAAGGCGTCTGCGAGGCGGGCTTCACCACGGCGGTGCAGCCGGCGGCGAGGGCCGGGCCGAGCTTGCGGGCCAGCATCGAGGACGGGAAATTCCACGGCGTGATGGCGGCGATGACGCCGACCGGTTCCTTGGTCACCAGGATGCGGCGGTCCGCCCATGGCGACGGCACGACGTCGCCATAGGTGCGGCGGCCTTCCTCGGCGAACCACAATATGTAGGCCGCTGCCGAGCCGATCTCGCCCTTCGATTCGAACAGTGACTTGCCCTGCTCGATGGTCAAGAGCTCGGCCAGCACGTCCTGATTGTCCATCATCGCGTCATGCAGCTTGCGCAAGAGCTTCGAACGCTCGAGCGCGGTCGTCTTGCGCCAGGTCTTGAAGGCGGCGTCCGCGGCCTCGATGGCGCGGCGGGTCTCGGCCTTGCCCGACTTCGGCACGGTGCCGATCTTGAGGCCGGTGGCGGGGTTGTTGACGTCGACCGTCTGGCCGCTGTCGGCCTGCACCCATTCGCCGTTGATGAGATTGGCCTGCCGCATGAAATGGCTGGTTTTCTGAAGCATGGTCTATCCTCCGTTCGGCGCACTGACGGGCCGGTCTGTGAAATCTTCGGTGAGCGTGCGCCATGATTTGAAGCCGGCACGCCGGAGCCACTGCTCTTTACCTAGGGCAAGGCCCGCAAGCAATCGCAAGATGGCATATAGGGGTTGGTCCAGCCCGGGACGAGAGCAAGCTTTGTCGCCTCGCCGTGATTTGCGCATCGTCTAGCCAAAGACATGCAGGACAACCGTCAACCAGAAAGCCGTGGTGACGGCGGCGCAAGCGGTGGCGATGGTCATCTGGTTCGATGCCAGCGCCTGGCCCGTGTTGAACTGTACGGCGATGAGATAGGAGTTGATACCGGACGGGAGCGCCGCCACCACCACCGCCACCTTGGCCGTCAGGGGCGGCAGGCCGAGCAGCAAGACGAAGGCAAGAACCAGCGCCGGCATCAGGAACAATTTCAGCGCCGAAAGCGCCAGCGCCGGCCGGACATTGCCGGAAACGCCGAAGCGGCGCAGGCTGAGCCCCATGGCAAACAGCGCCACCGGCCCTGCCGTGTTGGCCAGTGCATCGACCAGCCGCATGACGAGGCTGGGCAGCGGCACGCCGCTCAGCCGCCATGCCAGGCCGAGCAGGATGCCGATGATCAGCGGATTGATGAACAGCCGCCGCAGGAAGCTGCGCAGCACCCGCAGCGGATGCACATGTTCGCCACCGCCACGGCCGAACATCTCGAACAGCACGATCGAGGCCATCATCATGACCGGCAGGTGTACGGAGACCAGCAGTGACAGCACTTCGAAGCCGCTCGGGCCGAATATGCCGAGGATGAAGGGAGCGCCGAGCAGCACGACGTTGGAATAGGCTGATGACACGCCCCCGACGACGCCGGCGCGCGCGTCGCGCCCGAAGATCCGCGTGGTGACGAGATGGCCGGCGGCCCAGGTGATCGCCACCGCCGTGAAATAAGCGCCCCACAACGGCCATGGCGCGACGCCGTGGAAATCAGCCTTCACCATCGTCTGGAACAGAAGCAGCGGCATCGCCACCGAGACCGCGAAATCCGATATCCCCTCGCCGCTCGCCGGCCTGAGATAGCCGGTCAAGCCGGCGAGATAGCCGAGCGCCACGAGGCTGAAGACGAAAAGCACGGTTTCTGTAAGCGGAGACATTTTTTCAGGGATAGGCGAGCCACGCGCGCGGCGCAATCGCGCCCGAATTTGATCATGGTAGGCTGGCAGCGTTATAGAGGGTTTGGAGCATCAGGGCGGACACGAACGACAAGTGACCTTTGTCGAAACCTCGGGACGCAATCTTCTCGCGCGGATGTGGCTGACGGCTTTCCTCGCCGCCCTGTTTTGTCTTGCCGCGACGGCGCTTGCATTGGCCGAGACGAAAAGCCTCAAGGGCGTGGCGCTCATCATCGGCCAGTCGAATTACCAGCACATCGCCGCCCTGCCCAACCCGGCCAATGACGCCCGCGACATGGCCAAGATGCTGACCGATCTCGGTTTCGACGCCCGCAACGTCACCGATCGCGATACCGCCAAGCTGAAGCGCGACCTCGAACGCTTCGTCGAGGACGCCGAGGGCGCAGACGTCGCCTTCATCTATTACTCCGGCCACGGCATCGAGGCCGGCGGGGAGAACTATCTGGTTCCGGTCGATGCCGATGTCTCGTCGCTCAAGGATGCAGGGCAGGCCCTTGTTCCGATCTCCGCCGTCATGGACGAACTGAAGAAGACCGTGCCGGTGACGATCATGCTGCTCGATGCCTGCCGCACCAATCCGTTTCCAGCGGACGCCGTGGTGCGGCGGGCGCCGACCGCTTCCGCCGAGCCGATTGGCGCCGGCGGGTTGGAACCGGTGCGTGGCGCCAAGGCGCTTGCCAATGCGTCGGCGCAAGATGCGAGCCTGGGGACGGTGGTCGGCTTCGCCGCCGAACCGGGTCGCCCGGCACTCGACGGCGCGGCCGGCGAAAACAGCCCTTATGCTGCCGCTCTGCTGCGCCACCTCGCGGCAATGAAAGGCACGGAATTCGGCTCCGTCATGCGCATGGTGACCGAGGAAGTCTATCTCGACACCAAGGCCAAGCAACGCCCCTGGGTCAATGAAAGCCTGCGCCGCCTGCTCTATTTCGGCGTCGCGCCACCGGAACCGACGGGCGATGACGGGCTGATCACCGGTGAGCGGCGGCAGTTGCTCTTGACCATCTCCGACCTGCCCGACCCGAAGCGGGCGCAGGTGGAATTGGCCTCGCTGCAGGACGGCGTGCCGCTCGACGCGCTCTATGGCGTGCTGAGGGCGCTCGGCACGGACAAGATCCCCGAGGATCCGACCGACCTGCAGAAGGTGCTCGACGCCCAGGCCGAGCGCCTGAAGAAGATGATGTCGGAACGCGCGGCACTGCGCACCGACGATCCCGAGATCAAGCGGCTGGTCGCCTCCGCCGACAAGGCCATCGGCCAGGGCGCCATGGTGACGGCGCGCAAATTCCTCGACGATGCGGTCGGCAGGGTCGAGCAGAACAGCGGTGCGGTCGATGAGGCCGAGGAACTGGTCAGGCAGAAACGCATCGCCGACGCCGCCATCTATGCCAAACGCGCCGACGCCGCCGCGCTGGTCTTCGACTACAAATCCGCCGCCAACGACTATGCCAAGGCCTTCTCGCTGGTCGAGAAATGGGACGACAAGCTGCGCTGGAATTACAAGAACCAGGAAGCCGAGGCACTCAACTCCCACGGTTACGCCACCGGCGATCTCGATGCATTGCAGCACGCGATCGAAGCCTATCACGTCATCCTGAATTTCATCCCCAATGGCGAGCAGAACAAGGATTGGGCCATTACCCGCAACAACATGGCGGTAGTGCTGCAGACCATCGGCGAGCGCGAGACCGAGACCACGCATCTCGAAGAGGCCGCGCAGATCTTCCGCGATTCGCTCGTCGTCTTCGAGCGCGAGAAGGACGACCGCAACTGGGCGGCCGCACAGAACAATCTCGCCAATGTGCTCTTGCAGATCGGCGAACGCGAGAGCGATCCGAAGCGCCTCAACGAGGCGGTCGCGGCGATGCGCGCCACGTTGGAAAAGCGCCCGCGCGACAAGCTGCCGCTCGACTGGGCCGCTTCGCAGAACAATCTCGGCCTCGCGCTCTATGCGCTTTCCCAGCGGGAACCCGCCGGCGAGCATCTGAAGCACGCGGAAGCCGCCTACCGGCTGGCGCTTGAAGAGTACACGCGCGAGAAAGCCCCCGTGGAATGGGCGATGGTCGAGAACAATCTCGGCAACACGCTGGTGACGCTTGGCATCCAGCTCAACGACAAGACCAAGATCAACGAGGCGGCCGATGCCTTCCGCGCCGCGCTGAAGGTGCGAACCCGCGAGACCTTCCCGGTCTCCTGGGCGACCAGCCGGCTCAACCTCGGCAACGCGCTGAGCGGTGTCGCCCGCTTCGACATGGGCACGGACACGCTCGAAGAGGCAGCCGCGGCCTATGACGATGCGCTGACGGTGTTTACCCGGCAGCGCTTCCCGATGGATTGGGCGTCGGCGCAGAACAATCTCGGCTCAATCTACCAGACGCTTGGCCAGCGGACCCGCGACGCGGCCAGGCTCGAACAGTCGGTGGCAGCGTTCCAGGCAGCCCGCCAGGTCTATGTCAGGCGGAAATTCCCGCAGGATTGGGCCATGAGCTACTACAATCTCGGCAACACGCTGCAATTGCTAGGCGGCGTGACGGACAAGCCGGAGCACTACAGCGAGGCGGTCGACGCCTACCGCAATGCGTTGCGCGAGTACAAGCGCGAGACAAACCCGCGGCAATGGGCGCTGTCCCAGGCCGGTCTCGGCTCGACGCTGCACTGGCTGAGCATGAGCAATGCCGATCCCAAAACCCTGCGGGATTCGATCGCCGCGCGGCGGGCGGCACTGGAAGTGCTGACCATCGAGACGGCGCCGGTCGATTGGGCCAACGCCCAGAACGGCATAGGCATGAGCCTGCTCAACCTCGGCAATATCGAACGGACCGGAAAATATCTCGACGAGGCCGAGGCGGCTTTCACGGCGACGCTGAAGGTCTTCACCAGGGAGGGCCAGCCCCTGCAATGGGCCTTCGAACAGAACAACCTCGGCGACATCCACTGGAACCGCGCCAGCTATGGCGGCGGCAAGGCCGAGTATCTCAGGGCTATCGAGTTCTTCGAAAATGCCAAGCAGGGCTTCACCGAAGCCGGCTACACCATCCCCATCCCGCTTACCGATCAGAAGATCGATCTGGTGAAAAAGCAAATCGCCAAAAAGTGAGGCTCGGACGTCTGCAACGCCCGCTTGTCTTTGTGCCGGTGTTCCGATCCCTATATGCGAATGACCGGACCTCGATGACGGGCTCCTGGAAGGACTGCGATGATCCGATATGCCTTGGCCCTGTTGCTGCTCGTCATTCCAGTCGCCGCCCACGCCACGGATGCCGGCTGGGCGCTGCTGCGCGATGGCGGCCATGTTGTGCTGCTGCGCCATGCCATGGTCACCGGCACCTCCGACCCCGCCAATTTCGACATCGACAGCTGTGCCACCCAGATGAATCTGTCGGCGCGCGGCAAGCAGCAGGCGAGCAAGATCGGCGCCTTGTTTGCCGCCCGCGCCGCCCCCATCGAGCGCGTGCTGTCCAGCCGCTACTGCCGCTGCCTCGACACCGCGCGCATCGCCTTCGAGGCCGAACCGCAGCTGTTTGCCCCGCTCGATCTCCTGAAGGGCGACGATGCGCAGAAGGCAGCGCAAATCGCCGCCATCATGAAGGAAATCCGCGCCTATTCCGGCTCCGACAATCTGGTCATGGTCACCCATCTGGAAGACATCGTGGCGCTCACGGGCATCTCGCCGCGCGAGGGCGAGGCCGTGGTCGTCGAGCCGCAAGGCGACGGTCTGCGCGTGCTCGGCCGCGTCACCTTCTGACGAAGCGGTTCGCGCCTCCAACATTGGATCCGAGTGTTGCCGAAATACCACTGCTGAAAGAAGCCACGAATTGGCCGCGACAATGCCGCTTGCGACAACCCGTCGCAGGCTCTATAGCCGCGCTCCCGGTCACGAGAACCGAAGTGAGCACAACGGTTGGAGCTTTCGTCTCCGCCCGTGCAGGCGGCATTGCCGCCCTGTATACGGCGCCGCTTTGGGGATTGGGATCGCGGATGTAGCTCAGTCTGGGAGAGCGCCGGATTTAGATCCGGAGGTCGCAGGTTCGAATCCTGCTGTCTGCACCACGGATAGCTCAGTTTGGTTAGAGCATCAGACTTATAATCTGACTGTCGAAGGTTCGATTCCTTCTCCAACGGCCTGATAAGCCGACACCTTTGGGTGGTGTTATCTGAAAACGGTCCGGGGACCGGAATGCTGAAGACCTGACGGACGGCCGAAGCCTTCGGGCCAAGGCCGTTTCGAAAGGTCTGACGCCATCGGTCGCGGCCAGGCCCGCGGTGACGATCAAGGCGCAGCGTCGCCGGCAAGGGCGGCTTCGGCCTCCGGCGCCCGCTTCGCTGCCCCGCGATCCGCTCCCGAAGGCCCGCCACGGATCGATGCCACCGGTCCCCGGATCATTCGTGCCCGGAAGACGATGCGAAACGAGAAACGAAGGGAAGATCGACGCATGAGTTGACGCCTCGCATGGGGCCATGCCCGACAGGAGTAAGACAATGACTGTTCTCGATAAGGTTCTTGGACGCGAGCGCGTCCTCGTAAGGGAAAACGAACGTGCCCTCACCCTCTACAAGGGTGAGATCAAGGCCGTCCTGATGCCGGGCGAGCACTGGCTCGCCAACCGGCGCGGCAGCCTGGAAGCGTCACGGCACGACCTGAAGAACCCGGAATTCGTTTCGGCATACGAGAAGGCGTTGTTCGACAAGCTCCCGGATGTGGCCGCGCGTCATTTCACCGTCGTTCGCACCGGGCGCACGGATGTCGCCATCATCGAGCGTGACGGAAACCTGCACGCCGTTCTGGCGCCGGACCGCAAGCTCGTGCTGTGGACCGATGCCGGCCCGTGGACGGTGAAGACGGTCGACACCTCGGAGGATCTCGCCATCGATCCGGCAGTCATGCGCCGGCTCGGCCTGGCCCGGAAGGCGGAGTTGATGTCGGTCCATCCGGTCGTCGACGGCCAGGCGGGGCTGCTGTTCGTCGACGGTGTCCTGGTCCGGACATTGACGGCGGGCGTGCATGGCTTCTGGAACGTCGGACGCATGGTGCAGGTGAAGGTCGTCGACCTCAAGCGTCAGTCGCTCGACGTCGCCGGGCAGGAAGTGCTGACAAAGGATCGCGTGACGATCCGCGTCAACATCGCAGCCGAATACCGGGTCGTCGACCCGGTCAAGGCGGTGAGCGCCGTGAAGGACTTCTCCGAAGCCCTGTATCGCGCCCTGCAGTACGCCTTCCGCAAGACGCTGGGCGCGCTGACGCTCGACCAAATCCTCGAAAAGAAGGTGACGGTCGACGAGGAAGCGGCGGCCAAGGTCCGTGCCGACATGGCCGAGATCGGTGTCGAGGTCAGCGATATCGCCCTCAAGGATGTGATCCTGCCGGGCGAGATGCGCGAGATCCTCAACCAGGTGGTCTCGGCCGAAAAGCAGGCCGAGGCCAACATCATCCGTCGGCGCGAGGAGACGAACGCCACGCGTTCCCTGCTCAACACGGCCAGGGTGATGGCGGAGAACCCGGTGATGCTGCGGCTGAAGGAGCTCGAGGCTCTGGAAACCATCGCCGGCAAGGTCGAGCGGCTGACCGTCCACAACGGAACGGGCGGACTCCTGAACGACCTGGTCAAGCTCCGTGACAGCTGATGCATGTCGCCCAAAAGTGGTTCCCGGTTTTGGGAAAACGACGTGCATCGAAACAACGGCTAACCTGACGTAATGGGAAGGGCCGCCGGGTTGACCGGCGGCCCTTCTTGCGTTTCTTGGGCGCGCTCCCCATCTGCGCCCGGACTATCAGGCCTTTTCCTGCCGGGAAAAACCGATTAGACAGCGCCCAAACAGGATGCGGACAGATTCCGCCCGCAAAGAAGGAAAAGCCCTTGTCCACCACGTTCGACAAAGTCGCCAAGATCATTGCCGACACCAGCGAGATCGATATCGACACCATCACGCCCGAGAGCCACACGATCGACGATCTCGGCATCGACAGCCTCGATTTTCTCGACATCGTCTTTGCCATCGACAAGGAATTCGGCATCAAGGTGCCGCTGGAAAAGTGGACCCAGGAAGTCAATGACGGCAAGGCTTCGACCGACGACTACTTCGTCATGAAGAACCTGTGCGCCAAGATCGACGCGCTGGTCGCCGCCAAGACCGCCTGACGTAGTTGAGCGCGCGACCTTGACGCGCTTTGCCGCCTGACCCACAAAGCCGCCCATGAGTAGCCCCTGCGACGTCGTCATCACTGGTATCGGCCTTGTCTCCTCGCTGGGAGAAGGCCCTGACGCCCACTGGCAGAAACTCGCGCAACCGGGCCTGCAGCCGGTGCTCGAAGCCGCGCGCTTCGCGCCCTATACCGTTCATCCGCTGCCGGAGATCGACTGGAACCTGCAGATCGCCAAGCGTGGCGATCAGCGGCAGATGGAGACGTGGCAACGGCTTGGCACCTATGCCGCCGGCCTGGCGCTCGATGACGCCGGCATCAAGGGCAATGACGAGCTTTGCACGACCATGGACATGGTGGTGGCCGCCGGCGGCGGCGAGCGCGACGAGGCGGTCGACGCCGCTATCCTCGCCGCCTCGGAAAGCCGCAACGACCGCGACGTGCTGCTCAACGAGAAGCTGACCACCGAATTGCGGCCGACCTTGTTCCTCGCGCAGCTTTCCAACCTTCTCGCCGGCAACATCTCCATCGTCCATAAGGTGACGGGCTCCTCGCGCACCTTCATGGGCGAGGAAGGCGCAGGTGTTTCCGCCGTCGAGACGGCCGCGGCGCGCATCCGCTCGGGCCAGTCGACGCACGTGCTGGTCGGCGGCGCTTTCCAGACCGAACATTCCGATATGCTGCTCGGTTACGAGCTCGCCGGCTATCTGCATCGCGGCCCCTGGAAGCCTGTCTGGCAACGGCAGGGCGCCGAGGGCGGCGGCGTGGTCTCGGGCTCCGGCGGCGCCTTCCTGGTGCTGGAACAGCGCGAACACGCGGAAAGCCGTGGGCGCAAAATCTATGCCGAGCTCGGACCGGTCGTCTCAGGGCGGGCCAGGCGGTCGCGCGGAGAACTCGACGCCGAGATCGCCGGATTGCTCGGCGCGGCGGCCCTGCCGAACGGCAAGCTGCTGGCGCTTTCGGGTGCCTCGGGCGCGCATGCGGCAACGTCAGCCGAGAAAACAGCGCTCGATGCCAATCCGGCAATATCAGCACGCGGCTTCTCGACACTGACCGGGCACATGAAGGAAGCGCAGTTTCCGTTCGCCGTGGCGCTTGCCGCACTCGCCGTCGACCGCAAGGCCGCCTACCCCGTCTTCGATGCCGCAGCCGAAAAGCCGTTTGAGGGCATTCCCGCAAGCGTCCTTGCAACGGCGATCGGCTATCACCAATTCGAGGGCATGGCGCTGGTCAAGTCGACGTAAGGCGGCGCCCGCCATGTTGTTAGAGACAAACCGCCCGAGGGCTTCCCGATGACCAATTTCAGAGATCACATGGGCAGGCCCGTCGTCGCCGTCACCGGTATCGGCGTGGTCACTTCGCTCGGCGTCGGCAAGGCTGACAATTGGGCGGCGCTGACCTCGGGCAAGTCGGGCATCCACCCGATCACCCGCTTTCCGGTCGATCATCTCAACACCCGCATTTCCGGCATGGTCGACTTCCTGGACTCAAGCTCGAAGGGCGCCAGCCCCCTGACCTACGAGTTGGCCGAAACCGCCGCGCATGAAGCCGTGGCCGAATCCGGTCTCGATTCCAGCGATTTCGGCGGGCCTCTCTTCCTCGCCTCGCCACCGGTCGAGCTCGACTGGCACGAACGCTTCTCGCTCTACAATTCCGACAAGCAGGATGCTGGCGCCGAACGGTTGCTTCGCGTGGCCCGCGCGCTGAAGGAGCTCGACATTTTCGAGACCACTCAGTTCGGCTCGATCGCCGACCGGCTCGCCGACCGTTTCGGCACGCGCGGCCTGCCTATCACGCTGTCGACCGCCTGTGCCTCCGGCGCCACCGCCATCCAGCTCGGCGTCGAGGCGATCCGCCGCGGCGAATGCGACCGGGCGCTGTCGATCGGCGCCGACGGTTCGGCGACCGCCGAGGCGCTGATCCGCTTCTCGCTGCTGTCGGCGCTGTCGACCCACAATGACATCCCGGAAAAGGCGTCAAAACCGTTTTCCAAGGACCGCGATGGTTTTGTCCTCGCCGAAGGTTCGGGCGCGCTGGTGCTGGAATCGCTGGAGGCAGCCCTTGCCCGTGACGCCACCGTTCTTGGCATTCTGCGCGGCTGCGGCGAAAAGGCCGATGATTTCCACCGCACCCGCTCCAAGCCTGACGGTTCGCCGGCAATCGCGGCGGTTCGCGCCGCCCTTGCCGATGCGGGCCTGAGCAAGGACGAGATCGACTACGTCAACGCCCATGGCACCTCGACGCCGGAAAACGACAAGATGGAGCACCTGTCGCTGTCGACCGTGTTCGGCGAGCGCATCAGCTCGATGCCGGTCTCGTCGAACAAGTCGATGATCGGCCACACGCTGTCGGCGGCAGGCGCCGTCGAGGCAGCGTTCTCGCTGATGACAATGCGCGAAGGCGTCATTCCACCGACCATCAATTACGACAATCCCGACCCGGCGATCGTGCTCGACGTGGTGCCCAACAAGAAGCGCAATGCCGAGGTTCGCAGCGTTCTGTCGAACTCCTTCGGCTTCGGCGGCCAGAACACTTGCCTTGTCATGGCGCGGGAACCGGTCTAAGCGAGCCACTTCCGCTCGAACAGAACCGACAGGCCTTATGCGCGCACTGCAACTTATCGAGGACCGCCGTCTTGAAACGGTGGACCTGCCGCCTCCCCCGCCACCCGCGCTCGGCGAAGTCACGCTGCGCATCAGGGCGGTGGCGCTGAACCACATCGACGTCTGGGGCTGGCGCGGCATGGCCTTCGCCAAGCGCAAGCTGCCGCTGGTCGTCGGCGCCGAAGCCTCCGGCGAGGTCGAGGCGGTCGGCCCCGGCGTGTCCAGCCTGCTGCCCGGACAATTGGTGTCGATCTATGGCGCGCGCACCTGCGGCCTTTGCCGTGCCTGCCGCGAAGGCCGCGACAATCTTTGCGAACATGTTTCCGGGGTCCACGGCTTCCACCTCGACGGGTTTGCGCAGGAGAAGATCAACCTGCCGGCGCGCCTGTTGGTCCCCGCCCCGCCCGGCGTGAGCGACATCGGCGCCGCGGTGGCCCCCGTCACCTTCGGCACGGTCGAGCACATGCTGTTCGACAACGCCAGGCTTCAGCCGGGCGAAACCATCCTCGTCCATGCCGGCGGCTCCGGCATTGGCTCGGCGGCGATCCAGCTGGCCAAGCGGATGGGCTGCACCATTATCACCACCGTCGGTTCCAACGACAAGATCGACAAGGCCAAGGCGCTCGGCGCCGACCACGTCATCAACTACCGCGAAGACCGCTTCGAAGGCGTCGTGCGCAAGCTAACCAAGAAGAAGGGCGTCGACGTCGTCTTCGAACATGTCGGCGCCGACACCTTTGCCGGCTCGATGCTGTGCCTGAAGCGCGGCGGCCGCCTAGTGACCTGCGGCTCGACATCAGGCGTGTCGACGCAAATCAACCTGATGCAGCTCTTCCAGCAGCAATTGAAGCTGCTCGGCTCCTTCGGCTGCCGCATGGAGAACATGGCCAACGCCATGCAGAAAATGGCGGCGGGACAGGTCGCGCCGGTCATCGACACCGAAGTCGGCTTCGACGATATCGACGCAGCGCTAAAGCGCATGGAAGGCCGCGACGTCTTCGGCAAGATCATCCTGCGCGTCGCCTGAGGCCTTGACTCCGGTGCTCAAGAAGTTTCGCCGCGATCTCAGGTTTCGCTATGGCAGGCAGCTGCGCCAGCTGAACTACTGGCTGGTTGCGCGGGCGGCGATGATCATCATTTCGGTGCTGCGCCTGCTGCCGGTCGACAGCGCGCTGAATTTCGCCGACCGCGTCGCGCGCTTCATTGGTCCCAAGGTCGGACGCCATCAGGTCGCCATCGGTAATTTGCGCAAGGCCTATCCGGAAAAGAGCGAGGACGAAATCCAGGCCATCGCCTCCGATATGTGGGGCAACATGGCCCGCCTTGCCGCCGAATACATCTTCCTCGATGCCCTGTTCGACTATGACCCGGCCGCCAGCAAGCCCGGCCGCGTCGAGGTCAAGGGAATAGAGCATTTCGTCGAGATCGCCGCCGAAAAGCAGCCGCACATCGTCTTCACCGGCCATCTCGGCAATTTCGAGCTGCTGCCGGTAGCGGCGGCGACCTTCGGCATGAACATCACGGCGCTGTTTCGTCCGCCGAACAACCCCTATCTTGCCGACTACATCCTCTCGACGCGGCGCTCGACCATGGGGGCGCTCCTGCCGTCGATGGCCGGCGCCTCATTCGCATTGGCCGGAGTGCTGGAAAACGGCGGCAATATCGGCGTCCTTGTCGACCAGAAATTCTCCAACGGCCTGGACACGACATTCTTCGGCCGCCCCTGCCAGAGCAACCGTGTACTGGGCACGCTTGCCCGACACTATGACTGCGACGTCTATCCGGCGCGTTGCATCAGATTGCCAGGCAATCGCTTCCGCCTCGAGATCGAGGACAGACTGGTCTTGCCGCGCACCGCCGACGGCAGCGTCGACGTCCACGCCACCACCCAGATGTTGAACGACGTGGTCGAGCGCTGGGTGCGCGAGGATCCCGGCCAGTGGATGTGGTTCCACAAAAGGTGGGAGATCAGCAACTCGCGGCGTAAAAAGCAGCCGCAGGCAAAGACGCCGGCCGCGAACAGCTGATCTCCCCCGCTGCAGTGTTTGCCGCTGCCATTTCCGGCACTCATGGGCCTGCGATCCAGACATTCGTAACGTTACTGGTCAGGGAATCTTAAACGACCAGGGCGCACATACCCCAGGAGATGTTCATCGACTGGGATGGAGCCCGTGGCATGACGAATATCGAAATGCCGCGCCTGGATCGGGATGGCCTCGAAGATCGTTCCTTCGGCCGTTTTGGCCGGGCATGGTCCCATATCCGTCAGAATGGCTTGCTGGAGCCGCTCAGGCTTGTCCATCGGCATGGCCTCGGCGCGAGCCTTGGCTTCGTCCAGCGTAACATCAGGCATATGCTCGCCGACCGTATCGCCCGGAAATGGGATCGCCGGCACGGCGTCGATACGGCCGGCTCGATTCAGCTCGGCGCCCTTAATGTCGTCGGCCCGCACCGCGCCATGGGCAATGAAGCCGTCTGCACGTCGCCCAGAACCTTCGACTTCATCATGAAGTCGCTGCCCCGCGATCTCCACAACCATACGTTCATCGACATCGGCTCTGGAAAATCGCGAACCCTGCTGCTGGCCTCGCACTATCCGTTCGCCGAGATCATCGGCGTGGAGTTCGCACGCGAACTGGTGGACATCGCCCGAAGCAACATCGAGCGCTTCCGCGACCCGTCGCAGAAGTGCCGGGCGCTCAGCGTCGTCGAGGCCGATGCGGCGGCCTACGATTTTCCCCAAGTGCCCCTGGTGGTCTATTTCTACAATCCCTTCTCGAAGGACGTCTTCGACATCGTCCTGATGAATCTCGTGTCGTCGCTCGAACGCCACCCGAGGGATTGCGTCATCGTCTATGGCAGCTCAAGCCATCGCGCGATCGACTGGGCAAGGCCAGCCATCCGCGAAACCGGTATTTTCCGGGAATTGGCCGTGCTAGCGATGCCCGGCTTCCTCGATGCGGTTCGCACCATCGACTATGCGGTCTTCCAGGTTCAGGCTGCAGTGTAACGTCTGTCTTTCGCTCTCTGAATGAACCGCGCGACGGTGCGCGCGGCAAACGGCGTGCCGGCGGTGAATCGCATCAGCGGGCCGAAGCTGCCGACCGCGCTCGCGCCGACGAAATGCAGGCCAGGAATGCTGGATTCGAACCCGGCGGAAAGCAGCGGCAACCCTTCCCGGCGAGCAATCGCGGCAAGCATGGCGGGCGCGAACAGACCTAGCTTGGCGATATCGATCCGGTAGCCCGTGCCGAGCACGACGTGATCGAAGCTGGCGAAATCCTTCTCGAACCGCAGTTCGATGCCATTGTCCCTGGCGGATGCGCTGATGATCCTGCTGCCGGCCCTGATCTCTATCCCGTCGAAATCCGGCTTCAGCCAGCCCGTCGCGCCGGCGCCGAGGCTGCGCCTGTTGAGTCCGGCCCGGGCTGGCTCCGGAAACCGGTGCACGACGCCTGGGACTTCGACCAGCCACGAAATCGGGAACGGACCGACCCTGGACGGCGATGCGAGCCGCTCCGACAGGAAGTCGCGCAAGCTCCAGCCCTGCTTTCCCGACAGCGCCCGATAGCCCAGCCAATGGATGTCGCCATGGCAGACCAGATCGACTTCGGCCCCGTTTCGTTTGAGCAGCACGGCGGATTCGCAGGCGCTTTGCCCACGCCCGATGACGGCGACGCGCTTGCCGCGGAAGGCCTCATAACCAGTATGCTCACTGGCATGGCTGACCAGTTCGCGGGGAATTCCATCGAACACGGCGGGGATCAGTTGCTGGTTCATCAGGCCGGTGGCAACGACGACGCGGCGCGCTTTGATGGCATTGCCATCGGCCAGCGCCAGACGAAATCCGCCATTCGCCTTCTCGACGCGGTCCACCTTGCGTGTATCCAGATCCGGAACCGCCTGGGCCTGGATCCACAATCCATAGTCGACGAAGTTTTCGAGCAGCAACGGTTCGCGGGGCGAGATTCCGAGAACCTTGGCATAGGAATCGAGCGAAAGCGGACCTTTGGTGTGGCCGATATAGGTCGCGTGCCAGGGCGAGCGCAGTCTCATGCCTCTCGGCATATGGTCGCGCCAGAAGGACATCGCGCCGCCGAGTGTGAGCGCATCGACACCCGCTCCCTTGAGGGCGGAGGCGGCGGCCAGCCCAAAAGGACCGGCGCCGATGACGGCCACCTCGCAGTCAGTCCTGGGCGTGAAAACGGTCATGTCAGCGGTCTCGCCTGTCTGTTTCTGCAGCCGTGGAACTCACTCCATCACGCCGCCGTCCTAAACATTTCCAGGTTAAGATTGCGGAAAGTATCCGTCGCGTCAGCACTCTCCAGGCCGTCAACGGCACGTCGATAAGGCCCGGCATCGGGTCATTCGCCTGGAACGTCGCCCATGCCCGTACTCCTGTGAATGAACTGAAATAGGCGCGTTTTGCCAACCGGCCGCTCGAGATCAGCCTCCCGGCCGCCACCATGTCCCGGACCAGATACATCCACGACGTGTTAGGCCGCGCTGACGCTGTCCTTACCGTCTGGCCCGATTTGATCGCCCAGAGCATCGCGCCGAGGTCGACGCCGGCGGCGGCGCCCAGCCCAAACCACGTCCAGGGCCGTGGATTGACGTCGAGAACCTTCATCGAGCCATCGCGCGCATCGCGCTTGAATTCGACCTCGACCAGTCCGTGATGTGCGATCGATCCAAGCAGCCGGCGCGCGGCGTCGATCAATTGCGTTTCGTCGACCACCTCCACGAAGGTACTGGTGTAGCCGAAATCGACCGGATATTGCCGCGTCCGGCGGGCGGTGAACTCCGCCACCGGCGCGCCCTCGTTCCAGAGCGCCGCGTAGGAGAACTGGCCCTCGCCTCCGCCTGGTATCATTTCCTGAACCACCACATTGTCGCTGCCGATCTCTTCGGCAGCCCAGGTGTAGGCTGTCGAAAACGCTGCCTTGTCACTGGCGAGAACGGCCTTGGCACGCGCGAAACGGCTGCGCCCGCCCATGTTCGGCTTCAGGATCACGGGAAAGCGAAGTTCGGCTGCCTCTGCCTGCTCGAGCGAGCTGATCTCATAGGTCAGTGGAACAGCAAGCCCCAATTCGCCCGCCCGGCGATAGAGCAGCGGCTTTTCACAGACCCACTTCAGTTGTTGCCAAGGCGGCAGCACCACGTCGAACGCGGCGGACAGTTGGTCGATCGACTGCGATACGAAGCGAACTTCAGGGTCGCCGCCGGCGATCAGCAGAAAACCGCCAAGCCCATGAACCTCCGCCAGATCGAGCAGGAAGGCGACGGCACCACCGTCGTCGGGGCCGGGCCATGTCATTGTCCGCCGGGCATATCGCGAAAAGCTGGGCAACGGCGTGTCGTTGCTCACCAGCCAGACAGGCACTTTCCGAGCGCCGAAGCTTCTGGCCAGCGCCAGCGTCCCGTGCGCTCCGCCAAGAATGAGCACCCCGGCGGGCCGACTGGGAAGACGATCGTCCATCTGTGACTGGGGATGCATCTGTCAATTCCAGCAAACGGCACGCAATGGCAGGTTTCCCGGCGAACGATTGATCAGCCGGCAACATTTAAGCTACCCCTAATGGTTCAAACTGCCCGATACTGCCGATTGTCCTCAGCCGGACATTGGCATGGAAAGCACACCCCTTATCTCTCGGCAATAGCCGCCCATCTCGGAACAGGTAAAACCTTGGCCGATTGTTGTTGCCGCCAGTAGTAAGTCTCGCGCCGGGCTCCGGCCCGGCAACGAGATTCGCGCGTGCTGCTAATTCGTCACGACAATGCGCGTGTTGCCGAAGCCCACTTCCCGCACCATGGCATAGAAGGTCGCGGCATTGGCCGTGTGCAGCCGCACGCAGCCATGCGAGGCCGGACGGCCGAGTTGCCTGACCGCGCCCGTCCCATGGATGGCATAGCCGCCATGGAAGAACACGGAATAAGGCATCGGCGACATGTCGTATTTGCGCGAATACCACATCCGAGCGGTCCGCTGCGGCCGATACGTGCCACGCGGCGTGAAATAGCCCGGACGGGCAGTCGACACGACCCAGCGATAAACCTCCGACCCGTAACGTACCGTCATCGTCTGTGACGACACGTCGATATTTGCTTCCAACATCGCCGCGTAACTTGCGGACGGCGTACCAAACAGCGCGGTTGCCAACATCGCCGCTGCTACGAGAAAGAACTTCCTCATGCGATCAAACCCCTTTGATTGCCCCTTGTCTGCTTGCCATCACGTTGTTTTTCATCTTTTTAATGGCAGTGAACAAATAGCACACACTCCTTGATCAATTCGCCAATCCAAAGCAGCGAATTTGAACGATTTCCCGCGATAGTTGCCGCAACGACACTCCGCACCGGCTTGATTGCCGGCGGGCTTGCAATGCAACGCCGTTCGTTGCTCAACTCCCCCGATGAACGAGCGACTCCTTCAAGCAATCGATGACAGGCGCGACGATGTTGTCGCGCTGACCGCTGACCTGATCCGTTTCCCGACCATCAATCCGCCTGGCGAAGCCTACCGGCCATGTGCGGAATTTGTCGGCGCGCGGCTGAGGAAACGTGGTTTTGAAACCGAATTCATCCGTGCCGAAGGCACGCCCGGCGACACCGACCGCTACCCGCGCGTCAATGTCGTGGCCCGTTTCGACGGCCGATCGCCCGGCGCCTGCGTCCACTTCAACTCGCATATCGACGTGGTCGAGGCCGGCGACGGCTGGACCGTCGATCCCTTTGCCGGCATCGTCAGGGACGGCAGGGTTTATGGACGCGGCGCCTGCGACATGAAGGGCGGCCTGGCCGCGTCGATCATCGCCGCCGAGGCGTTCATGGAGGTCTATCCCGACTTTCCCGGCACCATCGAGATATCCGGCACCGTCGACGAGGAGTCCGGCGGCTTTGGCGGTGTCGCGCATCTGGCCGGGCTCGGCTATTTCTCCAAACCCAGGGTCGACCACGTCATCATCCCCGAACCGCTGAACAAGGACCGCATCTGCCTTGGCCATCGCGGCGTCTGGTGGGCCGAGATCGAAACCAAGGGCGAAATCGCGCACGGCTCGATGCCGTTTCTCGGCGACAATGCGGTGCGCCATATGGGCGCCGTGCTGCAAGCTTTCGAGGACGAACTGTTCCCGGCACTCGACCGCAAGATGACGCGCATGCCGGTGGTGCCCGAAGGCGCCAGGCGCTCGACCATGAACATCAATTCCATCCATGGCGGCCAGACCGAAGATTTCCGACCCGGCCTGCCCTCGCCCAACGTGCCCGATTCCTGCCGGCTGACCATCGACCGCCGCTTCCTGCTCGAGGAAGACCTCGCCACGGTCAAAGGCGAAGTGACCGGCATTCTCGAGCGGCTGAAGCGCGAGCGCAAAAAGTTCGATTACGAGATCCGCGACCTGATGGAAGTGCTGCCGCTGATGACCGAGCGCGACGCGCCGGTGGTCAAGGCCGTGGCGCAAGGCATTCATGCGATCTTCGACCGCGAGCCCGACTACGTCATTTCGCCCGGCACCTACGACCAGAAGCACATTGCCCGCATCGGCCACATCTACGACTGCATCGCCTATGGGCCCGGCATTCTCGACCTCGCCCACCGGCCAGACGAATGGGTTGGCATAGAGGACATGGTGGAATCGGCCAAGGTGATGGCGATCGGCCTCAACGTGCTGCTGCGCGGCACGACCGGATGACCGGCCCGCGGCGCAAAAACATTTCTCCTGGCGCGGCGCGACAGCACGAAACGCAATTTACTCCCGAGCGAAATCACGCTTCTATCCCCGGGCTTGAGCATTTGAGCACATGGGGAGTTCAGCGATGAAACTTTGGAAGACCCTTCTGGCCGCTGCCGTGCTGGCGGTCGCGACCGCCACTTCGGCGTTTGCCGCCCGGACCGATCTTATCATCGGCATTCCGCTTGAACCCCCGCATCTCGACCCGACGGCGGGAGCGGCCGCGGCAATCAGGGAGGTCACCTACGCCAATGTGTTCGAGGGCCTGACCCGGATCGGCCCCAATGGCGAAGTCTTGCCGGATCTCGCCGAAAGCTGGACCATTTCCGATGACGGCAAGGTCTACACCTTCAAGCTGCACACCGGCGTGAAATTCCACGACGGCGCCGATTTCAGCGCCGACGACGTAAAGTTCTCACTCGACCGTGCCCGCGCGGAAAACTCCATCAACGCGCAAAAGCAGCTCTTTGCCGCCATCGACAAGGTCGAAGTGGCCGACCCCGCCACCGTGAAGGTGACGCTGACCCACCCGCAAGGCTCGTTCCTCTACAATATGGGCTGGGGCGACGCGGTGATCGTGTCGCCGAAATCCGCCGACACCAACAAGGAAAAACCTGTTGGCACCGGCCCCTTCAAGTTCGGGAGCTGGGCCAAGGGTTCATCGATCACCCTGCTCAAATCGGATCATTACTGGGGCGCCCCTGTCTTCCTCGAAAAGGTCGAGTTCCGCATCGTTCCCGATGCCGCGGCGGCAGTGCCGGCGCTGCTTTCCGGCGACATACAGGCCTTCCCCTTCTTCGATCCCGACAGCGTCGCGCAGGTCAAGGATGATCCGCGCTTCAAGGTGGTGGTCGGCGCGACCGAAGGCGAGACCATACTGTCGATCAACAACAAGAAGCCGCCCTTCGACAAATTGCAGGTGAGGCAGGCAATTTCCTATGCGCTCGACCGCAAGGCGATCATCGACGGCGCCTCGGCCGGGCTCGGCCTGCCGATCGGCTCGCATATGTCGCCGGCTAACAAATACTATGTCGACCTCACCGGCCGCTATCCGCACGACGTGGCCAAGGCCAAGGAACTGCTTAAGGAGGCGGGACTGGAGAACGGCTTCAAGGCCACGCTGAAGCTGCCGCCGACGACCTATGCGCGGCTCGGCGGCGAGATCATCGCCTCGCAACTCCGCGACGTCGGCATCAACCTCGAGATCATCCCCGTCGAGTGGGCGCAGTGGCTGGACCAGGTGTTCACCAAGAAGGACTACGACCTGACCATCGTGTCCCATACCGAGCCGAACGACATCGATATCTACGCGCGCAAGGACTACTACTTCAACTACGACAACCCTGCCTTCAAAAAGGTCATCGCCGATCTGGAACTGACGTCCGACGAGGCCAAACGCAAAGAACTGTATGCCCAGGCGCAAAAGATCCTGGCCGACGATGCCGTGGTCGGCTTCCTCTACGAACTGCCCAAGGTCGGAGTCTGGGACGCCAAGCTGCAAGGGTTGTGGGAAAGCGCACCGATCCCTGCCAACGACCTGACCAAGGTGAAGTGGAGCGAGTGAGGTTCGTTTCGTCATCCTAGGGCGAAGCAGGCGCGCAGCGACTGCGCAGACCCTGGGATCCATTCCGTGAGTTACGAGCGCACCCCGTGGTGCAGAATCTGGGAGACGTGGCGGTGGAAACAGTGAGGCGCGAGGCTGGTTCTGGACCGTCGCCCTCTTCGACCTCTGTCACGGAATGGATCCTGGGGTCTACGCGACGGAGCTTCGCTCCTGCTTCGCCCCAAGATGACGACACCTCTGTCGTCCCGTGTCCATGACCGCATACCTCCTCAAGCGCCTCGCCATCTCGCTTGCCACGCTGGTGCTGGCCTCCATCGTGGTGTTCGCCGTGCTGGAAATCCTGCCGGGCGACCCGGCGCGGCTGATGCTGGGCATGAACGCCAGCGCCGACCAGGTCGAACTCTTGCGCAACCAGATGGGCCTGAACGCGCCCCTCCTCTTGCGCTATCTGCACTGGGCCGGCGGCCTGCTCAGCCTCGATTTTGGCCGCTCTTACACCTATTCGGTGCCGGTCCTCGATCTCGTGCGTGAACGGCTTGCCGTGTCGCTGCCGCTGGCGCTGATCGCGCTTGCGCTCTCCACGATCATCGCCATTCCGGTCGGCCTGTTTTCCGCCAGCCGGCGCGGCCGGGCCGGCGACACGATTTCCATGGGCGCGGCACAGCTTGGCGTGGCCGTCCCCAATTTCTGGTTCGCGCTGATGCTGATCTATGTCTTCGCCGTCTGGCTGCGGCTGGTGCCGGCCGGCGGCTTTCCCGGCTGGAGCGCCGGCATATCGCCTGCGCTGAAATCGCTGCTGCTGCCGGCGGTGGCGCTTGCCTTGCCGCAGGCGGCGATCCTGGCGCGCGTCACCCGCTCGGCACTGATCGAGGTGCTGAACGAGGATTATATCCGCACCGCCCGCGCCAAGGGCCTGCCCTATCGCGCCGTGCTGTGGCGGCATGCACTGCGCAACGCCATGATCCCGGTGCTGACCATTCTCGGGCTGCAATTCGCCTTCCTGCTCGCCGGCACCATCATCATCGAGAATGTCTTTTATCTCCCCGGCCTCGGCCGGCTGGTGTTCCAGGCGATCACCCAGCGCGACCTGATCGTCGTTGAAAGCGTCGTGATGTTGCTGGTCGCCGCCGTCATTGCCGTCAACCTCGTCGTCGACCTTTCCTATGCGGTGGTCGATCCCCGCCTGAGAAGCCGGCAATGACCCTGCACATCGACATCCCTGAAGAGACGTTGAGTGGCATTCTGGCCAAGGCGTTCCGGAACACGGCTTTCGTCACCGGCTTCGTCATCACCGTGCTGATCCTGGCGATGGCTCTCGTGTCCTATCCCTGGACGCCCTACGATGTGACGAAGCTGGTCATAGCCGACAAGACGCAAGGCCCCTCGCTGGCACATTGGTTCGGGACCGACCATTTCGGCCGCGACATCCTGTCGATGATCATGGTCGGCGCCCGCAATTCGATCGCCGTGGCGCTGGTCGCGGTCGGCATCGGCATGGGCGTCGGCGTGCCGCTCGGCGCTTTTGCGGCCGCGCGCGGCGGCCTCGTCGACGAGGCGCTGATGCGCGTCAACGACCTCGTCTTTGCTTTCCCCGCGCTGCTGTCGGCCATCATGATTACCGCCATCTTCGGGCCGGGCGCCGTCAACGCCATCATCGCCATCGGCATCTTCAACATCCCGGTCTTTGCCCGCGTCGCCCGCGCCGGAGCGCTGGCCATCTGGCCGCGCGAATTCATCCTGGCCGCGCGCGCCGCAGGAAAAAGCAGCACGCAGATATCGATCGAACATGTGCTGCCCAACATCGCAACGCTGCTCCTGGTGCAAGGCACCATACAGTTCGCGCTGGGCATCCTCGCCGAAGCCGGGCTTTCCTATCTCGGCCTCGGCGCGCAGCCGCCAATGCCGAGTTGGGGCCGCATGCTGTTCGACGCACAGACGCGCATGGTGGTGGCGCCATGGATGGCGATCTTTCCCGGCATGGCGATCGTCATCACCGTGCTCGGGCTCAATCTCCTGGGCGACGGCATCGCCGACATTCTCGACCCGAAATCGCGGCGGCAGCGATGAGCTTGCTGGAAATCGACAACCTGTCGCTGACCATCGGCGACACGCAGATCCTGAAGGACATGGAACTCTCCGTCGCGCCCGGCGAGGTGATGGGGCTGGTCGGCGAATCCGGCTCCGGCAAGTCGATGACGGCGCTGACGGTGATGCAGCTTCTGCCGCATGCCGCACGCGCCAGCGGGCGCGTCACCTTCGACGGCATCGACATCCTCGCGGCAACCGAAGACCAGATGTGCGCTCTGCGCGGCGACGACATCGGTATGGTGTTCCAGGAGCCGATGACGGCCCTCAATCCAGTCAAGACCATCGGCGAACAGGTCGCCGAAGGCATACGCTGGCACACCAAGGTCACACGTGCCGCGGCTGAAGAGCGGGCGCGAAAAATGCTCGACCGCGTTGGCCTGCCCGCGGCAAAATTCCCGCTGTCGCGCTATCCGCACGAACTGTCGGGCGGCCAGCGCCAGCGCGTCGTCATCGCCATCGCCTGCGCGCTGAAGCCGAAGCTTTTGATTGCCGACGAGCCGACGACGGCGCTCGACGTGGTGCTGCAGGCGCAGATCCTAGACCTCCTGCGCGACCTCGTCGCGGAGAGCCGCATGGGGCTGCTCCTGATCTCGCACGATCTCGCCGTGGTGACCGAGATGGCCGATCGCATCACCATCCTGCGCCGCGGCGAGGTGATGGAGGCCGGCGACACCGCCCGCACGCTGTCCGAGCAGCTCCATCCCTATACGCGCCAGCTGGCGCAGGCCTCGATGCATGTGCCGGCACGCGCCAGGCCGCATGATGCAAGTCAGGGCAAGCCCCTGATCCAGGTCGAAGGCGTGACCCGCGACTATCCCGGGCGGCACACCTCCCTGTTCAAACGGGCAGCCCCTATCCGCGCCGTCGACGATGTGTCGCTGTCGATGCAGCCGGGCCAGTCGGTGGCGCTGGTCGGCCGCTCCGGCTGCGGCAAGTCAACGCTCGCCCGCATGATCCTGGCGCTGGACAAGCCGAGTTCGGGCACGATCCGGTTTCGCGGCGAGACCATTACCGGCAAGAGCGAAGCCGAATTGAAGCCCGCCCGGCGCGACATGCAGGTTGTGTTCCAAGATCCCTACGGCTCCTTCGATCCGCGCCAGAAGGTCGAAAAGCTGGTCGCCGAGCCCTTGCACGTGCTGGACAAGAAGCCGACGCGAGCCGAGCGCCTCGAGATGGTGGCGCACGCACTGCACGAGGTCGGCCTCGACCAGCGCGACATGGACAAATACCCGCACGAATTTTCGGGCGGCCAACGCCAGCGCCTGTCGATCGCCCGCGCCATCATCACCCGCCCGAAACTGGTTGTCGCCGACGAGCCGGTCTCGGCGCTCGATGTCTCAATCCGAGCGCAAATCCTCGACCTGTTCGCCGCGCTCAACCAGAAGCTCGGCATCGCCTATCTCTTCATCACCCATGATCTGACCGTTGCGCGGGCCATCACGGACGAGGTGCTGGTCATGCATGACGGCAGGATCGTCGAGCGCGGCAAGACGAGCGAAGTGCTCGATCATCCGCAATCCGAGGCCGCCAGGGCGCTGGTCGCCGCGGCCCCGGACCTGCACCGGGCAATTGCTCGGCGGATGCAAGAGCAAGGGTGAGCGGGGAAAGAACCTATTCTTCCGGCTTCACGACGTCGACCGGGCTGATGTCGAGCAGGTCGAGTGTGCGGCGCAAGAGGCGCACCTCGCTCTCGGCCAGTTGCGAATCCGCCTTGGCGATCTCGGCCATATGCTGGGCCAATTGCTTGCGCCGTTCGACGTCGAGATCGCGAAACAGCGCGATCGCCTGCGAGCCATTGGTCTCGTAGCCGAACTCGTTGAGATATTCGATGACGGCGTCGATGCTGGTTTCCTGGATGCCGAAGGCGTCCTTGCAGATGCGCCGGAAGGCAACCATCTCGCTCTCGCTGACCGTTCCGTCGGCCAGGATCATGCGGAAAAGCATCAGAAGCTCCGCCGACAGGACGGGATCGTCGGCGACCTTGCGCACGCCCGGGTCGCCGTCGAAGATGGAGCGTATCTGGTCCAGCAATGCGAATGCCATCAGGGCCTCTTTCCGGGTTAACCAAATCCATGCGCAATGCGCTTGGATCATCCAAGCGCGATGCGCTTGGATAGAGGTAGCGCGGAATCGGCCTTGCGCAAACAGGGCTGTCGTGGTCGAACGCCGTTATCCCGCCGACCGGACGTCTCCGCACATCAGATGATCGACCTCACCGCCCAGACAATCGTCATGCTCGCTTTCGCCGGCTTTGCGGCGGGCTTTGTCGATTCGATTGCCGGCGGCGGTGGACTGATCACCATTCCGGCACTTTTGCTTGCCGGCTTCTCTCCGGTCGAAGCGCTTGGAACCAACAAGCTGCAAGGCATGTTCGGCTCCGGCTCGGCGACCATCCACTACGCCTCCAAGGGCCATGTCGACCTGCGCCGGCAGTTGCCGTCGGCGCTGCTGGCGGCTGCGGGCGGTGTCGTTGGCGCTTTGCTGGCCACCATCGTTCCGGGCGATCTCCTGCGCGCCCTGCTGCCGCTGGTGCTGATCGCCATCGCACTCTATTTCGCGCTCAAGCCCAACATGAACGATATCGACAGGGCCGAGCGCCTGTCGCCCTTCCTGTTCGGGCTGACCCTGGTGCCGGCAATCGGCTTCTATGACGGCCTTTTCGGCCCCGGCGCCGGCTCCTTCTACATGCTGGCCTTCGTCGCCCTTGCCGGCTACGGCGTGCTCAAGGCGACGGCGCACACCAAGCTGCTCAACTTCGCCTCCAACATCGGCGGCTTCATCGTCTTTGCTGCAGTCGGTGTCATCTCCTGGAAGATCGGCCTGATGATGGGCGTTGCCCAGTTCCTCGGTGCCCGCGTCGGCGCGAGCCTCGCCATGCGCATCGGCGCCAGACTGATCAAGCCGCTGCTGGTGATCGTCTGCCTGGCGCTGGCGGTGAAGCTGCTGGCCGACCCGGCCAACCCGCTGCGTGTCATGATTGGTGTGTGATCACGCGCCTGTTACTATGGCGCTGTTCGAATCATGTTGGAGGAGCCACGCATGAATCTCAGCGCGCCTACCCAGATCGTTTTCATCATTTCCCTGGTCATCGCCATCATCGGCATTCTTGCCGCGCTTGGCGTTCTCGCCTTCATCCCGCTTGCATCGGTGTGGATCGTTCTCATTGCCTATATCGTGCTCGCCGCCGGCTGCCTGATGCGCGGCGCCTGACAGATTTCCCTTGAAGTGGGGACACAAAGCGCCCGGCCAAAAGCCGGGCGCTTTTGATTCCGGCCCTCGGCTGATAGATTTGTCCCGGCGGAAGGATGGCCGATGCCGATCGAGATGCAGCGCCGGAAGGAACAGGACCGCTCCATCGCGGGGCGCTTCGAGATGCGCCGGCGCCTTCCCGATCCTGCGCTTGACGGCATTGTGTCAGACATTTGCGGTTATCGCGAAACCGCGGCAGGCCATTTCCGCAATGTCGAATACGCCTCGCTGACCGTGCCTCTGGTGATCAGTTTCGCCGAGCCCTTTGCCATCGGCCTCGGCAAGGCCCCCGGCGACAATGACCGCTTCGCCAGTTTCGCAGCCGGGCTTTTTGCCGGACCGGTGATGATCGAATCCTTCGGCTCCGCCTGCTGCGTCCAGATCAACTTCACCCCGCTTGGGGCGCGTCGTTTCTTCCGTCTGCCGATGAGCGAACTCACCGACAGCATGGTCGTCCTCGACGACGTGCTGGGCGCCGACGGCATGGCGCTGCGCGAACAGCTTGGCAACACGCCGGACTGGGCGTCGCGTTTCGACCTTGCGGAAGCCTTCGTCACCGCCCGGCTTGTGCGCGCCGCCGAAACGCCACTGCAAATCGCCTGGGCCTATGATCGCATCGTCGCCTCCGGCGGCCGGGCCCGCATTTCCTCCATCGCCGAAAAACTGGGCTGGAGCCGAAAGCATCTCGCGGGCAGCTTTTCCAATGCGATCGGCATTGGCCCGAAAACACTGTCGCGCATCGTCCGCTTCAACCGGGCGCTTGGCCTGTCGCGGCAGCCGACTGCCGACTGGGCCGATATCGCCGCCGATTGCGGCTATGCCGACCAGGCGCACTTGGTGCGCGAATTCCGCGACCTTGCCGGGGAGACGCCGACGGCGCTCTCGGTCAGGTAACATTTCTTCAAGACGCTGGAGCGGCCTTCGAACAGAGTGGGTTATCGACCAACCCAGATCAAGGAGGTTCCCATGCCCACCGAAGCCCCGCGTCTCTACCCTGCCCTACGCTACAAGAACGCGGCAAAAATGATCGACTGGCTCTGCGAAGCCTTCGGCTTCAGCGTCCGCGCCCGCTATGGCGAAGGCGATGTCGTGCACCATGCAGAACTGGTCTTCGGCGCCTCGATGATCATGCTGGGCAGCGCGCGCGATGACGACTACGGCAAGATGGTCGGCGAACCCGGCACCGGCGGCGGCAAGTCGATCTATATCGCCGTCGACGACGCCGATGCCGCCTATGCCAGGGCCAGGAAAGCCGGCGCCACGATCATCCAGGAACTGACCGACCGCGACTATGGCAGCCGCGAATTCATCTGCCGCGATCCGGAAGGCAGCGTCTGGTCGTTCGGCACCTATTGGCCGAAGGCAGGCGAGAAGCGGTGAGCTGGCCTGGCAGATGTCTCGGCCCCGAGCTACGGCAGCGATCCACGCCGAGAGATGAGACGATAGACCTACTCGGCGTGGCGTTTCTCCCGCACATACGTCACTTCGTGAACGATCTCGCGCCCGTCGAACGGGTTTTGGGAGGGAGGAGACGTGTAAGACAACGTATGTTCGTCGACATTGCAGAACCGCACCTGCTCAGTGCCGCTCCATGCTTCGTTCCAACTCATGTCGACGTGATGGACGACCCGATCCGGCTCAACCGTATAGCCGCCCGAATAGGCGAACATCGATTCGAACAGGGCAATCTTCTCTTCGTCGGATGGCGGCAGCCGCCCAGGCCGTCTGCGATTGTTCCTAAGGATGAAAAATATGACGCGCTCGGGGGTATAGATGACGATGCCCTGAGGATTCTGGCCTAACGCCTCTCGCCGCTCCCCGGTAGCGACGTCTCTCGTCATCCAAGAAGTCATCCTCCAGCTTCCAAGAAGGAGATCGCGGCTTAGCGGTTTAACCGGCGCATCTTGAGCCATTGCATGCCTCCAATATCTCTGGTTTGGCGAACTCCATCTCCCCTGCGCGGCCTGCCTTCGGCGCAGTTGCGTCCATCTTCTCGCAAAAACCGTCGATCGACCAGCGAGTTTGAACCTCGGCACGCCTTAGCGCGCCAGGCCGAAAAGCGCGTCACAGTCGAGGTGGCCCTCCAACTCGGCCGCGACGTCGTCCAGCGCCCGCTCGACTTCGACGCGATAGTCGATGCCGCCGCCCTTGATGCCAAGGCTTTCGAGGAATTTTCCGCGAAAGGCGTCGGCGCCGAACAGGCCGTGCATATAGGTGCCGATCACCTTGCCATCGGCGGAGATCGCACCGTCCGCAACGCCATTGATGATCGCCGACGGCCGCATCGTGTCCGGGCCGGTGGTGCGGCCGAGATGGATTTCGTAGCCTTCGAGGGGCAGGTCGAATTGCACCGAGCGGGCGCTGACATTGCGCACCGTCTTCTCCGGCTCCATCATCGTTTCGATATCGAGCAGGCCAAGCCCTTCGGCCTCGGTGACGCTGCCTTCGATCCCGTCGGGATCGCGCACCCTGCGGCCAAGCATCTGAAACCCACCGCAAATGCCGACGACATGGCCGCCGCGCTTGCGATGTGTGGCAAGATCCCTGTCCCAGCCATTCTCGCGGAATCTTATGAGATCGCCGATCGTCGATTTGGAGCCGGGAATGACCACCAGCCCGGCATCTGATGGCAGCGGCTTTCCCGGCGGCACGAACACCACCTCGACCTGCGGTTCGGCCTTGAGCGGATCTAGATCGTCGAAATTGGCGATGCGGCCGAGCACCGGCACCGCCACCTTCAGCGCCCGCGCCTCGCCGGATGCCAGTCGCTCCAGCACCACCGAATCCTCCGAAGGCAGCCGCGCCGCCGCCTTCAGCCACGGCACGACGCCAAAGCAGCGCCAGCCGGTGAATTTCTCGATCGCCTTGAGGCCGTCATCGAAAAGCGAAACATCGCCGCGGAACTTGTTGATGAGGTAGCCGACGATCATGCGCCGGTCCTCTTCCGGCAGGATCAGATGCGTGCCCGCGACCGAGGCGATGACACCGCCCCGGTCGATGTCGCCAACCAGCACCACCGGCACATCTGCACGCGTGGCAAAGCCCATATTGGCAATGTCTCGGCTGCGCAAATTGATCTCGGCCGGCGAGCCGGCGCCCTCGACGATGACCAGATCGGCGCCCTCGCCGACTTTCGCCCAGGAGTCGAGCACGGCGTCCATCAACCGACCCTTCAGCGCCTGGTAATCGCGCGCGCGCGCCTCGCCGAACACCTTGCCTTGCACGATGACCTGCGCGCCGACATCGCTCTGCGGCTTGAGCAGCACCGGGTTCATGTGAACCGACGGCGCAACGCCGCAAGCGATCGCCTGCAGCCACTGCGCGCGGCCGATCTCGCCGCCGCCATGGTTGTTGTCGCCCGGAATGTCGGCGACCGCGGCGTTGTTCGACATGTTCTGCGGCTTGAACGGCCGCACCTTGAGCCCGCGCTTCTTCGCGGCGCGGCACAGGCCGGCGACCAGCACCGTCTTGCCGACATCCGAACCCGTGCCTTGCAGCATGATCGCCCTGGCCATCAGCTTCGGCCCTGCATCGCGGTTCCCGTGATCGTGGATTTCTGCGCCAGCGGCCCGCCGCGCCAGATGTAGAGCGCCAAAAGCGGCTCGTTGCCTGTTCGCATGGTATGGCTGACATTGGAGGCGTGGTGGACGACCTCGCCGACCTCCCGCACGCGAAAACCACCCTCGCCCATGCGCCATTCCGTGCCGCCCGTCAGCGGAATGTAGATCTCCTCGGCGACGTGATGATGGTCGGGATAGACTACGTTTGGTCCAAGGATCAGCAGGCCGGCAGCCACTTCGTCATTGGCGAAATGGCCGCGCGTGCCGAACACTTCCACCCAGCCGTAATTGTCGATGAAGACCTTGCCGAAATCCGCCTCGGTGTAGGTCTGCCCCCAGTGCAATCCGTTGCGATGCCCCGCCAGCCATTGCACCAACGGTTTGGCTGCAGGTGGCGCCAGTTCAGAGGCGCGGTCGAGATGGCGCACGCAGCTGATCCCATGCGGCTGCAGCGCGCGTGCCGGCATGTCCCAGCCGATGCGGGCAACGGCGTCGCGCACCAGGGCGTTGTCCACGCAAGCGAGATAGGCGTGGAATCGCCCAAGCAGTTCATCGAATTTTGTCGTCACATCTCGCTCCGGACATGCATTGGTGCACAGCCGCTCCGCAGCGGGTCGGGTTGCGCGGCGGCATCATTGGTCTAGATTGATGCGCGCGCAAAGCCAAAAACGACAGGCCAGCGGGCTAGCTGGCATATAGGGAGAGAACGCCATGGACGCCGCGGTCGATGCGAGCACCAGCCAGTTCGAACTCAACGAGGAACAGCGCGCCATCCAGGAGATGGCGCAGGCCTTCGCCGCCGACCGCGTCGCGCCGAATGCGCTCGACTGGGATCGCAGGAAGCATTTTCCCGCCGATGTGATCCGCGAGACCGGGCCGCTCGGCCTCGGCGGCATCTATGTCAGGGACGACGTCGGCGGCTCCGCCCTCGGCCGCCTCGACGCCGTGCTGATCTTCGAGGCGCTGTCGCATGCCGATCCGGGCTTTTCGTCCTTCATCTCGATCCACAATATGGTGGCCTCGATGATCGACCGCTTCGGCAACGACGAGCAGCGCCAGCGCTTCCTGCCGAAGCTCACCTCGATGGAATGGCTGGCGAGCTATTGCCTGACCGAGCCGGGCTCCGGATCGGATGCCGCGGCGCTCAAGACGCGCGCGGTGAAGAGCGGCGGCGACTATGTCCTCAACGGCGCCAAACAATTCATCTCGGGCGCCGGCGACAGCGATGTCTATGCTGTCATGGTGCGCACCGGCGCCGACGGGCCGAAAGGCATTTCCACCATTGTGGTACCGAAGGATGCGCCCGGCCTCTCCTTCGGCGCCAACGAGCACAAGATGGGCTGGCACATGCAGTCGACCCGCCAGGTCATATTCGAGGACTGCAAGGTGCCGGCGGAAAACCTTCTGTCGGGTGAAGGCGCCGGTTTCGGCATCGCCATGGCCGGGCTCGATGGCGGCCGGCTGAACATCGCCGCCTGTTCGCTGGGCGGCGCCCAGTCGGCGCTCGACAAGGCGCTGTCCTACACCGCCGAACGCAAGGCCTTCGGCTCGAAGATCAACCAGTTCCAGGCGCTGCAGTTCAGGCTGGCGGATATGGAGACCGAGCTGCAGGCAGCGCGCATCTTCCTCTATGCCGCCGCCTCCAAGCTCGACCGCAAGGCGCCGGACGCCGGCAAATGGTCTGCCATGGCCAAGCGCTTCGTCACCGACACCGGCTTCAACGTCGCCAACAATGCGCTGCAGTTGCTCGGCGGTTACGGCTATCTGCACGACTATGGCATCGAGAAGCTGGTGCGCGACCTGCGCGTCCATCAGATCCTCGAAGGCACCAACGAGATCATGCGCGTCATCATCGCGCGTGCCTTGATCGGTCGCTGAAGCCAGCAAACTCCGGGAGTGAGACAATGACGACGATCGCCTTCATCGGCCTTGGTAATATGGGCAATCCGATGGCCGCCAATCTGGTCAAGGCCGGGCATCAAGTGCACGGCTTCGACCTCATGCCGGAGAATTTGACCGTCGCGCGCGAGCACGGTGTTGTCGTCATGGCCAACGCGCCGGCGGCGGTGAAGGATGCCGACGTGGTGATCACCATGCTCCCTGCCGGCAAGCACGTGCTCTCGGTTTATGAGGACATCGCGCCCAAGGCAAAAAAAGACGCGCTGTTCATCGATTCGTCGACGATCGACGTCGAGTCGGCGCGCAAGGCGCATGCGATTGCCGCTAAACACGGCCTGCTTTCCATCGACGCGCCCGTCTCGGGCGGCACCGGTGGTGCGGCGGCCGGCACGCTGACCTTCATGGCTGGCGGCTCCAACGACGCCTTCGCCGCCGCCGAGCCAGTCCTGAAGCCGATGGCCGGGCGCATCGTCCATTGCGGCGGCGACGGTGCCGGCCAGGCGGCGAAGATCTGCAACAACATGATCCTCGGCATTTCGATGATCGGCGTCGCCGAGGCCTTCGTGCTGGCCGAAAAGCTCGGCCTGTCGCATCAGGCGCTGTTCGACGTCGCCTCGACCTCTTCGGGCCAATGCTGGTCCTTGACCACCTATTGCCCGGTGCCCGGCCCGGTGCCCACTTCACCCGCCAACAGGGATTACAGGCCGGGCTTCGCCGCTGCCCTTATGCTGAAAGACCTGAAATTGTCCCAGGAAGCCGCACAGAGCGCGGGCGCGGTGACCCCGCTTGGCGCCGAGGCGGCACAGCTCTATGCCCTGTTCAACGCCCAGGGGCATGGCGGCGCCGATTTCTCCGGCATAATTAATTTTCTCAGGGGTAACCCAGCGTAACCAGCGGATTTGATGGGTTTTTTCCGGATCAACCTGGCAGAAGAACCGCAAATTTAGATTTGCTTAAGCTCTCGATAACTCTGCGGTAACGATGTCGCTATAAAACGGACTGCGAGGCGGACATATCCGCCCGGCGCTCCGGATCAGGTCTCGCGTACCGGAGCCCGTAAGTTTCGCCAAGTGTTTGCGTAGCGAAACGCCATGCGTATCTGGCAAAGCCGCGTTCCCGATGGAGCGCGGTTTTTGCATTTCTGCCGCGCCCGCTCCGGGCCGATGTCTATATTCCGATCGCAGCGTTCGGGATTGGCACATGATCTTCGTTGGTCAGCACGATCGGCGTGTCCACTCCATCCACCCTGACCACAAGAAGACGCATGCTCCACGTGCCGGCATTGCGGACCAGATGGGAAAACACGGTGGCTTTGCCCCTGGCGCCGTGGACGGGAATGCTGAACTGGGCGTCGCCCGTGCCATTCGCACTGACGTTGAGGTGGCCGCCGATCCAGAAATTGTCGGTCACGCCGTCGCCAATGGCAGCCTTGACGCGGGTATCGGAACGCACGGCGTCCATGGTCATGTGGTAGGCGTCGCTGCCTTTGAGCATGAAGGGGATGCTGCCGACCGCCGTTGCACAGCCCCCGATACTGAGCACCCAGACAGCAAGGCCGGCGATTGCCCAGTTGCGCTGCGTCTTGCGGAACTGCTCCGCGTCGCGCCAGGCCCGGTTCTGCCAGGCCCAGCGGCTGCCGCGTGCGCCGAGCACGAAGATCATGACGAGATTGACGACCGGGATCAGCGCCAGCAGCGCGATGAAAGTGCTGTTGCCGATGCCCCAGATCCAGTTGAGGAAGAAGGCGCCCCAATTCCAGCGGTCGAGCTCGGCCGGGATTTCAGCCGGCTGGTTGAGCGGTTGTCCGGCCATGATGTCCCCCATCGGTGCGCATACCGATTGGTTCTAGACCATGATCTCGACAATGCGCAAAATCAAAGTTCGGCAGGGTCTATTTCAAGCCTTTGACGACAGCCGGCGAAAATTCGCCTTCACCGCCCGGCTGGCGGGCTTGAGCGCGGCGCTGATCGACCGTTCCGCCGCGACGCCGTTGAACAGCGACGGCGTGCGACCGGAAAGGAGTTCCGGCCAGAACCGCGATGCCGACTGAAGGAAGGACATTTGCGCCGCGAACGTGCCCTCGGCGATTGCCGCGGTCTTCTCGTTCACCGCACGCGCGGTTTCGGTGCCCCAGGGCTGGCTGCTGCCGCTGTCCATCGCCATCAACGGCAGGCGCATCATCGCCACCAGCGGCGCCAGCATCAGGTCAGCGCCGATGCTGGCTGCTTCTTGAGCGCGTCGGCTCTTGCCGGTTTTTCTCATGGAAATGAACCCCTTGTCGCGGCCGAATGGCTGCTGCCCCACACACTACGCGCGGAGGATGAAGTTTGTTCCCCATCGGGCAGTATGTTTCTCGAGGCCGGGCGTTCCCTTGAAGAAACGCCCGGTCGAGGTTTGCCTTACCGCTTGCGCAGATCGGCCTGCGCCAGATCCAGCGCCTTGCCTATGCGCTCGCAGGCCATGTCGATCGTGTCGCGGGTCCAGATCAGCGGCGGCGACAGGATCATCGTGTCACCGGTGGCGCGCAGCATCATGCCGTTGGCGATGGCATGGTCGCGCACCGTCACCGCCGCACTTCCCGACGGCAGGAACCGTTCCTTGGTCGCCTTGTCCTTGACGATCTCGATCGCGCCCATCAGCCCGATCGAACGCACCTCGCCGACCAGGTCATGCCCGGCGATACACTCCTGCAGCGCCTTGGCGAAATAGGGCCCGGTGTCGTTCCTGACGCGGTCGACCAGGCCTTCCTGCTCGATGATCTCCAGGTTCTTCAAGGCGACGGCGCAGGCCACGGGGTGGCCGGAATAGGTGTAGCCGTGGTTGAACTCGCCGCCCTTCTCGACCAGCGTCGAGGTGATGCGGTCGCCGACCAGCAGCGCCGACAGCGGCTGATAGCCCGAGGTCAGCGCCTTGGCCGTGGTGATGGTGTCCGGTTCGATGCCGAAGGTCTGGGCTGCGAACCATTCGCCGGTACGGCCATAGCCGGTGATGACCTCGTCCAGCATCAGCAGCACATCGTATTTGCGGCAGATGCGCTGCACCTCAGGCCAATAGCTCGCCGGCGGGATCTTGACGCCGCCCGCGCCCATTACCGGCTCGCCGATGAAGGCCGCGACCTTGTCGACGCCGGCCTCGAGGATGGCATCCTCGACCGATTTGGCCGCGCGCAGGCCGAAATCATGGTCGCTCTCACCCGGCAGCGCCAGCTCATAGGCATAGGGCATCATCACATGCACGATGTTGGGCACCGCTCCGTTGAGCTGCTTGTGCATGGCATCCATGCCGCCGAGCGACGTGCCGGCGATGGTCGAGCCGTGATAGGCCATCTTGCGCGAGATGACGCGGTTCTTCTCGGGTTTGCCCTCGATCACCCAGTAGTGGCGGACAAGACGCAAGGCGGTGTCGTTGGCTTCCGAGCCGGAGGAGCCGTAGAAGACCTGATTGACGTTCTTCGGCGCGATCTCGGCCAGTTTCTTGGACAACAGCACCGGGGTCGGCGTCGAGCATTTGAAGAAGGAATTGTAGTAAGGCAGTTCCTTCATCTGCGCGTAAGCGGCCTCGGCGAGTTCGTCGCGGCCATAGCCGATGTTGACGCACCACAGGCCGGCCATGCCGTCGAGCAATTCCGTCCCTTCGGAATCGTAGATGAACGGGCCATTGGCGTGGGTGATGATGCGCGAACCCGCCTCGCGCAATTCCTTGTGGTCGGTGAAGGGATGGAGATGATGCGCGGCGTCGATCTGCTGAAGCTGCTTCAGCGAATAATTCTGATAGGTCATGTCTGATTCTTTCCTCTGGATTCAGTCCGGCAGGCGCCGGGGCGAATGCATCAGAGGCTGATGGGCGGCGAATAACCGATGCGGGCGCACAGCCGCAAAAGCTCCGCACGCAGCGTGCGCGGTGATGGTGTCACCGCGACCCCGAACGTGCAGACAAAGGTCATAGCAGGAGCCATGCAGGGCACCTTAGAGCAAAGGCTGGCCGAGGTGAACCACCCTTTGCTTGGCCCATGACGGAATACTTCTATGCATGTCGCCTAAAAGTGGCCCCGGTTTTAGGAGAACGACATGCATAAAACAAAGGCATGAAGTGCGTCGCGACGCACTTCAAGCCTTGGCGCTCAGTGCCCGCTGCAGGAAGACATATTTCATCGCCGTCTGCGCCGCCTGCGGCCGGCGATCGCCCCGTCCGCCATGCCCGCCTTCGGTTTCCTCGAAGAACAATGTCCTGTCGTGGCCGGCCTCCTGCAGGCGAGCCGCCATCTTGCGCGCATGGCCGGGATGGACGCGGTCATCGGCGGTCGAGGTGGTCAGAAGCACCGGCGGATAGGCGGCGCCCGCCCTGACATGCTGGTAGGGCGAATAGGCGGACAGCCACCTGGCGTCTTCCGGCTTCGACGGATCGCCATATTCTGCCATCCATGAGGCGCCGGGCGGCAATTCGGTGTAGCGCAACATGTCGAGCAGCGGCACCTCGATGATGACGGCGCCAAAGAGTTCCGGGCGCTGCGTCAGGGAAACGCCGGTCAGCAGGCCGCCATTCGAGCCGCCCTGGATGCCGAGCGAGCTTGCTGTCGCGATGCCACGTCTGACGACGTCCTCAGCCACAGCGGCGAAATCGTCAAAACCGTTCTGGCGATTGCCCTTCAGCGCCGCCTGATGCCAGGCCGGGCCGAACTCGCCGCCGCCACGGATGCAGGCCTGCACATAGGCATTGCCCTTCTCCAGCCACAGCCTGCCGCGCACCCCGGCATAGCCGGGCAAGAGCGGCACTTCGAAGCCGCCATAGCCGTAGAGCAGCGTCGGCACCGGCCCCTTCTGGTCGCGTCGCCGGACGACGAAATAAGGGATCATCGTGCCGTCCTTCGAGCGCGCCTCGAACTGCTCCGAGATCAGCGGCGACGCGTCGAAGCGCGCCGGCTGCGACTTCACCGTCTCCAGCGTCTCGCCATCATCATCCGACCAGATGATCGAGCTCGGCGTCAGGAAATCCGTGAAGGAGAAGGACACGCTGGAGCCGAAATGCTCGGCATGGCTGATGCCGACAGTGCCGTTCTCGGGCAACGCGAGCGGCTTCAGCGACCATGCGCCATCCCTGCGCTCGCAGACGAGGACCTTGCCGCGCACATTGTCCATCAGGCTGATGAACAGCCGGCCCTGCGTTCTGGCGAGCCCGGCGATGGACACGCGATGCGCCGGCGCCAGCAGGATTTCGATGGCGCCGAAACTGCCGGTTTCGATCCAGTGGGCGAAATCGAGCGAATAGAGCCCGTCCGGCTGGCACACCGTGCCGTCCGGCGCCGTCCACGGCGTGCGCACCCCGAACACCAGCTGGTCCTTGAAAAGCGATGTATCGGTGGCATCGTCAGGCAGCGGAATGCGCCTGTTCTCACCGGATGGGAGATGCAGGAAACTGTGCGATGCGAAGAAATTGATTGCCCGCGCCAGAAACACGTGTCGCTTGTCGCCGTCGAACTCGACGCCCGCGCCAGCGGCGAGATCGTCTTTCTGCGCTTCGAAGATCGGCGTCGCCTCTTCCAGCGCCGTGCCGCGTTTCCACAGCTTGATCACGCGCGGATAGCCGGACTCGGTCTTGTCGGCATCCTCGAAGGCGGCCGAGACGATGACCGTATCCTTGTCCAGCCAGCCGAAATTCGACTTGGAAGCCGGCGCACAAAACCCGCCCTCGATGAACGATCTGGTTTCGATGTCGAATTCGCGCATCTCGCTGGCGTCGCCACCATCGGGCGACATCGAGAGCAGGCAGCGGCTGAAGTCCGGATAGAGCCGGCTGGCGCCGCTGAACACCCATTTTATCCCCTCCTTCGCCGCAAGCTGGTCGAAGTCGATGATGGTTTCCCAGACCGGCTTCTCGGTCTTGTAGGAAGCGACCGTCGTGCGGCGCCACTGGCCGAGCGCATTGGTCTTGTCCTGCCAGAAATTATAGACATGGCCGGCGATCGCCGCGCCGACGGCGATATTGTCCTCGGCCGTCATCAGGTCGAGCGCCGTCTGGAACGACGCCTGATAGGACGGATCGCCCTGCAATTCGCCGACCGCGATCTCGTTCTGGCCATGTACCCAGTCGAGCGACTGTTTGGCGGTCCTGTCCTCCAGCCAGAGGAAGGGATCCGCGGCGCCGGCTTCTGGCTTGGTGATGGGCTTGGTCATGAAACCTCCAATAGGCATGCTTGTGGGCATGCAACATCGACATGCCGCGTCCGATATTCAAGAGTTGCGGCAGCTGGCCAGAGGATTCGGGCCTTCTCGCGACCGAGAAAAAGCAGCCTCGATCATGTCTTGCCGATCCGGCGCACGGACGAGCGATAGAGCGCGAAGACCACCAGGACCGCATCGAGACCGAAGATCACCACGGGCAGACCGAGCGGACCGATCCCTTGCATCAAGAGGCCGGCGCCCGGCGGGCCGACAATGCCGCCAAGGCCCCACAGCAGGGCGAAGGCAGCATTGCCGGTGACGAGCAGCGTGCCCTTGAACCGGCTGCCGAGTTCGACCAGCGCCATCGTATAGACGCCGTAGCCGACCGCGCCCATCACCAGCAGCACGCCCCAGATCAGCGGCGTGGTGATCAGCAGCGGCAGCAGTGCCGCGCAGATTGCCGTCGCCACCGCGCAGGCGACGATCATCGGGCGGCCGCCGAACCGCTCCGCCATTAGGCCGAGCGGAATCTGCAGCAGGATGTTGCCCAGGGAAAGCGCCATCACCAGAGCGGCGAGCATGGCTTCCGGCAGGCCATAGCCGGCGCCGAAGACCGGGACCAGCGCATAGGTGCTTTGCTGGACGGCGGCCGAGACCAGCACGGCCAGCAGCAGCGCCGGCGCCATGCGGGCAAAGCCGATGAAGCTGCCGGCGGGCTGCCCGTCATCCTCGAACCCGGTAAGCTTCGAGGAGACAAGGCGCAGAATGACCGCGCAAAGCAAGAAGCCGCCGATGCCGACGCTGAAGGGCGCCCAACCCGACGTGCCGACGAAGGTCAACGCGAAAGGCCCCGCGGCATAGCCGGCGCCCATCAGCGTGTTGAACACACCCATCACCCGGCCGCGCCGCGAAGGCGGCGCCAGCGACAGCGCCCAGACCTCGCCAAGAATGTAGAGCGGATTGATAACGACGCCGATGATGAAGCGGATGACGTACCAGGCCACCCAGTTCTGCAGATAGCCGATGCCGAGGAAGCACAGCGCGCCGATCAGCGAGCAGCCGACCGCCAGGTTGCGCGCACCGACCAGCCGCACTGCCGCCGGCACGAACGAGGCCGACAGAATCAGCCCGAGCGGCATCATCGCCGCCGACAGGCCGATCAGCCCGGGCGACATACCTTGCTTCTGCATCAGGAGCGTGAACAGCGGCGAGCTCAGCCCTTGCGCGGCGCCGAACATGGCAAGTGCGGCGGTAACGCCGGCGAGCGCTGCCCACTGCGTCCCCGCTTCGCCTTCGCTCGAGCTGGTTGCGACCATTCCATCATCCAGGTGAGGTGCCGGCCATGCGGCTGGCAGGCTTCACCAGCTATTGGTTCGACCAGAGGAAAGGAAGGGCCGGACGGGGAATCCGCTTGCACCAACAATCCCGGACCGATCGGTTGACGCCGACCGGTCGGGGATTGAATGAAGGTCTGGCGCGATTCCTGGCGACACTACGGAAAATACCGGGCAATCGCGCCTTTCTTGCCATCGACATAAGGCTTCAGCCACTTGTCATCGATGGAAATCCCGTCATCGTCAGAGGGTCCCTTGCCGATCGTCCTGCGCCAGGCGCGGAACTTGTAGTGGTCGAAGACGTCAAGCATGTGCACGGCATAGGCCGCGGCAAACGTCTTGTCGCCTTCCACGATCACCAGATTCTCGTCGTTTTCGTAGGACGCCTTGTAACCAAGGTTGTGGCTGCCGGTGATGACGGTGGCGTTGTCCTCCATCGGATCGATGATAACGATCTTGTCGTGCACGATCGCATGGCCGACGGTCAGCACCTCCGCCTGGAAATCGCGCGCGATCGTGGCGCCGGTCAGGTTCGCCGCGCGGACGATGGAGACATTCGGCGCTTCCCAGACCTTCTCCGGATAGACGAAAGGAGCCTTGCCATCCTTATTCGACTTGTGAGTGACCGGATCCTTGGTCGGCGCGACATAGTTGGGCATGGCGGTTTCATCGCTGATCGCGCCTTGCACGATCAAATTCGGATCGGCCTTCGCCGCCGCGACGGCCTGGTCGACAATCGAGTTTTCGCCAAGCAGCGAAGGATTGAACACCAGGAACAGCACCGCCCGCTTCGCCGCCTTGATACGGGCAAAGACATCTTCGAGATCCACCGGCCGCACCGAAATGTCCTTCTTGTTGCGGTTGGGGTCGTTCGGCGAGAACCACACCGTCATGCCGTCCAGCGCCGCCGTGGCGCCGTTGAGCGGATTTGGCATGTGGTTCTCCTTGCGGAACGGCACACCTTGCGTCTGCGCGACGTGCCCGGCGGCGGTTTCGCTGGCTGGTTGAGGAAACACGTCCGCCTTCATGCGCTGCCAATAGTCATTGAAGACCTCGGCCATCGCGGGATCGTCACGGACGAAGGCATTGTTGGACTGGCCGCAAATGCCTGTCGAGGTCCAGTTGGTGCTTCCGGTCATCACCGCTTGCGGTTTGCCCTGGGCATCGCGGTAGACGGCAAACTTGTTGTGGCCGATATGGTTGTTGTTGAAGAGGCGGTCCGTCACCACCACACCCGCATCGTGCAGACGCTGCCTGTACGGTGCATTGCCGGCGTCCCAAGCCTTGGTTTGGTCATCCTTGCCAGAATTGGAAAGGATAACCTCGACGACATCCTTCGCGGCGATGATGGCGTCGCACAATTCGTCATCACCAAGCTCGTAGAGGGCAAGCCTGACCGTGCCTGCCTCGGTCTCGGCCCGTTTCAGAAGGCTGGTCAGGACATCAGGCACGTCGCCATGCAGATAGGCGCGTATCTTGCTGGTCCGGTCCTGCAGGATCGCAGCGATCTTCTCGCGCTGCCCGACCTTGATGCCGGCCTCCTGCAACGCATGCGACATCCATTGCGTCGACAGCACACCATTGGTGAAGGCAACGCGCGCCTTGCCGAACATCTGACCCAGATAGATCGGCGGACTGACCGCGCCCTTGCCGAGATAACCGAGCGGGCGCGCCGGGCCGGTGTAGGCGGGTTTGCCGTCAACGACCTGATCAGGGCGCACCGGCACCGCATCGAGGCCTGGCTTCATGTCACCGACCGGGCGCACCCGGTAGGCGATCATTTCGCCATCCGGCCTAACGTCGATGCTGTCGCGCCGGCGCCGCACGGTAAGATCGCGCCAGAATGTCTTCTGCACCGGCCAGACGCCGGTGTCCTGCGGAATCCATCTCGGATTGCGCTGCCCTTTGAACGGCACCCAGGATGCCAGGCAGCGCTCCTCGCCGGTGTCGGGATAGAGGCGAACGATCTCGAAACCGAGGCAACCCGGGATCATTCCTTCAAGATCCCAGGAAAGGAACGCGACTTCGTTGTTTGTCGCGGCACGCACTTTGACGACGTCAGGCATGGCTGTCCCTCCAAAAAATATTCAACGCACAAGTATGTCAGGAGTAAAAGACAGTATTGTAACGTACCGACATCCTTCCCATCGGCCGCGTTCAGGCGCCGGTCGGCGCGCCGATCTGGCCAAGGCGATGCCGCGGCCACGCGGCTGCCGTTCCGGCATGTCGCTTCCCTCGCCCTAGTGGTCGCCGCCTCCGCAATGGCCGGCGGGCCGCCGGTCCATTATGCCGCCCGCTATTCGCATCGTACGAGGACCATCATGACCGCCGCCCTGAACCCCTTAGAAACGGCTCTGGCGCCCGACCGTGCCCGCCGTGGCGGCCGCGCTGGAAAGCGCGCCGGAGGTTCGACCGCCTTTGAGCAGCCGGCTTTCCGTCAGCTGAAAAACCCGCTGGCGCCGACCAGGCTGGTGTCTGACGACGAACTGGAATCGATCCACCTCGCCTCCCTGCGCGTGCTCAGGGAGATCGGCGTCGACGTTCTGCACGACGAAGCCCGCCGCATCATGAAGGCGCATGGCGCCGATGTGCGCGAACGCTCGGAGCGCGTGCGCTTCGACGGCGACATGATCCTCGATCTGATCTCGAACTGCCCGTCGGAATTCACCATCCATGCCCGCAACCCCGCGCATAACGTCCGCTTCGGCGGCAACAATGTGATCCTGTCGATGATGGCGTCGGCGCCGAACTGCTCCGACATTGATCGCGGCCGCCGGCCCGGCAACCAGGCCGACTACCGCAATTTCCTGCGCCTTGCGCAGATGCACAACATCCTGAACTGCACAGGCGGCTATCCGGTCGAGCCGACCGACATCCATCCGTCGGTTCGCCACCTCGAATGCATCCGCGACCTCGCCACGCTGACCGACAAGGTGTTCCACATCTATTCGCTCGGCAAGGAGCGCAATGTCGACGGTATCGAGATCGCCAGGATCGCGCGCGGCATCAGCCATGAGCAGTTGCTGGAAGAGCCGTCCGCCTTCACCATCATCAACACCAATTCGCCGCTCAAGCTCGACGTGCCGATGATGGAAGGCATCATTCAGATGTCGAGCAAGGGCCAGGTCGTTGTCGTCACGCCCTTCACCCTCTCAGGCGCCATGGCGCCGGTCACCATTGCCGGCGCGCTGGTGCAGCAGAATGCCGAGGCGCTGTCCGGCATCGCCTTTGCCCAGATGGTGCGCAAGGGCGCGCCGGTCGGCTATGGCGGCTTCACCTCCAATGTCGACATGAAATCCGGCTCACCGGCCTTCGGCACGCCCGAATATATGAAGGCGCAGCTCGTCGGCGGCCAGCTTGCCCGCCGCTACAACATCCCCTACCGCACCTCCAACACCTGCGCCGCCAACACGGTCGACGCACAGGCAGCCTATGAGAGCGTGTTCTCGCTGTGGGGCGCCATCCAGGGCGGCGGCAATCTGATGATGCACGGCGCCGGTTGGCTCGAAGGCGGCCTGCGGTGCTCCTACGAAAAGACCATTCTGGATATCGACCTGTTGCAGATGGTGGCCGAATTCCTGACCCCGCTCGACCTGTCCGAAGAGGCGCTCGGCTTCGACGCCATCCAGTCGGTCGGCCCTGGCGGCCATTTCTTCGGCACCCAGCACACGCAGGACCGCTACAAGACCGCCTTCTATTCGCCGATCATTTCCGACTGGCGCAATTTCGAGACCTGGGCGGAAGCTGGCTCGCCAACGGCGATGGAGAAGGCCAACAAGGTCTGGAAGGAACGGCTGGCATCCTATGAAGAGCCCTACATGGACCCGGCAATCCGCGAAGAGCTCAACGACTTCGTCCAGAAGCGCACGGCCGAAGGCGGCGCGCCGACCGATTTTTGATCGTGCTTGTGGTGCGTAGTGACGCCAGCGACCGAAACCTCTGATTCAATTTACGCAAAAACGGACCTATCTTCATGAAATCCCACGTAAAAGCGGTTGTCATCGGCGGCGGCGTCGTCGGCTGCTCGGTGCTCTATCACCTGGCCAAGGCCGGCTGGACCGACATCATGCTGATCGAACGCTCGGAGCTCACCTCCGGCTCGTCCTGGCACGCGGCCGGCGGCTTCCACACGCTGAACGGCGACCCCAACGTCGCCAAGCTGCAGGCCTACACCGTGCAGCTCTACAAGGAGATCGAGGAAATCTCGGGCCAGTCCTGCTCGCTGCACCTGACCGGCGGCGTGATGATGGCCGATACGCCCGAGCGCATGGACTTCCTGCGGCTGGCCCACGCCAAGGGCCGCTATCTCGGCATGGACACCGAGCTGATCACGCCGTCCGAAGCCAAGGCGATGTTCCCGCTGATGGACGAGAAGAACTTCGTCGGCGCCATGTGGGACCCGGTCGAAGGCCATCTCGACCCGTCCGGCACCACCATCGCCTACTCCAAGGCGGCGAAGAAACTCGGCGCCGAGATCGTGCTGCGCAATCGCGTCGTTGATCTCACGCAGCAGCCGGACGGCACCTGGAACGTCGTCACCGAGCAAGGCACGGTCCACGCCGAGCATGTCGTCAACTGCGGCGGCTTGTGGGCGCGTGAGATCGGCCGCATGGTCGGCGTCGAACTGCCGGTGCTGGCGATGGAGCACATGTACCTCTTGACCGAGCCGATGCCGGAGGTCGAGGAGTTCAACAAGTCGACCGGCCGCGAGATGATCGGCGTGCTCGACTTCAAAGGCGAGATCTACACCCGCCAGGAGCGCAACGGCATCCTGCTCGGCACCTATGAAAAGGCCTGCAAGCCATGGTCGCCGGTCAACACGCCCTGGGATTTCGGCCATGAACTGCTGCCGCCCGATCTCGACCGCATCGCGCCGTCGCTGGAAATCGGCTTCAAGCATTTCCCGGGCATCGAAAAGGCCGGCATCAAGCAGATCATCAATGGCCCCTTCACCTTCGCGCTCGACGGCAACCCGCTGGTCGGTCCGGTGCAGGGCCTGACCAATTTCTGGTGCGCTTGCGCCGTCATGGCCGGCTTCAGCCAGGGCGGCGGCGTCGGCCTGGCGCTGTCGAACTGGATGGTGCATGGCGATCCCGGCTTCGACGTCTGGGGCATGGATGTCGCCCGTTTCGGTGAATGGGCCGGCCTGCGCTACACCAACGCCAAGGTGCGCGAAAACTACTCGCGCCGCTTCTCCATCCGCTTCCCCAATGAGGAACTGCCAGCCGCGCGGCCTGCGCAGACGACGCCGCTCTACGACACCATGCTCGCCAATAACGCCGTCATGGGCGACTCGTGGGGGCTGGAAACCCCGCTCTGGTTCGCGCCAAAGGGCAAGGAACCGAAAGACATCGTCTCCTTCCACCGCTCCAACGATTTCGGCCCGATCGGCGAGGAAGTGCGCGCCACGCGCGAGCGCGTCGGCGTCACCGAGATCGCCAACTTCGCCAAATACGAAGTGTCGGGACCTGGCGCGGAAGAGTTCCTCAACCGGCTGATGACCAACCGCATGCCGAAGACCGGCCGCATCGTGCTGACGCCAATGATCAACGAATTCGGCAAGCTGATCGGCGACTTTACCATCGCCAAGGCCGGTGAAGACCGCTTCATGATCTGGGGTTCGTCGGCCGCGCAGAAATACCACATGCGCTGGTTCGAGAAGCACCTGCCGAAAGACGGTTCGGTGCGCATCCATCGCTTCGACCAGACGCTTGTCGGCCTGTCGATCGCCGGACCAAAGTCGCGTGATCTGCTGCAGAAGCTCGTCGACGTCGACATCTCGACCAAAGCCTTCCGCTTCATGGATTTCCGCGAGATGGCGGTCGGCGGCGCGCCCTGCATGGTCAACCGCATCACCTATACCGGCGATCTCGGCTACGAGATCTGGATGGCGCCGGCCTACCAGCGGCTAGTGTACAAAGCGATCAAGGATGCCGGCGAGGAGTTCGGCCTGGTCGATTTCGGTATGCGCGCTTTGTTGTCGATGCGCCTGGAAAAGAACTTCCCGACCTGGTTCCGCGAGTTGCGGCCGATCTACGGACCGTTCGAAGGCTCGATGGACCGCTTCATCAAGCTCGAGAAGAACGATTTCATCGGCCGCGAAGCCGCCGCCAAGGAACAGGCGGAAGGACCAAAACTGCGCCGCGTCTCCTTCATCGTCGACGCCGCCGATGCCGACGTCATGGGTGACGAGCCGATCTGGGCCAAGGTCAGCAAGGATTACGGCACGGTGGAGAAGCCGCATGGCTACGGCGCGCCGCGCTTCGACGACAAGGGCAAGGAAGTGCGGGGCTCCAAGGCCGCCGAGGGCGCTTCCGCCGTGCGCGGCATCGCCGACGGCGAGTGGCGGGTGGTCGGCTGGGTGACGTCGGGCGGCTTTGCCCACTACGTCCAGAAGTCGATGGCGCAGGGCTACGTTCCTGCAGCCCTTGCCGAGGACGAAAGCGCCGGCCTGTTCGAGATCGAGATCCTCGGCCACCGCCGCCCGGCGCGCATCAATGTCGAGGCGCCTTTCGACCCGAGCGGCGAGAAGATGCGGACCTGAGGTTCAGCCATGGACAGCGCGGCGCCAAAGGGCAGCTTCGGTCGCCATCGCAAGATCATGCCGTTCGAGCCCGGCTCGATCGAGGCGCTGCGCGAAGGCTCCCGCCAGAAGGCGGCTTCGCTCAACCAGCATGTGCTGGGCTATGGCGCGCAGGCTGAAGCGGAATGGGCGGCGGCGGGCATTGCCGCCCCCGATCTTCCGGTGATGCGCCAATACCGGCTGGAGCGCATCCGCGCCGAGCTGAAGCGCCGCGGCTATGCCGGCGCCCTGCTCTACGACCCCGTCAACATTCGTTACGCCACCGACAGCACCAACATGCAGCTGTGGGTGGCGCACAATCCGACACGGCATTGCTTCGTCGCCACCGAAGGTCCGGTGGTGCTGTTCGACTATTTCTCCTGCGAGCATCTGTCCGACCATTCCGGCGTCGTCGACGAGGTGCGTCCGGCGGTCTCCTGGATGTATCTCTATGGCGGCGAGCTCACGGAGCAAAAGGTCCGCCGCTGGGCCGCCGGCATTGCCGATCTGGTCAGGGAACATGGCGGCGGCAACAGCCGCATCGCGGTCGATCACCTCAATCCGGAAGGCGTCGAGGAACTCGCGCGTCTCGGCGTCTCCATCGGCAATGGCGAAGCGGTGATGGAGAATGCCCGGCTTATCAAATCACCGGACGAGATCCTCGCCATGCGCCGCGCCATCATTGCCTGCGAGGCGGCGATGGGCGAGATGGAACAGGCTCTGCGGCCCGGCATTTCCGAGAACGAGTTGTGGGCCGAGCTGCACCGCGGCAACATTGCGCGCGGCGGTGAATGGATCGAGACGCGGCTGCTGGCGTCCGGCCCGCGCACCAATCCGTGGTTCCAGGAGTGCTCGTCGCGCACCATCGAAGCCGGCGACCTCGTCGCCTTCGACACCGACCTGATCGGCCCCTACGGCTTCTGCGCCGACCTGTCGCGCACCTGGCTGTGCGGCGATGCCAAGCCGACCAATGAGCAGCGCGACCTGTTCCGCATCGCCGCCGACCAGATCGAGCACAACACGCAGTTGATGCAGCCGGGCATCTCGTTTCGCGACCTTGTCGAGCGCTCGGCGGTGCCGCCGGGAGACTGCTTCCCGACGCGCTATGGCGTGCTCTATCACGGCGTCGGCCTGGCCGACGAATACCCTACCTTGCCGCATGCCAGCGACTGGACGCCGGACACGCCGGACGGCGTGCTTGAACCAGGCATGGTGCTGTGCGTGGAAAGCTATATTGGCCGGCTTGGCGGCCGCGAAGGCGTCAAGATCGAGGAGCAGATCCTGATCACCGAGACCGGCAGCGAGCAGCTTTCAACCTACCCGTTGGATGCGAGGCTGCTCGGCTAGCCCAGCCAAGGCTTCGCGCATTGCCCGGACGGTCTTTTCCGGCGTCGTCCTGGCAGTGATGAAGGGCAGGCCCTTGCGCCGTGCCGTCCAGCCGACAATCGCCACCTTGCGCGCCGCCGGCTCGAAACGCTGCGCTAACGCCCAGCTTTCGCAGTCGATCGCGGCGACATCTGCCCTGCCCTCGGCAACAGTAACGATCGAAGCGCGATGACCGCCGCTTTCGCTGCGCGAGGAAAAGATATCGAGACTTTCGCCGGCCGCCTGCAGATCACGCGTCAGCCCGATCATGCCCGACATGGAATCCAGGCTGTTGAAGGTGAAGCGCTTGCCTCGCATCAGGTCGAGCGGCAGCAGTGCCTTGCCGTCCGCGGGCGAACGGGCTTCCGATCCCTCGCCTGTCCGCATCACCAGCGCGCTGGAATAGAGCTCACCCTGCCCGCCCTCATAGGCGTCATAGCTTGGCTGGCCGATCACTTGCACATGGCTCGACAGGCCGAGTTCCATCGGCCCCCAGCAGGTCTGCGCGAAGAGCAGCGCCGGGTGCAGCCAGAGCTTGTGAAAATCAAGTTCATCCGGCGGCAATGTCGCAGGATCCGGCGCGATCCAGGCTCCCTCGGCATCATGGATGCCGCCCGGCACCGGCGGCAGGTCGCCATTGCGGCGCACGATGGTTTGCGGTGCGTCGATACCCTTTTGCCGGAAGACATCGCACAGCAGCGCCCACTGCGCATCGACCTCGCCGCGCACTTCGGGCCAGTCATACATCGGCAATGCCGCAATCGATTCACTCATGCCGATATCAAATCATCACGTCTGGAAAAAGGATCGCAAAAACGCGGCGTCCAATCAGAATTGGCCGACACGGAACCCGAGGGATGCCCCGAATTATTCCTTGGGCGGCTCGGCGGGCACCGGCGCCGTGCCGAGCCCATTGATGTTGCGCGCCCGGATGCGTGGCTTGAACGCCCGCCCGTGCTCAGGCGCACGCCGCAGCACCGGATGCACGATCGGCTCCTTCGCCTTGAAGGCATAGGCTTTGATCAGCGCGAAATAATTCGGATAAGCATAGCCATTGTTCATCCGCAGCCATTCGTCGCGACGCTCGCGAAACAGTTTCGGCAGCCTGTACCAGGCCACCGTAGGCGTCTTGTGATGGACGAAGTGCAGATTGTTGTTGAGGAACAGGAACGACAGCGGCGAGCGCTCGATGATCACCGTACGGCCTTCCGGATGCTCGGACCACTGATGCTCGGCAAAGGTGCGGATCGCGATCAGCGACTGGCCGAGCCAGACCGGCGCCAGAATGTAGAGCCACAGCGGAATGCCGAAGCCGAACTGCACGATCGGCGCCACGATGGCGAGGCCGATCGCATGCAGCAGCCATGCCTTGCGGATCGCCTTGTCGCCGGCCATCATCTGCTTGAAATCGTCGATGAAGAAGCCGATGCAGGACAGCCAGGGGCCGAAGAAGAAACGGCCGACCATGGTGTTGTTGATCTTGAGCAGGAACTTCATCGTCGGCGGCAATTCGTCATGCTGCCACAGCGCCTGGTAGTAGCTTTCGGGATCATCGAGCGGGTCGGTCAGCCGCTCGTCGGCATGATGGCGCAAATGCAGCGTCTTGAAGCGGCGGAACGGCCAGACCAGACCGATCGGCAGGAAGACGAAGGCTTCGTTGATCAACGCGCTGCGCGTCGGATGGCCATGCAGCACTTCGTGCATGATCGACGACTGCAATGCCAGGATGAAGCCGAGAAGAGCGAGCGCGAGGATGGGATAGGACGGCCAGAGCAGGAAACCGGTGCCAAGCCACGTTCCGTAACAGAAGAAAGCGAGAACCACGGTAGGCCATTCGATGGCCGGTACGTTGCGTCGCTTGATGCTCTTGCCTGTCATGCTATCGACCACTGCCCCTCAGTCGCCGGAACCCCAACTGGTTCCTGACAGCATAGTGTCAGGAGAAACGATTCCACTCAACGCGACAAAGTATACAAAATGTTGCGATTGCGCATTTTTGACCGCACATGTTACACATTGTAAACAACCTTAGGGATTCATTTACGCCTGGGACACCTCACCAAGCTGCTTTGGCGCAAATTTTTCCTCAAGATTCGGAGAAGCAGACGATGGACAAACGCGATCTGTCAGCAATCTTCCGGGAGCGTCTGAAGCTGCTCCTGACACGCTCCGACCTCAACCAGTCGGCCTTCGCGTCAGCAGTCGGCATCGACCGGTCGGCGTTGTCGCAGCTGATGTCAGGCGCGTCGACACGACTGCCGCGCGCCGAAACGCTGCTCAACATCGCCGCCGAATTCAAAGTGTCGCTGGACTGGCTGCTGGGCCTTAGCCAGGACGAAGGCGTCACCGGCGAAATCCGCGAAAGCCTGGAGATCGAGGAAGCGCCTGACGGTTTCGACCGCACGCTGCTCGCCAAATGGTTCGCCGAGGCCGCGGGTACCAAGATCCGCTACGTGCCGGCCGGCATTCCCGACCTGCTGCGGACCCGCGCGCTGGTCGACTACGAGGCCAACATCACCAACAGGAGCCGCCTGGCGCAGGCCAGCGAGACGCAATACCGCATCGAATACAACCGGCGTCCGGAAACCGACATGGAAGTCTGCATGCCGCGCCACACGCTGGAGATCTTTGCCCGCGGCCTTGGTGTGTGGGACCGTTTCCCCGAGGCCGACCGCCGGCAGCAACTCGCCCATATGGCGACGCTGCTCGACGATCTCTATCCGACCTTCCGCCTGTTTCTCTATGACGGCCGCATGCGCTATTCGATCCCGCTCACCATCTTCGGCCCCTACCGCGCCGCTATCTATGTCGGCGACATGTATGTCGTGCTGAACGCCACCCAGCCGGTCCAGGCGCTGACCCAGCATTTCGACAATCTGATCCGCGCCGCCGACGTCAATCCGCACGAGGCCGCCGCCTTCGCCCGAAATCTGGCCGGCATGTCGTTCCCGTCAGGCTCTGTCTGATCGACCGCAATCAGGGTCATCCGATTGCTTGGCTCCGACATGGTCGAGGGCCACGCCATTCGCATTGCCGAAGGTCGCCACAAATCATTGACTAGACATAAAGACTTCTTTATATCCTTATTCGAATTTGAAACACGAAAGCCAATCCGATGACCACCACCAATCCGATCGATGCCCTGCTGGCTGAAAAGGGCGTGCTGCTGGCCGATGGCGCCACCGGCACCAATCTGTTCGCGATGGGTCTGGAGGCCGGCGAGGCGCCGGAGCTGCTGAACGAAACGGCGCCCGACACCATCACCAACCTGCACCAGAATTTCGTCGATGCCGGCGCCGACATCATCCTGACCAACTCCTTCGGCGGCACCCGCCACCGGCTGAAGCTCCACCATGCGCAGGATCGCGTGCATGCGCTCAACAAGCGCGCCGCCGAGATTGCCCGCGCCGTCGCCGACAAGGCCGGCCGCAAGGTGATCGTCGCCGGCTCCGTCGGCCCGACCGGCGAATTGCTGGTGCCGCTTGGCGCCATGACCTATGACGAGGCGGTCGACGCCTTTGCCGAGCAGATCGAGGGTCTCAAGCAAGGCGGCGCCGAAGTCGCCTGGATCGAGACCATGTCGGCGCCCGACGAGATCCGCGCCGCCGCCGAAGCGGCGATCCGCGTTGGCCTCCCCTACACCTATACCGGCTCCTTCGACACAGCCGGCCGCACCATGATGGGCCTGCTGCCGAAGGAAATCCATGGCGTCGTTGACGGGCTGTCCGAAGCACCGCTCGGCGTTGGCGCCAATTGCGGCGTCGGCGCTTCAGACATCCTGGCCTCGCTGCTCGACATGACCGAGGCGAAGCCGCAGGCGACGGTGATCGTCAAGGGCAATTGCGGCATTCCGGAATTCCGCGGTACTGAGATCCATTATTCCGGCACGCCGGAACTGATGGCCGACTATGTTCGCCTCGCCGTCGATGCCGGCGCCAAGATTGTCGGTGGTTGCTGCGGCACTTCGTTCCAGCACCTTGCCGCCATGCGCAAGGCACTCGACGCCCACACCAAGGCGGGTCGTCCGACGGTCGAGACGATCGTCGAGCGCATCGGTCCGATGCGCAACAAGGTGGCGACGGAAAACACCGCCGAGACCAGCGAGGCCCGCCGCGAGCGCCGCCGCAGCCGGGCCTGAGGATTTCGATTATTCGCTGTTGTCGGCGTAGCTCGATTGCGCCGACCTGAAATCGACGACATTGTCGCCGCGCATCGTCATCAGCGCGCCGGAAGAAGCTGGATCGGTGATCTGTTCCAGCATGGCGCGGAAGCGGTCATTGGTCAGCGCCGACATTGCAGTGTGACGCGCCTGCGCGACATCGTCGCTGATGCGTCTGGATTCGGCCGATGGGGCTGATGAAACCGTCGAAGCGTCTCGCACCGGCGGCGGCGAGTTGGCGATAGTCCTGATCTGCAATTCCGGCTCCCTCAAGCCCTGTAAACAAGTCCGGTGTAGCAACAGGAAATTGCGATCCGGTACCGGAAATCTCGCGCAATTTAACGATCATGCCGGTTAACGCTGCGCCAGGATCCGTTGAGATTCAGGTCAGGCCGAGTCGAAAACGATGGGTTCCGAGAACCGGAGCGGAGCGTACTTTTGGGTACGTGAGCACCGGAAGCGCAGGAAACCATCGTTTGCAGGCCGGCCTCACCTGAATATCGACGGATCCAAAAAAAGGCCGGCAAGGGAATGACCCCTCGCCGGCCTGCCTCACCCGCCCGTGGGCCGGTTTCCCCTGTCAGAACGATCCCATCCGAAGGAAACCGGCCGTCATCGCCACTACCGGTTACCGCCCAGCGCCGAGGCAAGGCGCACAAGCGAGAGGAACTCGGACCTGTATCCAAACGGGTCGGCTCCTCGGGCGGCAGTGGCAATCTCCATGATCTTGTCGTAGCCGAACTTCGCGGTCGCATCCTCGTCGCGCAGCTTCTGGCCGAAGGCAGCCACCGCGACGGAGAAACGCTGGTCGGTGCTGGCCTGGTCGAAGGACGCCACCTCGTTGGCCGAGGTCACCGGCGTGGTGATCAGCTTCGAGACGTCCTCGTTGGGCAGCTTGTAGCGGATCTTGACGAAGGCATATTCGTCCGCATTGGCGACGCCGCCATTGTTGACCGTGGCCTGGCCATAGCGCAGCGGATCGATCTGCTCGCCGCCGCTGCCCTTCGGGGTGATCTCATAGATCGCGGTGACCGAATGGCCCGAGCCGATATCGCCGGCATCGACGCGGTCATTGTTGAAATCCTCGCGGTTGAGAGCCCGGGTCTCGTAGCCGATCAGGCGGTATTCGGAGACCTTGTTGGGGTTGAACTCGACCTGGATCTTCACGTCCTTGGCGATCGGGAACAGCGTCGAGGAGGCATCCTCGACCAGCACCTTCTCGGCCTCGGCCAGCGTGTCGATATAGGCGGCGGTGCCGTTGCCGTTCTGGGCGATGGTCTGCATCATCTGGTCGTTCAGATTGTCGTGGCCGAAGCCGAACACCGACAGGAAGACGCCGCTCTTGCGCTCCTGTTCGATCAGGCGCTTGAGATCATCGTCGTCGCTCTGGCCGACATTGAAGTCGCCATCGGTGGCCAGCATCACCCGGTTGACGCCGTCCTTGACGAAGGATTGCTGGGCAAGCTTGTAGGCCTCCTTGATGCCGGCCTCGCCGGCCGTCGAACCACCGGGCGTGAGATTGTCGATCGCGTTGAGGATCTTGTCCTTCTCGGCAGCCCTGGTCGGCATCAGCACGGTGCCGGCCTCACCGGCATAGGTGACGATCGAGATCGTGTCGTCGGCCCTGAGCTTGCTGACCAGCAGCCGGAATGCAGATTTGAGCAGCGGCAGCTTGTCCGGCTCGTCCATCGAGCCCGAAACGTCAATCAAGAAGACCAGATTGGCCTTCGGCTGCTCGGTCGGCTTGATGTCGAAGCCCTTGATGGCGACATGCATCAGCTTGGTTTGCGCGTTCCACGGCGTCGGCATGACGCTGACGGTCGAGTTGAACGGCGTCGACACCGAGTCCGGTCCCTTCCAGTCATAGGGGAAGTAGTTGATCATCTCCTCGACACGGACCGTGTCGGCCTGCGGCACGGAGCCTTCCTTCAGCGAACGGCGCACAAAGGAGTAGGAGGCCGTGTCGACATCGATCGAGAAGGTCGAGACCGGATCTTCCAGCGCGGCATGCACCGGATTGGTCTTGAAGTCCTGGACGCGGTTGCGGTTTTCCTCCTGCGGCGCGATCTGATCCGCCGGCGCCATGGTGGGCTGCGGCGCCATCAGCTTGGACTCGGCAGCCGGCACGCGGGTGAGCCGCGACGTGCTCGGCGCGGTGCTATTCAGCGTGAATTCACCTGTCGGCGCCGGCGGTGCCGGCTCGGCCACCACCGCGCGTTCATTGGCAGTCTGCTGAGCAGTACCGCCGGCCTGGGCCGCTTCGGATTTCGGCGGCGAAGCCGGCGCCACAAGCACGTTGGTCGCATCGCGGCTTTCCACATCCGCGTCGGCCTTCTTGTCCTTGGCCAATTCGGTCGGAGCCTGCTTCGGCTCGGCCGGCTTCAACGTCGCCGGCTTGTCGGCCAGCGTCTCGGTGATCTTTTCGTCGCCGCCGAATTTGGCCGGCTGTTCCCTCAGCAGATGGAAAGTGGCGTATCCGGCGATCGGCAGGGCGACGAGCCCGGCAAGGGCCGGCGTGGCAATGAGTTTCTTTTGCATGATCTCGCTCCAGAGCTTTTGTGCTCGCTCTGTGAGACGAAGGCCGCCGACCGATCCTTGGGTGACAGCAGAAATATCTTCCTGGTCATAGGCGCGCAGGGCGGCTTCGAAGGCGCGCGCCTTCGCGCTCTCGCCCGGCGCCGGTGCCGCGATATCGCGCAGCCTGTTGAGTTCGTTGTCGTCGACCATGGTCACACTTCCCCGGCTGAACGCATCAGCGTCTTCAGCCGTTTCTTCGCTTCATGGATGTGCCAGGAAACCGTCGTCTCCGAGATCGCCATCGCCTCGGCGGCGGCCGCATGGCTCAAGCCCTCGCCATAGACCAGCAGGACGGCGTCGCGCTGCTTGTCCGGAAGCTGCCGCACCGCGGCCCACAGCGCCTCGACCGGGTCTTCCGGTTCGGCCGGGGCCTCGCCCGAAATCAGCGCATGGACACCATAGGCCTCGGTCTTCACCGTCTCGCGCGCGGTCTTGCGCATCATGTCGCGCGCCGCATTCATCGTCACGGAATAGAGCCATGTCGTGAAGGCACCGCCGCCGCGATAGTCGCGGATCGCCTTGCCGAGCCGCACGCAGACTTCCTGGGCGATGTCCTCGGCATCGGCCTTCTTGCCGCACCAGCGATAGGCGGCGCGATAGACGAAGTCGTAGTGGCGCTCCAGCAATTTGCCGAAGGCCCCCCTGTCTCCGCCCTTCGCCCGCCCGATCAGTTCGGCGTCGGAGGCTTCGCTCTCATCCAGCATCATCGCCATCATTTGCCTGTTGGACGAAGGCTAATGGCTAATCCTTGGGGTGATGCAAAGATTTTTTTGGTAAACGGCCTCTCCTTCTGCAGAGGCCTTACCCGAGCGTCTCCGCAAACAGCGTGATCAGCCTTTGCCAATGCCGTTCGGCGCCGGCTTGGTTGTAGACGCTGTGGTCAGGCACGCACCAGCCATGCGCCATGCCGACATAGTTCTCGATCGTGTGGTCGACTTCGGCGTTGCGCAGCGCCTCCTCCAGCCGTGTCGACTGCTCTGGCGGGAAACTCCTGTCGACGCCGGCCATGCCGACATAGACACGCGCCTTGATGGATGCAGCCTTGCGGTGCGGGCTGTCGGCGGCATCGCTGGCGAGATTGCCGCCATGGAAACTTGCGGCGGCCCTGATCCTCTCGGGATAGGCCGCAGCGGCGTTGAGCGCCCGCGCGCCGCCCATGCAATAGCCGACAGTGCCGATCAGTCCCCTAACACCTTCGCCGGCGAGCGCATCGAGAAAGGCCTCGCCGTCGCTGATGGTCATCTGCTGTGTCGTGCCGGTGACCAGCGCCATCAGCGCTGCCTTGCTGTTTTCCTCGGTGAAGGCGGTCTTGGCGTCGAACGGACCATAGGGCGCATTGCGGTAGAAGAGGTCAGGCACCAGCACCGCATAACCTTCGCCCGCCAGCCGCTCGGCTATGCCGTCGAGCGCCGGACGCGGACCGAAGGCGTCCTGGTAGAGAATGACACCGGCTCTGGCCGAGGAGGTCTTGGCCGAGCGGAACAGGCCCGCCTTCGCCACGCCGTCACGGGTCTTGATCCTGAGGTCCTGCTTCGTCATTGCCTGCTCCATTTGTCAGATGCGCGATACATATCCACGCGGCCTGCCACGGCAAGGCATTCCTTGAAAGTACCCGTCAACATTTCGCGCAGCATCGTGTGACGATCACAGGCCGGCGAATGCCGCCATATGGAAGGCCTGGACTTCAGGCGGATAGCGATATTCCGTGCCATAAGGACAGGCATTGCGATCGAGGCAGCCGCCGCACCGGCACGGTTCGCCATTCCTGCCCCGCACATGCGCCAGGCAGGCCTGATAGGCGAAGCCTTCCGTGGAATAGGCATCGACCGGACAGGATTTCAGACAGGGTTTCTCGACACAGGCGTCGCAGAGATGAATTGCCTCGCCCTGCTCCGGAAGCGCGATCTCGTCCTCGAACAGCAACGCGCCGCGATAGGCATGCCAAAGCCCATATTGCGGATGCATGAGGATGCCGAGCGGCGACGGTTTCAGCCCCTCCGCCCGAACAGCCCATTGCTGGAACGGCAGGTAGGGCTTGTCGGAGGGCGAAACGGCGCGCGCACCAAATGCGTGCGCCACATCGCCAATGACCTGCCGCGACCAGCTGTCGAGCGGATTGGCGATTGTGCACGGCTGCTTTTCGCGCCAGCGCAGGAAATGCCGCCAGGGTGCCGCCCCCGCCTGCCCCACCAGCAGCACGGATTTCGCTGGAAAGCCCGAGGCGCCGTGAGGGGCGTCCTCGCCGTCAGAGAAAACAAAGCCGCCGCGCAGGACGAGGCCGTTGGCGCCGAGCGCGGCCGTGATCTCTTCGATCATGCCGCGCGCAATCATCCCTTCTTGTCCGGGTCGGAGAAGGCGCTCCGCCAGACTTCCTTGTGGATGATGTTGGCGACTTTAGCCCCGCCTGACTCGGGCTCCTTTCAAGTGAAGGCGTCGGGCATCGACCCCTTCTTCTTGGCGATGAACTCCTTCAGGGCCTCGTCGATGCTCGGATCAAGATAAGGCGCCTCGTAGCTTTCCAGCCAGCGGCGGGCAAGCTCATTGGCGCGCTGCGGCGCGGTCTTCTCGCCTTCGGCCAGCCACTGTTCGTAGGAATTGTTGTCGGCGATGCTGGAGCGATAGAACGCCGTCTGGAAATTGGCCTGCGTGTGGTCGCAGCCGAGATAGTGGCTGCCCGGGCCGACCTGGCGAATGGCGTCCATCGCCTGGCCGTTCTCCGACAGGTCGACGCCTTCGGAGAATTTCTGCTGCATGCCGAGCTGGTCGATGTCCATCATGAATTTTTCATAGCAGGACGCCAGCCCGCCCTCGAGCCAGCCGGCCGAGTGGAGGACGAAGTTGGTGCCGGCAAGGATCGTCGAGTTCAGCGTGTTGGCGCTTTCATAGGCCGCCTGCGCATCCGGGACCTTGGACGCGCAGAGCGAACCGCCGGTGCGGAACGGCAGGCCGAGACGGCGTGCGAGCTGAGCAGCGCCATAAGACACCAGCGACGGCTCCGGCGTGCCGAAGGTCGGCGCGCCAGACTGCATGGAGATCGACGAGGCGAAGGTGCCGAACAGCACCGGCGCGCCCGGCCGGATGAGCTGCGTGAACGAGGCGCCGGCCAGCACCTCGGCCAGAACCTGCGTCAACGTGCCGGCGACCGTCACCGGGCTCATCGCACCGGCAAGGATGAACGGCGTGACGATACAGGCCTGGTTGTGGCGCGAATAAACCTTCAGCGCGCCCAGCATGGTTTCGTCGAACACCATCGGCGAGTTGGCGTTGATCAGGCTGGTCAGCACCGTGTTGTTCTCGACGAAATCGTCGCCGAAGACGAGCTTGGCCATGGCGACGGTGTCCTCGGCGCGTTCCGGCGCGGTCACCGAGCCCATGAACGGCTTGTCCGAGTATTTTATGTGCGAATAGATCATGTCGAGGTGGCGCTTGTTGACCGGCACGTCGACCGGCTCGCACACAGTGCCGCCCGAATGGTGGATCGACGGCGCCATATAGGCGAGCTTCACGAAATTCTGGAAATCCTCGATGGTCGCGTAGCGCCTGACACCGTCAAGGTCGCGCACGAAGGGCGGCCCATAGACCGGCGCAAAGACGGTAGCATTGCCGCCGATCTGCACCGAGCGCTCGGAATTGCGGGCATGCTGGGTATAGATGGACGGCGCGGTCTTCAGCAGAGAACGGCAAAGCCCCTTCGGGAAATGCACCCGCTCGCCCTTGACGTCGGCGCCGGCCTCTTTCCACAGCTGCAACGCTTCGGCGTCATCGCGGAAGATGATGCCGATCTCTTCGAGCACCGTATCGGTGTTCTTCTCGATCAGCGCGAGGCCTTCCTCGTCGAGCACCTCATAGATGTTGATCTTGCGCTTGATGTAGGTGAGTTGGGTGCCGGGTCCGCCGCCGGAACGCGCGGCGCGCCTTGCCGCCGCTCCGCCGCTCGCGCCTCGCCCACGCCGCGCGTTTGACGCTTCCTGGTCGACTGCCGCGTGTTCGCTCATGATCGCTCTTCCCTGAATATGGCCTGGCCTGACGATGGCTGGTCCGTAGCGTTGTGGCCGCATGGCGCGGCTTTCGCCGGATCGTAGCCATGCACCCTATTCGAAACGGCCCGTCCGCGCCAACGCCTGTCGCAAAATCGACAAGAAAACCAATAGATTTTCCAGTCGCTTTCCTTTTGCGGGAAGTCGCAAATCAGCTATGGATAGCCGCCCGTTGCGGGTTAGGTATGAACGCTAATATTTTGTGCCTTGCGACACAGTCGCGATGCCGTGAGGAGCTGGATAAAAATGTCCGACGACGAGATCATCCTTTCTGAACTTTCCGACGACGAGTTGGTGCAGCAGATGCACGACGACCTTTATGACGGGTTGAAGGAAGAGATCGAGGAAGGCACGCGCATCCTGCTCGAGCGCGGCTGGGCGCCCTATAAGGTGCTGACCGAGGCGCTGGTCGAAGGCATGCGCATCGTCGGCGAGGATTTCCGCGACGGCATCCTGTTCGTTCCCGAAGTGCTGCTGTCCGCCAACGCCATGAAGGCCGGCATGTTCATCCTGCGCCCGCTGCTCGCCGCCACCGGCGCGCCGAAACAGGGCAAGATGGTCATCGGCACCGTCAAGGGCGATATCCACGACATCGGCAAGAACCTCGTCGGCATGATGATGGAAGGCGCCGGCTTCGACGTCATCGACCTCGGCATCAACAATGCGGTCGAGAAATATCTGGATGCGATCGAGCAGCATCAGCCCGACATCATCGGCATGTCGGCGCTTTTGACCACCACCATGCCCTACATGAAGGTCGTCATCGACACGATGAAGGAAAAGGGCATTCGCGACGACTATGTCGTGCTGGTCGGCGGCGCGCCGCTCAACGAGGAATTCGGCAAGGCCGTCGGCGCCGACGCCTATTGCCGCGATGCCGCGGTGGCCGTCGAGACCGCCAAGGACTTCATGAAGCGCAAGCACAATGTCCGCGCTTCGGCCTGACCCAAGGCATCAGGATGAACGATGAGAAAAGCCGCGCCTTGCAGCGCGGCTTTTTTGTTCCCAGATGATGGGAGAGGCTGCCGATCAGTTGGCGACAGTGTCTTTGACCGCCCTTGCCGTCGATTTGACATCCTTGCCGACACCTCGAATGGTGTTGGCGCAGGCGGTGAGTGCAAGTGCGCAGGCAAGGATGGCTATCGGCGCAATACGTAGCAGTTTCATGGACGGTGTCTCCCTCGACAGGTAAATTAGCCCCGCAGCGAAAGCCGCTCGACTTGGTCAAGACGCAAAAAACGAAACCGAATCAAACTGACAGGCTGCTTGTCATCGCCTGCGGGATGATTGCGCGCGAGGTATTGGCCGTCAAGGAACAGCTCGGGCTGGATCACCTGGAACTGACCTGTCTGCCGGCGGAGTTTCATTTTTATCCCGACCGCATCGCGCCCGCCATGGACAAGGCAATCGAGAAGGCCAAGACGGAGGGCTACGAGCACATCTTCGTCGGCTATGCCGATTGCGGCACCGGTGGCCTGCTCGACCGCGTCATCGAGAAGCATGGCGTCGAGCGCATGGCCGGCCCACACTGCTTCGCCTTCTATCAAGGCATGGAGGCCTATGCGAAAGTCGCCGACGACGACATGATGTCTTTCTATATGACAGACTTCCTGTGCCGCCAGTTCGACGCCTTCTTCATGAAGCCGCTCGGCCTCGACAAGCACCCGGAGCTGATCAAGGACTATTTCGGCAATTACGAGAAGCTGGTCTATCTGGCCCAGACCGATGATCCGGAACTCGACAAGGTCGCGCAAAAGGCCGCCGCCCTGCTCGGCCTTGCCTATGAGCGGCGCGCGACCGGCTACGGCGACCTGACGATCGAAATGGCGCAAGCGGCAAAGGTCGCCTGATCCAAATGCGCTAGGCGGCCTCGTCCTCCGCCCTTAGCGCCGCCAGCACGTCCGCAAAGCTCGTCTTGCAGACAAAACCCAGCCGGTCTCTTGCTCGCGACGCGTCATAGACACGGTCGATGGAGGAAAACATCGTCCAGCCCTTTCGCGCATAAAGCGTCGGAAAGTCCGGGAAATGGCGTGCGACGACGGCTGGCGCATCCCTGATCAACGCATCGCAATCGTCGGGCCGAAACGGCGTCGGCGCACAGATGATAAAAGTATCGAAGCCAAGCTGCGGCGCCTTCTCCAGGGCAGCGACATGGGCTTCCGCCGCGTCTTCCACCGTCAGCCGGCGGAACAGCAATTCGTTTGCCTTGGTGTTGGCATCTGATTGTTCGATCGTATGCGCCATGTCATCGGCTTCGGGGAAGAAACGGGCCGTGCGCAGCACGACCACCGGCAGGCCATGCCGCAGATGGTAGAGGCGGCAAAGATGTTCGGCCGAAAGTTTGGTGACGCCATAGATGTTGCGCGGCTCGGGCGACATCGCCTCGGTCAGCCAGGCGGCCTTGCGCGCACCGCCCTTGAAGCCGTCGCGTATCGCCTGCGAGATCATCAGGGAGGTGGTCGAGGTGAAGACGAAGCGCTGCACGCCGCTCGCCACCGCTGCGTCGAGCAGGTTCAGCGTGCCTTGCACATTGGTGGCGACGAAATCGCTGTTGGCGCGGCTCTCTATATTGGGCTTGTGCAGCGCGCCGCTGTGAATGATGGCTTCGATTCGATTATCCCCGATCACCTGCATGACCAGATCGCGATCGGCGATCGAGCCGATCATCTGCGTTTCAACCGAAGGGACAGGGTCGAGGCCGATCACCTCATGGCCAAGCGCGCGCAGGCGCGGCGCCAGCGCGCTGCCCAGCCAACCCGACGATCCCGTGAGCAAGATTCGCATGCGTCACACCATGATTTCTGATGGCGACGCTGTTAAGCACGGATGACAGGCGCGAGCGACCCGGTAAAATCAGCTATCGGCCGGTAATGGTGCCGCTCCGGACATTAACTGCCATTTTTACAGACTGACATTTTAGAGACTCAGGGAGTTCAGGATGATCCTTCGTCCCCTTTTCGCCGCCATCGGCCTGCTCTGCTGCACCCTGCCCGCCCTTGCCGACGGCCAGGTGCAGAAGCTGATCACGCCTGCCGACAAGGTCCGCCTCGACAGATATGGCGAGACGCGCAAGGCGGCGCTCGCCGAGGCGAAAGCGGGCGACCCGGCCGAGGTCAAACAACTCGATGTCTTGCTGGCGAAGCCGCTGGTGTCGTTCTCCGACAAGGATCTGACCGGCAACTGGAAGTGCCGCACCATCAAGGCAGGCGGTTTGAGCCCGCTCGTCATCTATGGCTGGTTCAAGTGCAAGGTGACCGACGATGGTTCAGGCTGGCGGCTTGAAAAGATCAGCGGCTCGCAGCGAACCCAGGGCCGCTTTTTCGACGATGGCGAGAAGCGCGCCATCTATCTCGGCTCCGGCTCCGTCAACAACGATCGGGCAAAACCTTATGGCAGCGGTCCGCAGACCGACCAGGTCGGCTATGCCTTCCGCACCAGCGCCAGCGAATGGCGCATCGAACTTCCCGCGCCCTATTACGAATCGAAGCTCGACATCATCGAGTTCAAGCGCTGAGCGTGGTCATCAAGATTTAACCCCATTCCGGCACAAATCCGGCCAGCATGCGGCAGCCGGCCGCGTGCAAGGCAGGAAAGCGGGCCATGTCTTCACCGGTTGGAACCAGCGCGCCGATCGTCGTCGTGACCGGCGGCGGCCAGCATGTCTGGGCCATGATCAACGCAATCACCGATCGCGTTGGTCCTGTCAGCGTCATCCTCGAAACCCCTGAATCCAAAAAGCAATTGCTGCGTGGGCGAGCCCGCCGCCAGGGTTGGGTCTCGGCCATCGGCCAGCTTGGCACGATGGTGCTGAGCAGGTTGGGCAAGCGCCTCCTGGCTGGCCATGGCGCGCGATTGATCGCGGAGGAAAGACTGGAGGTCGAGCCGCGACCAAGCCAGGAGATCATCCAGGTGGCCTCGGGCAATGGGCCTGAGTGCCTGCAGGCGATCCAGAAGATCCAGCCAGGCGTCGTGCTGCTCAACGGTTGCCGACTGATCTCGGCCGGTATGCTGAGCAAAATACCCTGCCCCGTGCTCAACTACCATGCAGGCATCACGCCGAAATATCGCGGCATGAATGGCGGCTATTGGGCTCTGGTGTCAGGCGATGCGCAGAATTTCGGCACGACCGTCCATCTTGTCGACGCTGGCGTCGACACGGGCGGCGTGCTGAAGCAGGCGCGCGGCAGGCCGAAAAAAGGCGACACCATCTCCAGTCACGCGCTCCGCCAGGCGGCGTTCTCGCGCGACATCTGCGTCGAGGCCGTCAGCGATGCACTGGCCGGAAAACTCACGACGATCGATCCCGGCCTGCCTTCGAAACAGTGGTATCACCCGACGATCTGGTTCTATGTCTGGACCGGCCTCAGAACCGGAATCTGGTAGGTCTCGTCAGCCTGGAGCCGCACAGGGCCAGACGGCTTTTCGGCACGCCGACCCTGCCGCCGCTGCGCCCCGCGAACGAATAAACACGCCTTTCATTTTACGACATTGAAATGCGTCGCTTTTGAATGCGCGCGCGTCGTCCCATAACAAGCGGGTCCATTGCGCATCCGGCAATGCTCTGAGATCGAGGAGCGAGAATTCATGGCCGATCTTATCGTCGTCTACTGGCGCGACATCCCTGCCCAGGTCATCGTCAAGAAGGGCCGGCAGAATGCCAAGCGCGAATTGCCGCTGCGCTTCACCGAGGCCATCGACATGTGCGCCATGCGCACCGGCGCCGGCGGCACCGACGACTATCTGGCCGAATGGCGCAAGGCCGATCCCGTTCCGGTCGGCGACGATCTCGAAGCCGAGGTCGAAAGGGCTTTCCAGGACCTCGACGCGAAATATGACCGCGAGCGGCTGGTCGCTCTGGTCAAGGCGGGCGGCAAAGAAAATGTCTGAGACCCAACCGACTGTTACCCAGGCCACCCTGGTCAAGAAGGCAGCGCCGAAATCCGACTACAAGCCGGCCGACGTGTCGCCGCAGCGGCGCGTGCAGCGCTCCTTCGCGGTGAGATTGTGGTCGATCCGGCATTCGCGCCTGCTCGAATGGTTCTATTCCCGTTTCGCCGACATGTTTCTGCTCCTCCATCCCCTGTGGAAAGGCATCGGCTACGGTCGCGTCGAGGCTCCGATCAAATTCGTCGAGAAGCGCGTCAAGGGTTTCATGTTCGACTGCCGCATGTGCGGCCAGTGCATCCTGTCTTCGACCGGCATGTCCTGCCCGATGAATTGCCCCAAGCAGTTGCGCAACGGTCCCTGCGGAGGCGTGCGCGCCAACGGCAATTGCGAGGTCGAGCCCGATATGCCCTGCGTCTGGGTCAAGGCCTGGGAAGGCTCGCAGAACATGGTCAACTCCGACAAGATTCTGGCCGTGCAGAAGCCGGTCGACCAGTCGCTGCGCGAAACCTCCGCCTGGCTGCGGGTCACCGCGCAGGCCGCCGCCGCCCGTGAAGCCGCGGCCGCGCCAAAGACCGGAGCCGCCGCATGAGCGCCCGTCAGCGCGACGAGAACCCGGCAGGCATTCACCTGCCGCTCGATCCCCTGCCCGGCCACTCGTCCCGCGGCCGGCTGGAGCGCGTGCTGCGGCGCGGTGAATTCGCCGTGACGACCGAGCTCAATCCCCCTGACAGCGCCGATCCGGAGGACGTCTACAACAGGGCCAAGATCTTCGACGGCTGGGTCGACGCCATCAACGCCGTCGATGCCTCCGGCGCCAACTGCCACATGTCCTCGGTCGGCATCTGCGCGCTGCTGACCCGCATGGGCTATGCCCCGATCATGCAGATCGCCTGCCGCGACAAGAACCGCATCGCCATCCAGGGCGACGTGTTGGGCGGTGCCGCCATGGGTGTCGCCAACATGCTGTGCCTGACCGGCGACGGCGTGCAGGCCGGCGACCAGCCCGGTGCCAAGCCGGTGTTCGACCTCGATTCCATGTCGCTGCTCGAAACCATCCGCATCATGCGCGACAACGGCAAGTTCCTGTCCGGCCGCAAGCTGACGACGCCGCCGCAGGTGTTCCTCGGCGCTGCCGTCAATCCGTTCGCGCCGCCCTTCGACTTCCGCCCGATCCATCTCGGCAAGAAGATCGCCGCCGGCGCGCAGTTCGTGCAGACGCAGTATTGTTTCGACGTGCCGATGTTCAGGACCTTCATGCAGAAGGCGCGCGATCTCGGCCACACCGAGAAGGTATTCGTCCTGTGCGGCGTTGGCCCGCTCGCCTCGGCCAAGACCGCCAAATGGATCCGCTCAAACGTGCCCGGCATCCACATCCCGGATGCCGTCATCAAGCGGCTGGAGGGCGCGCAGGATCAGAAGAAGGAAGGCAAGCAGCTCTGCATCGACATCATCAACGAGGTGAAGGAAATCCCCGGCATCTCGGGCGTGCATGTGATGGCCTACCGCCAGGAGGAATATGTCGCCGAAATCGTCGATGAATCGGGCGTGCTCAAAGGCCGCCAGCCCTGGAAGCGCGAAATCCGTCGCGACGACCAGATGGTTGCCGACCGGCTCGACCACATCCTGCACGACGAGATTACCGAAACCCAGGTGGATATGGTGAAGACCGCGCATTGATCCGCGCGGAGGACCACCATTCGCTTGATCGAAAAGAGATAACGATATAAAGAACTCTTTATATCACGACGGAGAGATTTCATGACCCGGACCATCGTTGCCTCGGCGACACGAGAAATCATCATCGGCTTCGACCAGCCCTTCTGCGTGATTGGCGAGCGCATCAACCCGACCGGCCGCAAAAAGCTCGCCGCCGAGATGGTGGCCGGCAATTTCGAGACCGTCATCAAGGACGCGCTGGAACAGGCCGCCTGCGGCGCCACCATGCTCGACGTCAATGCCGGCGTCACCGCCGTCGACCCCAACGCCACCGAGCCGGCGCTGCTGGTGCAGACGCTGGAGATCGTCCAGGGCCTCGTCGACCTGCCGCTGTCGATCGATAGTTCGGTCACCGCCGCGATCGAGGCGGCGCTCAAGGTCGCCAAGGGCCGCCCGTTGGTCAATTCCGTCACTGGCGAGGAAGAAAAACTCGAGGCCATCCTCCCGCTGATCAAGAAATACAACGTCCCGGTCGTCGCCATCTCCAATGACGAGACCGGCATTTCGATGGATCCGGACGTGCGCTTCGCCGTCGCCAAGAAGATCGTCCAGCGCTGCGCCGATTTCGGCATTCCAGCGCACGACGTCGTCGTCGACCCGCTGGTCATGCCGATCGGCGCGCTGGGTGACGCTGGCCGCCAGGTGTTCGCGTTGCTGCGTCGGCTCCGCGAAGAGCTCAAGGTCAACACCACCTGCGGCCTGTCCAACATCTCGTTCGGCCTGCCGCATCGCCATGGCATCAACGCCGCCTTCATCCCGATGGTGATCGGCGCCGGCATGACATCAGCCATCATGAACCCGGTGCGTCCGCAGGAAATGGAAGCCGTGCGGGGCGCCAATGTGCTCAACGGCACCGACGAGAATTGCACCAACTGGATCAGGACCTACAAGGACTACAAGCCGGCCGAAGGCGGCCATGCTGTCGCGGCGCCGACGCAGGTCAATGCGCCTGGCGATGGCGCGGCCAACGGTGGCCGCCGCCGCGGCGGCCGTGAAGCCCGTATGGGTCGGGGGTAAGCGCGCAATCGTGAACCGGACTGCAAACCACGCTGGACCGATCGCATCATCGATGCGGTCGGAGGCGTCTGCGTTGCGGTCAGGCGATACCCAATATGGCGTCGAACAACGCCATTCCCGCCCACGATCCGAATATGCCGGTCACGCCGCCTATGACGAAGTCATCGTCATAGGCGGGCCACAGCCCGTTGAGCAGCAGCATCGCGACAACCGCGCCGAGAATTCCGGTGGCCAGATATTGCGGATTGCGCAGCCACGGTCCCTTCAGCAGCCGCACCATGGTAAAAGCGGTGAATATGCTGGACAGCAGGAGATCGGACATGATTGGCCTCTGGACCATCAGACAGTCCGCCCAATAGTGAAACGATCCGTTAAACGGTATCGACAATCCCTTCCGAGACACGTGTACGCATGAACTCGCCTGCCAACATTACCGATCCACTCGTGCTGTTCATGCCGTCGGGCAAGCGCGGGCGGTTTCCTGTCGGCACGCCGGTGCTCGATGCCGCGCGCCAGCTCGGCGTCTATGTCGAGAGCGTGTGCGGCGGCCGCGCCACGTGCGGGCGCTGCCAGATCGAGGTGCAGGAAGGCAATTTCGCCAAGCACAAGATCGTCTCCTCCAACGACCACATCTCGCCCAAGGGGCCCAAGGAAGAGCGCTACGAGCGCGTGCGCGGCCTGCCTGAGCGGCGTCGCCTCTCCTGCTCTGCGCAGATCCTCGGTGACCTCGTCATCGACGTGCCGCAGGACACGGTCATCAACGCACAGACCATCCGCAAGGATGCCGACACCAGGGTGATCGCCCGCGATACGGCGATCCGCATGTGCTATGTCGAGATCGAAGAGCCCGACATGCACAAGCCGCTCGGCGACCTTGACCGGCTGAAGATCGCATTGATGAAGGATTGGGGTTTTAAAAACCTCGAATTCGATTTCTACCTGCTGCCGCAGGTGCAAGGCATATTGCGCAAGGGCAACTGGACCGCCACCGCCGCCATCCACAAGGATGCCGACAGCGACATCGCGCGTGTCATCGCGCTGTGGCCTGGCCTCAAGAACGAGGCCTATGGGCTGGCCTGCGATATCGGCTCGACCACCATTGCCATGCATCTGGTGTCGCTGCTGTCAGGCCGCGTCGCCGCTTCGTCCGGCACATCGAACCCGCAGATTCGCTTCGGCGAGGATCTGATGAGCCGCGTCTCCTATGTGATGATGAATCCGGACGGCCGCGAAGGCATGACGGTGGCCGTGCGCGAGGCGATCTCCAGCCTTGTCGACAAGGTCTGCGCGGAGGGCAATGTCCAGCGCAACGACATCCTGGATTCCGTCTTCGTCGGCAATCCAATCATGCACCATCTGTTCCTCGGCATCGATCCGACCGAACTCGGGGGCGCCCCCTTCGCGCTCGCCGTCTCGGGCGCAGTGCGTATCAAGGCCTCCGACATCGGCCTCAAGCTCAACCAGGGTGCGCGCCTCTATATGCTGCCCTGCATCGCCGGCCATGTCGGCGCCGACGCGGCGGCGGTGACGCTGTCCGAAGGCCCGCATCGCCAGGACGAGATGATGCTGATTGTCGACGTCGGCACCAATGCCGAGATCGTGCTCGGCAACCGTGCGCGGGTCGTGGCGGCCTCCTCTCCGACCGGTCCGGCTTTCGAAGGCGCCGAAATCTCCGGCGGCCAGCGTGCCGCGCCCGGCGCCATCGAGCGCGTGCGCATCGATCCCGACACGCTGGAACCCAAATACCGCGTCATCGGCTCGGAACTGTGGTCCGATGAGCCCGGCTTCCTCGACAGCGTGCAGGCGACCGGCGTCACCGGCATCTGCGGCTCCGGCATCATCGAGATCGTGGCGGAGATGTATCTCGCCGGCATCATCTCGGAGGATGGCGTCGTCGACGGATCGCTTGCCGCGCGCTCTCCGCGCGTCACCGCCAATGGCCGTACCTTCTCCTATGTGCTGAAGGAAGGCGAACCGAAGATCACCATCACCCAGACCGATGTGCGCGCCATCCAGCTCGCCAAGGCAGCCCTCTATGCCGGCACCAAGCTTTTGATGGAAAAGCAGAACACCGAGCATGTCGACCGCATCCACTTCGCCGGCGCCTTCGGCTCCTTCATCGATCCGAAATACGCCATGGTGCTGGGACTGATCCCCGATTGCGACCTCGACAAGGTCTCGGCCGTCGGCAACGCCGCCGGTGCAGGTGCGCGCATGGCGCTCCTGAACCGTGGTTATCGCCGCGAGATCGAGGAGACGGTGAGCCAGATCGAGAAGATCGAGACCGCGCTGGAACCGAAATTCCAGGAGCATTTCGTCTACGCGATGGCGCTGCCCAACAAGGTCGATCCGTTCCCGAAACTGTCGGCGGCGGTGAAATTGCCACCACGCAAGACGGTCAGCGAGGACGGCATCGCCGGCGACGCCACGCCGCGCCGGCGCTCGCGCGAAGGCCACGCGGCCAGGCGTAGCCGCGAATAGACGCGACCTTCACAGATCGCCTCAAATCTCAAACTCATTTGCATACGAATGTTTCCGGATCGAACCGATCCGGAAACCGAAACGCTGTTTTCGCGAAATCTATCCGATACATGGCAGGCGCATTTACCCCGCATCGAAAGGCGGCCGGAGATAATCCTCGGTCGCCGTTCTTCAAGGGAGATGAAAATGTCGATGTTCGAAAATCTCGGCCGCTTCGGTGTGACCATCAGGCAGAACCATGCCAGGAACAAGGCGATCCGCGCGCTGAACAGCCTGCCGGCGCATGTCCAGAAGGATATCGGCTGGCCGGCCTCGCCGCCCAGCGACCCACAGGCCGCGCTCGCGTCGCTGCTTCTGGGCACGGCGCGCTGATGACCTTTGCCGACAAATGCAAATTGCTTGGCAGGCGCCCGGGATCCCGGACATCCCCGGCGGCTGCCAGCAACCGGCTGCGCGCGGCACTTTTGCCGCGCCGCTGATGGCGGCGGCGCGCATCACACCGCCGTGTGGACACCGGGTAAATCTTGACATTTTCGGCCAAGGTACGATCTTCGCAAGAGAGGGGAAATTCTCTTAGTCGGCTGCAGCCGAAGTTCGTGTATCCGCATGCCAAGTTTGAAAAGCCACTTCGTGTCGTTCGTGCTCAGGTACAGCCGCAAAAAGGCCTTTTCCAGCCCGGAAAACCTGCGGCGCTGGATCGCGGCCGCGCGCAAGACCGAGGATCATCATCCGCCGGCTTCGCTACATCAGCGCTTGCACATCCAGACACGCACAGTCGACGGCTTTCCGGTTTACGAAATCGCCCCCAAGGCCGGCGAGCAGAGGCGAATTCTCTATCTGCACGGCGGCGCCTATGTCTTTGAAATCACGCCCTATCACTGGCACCTGATTGCCGACATGGCCGACCGGCTGGGCTATGGCATCACCGTGCCGATCTATCCCATCGCTCCGGAGCACGATTTCCACGCCATGTTCGGCATGGTCGGCGACGTCTATCGCCAGATGCTCGACGAGACGGAGGCGGAAGACATCGTCTTCATGGGTGATTCCGCCGGCGGAAACATGGCCGTGGTGCTGACCATGATGGCCGCGGAAGAAGGCTTGCCCCTGCCCGCGCGCCACGTGCTGATCTCGCCCGGCCTCGACATGTCGCTTTCCAACCCGAAGCTGTTCGAGGCAGAGCGCAACGACCCCTGGCTCGGCATCGCGGGTGGTCTCGAAGCGATCCGGATGTACAGCGCCGGCATCGATCGCAGCGACTGGCACATCAGCCCGATCTATGGCGACGTGTCGGTGCTGCCGACGACGCTGCTTTTGACCGGCTCGCACGATCTCTTGACGCCCGACAATCTGATCTTCGCGCAAAAGGCGCGGGACGCTGGTGTCGAGGTCGAGGTCGTCCACGAGGAAGGCATGTTCCACGCCTGGCCATTGATCGACATGCCGGAAGCACGCCGCGCGCGCCAGCACATCGTGGCGTTCCTCGGCGAGAATCGCTCGCCGGTCAGGCAAGACGGGAAAACAAGGTTTCAAGCGCCCTCCGCCGAGGCGGCGGAGTAGCGCTTTCAATCCGGCGACGGATCAGAACTTGCCGGTTTCCCGGAACACTTCGAAGGTCGCGCGGATATGGTCGGCGACGGCTTTGACCGGAGCGCTGGCGTCCGGCGCCACCACCATGGCCAGATTGTAGGTGCCGATATCGGGCATGCCGTCCTTCGGGCAGAGCTCGACCATGTCGTTGCCGAGGAATGATCGGGGCAGCGGCGCGACGGCCAGGTCGGCCATGATCGCGGCACGCTGGCCGGCCGTGTGCGCGCTCATATAGGCGACGCGGTAGTTGCGGCCCTCGCGCCCCAGGGCTTCGAGCGCGCCGGCACGCCAGGCGCACCCCTCTTCCCACAATGACACCGGCAGCGGTTCGCGCAGATGCGCGCAGCCGCCCTTGGCGCCGGCCCACACGATCGGCTCGGTGAGCAGCACCTCGGCGCCGAGCGCGCTGGTCTTGTAGGAGTTGGTCAAAAGCGTGATGTCGAGCGCCCGGTCGTCCATGCGCCGGCGCAGATTGCTGCTCTGGTCGATGGTGACGTCGACGGCGATCGACGGATGCGACTGCGCGAAACGCTTCAGCACATGCGGCAGCACGCGCTCGCCATAATCATCCGGCGAGCCGAGCCGCACCACCCCGACAATCTCGGGAATGATGAACTTCGACACCACTTCACGGTTGATCGACAGCAGCCGGCGGGCATAGCCGAGCAGCATCTCGCCATCCGTGGTCAGCGACACCGACCGGGCGTCGCGCGCGAACACTGAGCGGCCGAGAATGTCCTCCAGCTTCTTGATCTGCATGGAGACCGCGGACGGCGTGCGGAAGACGGCATTGGCGGCAGTGGTGAAGCTGCCGGTCTCGGCAATCGCCACGAAAGTGCGCAAAACGTCGAGATCGAGCAGCGGCAGCGGATGATTGAGCGGGGCGTTCATCGGAAGCGACCTTCAAATTTTCTGATACAAAGCATCATTCCATTTCGTTTGATTGAACACCGGATTGGGAGGATAGTCAACTCCATCGGTTGAGGTTGCTGCCACAAGCAGCCACGAAACGACCACGACACAAACCTGCAATCGACATGAAATGGGGTTGAAACACGCCGCGTGTAAGACCTCCCAAATCAAACGCCGGAATGTCCCCGGCCCGGCACCAAAGGAGAATGAAATGTCTATCCTGTCATCCCTCGGTCGTATCGCGACTGAATTCAGCGCGGCACGCGCCCGCTACCAGACCGAACGCGCCATCCGCTCCCTGCCGATCGAACTGCAGAAGGATATCGGCTGGCCTGAGGCTTCCGACACCAAGACCGGCACTCGCAACGGCGTTGGATCCTGGGCTGGAGCAAAGTAGATCGTGTGTACCAAATGCTGAAGGCCTGCCGCGCCCCCAGCCCGGCAGGCCTTCTTTATTTTATTTGTATTCAAATGAGTTCTGAAGCCATGCCGCCAACGCATGACGCATATGAGCAAGCCGCATAGCAGCTCTGATTTCGAATTAATGCCTTGTAAATAATCACAAATTTCAAGCAGCTTGCCCAAATTTGTCGCAATCCGTGTCGCATTTCATATCAAGCGCTTCGTTTTTGCGATTTAGTTTTACGCAGCACAAGCCTATATCAGCGGCAGCAAACGAGCTGCCCCACTCCATCAAGCGAAGGCGACCCGTCTGAGCAACCGATAGGAGATGATGATGAAGCTTTTTGCCCGCCTCTTTACCCGCCGCGAAATGAACCTGACGACCGCTCTCGAGCGTCAGCGCCTTGCCAACACCATGCCCGGCCAGACCGGTGCGATGGCTGCGGCGCGCCTCGGCTTCGTGGCCTGACCATTTTTCAAGGCAGCGTCTCCCTGCCGCTGCTTCAAGACTGTAACGCCGCCTGGCTCCCGCCACGGCGGCGTTTTTGTTTTGCCTTTGTACATTTTGCCTGTCGCGTGAACAGTTGATGCCGCTCCCCGGAGCATTACCGCACACGGATTGCCCATTTGCGACCCATGTCGCAAATATTGTCTCGCAAAGGCAGCGTAGCCAATTGACAGCCAAGGTTTTTCCTGATGTCGCTATGCTATTCGCGACATCCTGTTCGCGCCATGGCCAGATGAGGTTCCCGTGAACGCCATCAAGCATCCGATCAAGCGATCGTTTGTGTTTTTCCTTGTCCCCGACTTCACCATGATCGCTTTTGCGACCGCACTTGACCCGCTGCGCTCCGCCAACCGCATGCTCGGCTACGAGGCCTATCGTTGGCGCCTCGCCAGCATCGACGGCAAGCCGGTGCGCGCCTCGAACGGCGTCGAATGCGCGGTCAACACCTCGCTGGAGGAAGAACGCAAGAAGATGGCAGGCCCCGACCGGCCGAACATGGCCATCGTCTGCAGCGGCGTCAATGTCGAGCGCTACCAGAACAAATCGGCCTTCGCCTGGCTGCGCGAGGAGTACAATCGTGGCGTCGCCGTTGGCGGCCTGTGCACCGGCGCGCACATCCTTGCCGCCGCCGGCCTCTTGTCCAACAAGCGCTGCGCCATCCATTGGGAAAACCTGCCGGGCTTTTCCGAGGCGTTCCCGAAGGCCAATGTCTTTGCCGACCTCTTTGAGGTCGACCAGAACATCTATACCTGCGCCGGCGGCACCGCCGCGCTCGATATGATGCTGAAGCTGATCGGCGACGATTTCGACGAGAGCCTCGTCAACCGGGTCTGCGAACAGGTGCTGACCGATCGCGTGCGCAGCCCGACCGACCGCCAGCGCCTGCCGCTGCGCGCCCGCCTCGGCGTGCAGAACTCGAAGGTGCTGACCATCATCGAACTGATGGAAGGCAATCTCTCCGAGCCGCTGTCGCTGATCGAGATCGCCGACCATGTCGACCTGTCGCGTCGCCAGATCGAGCGCCTGTTCCGCACCGAGATGGGCCGTTCCCCTGCCCGCTACTATCTGGAGATCCGGCTCGACCGCGCCCGGCACCTGCTGATCCAGTCGTCGATGCCGGTGGTCGAGGTCGCGGTCGCCTGCGGCTTCGTCTCGGCCTCGCATTTCTCGAAATGCTACCGCGAGCTCTACGCCCGCTCGCCACAGCAGGAGCGCGTCGACCGCAAGCAGTTGCTGGCGGCCTGATCCCCCGGATCAGGCTCAGGCCGGCTGCGCCTGCGCCGTGCGCATCGCCTCGACGCGGATGTCCTCGGTCAGCCGCGCTTTCAGCGCAGAGAATTCCGGACTGGTCTTCAGCGTGTAGTGGCGCGGATGCGGCAGGTCGATGGCGACATCCGACTTGATGCTGCCGGGCCGCGCTGTCATCACGATGACGCGCGAGGCCATGAAGATCGCCTCCTCGATGTCGTGGGTGACGAACAGCACGGTCTTCTTGCGCCGCTCCCAGATGCCGAGGAGCAGCTCCTGCATCAGCCCGCGTGTCTGGTTGTCGAGGGCGCCAAACGGCTCGTCCAGCAACAGGATCTCTGGATCGTTGGCGAGCGCCCGGGCGATCGCCGTGCGCTGCTGCATGCCGCCGGACAGCTGCTTCGGCCAATGGTTTTCAAACCCCTTCAGCCCGACCAGATCGACATAGGAGGCGACGATGTCGTCCCGTTCCTTTGGCGCCATGCCGCGTTCGCGCAGGCCGAAGGCGATGTTCTCGCTCACCGTCAGCCACGGGAACAGCGTGTAGGACTGGAAGACCATGCCGCGATCCGGTCCCGGCCGCGTCACCGCCTTGTCGTCGAGCAGCACACGGCCTTCACTCGGCGCTTCCAGGCCGGCGACAATTCTGAGCAGCGTCGACTTTCCGCAGCCGGACGGCCCCAGAATGGTGATGAAGTCATTGGCGGCGACCGCCAGGTCGATCGGCATCAGCGCCTTGACCGGCAGTCCGCCACGCACGCCAGCAAAGGTGCGCGAGACGCCCTCGATGAGGAGCTTGCTCACGCCAGGCTCCATGGAAAGAGCCAGCGGTTGAACGCCTTGAAGGCGAAATCGGACAACAGCCCGATCAGCCCGATGACGATGATGCCGAAAATGATCTGTCCGGTCGCCAGCCGCGACTGGCTGTTGATGATCATGTAGCCGATGCCGGAGGACGAGCCGATCAGCTCGGCGACGATGACATAAGTCCAGGCCCAGCCGAGCACCAGGCGCAGCGTCTCGGCGATTTCCGGCGCGTTGGCCGGCATGATCACCCTTTTGACGATGCCGTTGTTGGTCGAGCCCAGCGTATAGGCGGCCTCGACCAGATCGCGCCGCGTCGAGCCGACCTTGACGGCGACGATCAGGATGATCTGGAACACCGAGCCGACGAAGATGACCAGCAGCTTTTCCAGTTCGCCAATGCCAGCCCACAGGATCAGCAGCGGAATGAAGGCCGAGGCGGGCAGATAGCGGGCGAAGGAGACGAAGGGTTCCAGGAACGCTTCCACCGGCTTCCAGGCGCCCATGGCGATGCCGATCGGCACGGCGACGACCGAGGCCAGCACGAAGCCGCCGAAGACGCGCCAGATGGTGATCAATATGTCGAGCCAGAACCGGTCCTCGACCAGCAGCCGCCACCCATCCCGCAGCATCGACAGCGGATCGGCGAGGAAGATGCGGTTGACGTGGCCGCCAAGCGTGATCCAGGCCCAGAAGGCGATGAACAGCACGAAAAAGGAAATGCCGAGCCCGGTTCTCAGGCCCGGCGAGACTGGATGCAAGGGGCGCATCTTCACATCGTCCCCATCAAATTATCACGTGTCCAGGAGAGAGCGGCGGCGCCAGGCGCCACCGCAGGATGGGCAGAGGCCGGACAGTCAGTTCGCCACCGCGCTGGTGTCGGCCAGCGTGGCGACATCGGGCGCTTCCTTGATCAGCCCCATTTGCAGCAACAACGCGCCCGCGGTCTTGGAAAAATCCTGGAATTCTTTAGTGAAGAACTGCTGGTTATCGGCCTTGTCGGCCCATTTCAGGTACTTCGCCGAATCCTCGAATTCCTTGGCCGACTGCTTCACGTCGGCGCCCATGATCTCGTAGGATTTCTGCGGGTCCTTCTTGATCAGGTCGAGCGCCTCGAAATAGCTGTCGGCGAGCGCCTTGGCGGCGTCGGGATTGGCCTTGAGGAATTCGGGCGTGCAGCCGACCGTGTCGAGCACCATCGGATAGTCGAGAGTGGTCGCCAGTATGTGGCCCTGGTCAGCCTTGTCGCGCACGGCCGAGATGAACGGCTCGTAGGTGACCGCTGCATCGTTCTGGCCGGCGAGGAAGGCCTGTGCCGCCGCGTCCGGCTCCAGATTGACGACCGTCACATCCTTGGTCGACATGCCGTTCTTGTTCAGCACCCAGGCGAGCAGGAAATAGGGCGACGTGCCCGGGGCCGAGGAGGCGACGTTCTTGCCCTTGAGATCGGCGACCGTCTTGATGTCGTTGCGCACGACGATGCCGTCGGCGCCATAGGATTTGTCGAGTTGGAAGATCTGCTTGGTGGTCACCCCGCTGGCGTTCCACACCAGCCAGGTCTCGACCGTGGTGGCGGCGCATTGCAGGTCGCCGCTGGCGATGGCGAGCGGACGGCTGGCCTGCGGCACCTTCTTTAAGGTCACGTCGAGGCCGTGCTTCTCGAAGAGCCCTGCCTGTTTGGCAAGTGTCAGCGGCGCGAAGCCGGTCCAGCCGCTGATGCCGATGGTGACCGATGTAGCGGCCATCACCGGCGCGGACAGACCGGCGGCAAACGTCAAAGTCGCGGCGAAAACGGCGATCCTGTTCATGTCGGTTCCCCTTTTTTGTGTGGGCGAAATTGTTCACAGACGCCTATCGGCTTGTCAATCAACAGGAACGTGTTCGGCGGCTGCCAGCAGGCTCACCTCACCACTTACGTTGGGCAGAATTGAAGCCCTGCCCATGGACAGTCGCCGCCACGGCGCTCGGCCGATGAAATGCGATCGTCCTCGTCGTCACCGCTGGTTGGCTCGGTCGGCTCAGCGACTGTCCAACATCCAATTGCGGTTGCGCCACATTTTCTCGCCGATCTGGCAGTCGGCGGCGGGCTTGTCCTGCGTCAGCACCACCGGCGGATGATCCGCCTCCTCCGCCGCCCATTGCGGTGAGGCCGGGCCGGCAAGCTCCAGCACCAGCTTGCGGCGGATGGCTTCGGGAAATTGCGTCCAGTCATTGACCGGGATCATGAAGGCGCCGGGGCCGCCGATGACGCAGTCGCTGTAGTAGCGGTCAAGATCGTTGACGTCGTAGGCGCCGGAAAGGCCACCCCGGGTCATCAGCGGCAGGCCGTTGATGACGATGCCTTGTCTGACCACGCCGTCGCGGGTGAGATTGACCGGAGCGCCCTGGTTGTTGGGCCCGTCGCCGGAAATGTCGATGACCCGCTTGGTCCCCTCATAGCCGCTTTCGGCAAACAGATCGCTGCCGAATTCCAGCGCGCCGGAGATCGAGGTGCGCCGCGCGCTGTTGGGCGGCTGCGCGGACAATTGCGCGACCACCCGCTCCGCGTCGGCACGGTTGGCGATGACAGTCCATGGCACGATGACGCGCTGCCACGTGGTGCCGGCCCATTCGACATAGGTGACGGCGATCTTGCCATGGGCGCCATCGGCGATCGCCTGCAGCACATTGTCATGCGTCAGCGCCGCCGCGTAGCCATGACGCTGGATCTCGAGTTCGTCCGCCGACATCGACAGCGAAACGTCGACCGCCAGCACGAGCTCGACATCGACCGGCTCATCCGCGCGAGACCCAGGCATCAGCCACAACATCAGCGCCAGCGCGGCGCAGCCGGAAAGGAGATGTCTTGCGCGCGACAAAGCAGACATGCCGCGAGGGTAAGCGAAAACCACCTGCTTAAAAAGACAAAAGCCCGGCTCGAAGCCAGGCTTTTGCAATAAGTCCCGTGGTCCGCCCGACCGATCAGCTGCGCGGCTTGAGGTTCTCCGGGTCATAAAGCGGCTTGTAGCCGACACCGGCGACTTCGACCGGATAGGTCTCGCCGAAATACTCGACATTGAGCTTGCGACCTTCCTGCGCATACGAATGCGGCAGATAGGCGAGCGCGATGTTCTTGCCGATCGTCGGGCCATAGGCGACCGAGGTGGTGAAGGAGCGGCGGCCGAGCTCGTCGACCAGCGTTTCCCCGGTGGCCGGGTCCAGCACCGGCATGGTGCCAACGGGATAACGCGCCACGCCCTTGGAATCGGTGTTTTCGGTCATCACCAGCGTGCACAAAGTCGCCGGCTGGTGCTCGCGCGCGCGGTATTCAACATGCTTGGCCTTGCCGCAGAAATCGTTCTCTTTGACCTTCGGTCGGGCGAGATCGGCTTCCAGCAGATTGTACTCGGTCAGAAGGTCGGCATTCTGCAGGCGCAGGCTCTTTTCCATGCGGCGCGTGTTGGCATAGGTCTCGACGCCGAACGGCATGACGCCGGTCGAGCGCAGCGCGTCCCAGACGGCCAGGCCGTCCTCATAGCGCATATGCAGTTCCCAGCCCTGCTCGCCGACATAGGAGATGCGGAAAGCGGTGACATCCTTGCCGCCGATCCTGACCGGCTTGATCGCCGCGAAGGGGAAATTCTCCGGCGAAAGGCCCTCGGGATTCTCGACCACCTTCTTCAAGGTGGTCCGGGCATTCGGACCCCAGATGCCGATGGTGACGTATTTCTCCGTCACATCGGTGATGGTGGCGTCAAAACCTTTGTCCTGCGCGGTGCGCTGCATATAGCGGAAGTCGCGCGGGCCGGCGTCGGCGCCGTCGATCACTCGGCAGCGATCGGCCATGCGGATCACGGTGAAGTCGGCGCGCACCATGCCTTCCTCGTCGAGGAAGTGGGTGTAGATGCCCTTGCCGATGTTGTTGTCGCCGCCGATCTTGGCCGCGCACAGCCATTCCAGCAGCGCGACGTGATCTGGCCCTTCGACGTCATACATAGAGAAATGCGACAGGTTGACGATGCCGCAATCCTCGCTCATCGCCAGATGCTCGGCATTGGAGACGCGCCAGAAATGGCGGTTGTCCCACTCGTTCTCGCGCACGGGAACGCGGTTGCCATATTTCTCGAGCAGGTGCTCGTTGGCGGCATAGCCATGGGCACGCTCCCAGCCGCCCAGTTCCATGAAATAGCCGCCGAGTTCCTTCTCGCGCTCCCAGAACGGCGAACGCCTTATGTTGCGGCCCTTGGAGAAGGGCTCGCGCGGATGCACCGCGGGATTGTAGACCTTCATCGCCGTCTCGGTGCAGCGATCCCAGATGAACTGCTCCTTCGTCTGGTGCGGATAGAAGCGCGCATAGTCGATGGCGTGATGGTCGATCGCCGTGCGGCCATCCGTCATCCAGTCGGCGATCAGCTTGCCCATGCCGGGGCCGTCCTTGACCCAGATGGCGACGGCATACCAGAGCCCCCGCACCTTCTGGCTTTCGCCCATGGACGGGCCACCGTCGGCCGTGACCTGCAGCAGGCCGTTGAAGGAATGGCTTTCATTGTAGCCGAGTTCGCCCAGGATCGGCGTCAGCTCCATGGCGCGTTCCAGCGGCGCCAGGATCTGCTCCATGTCGAGGTCGCGCTGCGACGGCGACAAACGCGCTTCATGCTTTTCAAGGAGATCGCGCGGATGGCAAAGGCGCGGGTTGTTTTCTTCGTAATAGCCCCATTCGATCTGCCCGCCCTCGGCGGTCTTGGGGTCGCCGGTGTCACGCATATAGGCCGAGTTGCCCTGGTCGCGCAGCAGCGGCCAGCCGATCTCCTTGCCGGTGCCGGCGAACTCATTGTAGGGCCCGAAGAACGTCAGCGGATGGTCGATCGGCATAACCGGCAGGTCCTCGCCGACCATTTCGGCGATCAACCGACCCCAGATGCCGGCGCAGACGATGACATAATCGGCCTCGATGGTGCCGCGGTCGGTCACCACGGCGCTGATGCGGCCGTCCTTGACGACGAGCGACCTGGCCGGCGTGTTGGCGAAGGATTTGAGCTTGCCTGACGCTTCAGCCTGGTCGACCAGCTTGCCGGCAACGGTCTGCGAGCGCGGGATGACAAGACCTGCGTCCGGATCCCAAAGGCCGCCCTGCACCATCCCCTCTTCGATCAGCGGGAATTTCTCCTTGATCTCGGCCGGTTCGATCAGGCGCGCGCGTGTGCCAAAGGCCTTTGCCGAGGCGATCTTGCGCTTGATCTCGTCCATGCGGCTGTCGTCGCCGACGCGAGCCACTTCGAGGCCGCCGATGCGGGCGTAATGGCCCATCTTCTCGTAGAAATCGATGGAATAAAGCGTCGTCCAGCAGGACAGAAAATCATGGCTGGTTGTGTAGCAGAAGTCGGAAGCGTGCGCGGTCGAGCCGATATCGGTCGGGATACCTGATTTGTCGATGCCGACAATATCGTCCCATCCGCGCTCGATCAGGTGATGGGCGATCGATGCGCCGACAATACCGCCGAGGCCAATGATGACGACCTTCGCCTTTTTCGGAAACTCTGCCATTGCCCGCGACTCCAGATGCTATTGCGGGCAGCGCCGGCGCCCGTTTGATCGGCGCACAATATGCAGACGACAGGCACGGCGCTACCGCCTGTTTGCGACACGCTGCGGGTGCGGCGCGACCCCGGGAAAACGCCAGCCGTCAGGCGAAGGCCCAGACGTCCTCGGCCTGGAAACCGACCTGGTAGCCCGCCGTCTTCAGCTTGACCACGACCTGGCCGATCTCGGTGGCCGGCAACGCGCCGACCTCGACCTTGATCAAGCCGGGGCGGTAGCGTTTCAGATCAAGCTGTTCGAAGACCATCCAGTCGGCGCCTTCACAATCGACGAGGAAAGCATCGATATGGCTGATGCCGTTGCGGTCGAGCAGCGTCTGCAGCGTTTCCGACGGCACCTCGATATCTCTCAGGTGCGGTGCGAATTTGTTGAAATTGGCGTCGGCCTCGCCCCAGGCATTCTTGCCCGACATCAAATTGGTGTCGGTCACCGAGGAGCAGCCGATGAATTCGATCGGCAGTGTGCCGGCCTCAAGGGCCGCCGCGTCGAAAGTGTGGACGGTGATCGTGCCCTTGGTTTTTGTGACGGCCACCGGCTCGATGATGAAGCGCTCCTTGTCGGGATAGTTGGCGCGCAGCCGCTTCTGATTGTAGGGGATCGGCTCGACCAGCATGGCGCGGGCGCCGGCAATCCTGTGCAGCCACGGCGTCACATCGTCGAACAGCGCGCCATCGCAGGCGCCGACATTGACCATCTGGAACGGCTGAGATGCACCACCGAAGCGCGCTTTCAGCGCCGCCTTGGCCAGGAATTTCGTGCCGCGCAGCGACGGCCCGCGATCGAGCAGGCCGGAGGGAAGGCTGAGCGACAAGGCAATGCGCGCCAGGCTGGAGAGCGAACTCATGGCTTTTCTCCCGGAATGACGTGCAAGGCCGCGCGGTTTTGGCCACGAAACGATGCTTTCCACAGCGCCATGAACGGCGTTGCCAGCAGCAGAAAGGGCGGGATCAGATGCGGGAAATAGATGCGCGTATCGTGGATCGGAAAGACCGTGAATTTCGCCAGCGCGCCCAGCACCAGCGCCGCGAACAGGATGCCGGCGCGCCGATCAGGGCGGAAGCCGGCGCGGCTGGTGGCGAACCAGCCGGCCAGCGCCAGCACCGAAACGCCGACCCATCTGTCCAGGTTGACGGCGCGCAGCATCGATGTTGCAAACGCCCTGAGATAGGCGATGACCGAGAAGGCCGGCTCGAACCCGTCCATATTGTAATGCTGTTCGATGCTGGAGAACCACAGATGCGGCCACCAGCCGGGATGCTGGGCCCAGTGCGAAATGGCGAAATAGGCGACGAAGGACGCGGCAAAGCCGGCCAGCGCGCCCCACGCCTTTTGCCGGAAAGCGGCCAGCAGCACCGCGAATATGGCAAGGAAAACAATATTGTCCGGCCGCACCATGAAGGCGAGGAACAGCAGGATCGCCGTCGCCGCCTCGCGGCCTCTGACATAGGCGTAGAGCCCGCCGAGCAGCAGCGCCGACGTCAGCAGGTCCGGTGTCGAAGCGCGCGCCGCATCACCGAAATCAGCCATGATCAGCACCGCGCCGACCACCGGCGCCAAGGCTAGGGCCTTTTCCCTGTGCAGCCAGAGCAGCGTGATCGCGCCGAACAAGAGCACCGAAAACACCTGCACCAGCCGCATCGCCGCGACCGGCGACATCACCGCGCTCAGTGTCGACAGGATCTCGGCATAGAGGAATTTGATCCGGTACATGCCGAGCAGCGAATGGAAGTCGGCGGCGTTCTCCGTCATGTGGCTGCGGAAGCCGCCGCCATCGTCGGTCAGCACCTTGTAATCGCCGGCCGACACGCCTGATTTGACGGTGCTGTAGGCATAGTCATGCAGCGCCTGCACGTCGGGATAGGTGCCTTCCTCCGATATTGCGAGATAGGGCAGCATGTCCCAATTGGCGTCCGGCATCCCCCACGCCGTGAACGCCGTCAGAAGGATGTAAAGCGCGAAAGCCACAGCGCCGATCGGTGCGGCCAGCCGTGCATAGGTCCCCTCGCCCCACGCCAGACCGGTCTCGGTGAGCCGGTCGAGCGGGTTTTGCGTAGCGGGAGACCTGGTCAGCATTTTTGTGCTCAACGGACTTTCTTTAACGGACCTGGCTTTTGACGAAATCCTTCACGATCGACACGATGCCGCGCGACAGCAGGCTGTCGAAGGCATCGACGAAGCGGTCGACATGCTCGCGCTGGCAGATCAGCGGCGGCTCGAGCCGGATGACGTTGCGGTTGTATTCGGTGAAGGCGACGAGCACGTCGTAGTCGCGCAGCAGCAGCGCGCCGACAAAGCCGGACAGCGAGCCCTTCAGCTTGTCGTCGAGCACGCTGACGATCGGGCGCAGCACCATCGGCAGGGTCTGCGAGAAGTCGTGGAACTCGAGGCCGACCATAAGGCCCTTGCCGCGCACGTCCTTGATGATCTTCGGGTACTTTTCCTTGAGCGCCCGTAGCCGCTGCAGCAGATAGTCGCCGGTGACGGCGGCGTTGTCGATCAGCCCCTCGTCATAAAGCACGTTGAGCGCCTCGATCGAGGTAACGCACGCCTCGCCCATGCCGCCAAAGGTCGCCATGGCATGGATCATCGCCGTCTTGGGCGTGCCATAGGCCTTCATATAGATTTCACGCCTGGCGATCATGGCACCGACAGCCGCCTTGCCGCCGCCGAGCGACTTGGCCAGCGCGGTCACGTCAGGCACGACGCCGTAATGTTCGAAGGCATAGAAGCGGCCCGAGCGGCCATAGCCGCACTGCACTTCATCGGCCACCCACAGCACGCCATACTGGTCGCAGAGCGCGCGCAGCTTCTGCCAGTATTGCGCCTCCGCCTGGATGATGCCGCCACCGCCCTGGATGGTTTCGAGCACGATGACGCCGACCTCCGGATCGCTGCGGAACAGCCGCTCCACCGCCTCGATGTCACCGAAGGGAATGCGCACCGTATTGTCGGCCACCTTGAAATCGGCGCGGTAGAGCTGGCCGTCGGTGATGCCGAGCACGCCCTTGGTCTTGCCGTGGAAGGAATTCTCGGCATAGACCACCTTCGGCCGCTTCGGGCCGGCGGCGCGTTCGGCGAGCTTCACCGCCGCTTCCATCGCCTCCGAGCCGGACGAGCCCAAGAACACCATGTCGAGATCGCCGGGTGAGCATTTGGCGAGGTTGTGCGCCAGCGCTGCCGCATATTGCGACATGAAGGCGATGGCGATTTCCTGGCGCTTCTCCTCCTGGAATTTTTTGCGTGCGTCCAGGATACGTGGGTGGTTGTGGCCGAAGGCCAGCGAACCGAAGCCACCGAAGAAATCGAGGATCTTGCGGCCGTTCTGGTCGATGTAGAACATGCCTTCGGCACGCTCGATCTTGATCTTGTGGAAGCCGAGCAGCTTCATGAAATGCAGCTGGCCGGGATTGAGATGCGCCTTGAACAGGTCGGTCATTCCAGCCACGTCCATCGCCTTGGCCTGCTCGACACTGATCAGATCGGGCTTGGCTATTGCTGCGGGCGACAGTGCCGGCGCGCTCACCAGGGTGCGCGCATTCGTCTGTTCGGGCTTGGCCATGACGGTCATTTCAATCTCCTGTCCGCGCTACGACCAGCGTCGTGCGCCATAAATTTGGCGGGACCACTACTCGGCGGGCACATGTTTGGTGGCGACAGCAGGCCCGGCGTTCTTGGCGCGGTACTCGCTGTAGGCGGCGATCAGCATGTCCTCGTCGCGATATTGCGGCACCCAGCCGAGTTGGCGCTCGGCCTTGGACACGTCGAGTACGCATTCCTCGTCGGCGATCAGATATTGCTCCGGATCCATGATCGGCATGTTCATGAGGTCGAGCAGGTCGAGCGTGCGCTTGACCGCCCAGCCCGGCGTCGGCAGCAGGATCGACTTCGAGCCGGCATGGCGGATCAGGTCGCCGAGCAATTTCTTCACCGGCGGCGGGTTGAGCGAACCGAGATTATAGGCCTCGTTGGGCACGCCGGCCTTCCAGGCGGCGCGGGCAGCTTCCGCGCAATCGAAAACGGAAATGAACTGATAGGGGTTTTTACCCAAGCCGATCATCGGCACCGGAAGGTTCCAGTCAATCAGCTTGAACAGTTTTTCGAGAATGCCGAGCCGGCCGGGGCCGATGATCAGGCGCGGCCGGAACAGCGAGATCGACATGCCGCGCTTGCGCCATTCGGCGGCGAGTTCCTCGGTCTTCTGCTTCGACCAGCCATATTCGCCGAGCGGCGCGACCGGGTGTTCCTCGGTCATCGGCTGGGTGACCGTGTGGCCGTAGATCATATCCGTTGTGTAGTGGACGAGTTTTCGCGCACCAGCCCTGTCCATGGCCTGCATGATGTGCTCGGTGCCATGGAAATTAACTGGGAAAAAGAAGTCGTGCCGCTTGGCGCGCACCTGGATCGGCGACAGCATCTTGGCCGACAGATTGTAGACCATGTCGCCAGCCTTGAGCCCGACAGCAGCGACCGAAGCCGAATCCGTGACGTCGCATTGGACGAACCGGACATTGCGGTAGTGCGCAAGGTCGCTCCTGGCGATGTCGGCGACGATTACCTCTTCGCCATCCGCCACAAGCTTCGGGGCAAGGTGACGGCCGACGAAGCCGTCACCGCCGAAAATCACATGTCTCATCGAACGGTCTCGCTTATCTGGGTCTTGTCGGGCGTGATGGAAGCGGTCTGGTCCTCATGCCCTCGCCCACTTTGCGCGATCAGCACGGTGCCGACGCAGATGAAGGCGATGCCGGCGATGCGCCAGCCATTGATATCCTCGCGGAACACGAAATAGGCGAAGATGGCGACGGCGACATAGGCAAGGCTGAGGAAGGGATAGGCGAAGGAAAGCTCGACCTTGGACAGCACATAGAGGTGCGAGGCCATGGAAATCACGAAGGTGCAAAGTCCCAGGAACACCCAGGGGCTGAAGACGATCTGCAGCAGCTTGAAGAGCGGATTGACGCCCTCGAACGAGATCGGTCCAAGCGACATCATGCCTTGCTTCAGCATGAGCTGCGCGGCGGCATTGGTCATGACCGTAAAGAGAATGAAGACGATATATTTCATGCCCCGCGCGCCCACCCCGTGATTTCTAGTAATACAAACCCGAAAAGATTTCGTGAACTCACAAGACTGTTTTGAGTAAACTTGCCGTTAATCATTCGCTAACTACGATTCATTCCAATTCTATCTATTCGGCGGCCTGCGCGCCGCGCCGCCGCAGGTCGATGCCGCCGGCCGTGCGCGCCCAGAAATCGGACATGAAGGCAGGGTCGCGCAGCACTTCCATCCTCGGCCAGTCCGCGAAGGAGGCGGCGAAAATTTCAGCGCCCATGCGCGCATCCTTGTAGGGATTGACCGCCCCGCCGGCCGCGACGGTGATGCGGTCGAGTTCGCCAAGCAAGGCGAGCGTCGCTGCTCCCTTGTTGGGGAAATCCAGCGTCAGCGTGTAGCCGGGCCGTGGGAATGACAGCAGCGCCGGCGAGCGGATCGAACCGAAGCGTTTCAGCACGGTGAGGAAGGAGCCCTGCCTCACCCGGCGGGCCGTCGCGAGCAGTTCAGGTACAACGATGCGTGCGGCCTCCTCCGGCACCACGCTCTGGTGCTGGAACAGCCCATTGGGGCCATAAAGCCGGTTCCAGTCGCGCACACTGTCAAGCGGGAAGAAAAAGCCTTGATAGCCGGCCTGGCGCGGCGCGATCGCGCGACCTTTCTCCCACCGGTAGGCGGCGTTGAAAGCGGTCAGGAACGGCCGGTTGAGCACATTGAACGGCGGCTGGAACGGCACGGAAAGATTGCTGCCGGCGCGGGAGGCCTCGTGCGAGCCATGCTCGGCGTGGTTAGCGGTGAACAGCAACCCGCGCCCACTGTTGCGGCCGCCGGCGAGCTGATCGATCCAGGCCACCGCATATTCATTGGCCTGGTCCGCCGCTTCGGCCAGATCGAAGAATTCGCCGAGATCACGAAACGGCGCCGTCTTCTCGACGATGTCGAGCGAAGGCACCCGCATCAACCGGATCGAGGCCGAGAGCATCAGGCCGGTCAGCCCCATGCCGCCGATGGTGGCCGCAAACAGGCGCGGATTGTCCGTGGCCGAGCAGCGATAGGTCTTTCCATCGGACCGCAGCAGCGTGAAGCTTTCGACATGGCAGCCGAACGTGCCGCGCCGGTGGTGGTTCTTGCCGTGCACGTCATTGGCGATGGCACCACCGAGCGTGACGAATTGCGTGCCCGGGACGACGGCCGGAAAGAAACCGTAAGGTGCCGCGTGCGCGATGATGTCGGATAGCAGCACACCGGCGTCGGCTTCGAGCACGCCCGTCTCGGCGTTGAAGGCTCCGATATGGTTCAGGGTGCGCATGTCGACGACCGCCCCGGCCTGGTTCTGGCAGGAATCGCCGTAGGAACGCCCATTGCCATAGGCGAGCAGTGAGGCTTCCTTCGCCTGACCGCTCTTCAGCAGCGCAATGGCAGCGTCGGCGTGGATCGCGCGTGGCGCAGGCGGCGTGGCAAGGCCGAAGCTCAAAAAACGTTCGGCCATGCCTACCAGCCCCCGATGACCAGCAGCACGGCGCCGATCGCCACAACGATCTGGCTGCGCCAGTCACGGATGATGAAGACGACCGGGTCGTCGTTCATCTCGTCGCGGCGCGCCAGGATCCAGACGCGCATGGTGAGGTAAAGTACGATGGGTGGCAGCGGCCAGATCAGCCACGGATGCGGGTAGAGCTCGCGCACCGCGACACTGTCCATGTAGAGCGCCAGAACCAGCGCCGAGGAGAAGGCGGAGGCCATGCCGGCCTGGGCGACGATCTCCTGGTCTTCGGTGCGATAACCGCGCCCGGCGATGCGTTCGCCGGGCGGAATGGCGGTGGTGCGCAGCTCGACGAAGCGCTTCACCAGCGCCAGCGACAGGAAGAAGAAGATCGAGAAGGCGAGCAGCCAGAACGAGACGGCGACGCCGGTGGCGGCCGCACCGGCGATCACGCGGATCGAATAGAGACCGGCCAGCGTCAGCACGTCGACCAGCAGCATGCGCTTGAACGACAGCGAATAGGCCGTGGTGACGACCATGTAGCCGCCAAGCACCGCCAGGAATTCGAGCGACAGGAACAGCCCGGTGCCGATGCCGATCGCCAGCAGCACCGCGATCGCACCCAGGCCGAACGGGATCGACAGCGCGCCGCTGGCGAACGGCCTGTTGCGCTTGGTGACGTGCTTGCGGTCGAGCGCGAGATCGAAGAAATCGTTGAGGATATAGATCGCCGACGCCACCGCGCTGAACGAGACGAACGCCAGCAGGCATTGCCAGATCATGTTGGTGTTGAAATATTCGTGCGACAGCACCATCGGCACCGCGATCAGCGAGTTCTTCAGCCACTGGTGGGCGCGCAGCATCTTGACGACGGTGCGCAAGGTCGGCTTCGGCGCCGGCATGGTTTCGGCGCCATGCGCCGCCTGCCAGCGCGCGGCATGGCGGTCGGGCGCGACGACGATTGCATTGCGCGCGGCGTCGAAGACCTGGAGATCGTGGCGGCTGTTGCCGGCATAATCGAAGCCACCATCGCCATAGGCTGATATCAGCGAGGCACGCTTCTTGCCGGAGGTGAGATTGTCGAGACCATCGGTCGCCAGCACCCGGTCGAAAATGCCGAGATGACAGGCAATGGCGTCGGCGAATTTGCGCGGCGTACCGGTCGCCAGCACGATCTTGCGGCCTTCGCCGTGCTCGGCGCGCAGCCGGTCGAGCAGCGTCGCGCGATAGGGCAACGTCGCGGGGTCGATGTCGATGCGCTGCGCGATCGCCTGTTTCAGCCGCGCCGGCCCGCCGGCGGCCCAGAACGGCACCAGGAGAATATAGAGCGGGTTCTTCTTGAGGAGGAGGAACAAGCCTTCCCACAACAGGTCGGTCGCGATCAGCGTGCCGTCGAGATCGACCGCAAGCGGTATTGCGTTCCTGTCCGACCGCGCATCCATGCCCGTCCTGCCCTGCCAGCCTATGACCCGGAAAACCGGAATCCCATTGCGCCGCTTCTCGGCGTCTTGGGGCTGGTATAGCGGGGGATGGCGTAGCGAACGTTAAAACGCCTGGTTGCAGGCGGCTGCCGCGGCGGTATTTCCGGCGTCATTGTTAAACAAGCGCAACCGGAAACGATAAAAGGCCGAGCAAATGCCCGGCCTTTCCAATCATGCCGCCTGGATTACTTGATGCGGGCGACGCCGCCGGAAATTTCGACGGTTTCCGAGCCGGTCAAGGCTTCAAGATCACCGTTCGGCAAGGTGACGAAGCAGCCGTTCTGGCAGAATTCGACGGTTTCACCGCCGGCCAGCGCAAGGTCGGTCTTGCTGCCGCCCTCCGTGACGACCAGCGTGCGGGTCTCGGCGTCCTTGTTGACCGCGCTGGCGGCATGAGCCGAGCCGCTCACGGCGAGCAAGGCCACGGCAGCGACGAGAGACTTCCACATGTTGCAATATCGGTGTTCCCACCGCCTCTGTTGCATTTCGCAAGGCATTCTCGCCCTTTGCATGAGAGCTTATATGAGATGGAAGCTGAACCGCAACTGAATGCCGCATTCATGCCGCAATTGGTTTTGGCTGTCCGCAAGCATACGTCCGACCCTGTTAATTTCGCCAGCCGGCACGATATGATGTCGAGGCGGCAACGCGAAAAGAGACCATGCACGACAACTGGCTTGAAACGATCGGCGTTGGGGTTGAGTCGCGAAGGATTGCCGCGGGGGTGACCCATTATGTACCCGCGTCCATCAACCATCGGCTTGGGATCCACGTCGGAGCGCCGGTCAACGCCTCGTGCCACTGCGACGGCAAACATCACCGCCGGGTCCAGTCGGACGGCGACATCGATATTGTGCCCGCCGGGCTCGATGGCGACTGGAAGGATGACGCGGACTGCACCATCCTGCGGCTGTGGGTCAGTCCGGCGCTGGTTCGGCGCGCTGCCGAGGACCTCGATATCGATCCGGACAGGGTCGTCGTCAATCCGCAGTTCCAGCGCCGCGATGCCAGGATCGAACACATCGCCCATGCGCTGGCGACCGGCCTGAACCCGGACGTGCCATCCGACCGGCTGTATTTCGAAAGCCTGGCCAAAGCACTGGCTGTCCAGATCATCCAGGGCGCTGCGTCAAAACCGGAAGCTCCCGCCAGGCAAACGCTTTCTTTCGGCCAGAAGCGCAGGCTGACCGATTTCATCGAAGCCAATCTCGACCAGGATCTTTCGCTGGATGAGATGGCGCAAGTGGCAGCCATCAGCGTCTCGCATCTGAAAGTGCTGTTTCGCCACACCTTCGGCATGCCTCCCCACCAATATGTCATCCATCGCCGCGTCGATCGGGCCAGGGCTCTGTTGCATCAGGGAAAAATGCCGCTTAGCCAGATTGCGCTGGAAGCAGGCTTTTCGCATCAGAGCCATATGGCGCAAAGCATGAAGCGCCTCCTCGGCGTCACGCCGGCAACACTGATCCGCTTGCAGCGGTAAACTACGGTCTGGCATTTTCGCCGTGCTTTGGCTTTCGAAGCCAATCATCCGTTCTTGCGCTCCACCATCCAAATCTGAGCGACCCGAGCCCGCCGATTTGGCATTCCGGACGTCCCACTGGTCAGGATGAAGGATACGGGCATGTTTGTTGTGTTGGGCGCGGCAGGAAAGATCGGACGGGCCACGATTGGCGCGCTTCGCAGGCATCACGTTCCGGTCAGAGCCGTGGTGCGAAACCCGTCGCACGCCGAGGAGTTCCGTGCACTCGGTTGCGAGGCAGAAATTGCCGATCTACGCGATACGCCAGCATTGGTGCGGGCAACAAAGGGCGCCACCGCTGTTCAGGTCATCTGTCCAGTCAGCGTCCGCGCCGACGATGCGCCAGCGGAGATGGAAGCCACGATCCGGTCCATCGTCGACGCACTCAATCAAGTCAGACCGGAAAGTATCCTGGCAATATCGGACTATGGCGCCCAGCTTGCCGCCGGCACCGGCATAACGCTCACCTTTCATCATCTGGAAGCGCAGCTGGGGACGGTACCAGCGGCGCTGACGGTGTTGCGTTCCGCCGAGCACATGCAGAACTGGAACCGCTTGGTCGGCCGGGCAATCGAGACCGGCGTGCTGCCGAGCCTGCACCATCCCGTGACAAAATCCTTCCCGACGGTGTCGGCCGGCGATGTCGGGCTGATGGCAGCGGACCTGCTCCTTTCGGGCAGCGGCGATGCGTTGCGCGTGGTCCACGCCGAAGGGCCAAACCGCTACAGCACGGCCGATGTGGCGCGAACGCTTGGCGACATTGCCGGCCGCAAGATCGTCGCTCGCGAATTGCCAAGGCAGGACTGGGTTCCCGCCCTTGTCGGCGGCGGCATCGGCACGAGCTACGCTGAACTGGTCGCCGCGATGTTCGACGCCCACAATGCCGGCCGCATCGATGTCGAGCACGGCGTTGGCGAAGTCAGGCGCGGCGATACCGATCTGCGCGCGGCATTGACGGCGTTGGTCGCGAGAAGCTGACGGGAACCGGCCCTAGTCGGGATCCGGCTTGCGCAGCTTGCGTCCCGATTTGGCGAGCTTTTTCGCTTCGGCCGCGGCGTCCGCCTTCGCCTGTTCCTGTTCGACGAAGTCGGCCTCGATCTTGTCGTCGTCTGTCGGCCAGGCCTTGGGCTTGTGCACCTCGACGACGGCACGCGGTGTCGACGGGATCTCGATATGCTGGTCGCTGAATTTTTCCAGCACGGCGAAGCGGACGTCGTTCTGCACGATGTTGCCGTTCGTCACATCGGCCAGGAACACACGGATTTCGAACTCAAGTGCCGCTGGTCCAAAATTGGAAAACAGCACGAAGGGTTCGGGGTTCTTCAGCACCATCGGGTGGCTGCGGGCGATTTCCAGCAGGATGGCATGCACCTGCTTGACGTCGCTGCCATAGGCGACGCCGACCTTGATGTCGATGCGGCCGAGCTTGTTGCGATGCGTCCAGTTGCCGACGGCGTTGTTGATCAGGTTCGAATTGGGCAGGATCACCGACTGCCGCTGGAAAGTCTCGATCTCGGTGGCGCGCACGCTGATCTTCTTGACCGTACCGCTGACGTCGCCGGCGACGATCCAATCGCCGACCTTGAACGGCCGCTCGGCCAGCAGGATCAGGCCGGAGACGAAATTCGACACGACATTCTGCAGGCCAAAGCCGATGCCGAGGGAAAGCGCACCGGCGACCAGCGCCAGGCTGGAGAGGTCGATACCCGCCGCCGATATGCCGACCAGCCCCGCCACGGCGACGCCGGCATAGCCGACCGCCAGCCGGATCGAATTGCGCACGCCGGTGTCGACCTTGCCGCGCGCCATCACCGACCCGTCGAGCCAGCCCTGGAACCAGCGGGTCAGGAAATAGCCGATGATGAAGACGATGATGCCCGAAAGGATGCCAGTGACCGAAATCGTCACCGAGCCGATGGTGATCCCGGTCGCCAGCTTGTAGGCCCAGGCCTGGATGTCGCCGGGCTGGAACCCCCACATCAAAAGGATCAGAGGCAGGAAGACCAGCACGATCATCAAATTGATGGCGACACTGACGACGAGGCCGAGCTGGTCGAGTGCTGCGTCCTCGTAACTGGAGTTGGCCGACAGCCAGCGCCCGACAGTGGTGTTGGCGAACGCCCCCTCCTCGCCGATCGCCTGCGCCGACAGGAAGCCGATATAGGCGGTGATCAGCGCCGTGCCTGTGACCACCACCTGCAGCGAGACGAACAGGGCAAGGCCGATATAGCCAAGCAGGGCGGCGGCGATGGTGAACAGGCCAAGCGCCAGCGCCAGATAGCGCAGCCAAGCCGGCCATGGCCGCCAGCTTCCGTCGCGTGCCTTGAACGGCCGCAGCATCGCCATCAGGATCAGGATGATGCCGACGACAATGGTGGCGACGAAACTGCGGGCGATGGTCAGCGACAGTGGCGAGCCCATCTTGTCGTTGACGATCGACAGGAAATTGTTGACGCCGATGACCACGGCCATGGCGGTTGTCAGCCGCACCAGCCAGCGCGCCGGGCCGGTTTGGACGGGAATGAGCCGCCAGTTCGGCAGCCGCGGCTCAAGCGCGGCATTGGTCAACCGGTTGACGCAGAACACCACCGCGATGACTGCCGCCAGCGCATTCAGGAAGACGCCGATGTCGCCGCGCAACACATTGTAATAGTTGAAAAAGAACACCGTGGAGGCCAGGAACACGCCGACCGCCAGCGTCGGCAGCAAGGTCGACCAGAATGCTACGGACAGGCGGCTGAGATAGGACGGATCCTCGACTGCCGGATCGGCTTCGAATATGCGCCCGAACAGGCGCCTGCCGCCGACCAGCAGCACCAGCGCCAGCCCGAGCGCCACGAAGGTCGCCGCGAGGATGGCCTGGAACTTGAACTTGAACGCGAAGCTCAGCCAAGACGACACCGCCTTGTAAAAGTTGGCGTATTCGTCCCGGGCGTCGGAAAACACCTGTGGGCTCAGCGCCTCGGACAGTGCGTAGCGCTTGGTCAAAAAGTTGCGGAACTGCTCGCTGCGCATATTGCCGATCTTGTCGATCAGCCCGCTGATGCGGATCGACAGGTTCTGCGCGCTGGCGACGACCGCGTTGATCTCGGCCTTTTCCGACGCCAGCGCCTGGCGCTCGCCGGTCACGATGTCGGGCTCCTGCGGCTGGCCCGCGGCCGGCGGCGGACCAAGCACCTCGATGCGATTGTTGATGTCGGTAAGCCGTGGACGGAACACCAGCGCGCTGGTCAGCGCCGCCCGCGACAGATCCTCCAGTTGCAGACGGATGTCCACAAGCGAGGCATCGTCCTCGCCGTTCTGCTGTATCTTCTTCTCGAGATCGTCGGTCTTGGCAGTCAGGCCCTGGATGACTTTCTGCTGATCGGTGATCAAGCCGGCGGAGCCCTGGCCAAGCGCCTGCGCCATCGCCTCGAACGAAGGCGACGCCGAAATGACCAGCGTGAAAACCAAAACGAGGCGAAGCAATCTCAAAAGCATGACTATCGGCGACTCACCGGCGGCAAGGGCATTTAAAAGCCTGTCCTTGATAAAGACGGCCATATCGTGGGGCAAGCCGTCGCATCGCGGCGTCGGCCAGTCGAAAGGCCATGGCGCAATATTGGCTTTGCGGATGCGGCCTGCTCTATAGTCTGCCGCATCGCCCGAACCGGATGACAATGATGGCAGAGTACTCGGCCTTTTCGCTGCTTGCGAACGCGCTCAAGGGAAACAGGGACTGGAAGCCGGCCTGGCGCAAGCCCGACCCGAAGGCTTCCTATGATGTCATCATCATTGGTGGCGGCGGCCACGGGCTGGCGACCGCCTATTATCTGGCCAAGGAACACGGCATCACCAATGTCGCCGTGCTGGAAAAGGGCTGGCTCGGCTCCGGCAATGTCGGCCGCAACACCACGGCCGTGCGCTCGAACTATCTGCTGCCCGCCAATACCCGCTTCTACGAACATTCGATGAAGATGTGGGAAGGCCTGTCGCACGAGCTCAACTATAACGTCATGTTCTCGCAACGTGGCTGCCTGAACCTGGCGCACACGCCGGCCCAGTTCGACGACTATGCAAGGCGCGGCAACGCCATGCGCCATCTCGGCGTCGATGCCGAACTGATGACGCCGGCGCAGATCAAACGCCTGATCCCGGCGATCGATATCTCCGGGGATGCACGCTTTCCCGTGGTCGGCGGCCTGATGCAGCGGCGCGCCGGCACCGCCCGCCACGATGCGGTGGCCTGGGGCTATGCGCGCGGCGCCGACCGGCGCGGCGTCGATATCATCGAGAATTGCGAGGTCACCGGCTTCCTGCGCGATGGCGACCGCATCACCGGCGTCACCACGTCGCGCGGCGATATCAGGGCCAAAAAGGTGGCGGTCGCGGTGGCCGGCAGCACCGGACGCGTCATGCAATTGGCCGGCATCGAGACGATGCCGATCGAGAGCCATGTGCTGCAGGCCTTCGTGACGGAATCGCTAAAACCCTTCATCGACACGGTCGTGACCTTCGGCATGGGCCATTTCTACATGTCGCAGTCCGACAAGGGCGGCCTTGTCTATGGCGGCGATATCGACGGCTACAACAGCTACGCCCAGCGCGGCAACCTGCCCATCGTCGACGAGGTGATGAGCGAGATGCTGGCACTGTTCCCGGGCCTTGCCCGCGTGCGCATGCTGCGTTCGTGGGGCGGTGTGTGCGACATGTCGATGGACGGTTCGCCGATCATCACCACCGGCCCCCTGCCCGGCATGTATCTCAATTGCGGCTGGTGCTATGGCGGCTTCAAGGCGACGCCGGCCTCCGGCTGGACCTTTGCCTGGACCATCGCCAAGGACGAGCCGCACGATTTCAACGCGCCGTTCACCCTCGACCGCTTCCACCGCGGCCTCGTCATCGACGACAAGGGCCAGGGCGCGAATCCGCGGCTCCATTAGGAAACATCCTGTGCTGATCACCTGCCCCTATTGCGGCCCGCGCGACGTCATCGAGTTCACCTATCAGGGTGACGGCAACCGCGAGCGTCCCGACCCCGCCTCGCAGAATTTCGAGGCGTGGAACGCCTATGTCTATGACCGGCTGAACCCGGCCGGCGACCACAATGAGATCTGGCAGCATTCCGGCGGTTGCCGCGCGCACCTGCGCGTCGTGCGCAACACGCTGACGCATGAGATTTCGAGCGTCGCTTTCGTGCGCGGTGATCATGCTTCAACCGCGCGCCGCAAGGCGGAGGACAAGGCATGAGCCCGCGCCGCACCGACACTGGCGGCCGCATCGACCGGCTGAAGACGATCCGCTTCACCTTCGACGGCGTTGCCTATACCGGCCATGCCGGCGACACGCTGGCCTCGGCGCTGCTGGCCAAGGGCGTCATGCTTTTTGGGCGCTCGTTCAAATATCACCGTCCGCGCGGCCTGCTGACCGCGGGCGTGGAGGAGCCCAACGCGCTGGTGACGGTGCTGAAGGGCGAGGTGCGCGAGCCCAACATTCCGGCGACCATGGTCGAAATCCATGACGGGCTTATCGCCGTCAGCCAGAACCGCTTCCCTTCGCTGGCCTGGGACATCCATGCCGTCAACCAGCTCGGTGGCAAGATCCTGTCGGCCGGCTTCTACTACAAGACCTTCATGGGGCCGGTGATCGGTCCGCTGAAAGGCACGCGCTTCTGGATGTTCTGCGAGCACTTCATTCGCCGCGCCGCAGGTCTGGGCAGCGCCGGATCGGCGAAGGATCCCGCCCGCTACGAACGCATGAACGCTTTTTGCGACGTGCTGGTGGTCGGCTCCGGCCCGGCCGGCCTGATGGCCGCCAAGGCCGCCGCCGATCAGGGCGCGCGCGTCATCCTGGCCGATCTAGAGCCGCGTTTCGGCGGCTCGACCAATTGGTCCAATGAAACCATCGACGGCGCGCCGGCAGCCGATTGGGCGCGCCGCACCGTCACCCAGCTCGAAGGCCGCGACAATGTCCGGCTTTTGCCGCGCACCACGGTGTGGGGCTATTACGACAACAACACGCTTGCCGCGCTCGAACGGGTCAGCGACCACAAAGACCAACCCGCCAAGGGCGAGCCGCGTCATCGCTATTGGGCGATCCGCGCCAGATCCGTGGTACTGGCCACCGGCGCCTTCGAACGGCCGCTGGTCTTCCCCGGCAATGACAGGCCGGGCGTGATGCTGGCGCATGCGGCGGAGCGCTATGCCAACGAGTTCGGCGTGTTGCCGGGCGAGCGGATCGCGCTGTTCACCAACAATGACAGCGCCTATCGCGCGGCCATCGCCTTGAAAAAGGCTGGTGCGGCGATCGTCGCCATCGCCGACGTCAGGTCCGAGCTTTCGCCAGAGATGCGCAAGCTGGCGACGGAAGCCGAGGCCGAGATCTTGGCCGGCCATGCCGTCGTCGCCACCGAGGGTGGCAAGGCGCTCTCCGGCGTCAAGGTGCAGCGTTTCGACATGGTCACCGGCGCGCTCTCCGGCGATGAACGAAGCATCCATGCCGACTGCCTGCTGATGTCGGGCGGCTGGTCGCCGACCATCCATCTGGCCAGCCAGGCCGGCGCCAAAGCGCAATGGAATGCAGCACGCCAGGCTTTCCTGCCGCCAAAGCCGACGCAAAAATGGCCAACACAGCAGTGGATTGGAGCCGGCGCTTTTACCGGCAGTTTTTCCACAGCCGAGGCGATCGCTGAAGGCCGTGCCACCGGCCTTGCAGCGGCCGGTGGAACGAGCACGCCAGCGGCATTGCCAACGGTCGAAGCCGTGCCCGGCGACCCCGATCCGGCGCCCGTCTTCGAGATCAGGGCCAAGGGCAAAAGCTTTGTCGACTTCCAGCACGACGTGACGGCGGAGGATGTCCGCCTGGCACACCGAGAAGGCTTCGTCTCGGTCGAGCATCTGAAGCGCTACACCACGCTCGGCATGGCGACCGACCAGGGCAAGAGCTCCAACGTTCCCGGCCTCGCCATCATGGCCGAGGCGCTGGGCAAGCCGATCCCCGAAGTCGGCACGACGCGCTTCCGGCCGCCCTTCGCGCCCGTTTCGATCGGCTCGCTGGCGGCCGAACGCTTCGGCGACCTGAAGCCGGAAAGGCTGACGCCGATGCACGACTGGCACCTCGCCAATGGCGCGACCATGTATTGCGCCGGCCTCTGGTATCGGCCGATGATCTACGGGCTTTCAGGCGAAACGATCGAGCAGGCCTATGTGCGCGAGGCCAAGGCGACGCGCGAAAGTGCTGGCATTGTCGATGTCTCGACGTTGGGCAAGATCGCCGTGCAGGGCCCCGATGCCGCGGCCTTCCTCGACCGCGTCTACACCAACATGTTTTCGACGCTCGCCGTCGGCAAGGCGCGTTACGGGCTGATGCTGCGCGAGGACGGCTTTGCCTTCGACGACGGCACCACCTGGCGGCTCGGCGAACAGGATTTTCTGATGACCACCACCACGGCCAATGCCGGCAAGGTGATGCAGCATCTGGAATATTTCCTCGACGTGATCTGGCCGGACCTCAAGGTTCACGTCACCTCGGTGACCGACGAATGGGCGGGCGCCGCGATCGGCGGCCCGAAAGCCAGGCAGATACTCGCCGCCTGCGTCACCGGCACCGCGGTCGACAATGCGACACTGCCCTTCATGGGCATCGTCCATGGCCAGATAGCGGGCGTGCCGGTGATGATTTGCCGACTTTCCTTCTCCGGTGAAATGGCCTTCGAGGTCTATTCCGGCGCCGGCCATGGCACCCATGTCTGGGAAGCGCTGATCGAAGCCGGCAAGCCGTTCGGGCTGGTCACCTATGGGTTAGAGGCTCTGGGCACGATGCGCATCGAGAAGGGCCATGTCACCGGCGCCGAGATCGACGGCCGCACCACGGCGCGTGACCTGCATCTCGACTGGATGCTGTCGAAGAAGAAGCCGTTCATCGGCTCGGCGATGATGGACCGCGAAGGCCTGATCGCGTCCGACCGGCTGGAACTGGTCGGCCTGATCGCGCTCGACAACCGGCCGCTCAATGGCGGCGCGCATATTGTCGAGGCGTTGGACGAGGCCAATCCGCACGGCTCGATCGGCCACATCACCGCCTGCTGCTATTCGCCGGCACTCGGCAAGCACATCGCGCTGGCGCTGGTCCAGGGCGGCAAGGCCAGGCACGGCACGCGTGCCCATGTCTCCGATCCCTTGCGCAACAGGTTCGGACCGGTCGAGATCGTCTCCAACCATTTCTACGATCCGGAAGGGACCCGCATGCATGGTTGAGCGCCAATCCCCCCTCGAGCCGGAGTTTCATGTCGGCTCGCATGGCAATTTCGAGCATGGCGTCGAGATCCTGCTGACCGAGACAAGGCCGGGCTCGATCGTGCAGCTCGCCGCCTGGCCGGGCGAGGAGAAGAACCTGATCGCGACCATCCGCACCGTCACCGGGCTGACGCTGCCCGACGGCGCAGGCGGGGGCTCGAGCGACGGCGTGAAATCGGTGTTCGGCTTCGCGCCTGGAAAATTCACAGTGGCCGATGAGGCAGAAGGGCTGGCCGCTGCCTTCGCCAAGGCGGTGACGCCGGCCCTCGGCACGGTGACGGACCTGTCGCATGGCCGCACCGCCATCCGCATCGCCGGGCCGAAGGCCGAATGGGTGCTGGCGAAATTCTTCGCCATCGACTTCGCGCTGCCGGCCTTCCCGGTCGGCGCCGGCCGCTCGACCGCCCATCACGATGTCTTCGCCCAGATTCAGCGCACCGGCGCCGACCAGTTCGACATCTATGTCTTCCGCTCCTTCGCGCGCTCATTCTGGAAGGCGCTCTGCCATGCCAGCGAGGAAGTCGGCTACGAGGTGCAGTAGGCGGCGCGACGTCGCTTCTGGCCTCAATGCCGGCCGGTTCTGCCGCTAGAGAATCGCGCCGCCGGCGGCCATGGTGGAAAAACGTGGCCGCCAGATCGGCCCAAGGGGCATAAAAATCCCGTCTCAGGCTCGGCACTTTCGTTTGGTTCGAACATCCCCATGACCGCAGAACTATCCGCCGGCGCCACGGATCGCTCCGATGTGACGGCCAGAGCCTTGCTCCTGCTGCCGCTGACGGTCGCCTGCGGTGTGTTCATGACCAGCCTCGACCAGAATGTCGTGGTGACGGCGCTGCCCGGCATCGGCGAAAGCCTTGCCCGCCCACCGAGCCAGCTCGGCCTGTTGATCACCGTCTATGTCGCCAGCCTGATCATATCGATGCCGCTCGGCGGCTGGGCCGCCGACCGCTTCGGCCTGCGCAATGTCTACTGCTTTGCCTTGCTGGTGTTCGCCACCTCCTCGGCGCTCTGCGGCCTGTCGAACGACATCTGGACACTGGTCGGCGCCCGCGCGCTGCAGGGATTTGGCGGGGCGCTGATGGGCACGCTCGACCAGGTCGTCATCCTGTCGAGTTTTCCCCGCAACCGGACGCTGAAGATCAACATGTATATCTCGGTCGCCAGCCAGACCGGGCCGCTGGTTGGGCCGCTCGTCGGCGGCGCGCTGACCACCTACATTTCCTGGCGCTGGATTTTCTTCATCAATGTGCCGTTCGCGCTGGCGGCGGCAGTCCTTGCCGCCTCACTGTTCCCGACCATGACCAAGCCCGTTCGCACGCGGTTCGATTTTCCAGGCTTCCTGCTGGTCGGCAGCGGCATGATCCTGCTGGTGTTCGGCATGGACTCGCTGGCCGCCAAGGACGCCGGCGGCGGCATGATTGCCGGCGAACTGGCGCTGGCGGTCGTCATCCTGTCGATTGCCTCGCTCTACTGCCTGCGCGTGCCCAATCCCCTGCTCGATTTAAAACTCCTGCGCATCCGCACCTTCCGCATCTCGTTCCTCACCGGCGGCGGGCTGGACACGATCGGGCTGAGCTCCGTCGCCTTCCTGCTGCCGCTGATGTTCCAGCTCGGCTTCGGCATGAGCGCGGTGCAGGCGGGATCGCTGACTTTCGTCGCCGCGCTCGGTTCGGTGATCATGCGCCTCTTCATGCCGCGCGTCCTCAACCGGTTCGGCTTCCGCCGCGTGCTGGTCATAAACACGCCTGTTGTTGCCGCGATGGTCGCCGGCTTCGCCTTGATGCAGGCGACGACGCCGGTCTGGATCGTGCTTGGCTACATCTTTGCTTTCGGCGTTTTTCGTTCCGTCCAATGGGCCTCGACCGGAAATCTCGCCTATTCCGACATCGCCCCCGACCAACTCGCCCGCTTCAGCGCGCTTTACTACATTCTCTGGCAGCTCGCGGTGGCGGTCAGCGTCGGCCTGGCGGCGGCCATGCTGTCGTTCCTGGCCGGCGGCGGGCCTGCCGTGACCAATGATTTCCGGATCCTGTTCGCGATCGAGGGCGTCATCACGCTCTGCGCGCTGCTTGCCTACCTCAAGCTGACACCGCAGGACGGCGCCCATGTCAGCGGCCACGGTGCACAGATGAATACGGAATAGCCTTTGCCGGGCAGCCGCTCTATTCGCTGAACGTCACCCACTCTTCCAGCGGCACGCGGTCGGTGCGGAAGGCGTTTTCCGGCTTGGAGGTGTCCTCATAGCCGAGCGCCATGCCGCAGACGACGATCTCCTCGTCGGGAATGTTGAGCACCGGCCGGATCTGCCGGTGGTAGGGCGCGAAGGCCGCCTGCGGGCATGTGTGCAGGCCCCTGCCCCGCGCCGCGACCATGATGTTCTGCAGGAACATGCCGTAGTCGATCCACGAGCCCTGGTTGAGCCGGCGGTCGATGGTGAAGATCATGCCGACCGGCGCGTCGAAGAAGACGAAGTTGCGGTCGTGCTGGGCACGCATCTTGTCGACCTCGCGGCGGCCAATGCCGAGCGCGCCATAGAGGCCGAAGCCATTGGCGCGTCGTCGCGTCAGATAAGGTTCGAAGAACTGGGTGGGATAGTAGCGATACTCGTCCCAGTCGGCCTTTTCGGCGCGGATACCGGAATTCAGAATGGCATCCGAGATCTGCTGCTTGGTCTCGCCCTTGGTGACGTAGACCCGCCATGGCTGCATGTTGGTGCCGGACGGCGCGCGCGCCGCAACCTCCAGAATGTCGCGGATGGTGTCGTCGTCGATCATGTCGGGCAAAAATGCGCGCACCGAGCGGCGCGACACGATCGCCTCGTCGACGATCTCGGCCTCATCCGCGATTCGAGCCTTCTTTTCCAACATGGGCCGTCCCTTAGCCTTTGCGTCGATCGGACGTCCCCACTCGCCGCTCGCGGCGGAGCCTTTGCATGAACCGTCAAAATCCTGCAAGCAAATCTTGAGCATTGGTGAAAATCTACTTGATTTTTTCATGAGCTTGATTTCTCATGAAATTCGGATTGAAATTTTCATGAAGTGAGCGTTTTGGCGTCTCCTACCGCGCGAACATTGCAGGGACCTGACGAACGCGTGCTGGCCAGCGATATCCGCGCGCTACGCCGGGCGCGCGGGCTGACGCTCGCTGAAATAGCGCTGAAACTCGACCGTTCGGTCGGCTGGGTCAGCCAGGTCGAACGCGGCCTGTCGACGCCGTCGCTCAGCGATCTCAGGGCGTTTGCCGAATTGTTCGGCGTGCCGATCAGCCTGTTCTTCAGCCATGACGTGCCGGTCGAAAGCGAGCGCGGCGTGGTGGTGCGGGCTGGCAGGCGCCGCACCCTTGGCACCAGCGAATCCGGTCTGGTGGAAGAACTCCTGTCACCCGATCTCGGTGGTAGTTTCGAGATGGTGCGCTCGATCTTCGCGCCGGGCGCGCAGATGAAGACCGAGCAGCTGCGGCCGACCGAGGAAGCCGGCTATCTCGCCTCGGGTGTTTTCGAGATCGAGATTGCGGGCGTCTGGCACCGGCTCGGCGAAGGCGATTCCTTCCGCTTCGAAGGCAAGCCCTATCGCTGGCGCAATCCAGGCACCGAGCCGGCGGTTGTCATCTGGGTGGTTTCGCCGCCGGTTTATTGAAATAAGATTTGGGAGAAGAACATGGCGGGTTTGCCGAGCACGGCGCGCGTGGTGATCATCGGAGGTGGCGTCGTCGGCACCTCCTCGCTCTATCATCTCGCCAAGGCGGGCTGGACCGACTGCGTGCTCCTGGAAAAGAACGAGCTGACATCAGGCTCGACCTGGCATGCCGCCGGCAATGTGCCGACCTTCTCCTCGTCCTGGTCGCTGATGAACATGCAGCGCTATTCGACCGAGCTCTATCGCGGCCTCGCCGACGCGGTCGACTATCCGATGAACTACCACGTCACCGGCTCGCTGCGCCTTGCCCATACGAAAGAGCGCATGCAGGAATTCCAACGCGCCAAGGGCATGGGCCGCTATCAAGGCATGGATATCGACGTGGTCGGCGTCGACGAGATCAAGCGCCGCTACCCCTTCATCGAGACGCATGATTTGAAAGGCGCGCTCTACGACCCGAGCGACGGCGACATCGATCCGGCGCAATTGACCCAGGCGCTGGCCAAGGGGGCGCGCGACCTGGGTGCGAAAATCATCCGCTTCTGTCCCGTCACCGGCGTGCGCCGCGAGAAGGACGAATGGGTGGTCACCACGCCGCAAGGCGAGATCCGCTGCGAAATCGTCGTCAATGCCGCCGGTTATCGTGCCGCCGAGGTCGGCCGGATGTTCGGCCGCGAGGTGCCGATGATGGTGATGAGCCACCAGTACATCCTGTTCGAGGAAATCCCCGAACTGGCGGCCTGGTCGAAGGAACAAGGCAAGAAGCTGCCGCTGCTGCGCGATGTCGATACGTCCTATTACCTTCGCCAGGAAAAGGCCGGCATGAATCTCGGCCCCTATGAGCGCAATTGCCGTGCGCATTGGGCCACCCCTGGCGATCCGATGCCGGAGGATTTTTCCTTCCAGCTCTTCCCCGACGATCTCGACCGGCTGGAACATTACCTGGCAGACGCCGTCGCCCGCGTGCCGATCCTGGGCACGGCCGGCCTGTCCAAGGTCATCAACGGACCGATCCCCTATGCGCCGGACGGTAATCCGCTGATCGGGCCGATGCCCGGCGTGCCCAATGCCTTCGAGGCCTGCGTCTTCACTTTCGGCATCGCCCAGGGTGGTGGCGCCGGCAAGGTGCTGGCCGAATGGGTCACCCAGGGCCAGACCGAATGGGATATGTGGTCCTGCGATCCGCGCCGTTTCACGTCCTTTGCCTCGGCGCCGGATTATTGCGTCGCCAAGGGCATGGAAATCTACGGCAATGAATACGCCATCCAGTTCCCGCGCCACGCCTGGCCGGAAGGGCGCGACCGCAAACTGTCGCCGATCCATGATCGCACAAAAGCGCTCGGCGGTCGCTTCGACGCCTATAATGGCTGGGAACGCGCCACCTGGTACGCGAAGGACGGCGACGACATTTCCGAGGAAGCGACGCTGACTTTCCGCCGCGACGGGCCCTGGCAGCATCGCGTGCGCGAAGAATGCCTGGCGGTGCGCGACGCCGCCGGCATCCTCGACCTGCCCGGCTTCTCGCGCTTCCGGTTGCAAGGCCCTGGCGCGCGTGACTGGCTGGCGACGATGATCACCGGCCTGGTGCCGAAACCTGGCCGCATCGGCCTCGGTTACTTCTCCGACGACAAGGGCCGTATCGTCACCGAGATGTCGATCATGGCGCTTGCCGAAGACCTCTTCTTTTTGATCACCGCTTCCGTTGCAGAGCAGCACGACTTCGAGTGGCTGCAGTACCATCTGCCGCAACCCAATGAACTCACTCTGCAAAACCTCACCGAGGCCTTCAGTTGCCAGATCCTGTCCGGGCCGAAATCCCGCGACATCCTCTCGGAATTGACGGCCGCCGACCTTTCGCTGCCCTGGCTTTCGCACCAGTCGGTGCAGATATCAGGGCACTGGTGCCAATTGGTGCGTGTGTCCTTTGTCGGCGAACTCGGGTGGGAAATCCACACCAAGGTCGATGACACGGCAGCGGTCTTCGACGCCGTGTGGGCGGCGGGACAAAAACACGGACTGAAGCCATTCGGCATGTACGCACTGGATTCGCTCAGGCTCGAAAAAGGCTACCGCACCTGGAAGGGCGATCTGTCGACCGACTATTCCATCCTGCAAGGCGGGCTCGAGCGTTTCGTCAAATGGGAAAAGCCCGATTTCCGCGGCAAGGCAGCACTTCAGAACGAGAAGCAGCAAGGCGTGAAGAAGCGCTTCGTCACGCTGGTCGTCGAGAACCCCGGCGATTGCGACGCGCCCTACATGTCGACGCTGTGGCATGGCGGCCAGATCGTCGGCGAGACCACCTCGGGGGGCTGGGGCCATCGCATCGACAAGTCGATCGCGCTCGGCATGCTGCGCGTGGATTTGACCGAGCCCGGCACCTCCGTCGAGGTCGAAATCTTCGGCGACCGTTTCCAGGCGGTCGTGCAGAAGGACGAGCCGCTCTGGGATCCCAGGAACGAAAGGCTGCGCGCATGAAGAATGTCATCCTCACCGATGGTGGCATGGGCCAGGAACTGGTCCGGCGCAGCAAATCCGAGCCGACGCCGTTGTGGTCAGCCAGGGTCCTGATCGACGAACCCGATCTGGTGCGCGACCTGCATGCCGAATTCATTCGCGCCGGCGCCCGCGTGATCACCATCAACACCTATTCGGCGACACCTGAGCGGCTAGCGCGCGAGGGTGCCGAGGACCTGTTCAAGCCGCTGCAGAAGCGCGGCATCGAATTGGCCAGGCAAGCGTGTGACGAGGCCGGCGAGGCAGCGATCGCCGGCTGCCTGTCGCCGCTTTTCGGCAGCTACGCCCCGGCGCTGACCATTTCCTATCAGGAGACGCTCGACATCTACCGCCGTATCGTTGCCGAGCAGGCGGATGGCGTCGATCTCTTCCTCTGCGAAACCATGGCCTCGTCCGATGAGGCGCGGGCGGCCGTCACCGCGGCATCGGAAAGCGGCAAGCCGGTCTGGGTGTCGTGGACGCTCGCCGATCACGGCACGCCGCGGCTGCGCAGCGGCGAAACAATAGCCGCCGCGGCAAGCGCGCTCGATGGCCTGCCGATAGCGGCGCGGCTGCTCAACTGCTGCCGGCCGGAAACGATCGCCGCCGCCTTGCCTGAACTGATCGACCTCGGCGGCCCGGTTGGCGCCTATGCCAATGGCTTCACCTCCACGGAGGCGCTCAAGCACGGCGGTACCGTCGATGTGCTGCACGCCCGCCACGACCTCGCCCCGGACGCCTATGCCGAGCAAGCGATCGGCTGGGTGGAGGCAGGTGCTGACATCGTCGGCGGCTGCTGCGAAGTCGGACCGCCGCACATTGCCGCGCTGCGCGATCGACTGCAGCAGGACAGTTACGAAATTTCGGGGGTTTTGCATGCCTAGACCATCGTCTCGCATTTCCGGCATCGTGCCTTCGGGCAAGGATGGCTGGGAGGTTCACTTCGCTGCCTGGACGCGCAAGGAAGCCGGTGAGGACATCATCATGCTGTCGGTCGGCGATCACGACTTCGACACGCCCTCGCAAACGATCGAGGCCTGCGTGACCGCGGTTCGCGGCAGCAACCACCACTACACCCCGCTGCCCGGCCTGCCGCGCCTGCGCCAGGCAATGGCGGCCGCCTCCAGCGCCTGCACCGGCATCGAGACGACGCCTGATCAAGTGATCGCCACGCCGGGCGGCCAGGCCGCCCTCTATGCGGCCGTGCAGGCCGTTCTCGACCAGGGCGACCATGCCATCGTGGTGGCACCCTATTATGCCACCTACCCCAACACGTTCAGCGCCGCCGGAGCCAGTTTCACCGTCGTCGAGACGCCGGCCGAAGACGGGTTTCAGCCTCGCGCCGACATGATCCGCGCGGCACTCAGGCCCAACACCCGCGCCATCCTGATCAACACGCCGAACAATCCGACGGGTGCGGTCTATTCGCGCGAGCGGCTGGAACAGCTGGCGCAAATCTGCCGCGAGCATGACCTCTGGCTGCTGTCTGACGAGGTCTACTGGACGCTGGGTGGCGGCGAGCATGTCTCGCCACGCTCGCTGCCCGGCATGGCAGAGCGCACGCTGGTCATCAATTCCATGTCCAAGAGCCACGGCATGACCGGCTGGCGCATGGGCTGGCTGACCGGTCCGCAGGACATGATCACGCTGCTCATCAACCTCAATCTGGTGACGACCTACGGCTTGCCGGCCTTCATCTCGATTGCCTGCGCCGAGGCGCTCGAGAACCGTTACGGCGTCAAGGAGATCGCCGAGCGCTATGCGGCGCGCCGGACCGTCCTGCTGGATGCCGTGCGCGGCATGAACAATGTCAGCGTGCGCGGTTCCGAAGGCGGCATGTATGTCATGCTCGACATATCCGATGTCGAGCCGGACGACGAGAAATTCGCCTGGGCCCTTCTCGACCAGGAGAAGGTCGGCGTGATGCCCGGCTCCAGCTTCGGCGAAGCGGCCGCCGGCCACATCCGCATCAGCCTCTGCCAGCCGGAGCCCGTACTGCAGGAGGCCGCCGCTCGGCTGCGCCGTTTTGCTTCCACCTATCGCCGCGAGGCCGCATGACCAGGACCATCCCCACCAAGGCCCGCGCGGTGATCATCGGCGGCGGCGTTTCCGGCTGTTCGGTCGCCTACCATCTGGCCAAGCTCGGCTGGACCGATATCGTGCTCCTGGAACGCAAGCAGCTGACCTCGGGCACGACCTGGCATGCTGCCGGCCTGATCGGTCAGTTGCGCGGCTCGCAGAACATGACGCGGCTGGCGAAATATTCGGCCGACCTCTACGTCAAGCTGGAAGCCGAGACCGAGGTCGGCACCGGCATGCGCCAGGTCGGCTCGATCACGGTCGCGCTGACCGAGGAGCGCAAGCACGAGATCTACCGGCAGGCGTCGCTGGCGCGTGCCTTCGACGTCGATGTGCGCGAGATTTCGCCGAATGAAGTCAAAGAGATGTATCCGCATCTCAATGTATCAGACGTCGTCGGCGCCGTGCATCTGCCGCTCGACGGCCAGTGCGACCCCGCCAACATCGCCATGGCGCTGGCCAAAGGCGCACGCCAGCGCGGCGCCACCATCGTCGAGAATGTGAAGGTCACCAAGGTCCACACCAGGGATGGTCGCGTTACAGGCGTGTCCTGGGCGCAGGGTGACGAACAAGGCATGATCGAGGCCGACATTGTCGTCAACTGCGCCGGCATGTGGGCGCGTGAATTGGGCGCCCAGAACGGCGTCACCATCCCGCTGCACGCCTGCGAGCATTTTTATCTCGTCACCGAGCCGATCCCCGGCCTCAGCCGACTGCCGGTGCTGCGTGTACCGGACGAGTGCGCCTACTACAAGGAAGACGCCGGCAAGATGATGCTCGGCGCCTTCGAGCCGGTGGCCAAGCCATGGGGCATGGACGGCATCCGCGAGGATTTCTGCTTCGACCAGTTGCCCGAAGATATGGACCATTTCGAACCGATCCTCGAAATGGGTGTCAACCGCATGCCGATGCTGGCGACCGCCGGCATCCACACCTTCTTCAACGGCCCCGAAAGTTTCACGCCGGACGACCGCTACTATCTCGGCGAGGCGCCGGAACTGCGGGGCTACTGGATGGCGACCGGCTACAATTCGATCGGCATCGTCTCCTCCGGCGGCGCCGGCATGGCGCTGGCGCAGTGGATCAACGATGGCGAAGCGCCGTTCGACCTCTGGGAAGTCGACATCCGCCGCGCCCAGCCGTTCCAGAAGAACCGCCGCTATCTCAAACAGCGCGTCTCCGAAACGCTCGGACTGCTTTACGCCGACCATTTCCCCTATCGGCAGATGGCGACATCGCGTGGCGTGCGCCGCTCGCCCCTGCATGAGCACCTGAAGGCGCGCGGTGCCGTGTTCGGCGAGGTCGCCGGCTGGGAGCGCGCCAACTGGTTCGCACGGGAGGGCCAGGAGCGCGAGTACCGCTATTCCTGGAAGCGGCAGAACTGGTTCGACAACCAGCGCGAGGAGCATCTGGCGGTCCGCAACAAGGTCGGTCTGTTCGACATGACCTCGTTCGGCAAGATCCGCGTCGAGGGTCGCGATGCCTGCGCTTTCCTGCAAAGGCTGTGCGCCAACGACATGGACGTGGCGCCGGGCAAGATCATCTACACGCAAATGCTCAACCAGCGCGGCGGCATCGAGAGCGATCTCACCGTGTCCAGGCTTTCGGATACGGCCTACTTCCTCGTTGTGCCCGGTGCCACGCTGCAGCGCGATCTGGCTTGGCTGCGCCGGCATGTCGGTGAAGAGTTCGTGGTCATCACCGATGTTACGGCGGCTGAAAGCGTGCTCTGCCTGATGGGTCCGGATGCGCGAAAGCTGATCCAGAAAGTCAGTCCCAACGATTTCTCCAACGAGAACAACCCGTTCGGCACGTTCCAGGAGATCGAGATCGGCATGGGGCTGGCCCGCGCCCACCGCGTCACCTATGTCGGCGAACTCGGCTGGGAGCTCTATGTCTCGACCGACCAGGCGGCACATATCTTCGAGGCGATCGACGAGGCCGGCGCCGATGTCGGCCTGAAACTCTGCGGCCTGCACACGCTGGATTCCTGCCGTATCGAAAAGGCTTTCCGGCATTTCGGCCACGACATCACCGACGAGGACAATGTGCTGGAAGCAGGCCTCGGCTTCGCGGTGAAGACGGCCAAGGGTGATTTCATCGGTCGCGATGCCGTGCTGAAGAAGAAAGACGCCGGATTGAACCGCCGGCTGGTCCAGTTCCGGCTGAAAGACCCGCAGCCCCTGCTCTTCCACAATGAAGCCATCCTGCGCGACGGTAGGATCGTCGGCCCGATCACCTCGGGCAATTACGGCCACCACCTCGGCGGCGCCATTGGGCTCGGCTATGTGCCGTGCCCGGGCGAGAGCGAGGCGGATGTGCTGGCCTCATCCTACGAGATCGAGATCGCCGGCGAACGGTTTGCGGCGGAGGCCTCGCTGAAGCCGATGTATGATCCGAAGGCGGAAAGGGTGAAGATGTAGCCCTCCACCTTCTCCGCTTGTGGGAGAAGGTGGATCGGCGCGTAGCGCCGAGACGGATGAGCGACTATCTGAGGTGTCAAGTTGCATTTGCGAATTCGTTACGCGCGTCGCGTGCTTTTGCATTGAGAATGACGAGCAGCTTGCGGGCGAGCGCAATGCGGATGACCATTTTCTCCTTTCCGGCAGTCTGCAACCGTTGCTTGAAAGCTGCCAGATGCGGATCATATTTGGCAACGATGCTGGCAACGAGAAAGAGGACGCCGCGCGGCCCTGCCCGACCGCCGCGCACTGGTCTTCGACCGCTGCGCTTGCCACTGTCATTGGCGATCGGCGCCAGGCCGGCCAACTTGGCGATGGCCTTGTTGGAGAGGATGCCGATCTCCGGCAACTGCGCCATCAGCCGCGCCACGGTGCGAGAGGCAACACCCTTGAGCGAGCGGAAGGCTCGGTCGAGGCATGCCCACAGCGGATCGTCATCGATGAGCGTGGCGATCTCACCTTCGAGCCTGCGGCTCTGGCGCGCAAGCAGCGCGATCACTTCATCGAGGCTGGCGATAGTTTCGGCGTCGGCGGTGCTCTTGCGCTGCTTTTGAATGGTGAGATCTCCTCCCACCTGGGAAAGCCGCGCAACCAGCGCCTTGAGCCGCTGCTGGGCCGCGCTCGGCGGCGGCGTCGGCTTGAGCCGCTTGACGGCACCATAACGGGCAATCACGGCGGCATCGATTCTGTCGGTCTTCTCCAGGAAACCCATTGCCTCGGCGAAGTAGCGAACGCTCCTCGCGTTGGCCATGCCGCAGGGTTGGCCCATCTCCCACAAGAGCAGGAAGGCCAGCCGTTCGTAGCCGCCACTGGCCTCCATGATGACGAGTTCGACATCATGGTTCTGACACCAGGCGGCCAGATCGGCGATGCCTGCCGCATCGTTGGCGAAGCGGTTTGCCGCTCCCATCGGCTCGATATGGGCGTCGAGCCAGTCTTTCGAAATATCTATTCCACAGAGGGTCGTGTTCACGGTAACCTGCCTTGTGCGTGCGATTGGAGCCAAGCGACTATTCGGTCGTGCGTGACGAAGACGAAGATCCCAGGCTCATCCACGGTTGTAGCCGCAGGGGTGTCGGGCGACTTCGCCAAGCCTCGAATCGGATGGCCGTCCGGTTCGAGGCTCAGTCGCTTCCATCGCACAAAGTCTCCTCCGTGCAGATACAAGGGGTGCGCGACAAAGCGCAGCGTGAAAAGATCGAAGGATCTCAAGCGCTTATTACTGCAAAGCAGAGATCCTTCACGCACCCCTCATCCGACCTCGCTTCGCGAGGCCACCTTCTCCCACAAGGGGAGAAGGGAAAGTCGCGCATCGCTCAAAACCGCTCCAACCTCGTCCGCACCTTCGCCAGAAACGCCGCCCGCGTCTTTGGCGTCGAGGCGTCCATCAGATAGTGCGCCAGGAAGAACGTGCTGCAGCGTCGCGCGCACAATGCCCGCATGCCGCGCAGCAAGGTCTTGCGCCCGGGCTGGCCGACGACGACGCTCCACCAGGTCGGCGCGCCGCAAGTGGTGATGACGCCGACCTTGGTGACATGCGTCATCAGCGATTTGATCCGCCCCTTGCCCGCCGGCAGTTTGAAGGCGACGTCCGTCGCCCACACCCGGTCGAGCCAGCCCTTCAGCATCGCCGGCAGCCCGTACCACCAGGTCGGATAGACGAACAGGATCGCTTCGGCCCATGCCAGCAGTTCGAAATGCGGCTTCAGCGCCGGGTCCTGCGGCGCCTGATTGTTGTAAGTGCGCCGCTCGTCGCAGCCCATCACCGGGTCGAATTTCTCGGCATAGAGGTCGAGCAGCCGCACCTGGCAGCCCCTGGCCTTGAGCACATCCAGAGCGGTGTCGCGGATTGCCGCGCAAAAGCTTTCCGGCACCGGATGGCAATAGACCACGAGGACACGCATCAGAATGCATCCATGCTCGCCGCAACCTTCGTCATGAAGGATTTTCGCGTTTGGTCGGTCGACAGGTTCATCGCGTAATGCGCGAGATAAGTCACCGGCGCGCGGGGCTTTACTGTGGCGCGCAGCATGCGCTTGACCAACCTGCGTGGCGGATCGCCCATCACCATGGCGCGGAACCGGCTGCCGCCATAGGTGGTGACGGCCGCGACCTTACGGATGTTGTGCAGCGACGGCTGCACCTTGCCGTCGACCAGCCTGAACGACACGCCGGGCAGGAAGACGCGGTCGAAAAAACCCTTGAGGATCGCCGGAAAGCCGTAGTTCCAGACCGGATAGGAAAGCACCAGCGCCTCGGCACGCAGCAGGCGCTCGACATAAGGCGACGCCGGGTCCGCGGCGCCGCGCTGGTTGTGATAATCCAGCCGCTCCTGGCGCATCAGCCGCGGGTCGAAATCCTCGGCATAGAGGTCACAGTCATCGATCGTATGGCCCGCTGCGGTCAGCCGCTCGACGATCAACCGGTGCAGGCCGGCATTGAAGCTGGTCTCGACCGGATGGGCGTAGAGGACGAGGATGTTCATCAGCCTGCCTTTTGCAGCCCCTTGAACAAAAAAGTCCGGCCGGAACGATAGTCATAGTCCGGATTTTCCCAGGCGATCATCTTGCCGGGATTGAGCAGGCCTTGCGGGTCGGTCTCGCGCTTGAAGGCGAGTTGCACGGCATCCGTCTGCTTCATGCCACCCTCCTCCAGCGTGTAGCGATGCGGGTTGAAGATCGGGCAGCCATTTTCCTCATGCAGGCGCACGATCTCGTCAAGCCGCGCCTCGGTGGTGAATTTTACCAGCGGCAGGCCGAAACAGGTGATGTTGCCGTCCAGCCGCACGAATTCGAGATGCGAGAACACTTCGCCGGGAAACATCGCATCCATTTTCTCGACCAGCGCCAGCTGGTTGGGAAAGGGATAGAGCGACTGCAGATAGGTGATGTCGGGATCGACGCGCAGCGCCCTCAGCGTCGTGTGGTTCCAGGCCAGCTCATAGGCCGGCGGCAGGCCTTTCTTCTCCTCGGGCGTCGCGGTGGCGGCGTTGAAGATCACCTCGCCGCCGGCGCGCCGGGTGAAGGCGAAGAAAGCATCCAGCCCGTGCTGCGCCACCATGACGACGCAGATGCTTTGCCCCTCCCTGAAAAACTTCTGGTGGCGCTTGAAATAGAGCTGCGGCACAGGCGCGGCGATCGGCGTGATCAGCTTGGTCAGGATGCCGTCCTGGCAGGCCAGCGCATTGCCGTAGCGTGCCGCGTCCATGAAGGCACCGAAGCCGACAATGACGTCAACCCAGTCATAGGCCGCCGTCAGCGGCATCTCGACTTCGGTGATGATGCCGTTGGTGCCGTAGGCGTGGGTCACCTTGTGCAAATCCTCGCCGGTGAGTTCGAGCGCCTTCGGCTCGGCCTCCATCGTCACCACGCGCAGGCGCAGCACATTGCCGAAATCGCGCAACCCGCCGAAATTGATCGAACCGACGCCGCCCGAGCCGCCGGCGATGAAGCCGCCGATCGAGGCGGTGTTGTAGGTCGAGGGCGACAGCCGAAGCTCCTGCCCGGAATGCGCACGTGTTGCCTTGTCGATATCGGCCAGAATAGCACCAGGCCCGGTCACCACGCGCCCCGGCGCGATCGACTTGATCTCGTTCATCTCGGCAAGGTTCAGCACCACGCCGCCCGACAAGGGCATCGCCTGGCCGTAATTGCCCGTGCCGCTGCCGCGCGGCGTCACCGGCACGCCATGCCGGTGACAGGCGGCGAGCACGCGGATCAACTCGGCCTCGGTCTTCGGCGTCACGATCAGGTCGCCGGTGACATGGTCGAGTTGTTGTTTCAGCACCGGGCTGTACCAGTAGAAATCGCGGCTCTTCTGCTGGACGATGGCCGGATTGTCGTCGAGCTTTATCCCGTCGAGATCGCGTTTGAGCGCCGAAACGTCCATCATTCCACCATCAGTCCGTCGAGTTCGGAATAGTCGGGCAATTGCCGCTCGATCGCGCGGCCGCCGCGCACGACGATGCGATCGGATTCGGGCCGCGACAGCAATTCCGTCCAGCTTCGAGCTTTGAACAGGATGAAATCGGCATCGCCGCCGGCGGCAAGCGTGCCAAGCCCATCAAGCCGCATCACCTTGGCCGGCGTCGCGGTGACCGCTAGCGGCCAGTCGGCGACCGGATGATCGAAATGCAGGATGCGCGTCGCCATGCGATAGACCTCCAGCATGTCGAGATCGCCATAGGCATAGAAGGGATCGCGTGTGTTGTCGGAAGCCACGGCGACAGGAATGCCCCTCGCCTTCATCTCGTGCAGCAGCGTCACGCCACGCCAACGCGGCGTGGTCTGGTTCGCGCGCCGATCCTGCAGGTAGAGATTGCACATCGGCAGCGACACCACCGCCAGCCCGGCCTTCGCCACCTTGTCCAGTGTGTCCAGCACCTCGAGATCGGGCTGCCGCGCCAGCGAACAGCAATGGCCGACGAGGATCTTGCCCTCGAAACCGTTCCATAGTGCTGCCTCGGCGATCTTCTTCAGCGAGATCGCCGCAATGTCATCGGTCTCGTCGGCATGGAAATCGAGATCGAGCCCATGCTTGATCGCTTGCGCGAAGACATGATCGAGCAGTTCTTCCAGATCCGGCACCATATAGGTGACGACGCCGAGCACGCCCTTGGCGGCGGCGACCCGTTTCGCCAGCCTGTCGAACCATTTCTTGTCGCGCACGCCTTCGATGCCGAGCAGGCAGGCGCCCTGCAACTCGATGCGGCCGCGCCAGGCCTCGCGCATCGTCTCGAACACCGGCCAGGAGATGTCCTCCTGCGGCGCGACGCTGTCGAGATGGGTGCGCAGCGCCCTGGTGCCATGCGCATAGGCCGAGCGCAGCGAGAAATCCATGCGTTTGGCGAGATCCTCGGCGCTCCAGCGCGCGACGCGGTCGGCGCCGGCGGCATTGAGCGCGCCCATGAAGGTGCCGTCGGGATTGGGCTTCCGCGGCCAGATATGGCCCTTGTCGATATGGGTGTGGCAGTCGACAAAGCACGGCAGAACGATGCGGCCGGCAAGATCGACGGCACCGGGTGGCGCCGCTGCCCGATCATGCACTGCAATGCCGGCGATCTTGCCGTCGGTGACCGTGATATCGGCCAGCGCAAAGCCATCGCCGTCATAGGTCGCAGTGAGCCCCGGCGTCAGCGAGGCGTGAAGGCGGGCGTTGGTGAGCCGGTATGAAGCTGAGTCCGGAATCAAGGCACTACCGCTCCTGCTTCAGCGCGCTTTCGTGCCAGCGCCTGAGAATAAGATGCGAAATCAGCGACAGCACGAGGAAGATCAGGATGCCGGTCAGCGAGATCAGGAACAGCGCCGCGAACAGTCTCGGCGCGTTGAGGCGGTAGCCGGCCTCGATAATGCGCGAGGCGAGCCCGGACGACTGGCCGGTGGCCCCGGCGACGAACTCGGCCACCACGGCGCCGATCAGCGACAGGCCGCCGGCGATCTTCAGCCCGCCGAGGAAATACGGCATCGCCGCCGGCAGCCTGAGATAGCGCAGCTGCTGCCAGCGCGTCGCGCCGTTGAGCTTGAACAGGTCGCGCAGATTGCGGTCGACCGAATTCAGGCCGAGCGTGGTGTTGGACAGGATCGGAAAGAAGGCGACGATCCAGGCGCACAGCAGAAGCTTGGTTGTCTGGTTGTTCACATAGATGTTGATCAGCGGAAAGATCGCCACGATCGGCGTCACCTGCAGCACGATGGCGAACGGGAAGAACGACATCTCCACCCATTTCGATTGCGCGAACAGCACCGACAGGCCAACGCCGCCGATGACGGCCAAGGCCAGGCTGAGGAAGGTGATGCGCAAGGTGACCAGCAGCGAGGAGAACAGCAGGCCGGCATCGTTGTAGAGCGTCTGCAGCACCACGCCGGGGCGCGGCAGGATATATTGCGGGATCTCGTCCCACACGCAGATGCGATCCCACAGCCAGATCGCCAGGATCATGATCGCCAGCGGCAACACCCAGCGGCCGACCCGCTCGAGCCGCTCCTGACGCACACGGCGCGCTTCCTCGGGGTCGAGTTTCAACGTGCCGTCAATGACCGTCATGATGCGGGCCCGCTGTTGAATTGATGGCATTGACCAGCACGTCGGAAGCCTGGCGGCAAAGGGCTGCATAGTCGGGCGAGGTGCGAAACGCCTCGTCGCGCGGATAGGAGGCCTCGATGGCGAGTTCGTCGAACACCCGGCCAGGCCGCGCCGCCATGACGACGACCCGGTTGGACAAAAACACACTCTCAAAGACGCTGTGGGTGACGAAGACGACGGTGAAGCGTTCGTCCTGCCACAGTTCCAGCAGATCGTTGTTGAGCTTGAAGCGGGTGATCTCGTCCAGTGCTGCGAAGGGTTCGTCCATCAACAGCACGCGAGGCTTGGTCACCATGGCGCGCGCGATCGAGACGCGCATCTTCATGCCGCCCGACAGCTCGCGCGGCACGGCGTTCTCGAAGCCGGTCAGGTGCACCCGCGCCAGCATCTGCGTGATCGCCGGGGCGGCCTTGGCGCGGGAAATGCCTTTCAGCCTGAGCGGCAGCCAGACATTGTCGAAGACGCTGGCCCAGGGCAGCAGCGTCGGCTCCTGGAAGACGAAGCCGATATTGGCGCGGTCGAGCGAACCGCCGCCGCGCCAATCGAGCACGCCGGAGGTCGGCGTCGACAGGCCGGCGATCAGCCGCAGCGCCGTCGACTTTCCGCACCCGGACGGCCCGAGCAGGCTGAGGAAATCGCCTTCCCGGATCGTCAGGTTGACATTGCTCAGCGCCGTCACGCCGTTGGAAAACACCTTGCCGACGCCGCGCAGCGCCAGCAAGGTCGGAGCGTCCGATGCCGGCGCTCGCGCCACCTTTTCCCCTATCATACTCAGGCTGGCCTATTTCTTCAGGTCGAGCCCGACGCCCTTGTTGACGAAGGCCAGCGTGTAGGCCTTCGAAATGTCGATGCCCTCCGGCGTAACCTTGGCCTTGACCATCTTGTCATAGAAACTCTTGATGCGCGCGTCGGTCATGGCGCCGATGCCGAGCTTCTCGGTATCGCCGGAATCGGCAAGGCCGAACTTCTTCATCTGCTCGATCGAGAAGGCGATCTGCTCGTCGCTCATGTCAGGATTGTCTTTCTTGATCATGTCGTTGGCGGCCTTGTTGTCGCCGTAGAGGTACTTGTACCAGCCCTTGGCCGAGCCATCGACGAAGCACTGGACCACCTCCGGCTTCTTGTCGATCGTGGCCTGCATCACTTCGATCGTCGTCGAGTAGGTGTCCCAGCCATAGTCGGCGAGCAGGAACTGGTTCGGCACGAAGCCGCCTTCCTTCTTGACCGCGAACGGCTCCGAGGTGACGTAGCCCAGCTGGATCGACTTCTTGTTGGCGAGGAAGGGAGCGGTGTTGTAGGTGTAGGGCGCGCGCTTGGCGGCGTCGAAGCCGAGTGCGGTGACCATCCACTGGAAGAAGGTCTGCACGCCTTCGTCGCCAAGGATGTACTGGTCGGCGTTCTTCAGATCTTCCCACTTGTCCAGCCCCTCGCCGGGATGGGACATGAGGACCTGCGGATCCTTCTGGAAGTCCGCCGCAACCACGCGCATCGGGATGCCTTGCTGGACCGCATCGAAGGCCGACAGCAGATTGCCGCCCATGTAGAAATCGATCTTGCCGGCCAAAAGCATCGGCCGGCCGCTGACCTGCGGGCCGCCCTGCATGATGGTGACGTCGAGGCCGCAGGCGGCGTAGGTGCCGTCCGCCACGGCCTGGTAGTAACCGCCATGTTCCGGCTCGGCCAGCCAGTTGGTGCCGAAGGTGACTTTTTCATTCGCTGCGGCCCCCAGCGTGCTGGCCGCCAGCAGGGCCACCGCCGCTACCGAGATCTTCTGTTTTGCATACATCGACAACCACCCTCTGTTTGCTCCGGCGCCACGCGCCAGGCTCGACACCAAAGATTCAAGAAGCAAGACACATGCCACCGGCGTCTCGCGCCGGAACCCGCCCGCCTGCACCACAGCCATCTGCGAAAGCCGGAAAGGTCGTGCTGCACCGAAGGCATCGTGCCTATTTTTTGAACGCCTGTCCACAATCGCACCGGCAACATGCACCACCATCTTGAAGCTGTGATGCGTCCCGCCTTAGGCTGACGGCATCCAGGAGATTGCCATGTTCAGATTCCTCACCCCGAAATCGATCAAGCCGCCCTTTGCCCGCTACAGCCACGGCGTCGAAGTGCCGGCGGGCAAGCGGCTGGTGCTGTGCTCGGGCCAGGTGGCGATCACGGCGGACGACCAGATTCCCGAGGACGCCGGCGCCCAGGCCGAACTCTGCTTCCGCAACATCGAGGCAATCCTCGGCGAGGCCGGGCTGGGGCTCGCGGACATCGTGCGCATCAACGCCTACGTCACCGACCGCGCCCATTTGCGCCCCTATATGGATGTCCGCGACAGGCTGTTTTCGAGCCCTGCGCCGGCCTCGACGCTGATGATCGTTTCCGGCTTTGCTCGCGCCGAATTCAAGGTCGAGGTCGAAGCCATCGCGGCCGGGTGATCGACAGCAGGCCTGTGCCGCGCTAGGTCTCACCGTTCATCGAAGAGGCATGACATGACCGCTGCAAGAAGACGCGTCTGGTGGGGCGACTACCGGACAACCGAATACGCCTCGATCGATCCGGAGGCGACGATTGCCGTTCTGCCGGTGGCGGCGATCGAGCAGCATGGGCCGCATCTGCCTGTCTCGACCGACACCTCGATCATGAACGGCATGCTGGACACGGTCATTTCGCGCCTGCCAGACGATCTCGACATCCGCATCCTGCCGGTCCAGGCCGTGGGCAAATCGAACGAACACCTGCATGCGCCGGGTACACTCACTCTGCCGGCAACGACGCTGGTCGAAGCCTGGACCGAACTTGGCGTGTCGATCGCCCGCGCCGGGGTGCGCAAACTCATCGTCGTCAACTCGCATGGCGGCAATGAAGAGATCATGGGCATCATCACGCGCGAATTGCGGGTGCGCGAAAAGATGCTGGCGGTGAAGACGAGCTGGCAACGCTTTGGCCGCCCGGCCGGCATGTACAGCGAACTCGAGGACCGTCACGGCATCCATGGCGGCGATGTCGAGACCTCGCTGATGCTGCATTTCCGGCCGGACCTCGTCGACATGGCCAAGGCCGATAATTTCGTTTCCAATGTCACCAGGGCCGAAAAGGAATTTTCGCTGCTGCGCCACACCGGCACCCACGCCTTCGCCTGGATCGCCAGCGATCTCAACCCCAATGGCGTGGTTGGCGACGCCAGCATAGCGACGGCGGAAAAAGGCCGGCTGACCGCAGAGCATCAGGCCGACGGTTTCATCAGCCTGCTCAGGGATGTGCGCAAGGCGAAGCTCGCCGACTGGCTGAAATAGCCGCTTAGCCACAATCGCGCCTTCGCAAAAAACACTCCCGTATATGAGATTTTGACAAACTTTGCCAAAATGGTTCATACTGGACGGGATATGGAGGCCGATATGGCAACAATGAACGTATCATTGCCTGATCCGATGAAGGATTGGGTTGAGGCGCAAACCGAAACGGGTCGCTACGCCAACGCGAGCGACTATGTGCGCGATTTGATCCGTCGGGATCAGGAGCGCAACGACAACATTGCCGCCATGCAGCGCTTTGTCGATGACGGATTGAAGAGTGGTATCGGCAATCGATCCAGGGACGCGCTTTTTACTGAGGCGGTCAAACGCGCTGGAAAGTCACCCGGCAACGGGTAATGGGATTTCGCCTTTCTTTAGCCGCGGAAGAGGACATCATCGGTATTGCCGAGCAAGGGGTGCGCCTGTTCGGTGCTGTGCAGGCCAGACAGTATCATGACGAGTTGTTCGCGATCTTTGACCTGATCGCTGCCGGTCCCCGAATGGCACGGGAGCGGCTTGAATTGTCGCCACCAATGCGTATCCATCCCTTCAAGGCCCATCTTGTCGTCTACCGGATCGAAGCCGACGGCGACGTGTTCATTGTCCGGGTACGCCACGGGCACGAAGATTGGGCGAATGAAGGCACTCGATAGTCCTACAACGATGTATGGGCACAGCTAGCCCTCGATCTTCAGCGCGAACGGCGTGCCTTCGAAGGCGTCGGCGCCGCGCCCGATCGACTGGATCGCCTCAATCATCCGGCCGTTGCGCTCCAGCAGTGCGTCGGCCACGGCGATGAGCCGCGGATTGGGTGTCGCCGAGGGCGACAGCGCCCGCAACGTCTGGGCCAGTTCGGCTTCGTCGCGTTTCGGCGCCAATGCGGCGGCGATGATGTAGGCCGAAGCGGTCGAGCGGCTGATGCCGGCATAGCAATGCACGACCATGGGCTTTGCCCGGTCCCAGCGGCGGGCGAAATCGAGCACGTCGCGGACATGCTCCTCCCCCGGCATGGTCATGCCGTCCTGCGCCACCGCTATGTCGTGCATGACGAGATGCAGATGGTTTTCCCTCGCTATCGAGGCCGGACGCGTCACCTCGGTTCCGATGGAGAGCAGCGACAGCATGCGGTCGGCGCCGGTCCTGGCCACCGTTTCCTCGATCTTCGCCAATGAGCAGACATGGATCATTGTTTTGAACCTTTTTGTCGATCCTCGCGCCGCGTCGCCCATTCGGCAAGGGCCGATTCGAGCCGCCGCCATTCCTCCTGACACCCCGGCAGGCCGGCGCGCAGGACATGCGGCCGATCGCAGAAATGCCGAAGCAGGACGCCGCGTTTGCCAAGCGCTGAAAACAGGCTGGCGGCATCCGGCAGGCTGAAATAGCGGAACAATGTGGTGCCGCCCGCTACAGGCACGCCGAAACGGCCGAAGAGTGCATCGAGCCGCGCCGCGCCCTCGGCCAGGGACGCGCGCATCGCATCCTGCCAGCCAATATCGGCAAGCGCGCGAATGCCATAGTCCAGCGCTGGACCGGCGACGGCCCACGGCCCGAATTGCGTTTCCAGCCAGCCAACCGTCGCTGCATCGGAAAGCGCGAAGCCAAGCCGCAGGCCGGCCAACCCAAAGAACTTGCCGAAGGAACGCAGCACGACGAGCCCGCGCTGATCGACATCACCGGCGAGGCTGTGTTCACGCGGGCCGACATCCATGAAGGCCTCGTCGACGACCAGCAGCCCGCCTCTGGCGCGTAGCCCGGCGGCCAGTGCCAGCAGCCGGTCGCGCTCGATGACGCGACCGTCGGGATTGTTCGGATTGACGATGATAGCAAGGTCGGCATCCGCCAGCGCCGCAAAATCGCTGACTTCGGTCACCTGATGCCCGGCAATCGCCGCTGCACGTGCATGTTCGGCATAGGTCGGCCCCAGCACCAATGCCTTGCCGGGCCTGACCAGCGATGCCACGCGCGGCAGCAGGATCTGCGTGCCGGGCGCCGCGACGACATTGGCCGGCGACGGCGCGCCATAGGTGCCGGCCGCGATCTCCGTCAGTTCACGCGCCCGTGCCGCTTCCGGCAATCGCCACAGCGAGGTGGCGGGCAGCTCGAAAAGCGGGTAGGAGTGCGGGTTGATACCGGTCGAAAGGTCGACGAAAGGCTGAAGAGCGTTGGGGAAAAGCGCCCTCGCCCGGCCAAGACTTCCACCATGGTCCACCGCTCCTTCAAGAAGCTTCATGTCAGTCCTGATCGCTTTCCTGTCATTGGCCGTCGAATTCGTCCTGGGTTACCCGGACTGGCTGTTCCGCGCCATCGGCCATCCGGTGACGTGGTTCGGCAGGCTGATATCCTTTCTCGACTTGAGGCTCAACCGCGCCACTGATCCCGACGCGCTGCGTCGCCAACGCGGCGTCCAGGCGCTGCTGGTCATCGTGCTGGTGCCGGCGGTGATCGGCCTCTTCGTCCAGCTTGTCCTGCTCTGGTTCGTGCCGCTGGGGTTCTTCATTGCCGCGCTGCTGGCGACGTCGCTGCTGTCGCAGAAGAGCCTTTACGAACATGTCGAGGCCGTAGCTGACTCGCTCGATTCGGGCGGCCTCGCCATGGGCCGTGTCGCCGTCTCGCGCATCGTCGGCCGCGATCCCGAGGGGCTCGACCGTGCTGCCGTCTGCCGCGCGGCGATCGAGAGCCTGGCCGAGAATTTTTCCGACGGCATCGTCGCCCCCGCCTTCTGGACCGGTGTTGGCGGACTCGCCGGCGGCGCTGCCTACAAGGCCGCCAACACCGCCGATTCGATGATCGGCCACCGCACCCCCCGCCACGAGGCTTTCGGCTGGGCGGCGGCGCGCTTCGACGACTGGATCAACCTGCCGGCATCGCGGCTGACGGCGCTGCTGATCGTGCTGGCGGCTTTCCTGGTCAAGGACGCCGATCCCCGCAGTGCCTGGCAGGCGGTGTCGCGCGATGCCAAAAAACACCGCTCGCCCAATGCCGGCTGGCCGGAAGCGGCCATGGCCGGCGCGCTTGGCCTGGCGCTTGCCGGGCCGCGCAGCTATGGCGGCATCGTGGTCGATGATGTCTTTATGGGCGAAGGCGGCCGCCGCGACGTCGACAGCGGCGACATCAGGCGGGCGCTGACGCTCTACCGCGTCGCTGACTACCTGCTGATCGCGTTGTTCGCCGTGGTTTCGGTCATCGCCGTTCTTGCGTTCTAGAACTCGATCCCCTGCTGCGCCTTCACGCCTGCCGAGAAGTGGTGTTTGGTCACGCCCATCTCGGTGACCAGATCGGCCGCCTCGACCAGCGCCGGCTTGGCGTTGCGGCCGGTGACGACGATATGCAGGCCCTCGCGGCGCGCCTTCAGCGCCGCGACCACCTTGTCGAGATCGAGATAATCGTAACGCAGCGCGATGTTGAGTTCGTCGAGCACGACAAGGCTGATCGAGGGGTCGGCGATCAACTCGAGCGCCTTGGCCCAGGCGGCCTCGGCGGCGGCGATGTCGCGCTTCAGATCCTGCGTCTCCCAGGTGAAGCCCTCGCCCATCGCGTGCCAGACGACGCGGTCGCCAAAGGCAGAAAACGCATCCTTCTCGCCGGTGTGCCACTTGCCCTTGATGAACTGCACGACGCCGACGCGCTTACCATAGCCAAGCATCCGCAGCGCCAGGCCGAAGGCAGCCGTGGTCTTGCCCTTGCCCGGACCGGTGTTGACGATCAGCAGCCCCTTTTCGACCGTCTTGCTCGCCACCTCGGCATCCTGCACCGCCTTGCGCTTGGCCATCTTGGCGCGATGGCGCTCTTCGTCCTTATTGTCGATGTCGGTCATGTCACCTCACCTTGAGCGGCAGCCCCGCCACCATCAGCAGCACCGTATCGGCGATCGCCGCGACCTGCTGGTTGAGCCGGCCGGCGTCATCGCGAAACCGGCGCGCCAAGGCATTGTCCGGCACGATCCCTTGCCCGACTTCGTTGGAGACCACGAACCAGGGTCCGCGTGGTCGTGACAGCACATCCGCCAGCCGCCGGCACGCGGCTGCGACGTCGTGATCGGCCAGCATGTGATTGGTCAGCCACAGCGTCAGGCAGTCGACAAGCACCGGCTGGTTGTCGGGCAATGCCTCGAGCGCGCCGGCAAGGTCGAGCGGCGCGTCGATGGTCGTCCAGCCCTCGCCGCGCCGCGAGCGGTGCAGCGCGATGCGCTCACGCATCTCGTCGTCATAGGCTTGCGCGGTAGCGATATAGGTCCATGGCGACGGCAACGCCGTCACCAGGATTTCGGCATGCGCGCTCTTGCCGGAGCGCGCACCGCCGATGATGAAGGTCAGCTTGTTGCGATCAGGCAAAGCTGTCGCGCAGGCTGGTCGCCGTGCCGGTAAAGCGTCCGCGCACCACGCCGACGACGGCGCCGAGCACCAGCCAGAACACCAGATTGGTCAGCGTCACCGCCACCACGAACTGGTGGTGCAGACCTTCCGGGATCGGCGTCTCGAAGCTGTCGGGCTGCGGCGCACCCACAATGTGCGGAGCAACGATCAGCGCCACGGCAAGAATGGCCAGCGGCAGCGACTTGCGGAACGCGATCAGGCCGAGCCCGATGGCGGTCGCGATCACGGTCGCCACCCACCAGATCTGGCGCTGCGTCAGGTCGGCGGCAGGCATGGCGGGCAGTTCCGGCGGCAGGCCGAGACCGGGCGCCAATGTGAAGACGGCAAAGCCGGCCAGGCCCCAGAAGACGCCCTGGCGCCAATTGCCGATACCGCCGGCGAATTCCGAAACCGCGACCAGGATCAGCGCGAAGCCGATGCCGGTGACGACATTGGACACGACGTTGAAGGCAAAGCGCTCGAAGCCGTCGGCCGGTGCCCAGCCCTCGTCTTCGGCCGGAGCGGCGGCTACGGCCGGAGCCGGGGTGGCGGCGCTCATCGAATTTGCCGCCGGTGGGGCCGAACTCATCGCGGTGCCGCTGGCGGCCCCGGTTGGCGTCGCGGGTGCGGCGGCATGGTCATGGCTATGGCCGCCTTCGGCCTGTTCGTAGACTTCCGCCTTGAGGATCAGTGGTACGGTGGCATAGGCCTGCATGCAGGCAAGGACAACGCCGGCCACGAGCCCTGCGATCGCCGCGATGAACACGACGTTGCGAAACAGATTCATGATGTCAGATCCTCGTCAGTGGCAGGGAAACGCCATCGAATGCCGGTTGTCATGACCGGCATTGTGCACAGCATCGATATGCGAGAAGCCGACAAAGCCGATGATGAACGTGCCGAGCAGTGCGGCAAGCGCCAGCTGCATGAAGCGCGACTGCGAGGAGACGGAGGTGCCGAGGGAGATGGAAGCGGTATTCATATCTTGTCCTTTCACCCTCCACCCGAGGGCCTGTCAGTTTTGCCGTCGTCGGCAGGTCTCCTGGCTCACGGATCAGCGCCCTTCCCCACCTTCCCGAAGACGAATCTTCAGTGGCATATGGAGAGGACTACCGCACACAGTTGCGGGGGCAGCCACGGCATTGGGCAAGAATTTCGCCCGCACCGCATTCCCTCTTGGCTCCAAAACGGAACCGACGACTGCATGACTATAGGGAAAATCACGACACGCGGCAAACCAAATTCCGCCGGCAAACAGCGCGATTGCGCCATGCCGTTTCCAGGCACGAGAATTGACAATTCTTCCTGCCGGGTGTCGGCTGGCCGCCTCACAGGAAGCCAGCCATGCAGCCCACTGCCAGCGAGCGCGCCCCCTACAATGGCCTGACCCAGGCCGAACCGACCCTGCCCTCGTCGGCCTATTGGGACGGTGAGAGCTACCAGCGCGACCTCGATGCCATCTGGTACAAAAACTGGCTGCTCGTCTGCCGCGAGGCCGATCTGGCCCAGCCACTGGCCTTCCGCCGATTCCGCATCGGCACGCAGGACATCGTCGTGCTGCGCGACGACACCGGCGCCTTGCGCGCCTTCCACAACACCTGCCGGCATCGCGGCTCGCAGCTTTGCCAGGAGAGCGAGGGCCGGCTGAAGGCGCGGCTAATCACTTGTCCCTACCACGCCTGGTCCTATTCACTGCGCGGCGACCTCGTGCGCGTGCCGTCGAAATCGTTGCCGGACGGCTTCGACAAGGCCGACCATCCGCTCTACCGCGTCGCGCTCTCGGTGTGGCGCGGTTTCGTGTTCATCAATCTGCAGGAGGATGCGGCGGGCTCCGCGCAGGCATCCTTCGACCCGGCCTCCGGCAATCTCGGCAACTGGCCGCTGGAAACGCTGTTATCGGGCCATGTGCTGCGCAAGGTGATGCACTGCAACTGGAAGATCTTTTGGGAGAACTTCAACGAGTGCCTGCACTGCCCGGGCGTCCACAAGGACCTGTCGCGGCTGGTGCCGATCTATGGCCGCGGCCTGATGAGCCGGCACGACGACCCCGAATGGACGCACCACGCCGACAATGACGCACCGGAATTTTCCGGCGGCCTGCGCGCCGGCGCCGAGACCTGGTCGCGCGACGGCCAGGCGCACGGGCCGGTCTTCTCCGGATTGACGCCAGCCGAACGCGCCGCCGGCCAGACCTACGCCACCAGCCTGCCCTCGATGTTCATCGTCGGCCATGTCGACTATGTAAGGACCGTACGCCTGGTGCCGCTCGGCCCGGAAGAGACCGAACTTGTCGCCGAGTGGCTGTTCGCGCCCGAGGCGCTGGCCGCGACCGATATCGACAACATCGTCGCCTTCGGCACACAGGTGCTGGAAGAGGACGCCGCGATCTGCGAGGTCAACCAGAGGGGCCTGCGCTCGATGCGTCACCAGGCCGGCGTGCTCATGCCGGAGGAGTATGAACTACACCGCTTCCACAACTGGGTGCGCGAGCGCCACGCGGCGCTTGTACCAAAGCCCTGATCGTCAGAGAGACTTCGGCAAGTAACGCCACGTGACAAAACCGCAAACCGCCGCCAGCAGGCCGAGCGTGACGAACACCGAGCCCAGTCCGAAGAAGGCCAGCACCACCGAATAGACCAGCGGCGGCGTGAGTTCGGAAAAGTCGAGATAAGTACGATAGACCGCCGCCATCTGCGCCCGTTCATAGGAGCGCACCGAACGCATGAAGGCGGTCGAGCCCAACGCATCGAGCGCTATGGTGAAAAAGGCGCCACACAGCAGGAAGGCGCCGGTGAGCAGCGGCACGGTTTCGCCGACGACACCCGCCGCCAGAAGCATCGCCGACATGGCGAAATAGGCGAATGTCATGGTGCGCCGGCCGCCAAAGCGTTTTCCGGCCTTGCCCCAGAAAATCGCCATGAACAAAAGCGCGTTGCCGGCCGAAACCAGCAGGCCGCCGGCCAGCTTACCCTCGCCGGTGATCACCATGAACAGTGGCCCATAGACGAAGAATGTCGTCCAGAAGCAGGAGCGGCCGAAGGCGATCAGCCAGGCAAGCCTCAATCTCGGCTGCGCGACGAAGCGGCCGATATTGGCGAGCGGATTCGCCGGCCGTGTCTTGCCGGGTCGGATCGATGGGTTGTCGCCCAGTCGATAGGTCCAGAACAGCGCCAAGAGCGCCAGCGCGAACACCGCAACCGCGCCATGCGCGGCGTAGATGCCGAAGCGGGTGTAGAGGAAGATGCCGAGCGTCGGACCGCCGGTCCAGGCGAACATCGACCACGCCATGCGCAGCGATTCTGCCTGCATGAAGTCGGTCTTGCGGATGTGGTCCATGATGTAGAGGTTGAGCGTGATCGAAAGCGCACTGGCGCCCATCACCCGACACAGCATGCCTGCCAATTGCCCGGCCAGCGTGTGGGTGACGAAGAACAGCGAACCGATGGCGAGCAGGCAGGCGCCGGCGGTGTAGACCCAGCGCCGGGCAAAGCGGCGGATCAGCATCGGCATGAACAAGGTCACCGACAGGCCGAGCAGCGCCACGATGGTGTAGAGGATCGAGACGATCTGCTCGTTGTGCAGGATTTCGTAGGCCTGGATTGGGATGACGCTCGACACCGTGGCGCGGGCGAAGGATTCGACCGCATAGAGCGAGGCGAAGGTGCGCGCATCCGCGGCCCTGAGGGCCGGGAGCCAGATCGGATGGCGCACATGGGTGGACATTGCTTCCCCAAAGCAGAATCACCGGCCAAATCTGCCTTGGCCGTTCCCGGGCGATTAAGAGGAAACCGACGCATAGGCCGTGAAAAGCGAAGTCGGTCAAAGACTTCCCGGCGCTGGCCCAAGGTGTGTTGAGATTCAGGTCAGGCCGAGCCGAAAATGGCGGTTTTCGAGAACCGGAGTGGAGTGGACATTCAGGTCCGTGAGCACCGGAAGGGCAGAAAGCCGCCGTTTGCAGGCCGGCATCACCTGAATATCAGCATACCTCAAAGCGTCGCTTGATCCGGTGCCCCGGCCTTCTTCTGTCCGGTCCAACCGTGATAGTCCTGAGGCGGGGCTGAATCAGATCGCGAGACCATGACCATCCATACGCCGACCGCACCCGTTCCGGAGCCATCCAGGCGCATCATCGCCATCGACATCGTGCGCGGCATCGCGCTGCTGGCCATGGCGAGCTACCATTTCACCTGGGACCTGGAATTCTTCGGCTACACCGATCCAGGCCTCACCGCCTTCGGCTGGTGGAAGATCTACGCGCGCTGCATCGCCTCGACCTTCCTGTTCCTGGTCGGCGTCAGCCTGTACCTCGCGCACGGCCAGCAAATCCGCTGGAACGGTTTCTGGAAGCGTTTCGCCATGGTCGCCGGAGCGGCGATCGCCATTTCGGTGGTCACCCGCATCGCGACGCCGGACGGATTCATCTTCTTCGGCATCCTGCACCAGATCGCGCTCGCCAGCCTGCTCGGCCTCGCCTTCCTGAGGCTCCCGGCTCTGCTGACCCTTGTCGTTGCAGCGCTGGTCATCGCGGCGCCCATCTATCTGCGCTTCGAGGCGCTGGACCATCCCTGGCTGTGGTGGATCGGCCTCTCGGCGATCAATCCGCGATCCAACGACTATGTGCCGCTGTTTCCATGGTTCGGGGCGGTGCTTATCGGCATTGGGGTGGCGAAACTCGCTTCCGCCTCCGGCCTGCGAGCCCGCCTTGCGAGCCTCATGCCCGGCCGCTGGGCCAATCCGCTGGTTTTCATCGGCCGCCACAGCCTCGCCTTCTACCTGATCCACCAGCCGCTGCTGATCGGCTGCGTCTGGCTGTTCTCGCAAGTCATGCCGGCCCAGGTCGAAACGGTGCAGGTCAATTTCCTGAAGACCTGCCAGCGCTCATGCGAGCAGACGCGCAACGCGACCTTCTGTTCGAGCTATTGCAGTTGCATGCTGACGACGCTCGAGGGCGAGGCCGCGCTTGATCGGCTCGAGAACAACGACCAGAGTGCGGAATTCCGGGCGCATCTGGGCGATCTGGCCGCCAGTTGCACGGGCCAGACCGAGGACAAGGTGGACGAGGGAGGAACACAATGACCGAAACCCAGCCGAAGCCCGGGGTGATACCGTGGCCGCCGGTGATCTATGTCGCGGCAATCGCCATCAGCGTCATCCTCGGCCTGCTCTATCCGCTGCCCTGGATCGGCGACCTGCTGGGCGACCTGCTGTTCGCCGCCGGCTGGGTGGCGCTGTTCGGCGTCGCGGCACTCTGGTTCACCGCCATCCGCACCATGGTCCGGGCCAGGACGACACTCAACCCCAACGCGGTGCCCGACCACCTCGTCACCACAGGTCCTTTCGGCGTCACCCGCAACCCGATGTATCTCGCCAACACGCTGCTTTTGATCGGCGTCGCCTTTGTCACGGGGATTGTCTGGTTCCTGCCGCTGGCGTTCATCGCCGCCTTCGCCACGCAGAAGGTCGCCATCGAGCGGGAGGAAAAGATGCTGGCGGCGAAGTTCGGCAAGAAATACCGCGATTACGCCAAAAGGGTGCGGCGCTGGATCTGAGCGGCGTTAAGTATTGACGCCGAGCTCCACCAGCCGCTCGACGCAGGACTCCTCGGCCTGGTCGAGTTCGGCCAGCGTCTCCTCGAGGTCGCGGCGCTTTTGCCTCAAATCCTCGCGCTTTTCCTCGATGCGCTTGATCATCAGCTTGAGCTGCCCGACCTCGCCCGGCGGCTCCTTGTACATCTGGATGATTTCGCGGATCTCGTTGATCGAGAAACCGAGCCGCTTTCCGCGCATGATCTGCCGGATGAGATGGCGGTCGGACGGGCGAAACAGCCGCGTGCGGCCACGCCGCACCGGTTGCACCAGCCCCTCATCCTCATAGAAACGCAGCGTCCGCGTCGACACGTCGAATTCGCGGGTCAGTTCGGTGATCGAGTAATATTCCCGCATTGTCGCTCCATGCCCGAACCCTAGGCAGCGCCACGCGGCGCTGCCTCCCGTCCCGAACCAACCCTTGCCCGCCGGAATCGACATGGCCCCCGCGCAAGCCTCGCACGGCATTTACGTAAAAGTCAATTGAGGCCGCTACCTCACCCCGAACCACCAGCTTGCAAGGCCGAGGAAAGCGAAAAAGCCGACGCAGTCGGTGACGGTGGTGACGAAAACCGCCGACGCCACGGCCGGATCGATCTTGAACCGGTCGAGCATGAGCGGGATCAGGATGCCGGCAAGAGCGGCCGCGAACATGTTGATGATCATCGCCGCGCCGATGATCCCGCCCAGATTCGGATCGCGAAACCAGGCGGCGGCAACGATGCCGATCAGAACGGCAAAGACAATGCCGTTGATGAAGCCCACACCCATTTCGCGGCGGATGATGCGGGCGGCATTGTAGATGTCGATATCCTTCGTCGCCAGCGCCCGCACGGTGACGGTCATGGTCTGCGAACCGGCATTGCCGCCCATGCCGGCCACGATCGGCATCAGCACGGCGAGTGCCACGATACGCTCGATCGTGTGGTCGAACAGCCCGATCACCGAGGCCGCCAGGAATGCGGTGAAAAGGTTGACGAGCAGCCAGGGAACGCGCGAGCGCGAGGTTGCAAACACCGTGTCGGAGAGTTCCTCGTCGCCGACGCCGCCCATGCGCAGCAGATCTTCCTCGGCTTCCTGCTGGATGACGTCGACGACATCGTCGATCGTCAGCACGCCGACCAGCCGCTCATTCTCGTCGACGACGGCGGCCGACAAAAGGTCGTACTGCTCGAATTCCCGCGCCGCCTCTTCCTGGTCCATGGTCGCCGGTATGGCATGGCGCGTCTCATGCATGACATCCTCGACCTTGACCGCGCGCTTGGTGCGCAGGATCTGGTCGAGATCGATGGCGCCGACGAGCTTGAAGGTCGGATCGATGACGAAGATCTGGCTGAAGCGATCGGGAAGGTTCTTGTCCTCACGCATGTAGTCGATGGTCTGGCCGATGGTCCAGAACGGCGGCACCGCGACGAACTCCGTCTGCATGCGCCGCCCGGCGGTCTCTTCCGGGTAATCGAGCGAGCGGCGCAGCCTGATCCGTTCGGTGAACGGCAGCTGCGACAGGATCTCGTCCTGGTCTTCCTTTTCGAGGTCTTCGAGAATGTAGACGGCGTCGTCGGAATCGAGTTCCTGCACCGCCTGCGCGATCTGCGCATTGGGCAGATGATCGACGATCTCCATGCGGATCGCCTCATCGACCTCGGTCAGCGCGGAGAAGTCGAAATCGGCGCCCAGCAGTTCGACCAGGGCTCGCCGCTGTTCGGGATGCAACGCCTCGATCAGGTCGCCCAGTTCCGACTGGTGCAGGTGGTCGACTTCATGCTTGAGGGTCAGAGTATCGCGGTCGGCGATCGCGGCGCCGATCTGGGCAAGGAAGGACGAAAGGACGGCACCGTCCTCGCCATAGATGTCGGCATGGGCGTCGTCAGTCGCCTTGGCGGAGATCGTCTGCTTGTCCTCCACCAGCGCCTCCCGCCATCCCGGAAAAAATTGTGTCTCAGGTCTAGAGCATCGGAGCTTAAAGCGGAAACCGGTTTCGCGGAAATCCGATGCATCTCGCCTGCGGACGCGATTCGATTTGAGAACTTATCGCTCTAAGGCACGGAATATCAAACGAAACGCGCGCTCCACGCCACCCGGCGAGCGTATCGCGGATGCTTCACCTGACAATGCCTTTCCCGTCAGGAACCAGCCAATCCCGGCTTCAGACGGCGCGACAGCCGATGTCGCTGGGGAAAGAGCACCCCGGCGCGATTGGGGCAGAATTGTCATGATACGGGTCCAGGCCTGAAGCCTGGCCTTTGAGTTGCCGCACAATCAGCCCAGGACAAAAACGGCCCTTGAACAGCAAGCCCGGGAAAACGAGCAAGGCAATTGGCGACCGGCGCATGCGCATTGTCGTCGCCGAGCGCAATCCATTCGTCATATCGGCGCTGCGTGAAATGCTCGAATGCGACGGCCGTTTCGACTTGTTGGGCAGCGTGCAGAGCGGCAAGCAGTTCCTGGATCTCGCTGTCAAGGGCGGCTTCGACGTCGCAATCATCGGCTGGAAGCTCGCCGACATGGACGGCGCGGATGTGCTGGCCGAGGTCCAGAGCCGCAAGCTCGACGTGCGCATCACCGTCTTTTCCAACGACCATGACATCGGCATCCTGAAGCAATGCGTGCGGCTGGGAGCGCAGGGCTACTGTTTCCAGTTCGACGATCCGGCCATCATCTTCGACACGATTCTGGCGGTCGCGCATGGCCGCATCTGCATCCCCTATATCGACATCAACAAGGTCAACGACACGCCGCTGGCGCAGCTCACGGTGCGTGAGCGCGAGTTGCTGGCGGTGCTTTCCGACGGCTGGACCAATCTGCAAATCGCCACGCGCACCGGCATTTCCGAGAACACGGTGAAGTATCACCTCAAGAATCTCTACGACAAGCTCGACGTCCGCAACCGGGCGATGGCCGTCGCGCTCTATGCGCGCGAGAGGCGTACCCAGAAGCAGCCTTTCGGGTAGGCCAACCGGGTAGGCCGTCCCCACCCGCGCGCGGCGAGATCTTACCCGCCAAGGTGTTGTTGGCTTTAGCCGTCGAAACGAAACTCCCCCCACCGCTTTGCTGGATCAGGAGGAGTTCGCATCATGGCCGGTTTCACCCATCTTTTCATTCCCGGGCCGACCAACATCCCCGAACAGGTCCGGCAGGCGATGAACCTGCCGATGGAGGACATGCGCGCCGCGTCCTTCCCCGATCTCACTTTGCCGCTGTTCGAGGACATCAAACGCGTCTTCAAGAACGAGACCGGCCGCGTCTTCATCTACCCCTCCTCCGGCACCGGCGCCTGGGAAGCGGCGATGACCAATGTGCTTAGCCCCGGCGACCGCGTGCTGATGTCGCGCTTCGGCCAGTTCTCGCATCTGTGGGTCGACATGGCCGAGCGCCTCGGCCTCGAGGTCGATGTCATCGACTGCGAATGGGGCACCGGCGTGCCGCTCGAGCTCTATGCCGAGCGGCTGAAGGCGGACAAGGAGCATCGCATCAAGGCCGTCTTCTGCACGCAGAACGAGACGGCGACCGGCGTGACCAGCGATGTCGCCGGCTGCCGCGCCGCGCTCGACGATGCCAACCACCCTGCCCTGCTCTTCGTCGACGGCGTGTCGTCGATCGGCTCGATCGACTTCCGCCAGGAGGAATGGGGCGTGGACTGCGCCGTCAGCGGCTCGCAGAAAGGTTTCATGCTGCCCGCCGGCCTCGGTTTCCTCTCCGTGAGCAAGAAGGCGCTCGTCGCTTCGCGGACCGCCACCCACCGGCGCTGCTTCTTCTCCTTCGAGGACATGATCCGCGCCAACGATGCCGGCTATTTCCCCTACACGCCGGCGACGCAGCTGCTGCGCGGCCTGCGCGCCTCGCTCGACCTGATCGCCGAGGAAGGGCTGGACAACATCTTCGCCCGCCATCATCGCCTCGCCGAAGGCGTGCGCAAGGCGGTCGACGCCTGGGGCCTGAAACTCTGCGCCAAGGCGCCGAAATGGCACTCCGATACGGTCAGCGCCATTCAGGTGCCGGAAGGCATCGACAGCGGCGACATCGTCAAGCGCGCCTACCGCACCTACCAGACGTCGCTCGGCGGCGGCCTCAACAAGGTGATGGGCAAGGTCTTCCGCATCGGCCATCTCGGCTGGCTGAACGAGGTGATGGTGCTCGCCTCGCTGTCGGCGGCCGAAATGGCGTTGCTCGACTGCGGCGTGCGGCTGGCGCCGGGCTCCGGCGTCGGCGCCGCCATCCAGCATTTCCGCGCCTCGGCCGCCGTGCCGGTCGCCGAAGCCGCCTGAGGGAGCCGACGATGAGCCACACCATCAACCATTTGAAAAAATTGCGGCTGCAGCGCAGCGAGCTGGCGGTTCCCGGTTCCAGCCCGGAGATGATCGACAAGGCGGCCAACAGCGCCGCCGACTTCGTCTTCCTCGACATCGAGGACGCGGTCGCCCCGCCCGACAAGGAACGCGCCCGCAAGAACATCATCCAGGCGCTGAACGACATCGACTGGCGTGCCATGGGCAAGACCGTCTCGGTGCGCATCAATGGGCTCGACACCCATTACATGTACCGCGACGTGGTCGACGTCATGGAACAGGCCGGCGACCGGCTGGACACGATCCTCGTGCCAAAGGTCGGCGTGCCGGCCGACCTCTACATGGTCGAGGCCATGGTCAACCAGATCGAGATGGCCAAGGGTTTCAAGACCCGTGTCGGCTTGGAAGCGCTGATCGAAACAGCGCTCGGCATGGCCAATGTCGAAGCGATTGCCGCCACTCCCGGCCGGCTGGAAGCCATGCATTTCGGCGTCGCCGACTATGCGGCGAGTTGCAAGGCGCGCACCGTCAACATTGGCGGCCTCAACCCGGACTATCCCGGCGACCAGTGGCATTTCGCGCTATCGCGCATGACGGTCGCCTGCCGCGCCTATGGCCTGCGCGCCATTGACGGGCCATTCGGCGATTTCTCCGATCCGGAGGGCTACATCGCCGGCGCCAGGCGCGCCGCGGCCCTCGGCATCGAAGGCAAATGGGCGATCCACCCGTCGCAGATCGCGCTCGCCAACGACGTCTTCTCGCCGCCGGAAAAGGAGGTCGCGCGGGCCAGGCGCATCCTTGAGGTGCTCAAGGAAGCCGAGGCCCTGGGCAAAGGCGCCGCCGCACTCGACGGCAAGATGATCGACGCCGCGTCGGAACGCATGGCGAGGAACGTCCTGGTGGTCAACGAGGCCATCGAACGCGCCGGCCAAACCGCCACGCATTGACTGTTCAGGGAGGACGACAATGGACATTCACGAATATCAGGCCAAGGAACTGCTCGCCCGGCACGGCGTGCATGTGCCGCGCGGCGGGCTGGCCTACAGCCCCGAACAGGCGACCTACAGGGCGCGCGAGATCGGCGGCGGCAAATGGGTCTTGAAGGCGCAGGTTCATTCCGGCGCGCGCGGCAAGGCCGGCGGCATAAAACTGTGCGCCAATGACGAGGAGATCTCGAGCGCCGCCGAAGCCATGCTCGGGCGCAAGCTGGTGACGCAGCAGACCGGACCGCGCGGCAAGCTGATCTCCCGGCTCTATCTCGAGGAAGCCGTCGATATCGCCCAGGAGCTCTATGTCGGCTTCGTGCTCGACCGCAAGGAAGAGCGCGTCATGATCGTGGCCTCGGCCGCCGGCGGCATGGAGATCGAGGATATTGTCGAGAAAGAACCCAATTCCATCCTGCGCACATCGGTCGATCCCGGCGTCGGCATGCAGCGCTTCCAGGCGCGCGAGATCGCCTTCGGGCTCGGCCTCGACCACAACCTGATCGGCAAGGCGACCGAAACCATCTTCAGCTGCTACCAGGTGTTCCGCGACTACGACGCCTCGATGCTGGAGATCAATCCGCTGGTGGTGACGCGCGACGGCAATCTGATCGCGCTCGACGCCAAGATGTCTTTCGACGAGAACGCCCTGTTCCGCCGGCCTGAAATCTCCGAGCTGCGCGACAAGAGCCAGGAAGACCCGCGCGAGACTTTCGCCAGCGACCGCGGCCTCTCCTATGTCGGCCTCGACGGCAATATAGGCTGCATCATCAATGGAGCGGGGCTCGCCATGGCGACAATGGACATGATCAAGATCGCCGGCGGCGAACCGGCCAACTTCCTCGACATTGGCGGCGGCGCCTCGCCCGAGCGGGTGGCGAAATCCTTCCGTGCCGTGCTCGGCGACAAGAATGTCGAGACCATCCTGGTCAACATCTTCGCCGGCATCAACCGCTGCGACTGGGTCGCCGAAGGCGTGATCAAGGCGATACGCGAAGTCGGCGTCAACGTGCCGCTGGTGGTGCGTCTCTCCGGCACCAAGGCCGAGGAAGGCCGCCGCATACTGGCCGATTCCGGCGAGGCGGTGATCGTCGCCGACACGCTGGCCGAAGCCGCCGAAAAAGCCGTCGCCGCCTGGCGCGCGGCCGCCAAGAAAAAAGCAGCCTGAGGGAGGTCGAGAAAATGGCAATCCTGCTCAACCGCAGCACCCGCGTCATCGTCCAGGGTTTCACCGGCAAGATCGGCAGCTTCCACGCCGAGGACATGAAACGCTATGGCACCAAGCTGGTCGGCGGCGTCACCCCCGGCAAGGGCGGCCAGACGCATCTCGGCCTGCCCGTCTTCAACACGGTCAAGGGCGCCGTGCGCGAGACCCGCGCCGAGGCGAGCATCGTCTTCGTGCCGCCACCCTTCGCCGCCGATTCGATCATGGAAGCCGCGGACGCCGGCATCAAACTCTGCGTCTGCATCACCGACGGCATCCCCTCGCAGGACATGATGCAGGTCAAGCGCTACATGCGCCGCTATCGTTTCGAGGACCGCATGAGGCTGATCGGCCCGAACTGCGCCGGCATGATCACGCCGGGACAGGCACTGATGGGCATCATGCCGGGCAGCATCTATCTGCCCGGCCGCGTCGGCATTGTCGGCCGCTCCGGCACACTCGGCTACGAGGCCGCCTCGCAGATGAAGGCGCTTGGCATCGGCGTGTCGACCAGCGTCGGCATCGGCGGCGACCCGATCAACGGCTCCTCCTTCAAGGACATCCTGAAGCTGTTCGAGCAGGACGACGAGACCGACGCCGTGGTGATGATCGGCGAGATCGGCGGCCCGCAAGAGGCGGAAGCCGCGATCTGGGCGCGCGACAACATGCGCAAGCCGCTTATCGCCTACATTGCCGGCCTCTCCGCCCCGAAAGGCCGCCGCATGGGCCACGCCGGCGCCATCATCTCCGCCTTCGGCGAGTCGGCGCAGGAGAAGGTCGAGATCCTGAAGGAGGCCGGCGTGATCATCGTGCCGACACCGTCATCGTTTGGCGAGGTGGTGGCGGATACGCTGGCACGGATGAAGAAGGCGGCGTGATTTCCGCGCCTCTGCACGCTGGGGGTCCCTAACATACGCCCGCGCGAGCCTCCCCGGTCATAGGAGAGTCGGCGATCACCCTTGCCGGGCGCCGCTCGCCGAGAATCGAAACCTCTGGCGCCGTGCCGGGCGTGCCAAGCCCCAGCGGCAGCAGCGCCAATGCTATGTCATGGCCAAACGCGTGGGAGCAATCTGCCGCCTGAGCGTCACCATGAGTTTAGTGCGTGCATTCGCTTAGCAAGGTTGTGATTTTCGCATCAAGATCGCGAGCGACGGCAAGAGCCTCCAAACTGCCATAAGGGAGCAGACAACTCTCCATTTTGTCGTAGGAGACATGCACGCCATCGGGACGTTCATCAACAAGGACTGTGACTGGAGCGTAAGATCCAGCATCGGGAACGTGCTTGACCATTTCTTTCATGATGAATGGATTGCCCACCAGGAACCGCATGCTCTTGGGAGTCTCGGTTCCAGTTTCGCGGCGCAGAATGGCGCCCAAGTCGAATTCCGCGAAAAGCATGGGACCTGTGCGGCCCAGGCCGCTTTGCACAACGCGCTCCAAATCCGAGAAGGAATTTACAGCCCTCGTCGCCTTGAAAAATTCGACAATGTCAGGTTGCCCGACCGCTGACTTGAGCGCGGTCACAACGGCGTCGAATGGTTTGGAACACGTCAGGCTGAAACGCTCAACCTCGACCTTTGCGATTGTCATTTCTCTCTCCGCAACAGTTCTCAAGAATAAAGGCGCGCCCGATCGCGCCGGATTATGCCACCGCCGATTACGCTTCCAGGAAGGTCCGGACGTGGCTGACGAACAACTCGTGGTACTGAAACAGGGCGCCGTGGCCGGAATCGGGATAAAGGACCAGCTGGGCGTTGCTCAGAGCCTTGAACATTGCGTAGGCGTTGTCCGCCGGCAGCATGGTGTCGTGGCTGCCGCTGACCACAAGGGCGGGCTGGCGGATGGCGCGCAGAATGGCGTGCTCGGGATCAGGTGTGGCGCACCAGGTAATAAGCGCCTTGGCCTGCGGATCCGTCACCGCGCTGCCGTTATCGGTGTCCCGATCTTCCTTACGCACCTTCGCCCGTTTCAGGAAAGCCAGACCGGCCGACTGGCTGGCGGACGACTTCGTGAAGAATAGTGGCAGGCGGACGTCCGGCGCGTCGGTTTGGGAAAACGCGTCCTGGAGAACCGTCAACAGATGCTCTTCTCCGCCTCTCGGAGCCGTGCCGACGAGGATGAGCTTGCGCACCAGCCGTCCGTGCTCGGCAGCGATCTGCTGGGCGACGCAGCCGCCGAGGGAAAAGCCAAGAAGGTCGACTTCGGAGAGGCCGAGCAGTTTGATAAAAGCGACCGCGTCTCGGGCCATCGCCGCGATATTGTCGGGCGTTTGGCCTGTCGAGCGGCCGACCCCGGCGTTATCGAAAGCGATCACCGGTCGATCGGTGGCCAGGACATTCACGACGGCGGGGTCCCACGCGTCGATGTTGCCCGAGAAATGCTGCAGGAGAACAAGCACCGTTCCGGTCGATGGGCCGAGGCGGCGATAGGCGAAACGGATTCCGCCCCCTTCGATGTAACGGGTGGGCGCTGTTTCTAGCGTTGCGGCGTCCTGGCTCGAGGTGTCGAACTCAGTCATGTCATCCTCCGGATGCTTGGCACAGATAATCGAGTGGGCGTAGCTGGTGCGGTTTTGGCTAGGTTTGAGCCGCTCGCGGACCAAGGCATTCCGTAGTCCGCCGAGCACGCATTGTGCTCCCGGCACGAAGGCGCCGGGAGCACAAACGTCACTTCACCAGCGCGGCCTCTTCAATCACCGCGGCGACTTCCTTCGCGTGGACGACCAGGGAGGCATGGCTGCCGGCGACATCCGTCGTCTGGGCCTTCATCCTTTCGGCGAACAGCTTCTGGACCTCGGGTGCGATGACCTTGTCTTTCGTGCTGATCACATAGAACGTCGGCTTGTCGTGCCAGGCCGCCTTATCGACGGGAGCCTCGAACGCCGTGTGGTTCAACGGGAGCTGATGGTTTGCCAAGGATTCGGCGATCTCCGCGGGAAGGTCAGCCGCGACTGCAGAGGGAAACACTTTGGGATCGATGTAGAGGTTGCCCTTTTCGTCTGGATGAATCGCCGCGGCGCCTTCGGTTGCCGGACCGCTCTTGGCTAAGCTCGCCAGAGATTCTCCCACGTCGGGCGCGAATGCGGAGACGTAGACGAGCGCCGAGACGTTGGGATCGTCACCTGCCTGCGTGATGACCACACCGCCCCAGGAGTGGCCAACGAGGACGGTCTTGCCGTTCTGTTTGGCGAGCGCCTGTTTGGTGGCGTCGACGTCCGCTGCGAGCGAGGTCAGCGGGTTTTCGACGAGCGTTACGTTGTAGCCCTTCTTCGTAAGGATATCGGCAACCGGCTTCCAGCTCGTCTGGTCGACGAAAGCGCCATGGACGAGCACGATATTGTGGGCCGCCCCCTTGGGCAGTTGAGCTGATTGGGCGGGGGCGGCGACTGTTGCTCCGGCCATGAGGACGGTGGCGACTGAGAGTAGAAGATTTCGCATTGGTTGCTCCTGTTGAGATGACGGACGACGCGGGTCCGAGGAAAGGCAGGCGTGTCGGCAACACTCGCGGTTCTCCCATCTGCCGTTCGGGTGATGGTTGCCGCGCGACCTGTTGGCTCGACTTGCGATCAACTAATACGTGGCGCATTTGGACGTTAGGCCTCAATCGTCCGAATATTGTGTCTGACCGTCCGTCGTACTAACATCGGAAGGATGGACATCCTCGCTGAAGTGCTCGATCGCGTTCGCCTTGGCGGAACCTTGCTGTTCCACTTCGAGCTCGGCCATCCCTGGAATCTGTCATTGCCGGCGCGCCCGTACGCCCTGTTCCATTATCTCAGCCGTGGCTCGGCTACCCTCGCGCTCGAAAATGGACGAGAACTCCACATGACCGAGGGCGACTTTGTTGTCGTCACGCGTGGCGAGCCCCATGTGATCTACTCGGATCGCCGGACAGAGCCGTTACCGATTCTCGACATCGATCGACTGGCTGGGCGTCTTGGCCTCATTCGTCACGGAGGCGGCGAGCAACCGCTCGCGACGATGATCTGTGGCAATTTCACTGTGGCGCGGCCCTCGCGCGGCAGCGTGTTGGAATTGCTGCCGCCCCTGCTTCTCCTGAAGCCGACGGAAGACGGCGGATGGCTCGAGGCGATTCTGCAACGCATGGTGAGCGAGGCGGCGCACGCGCGTCCCGGCCAAGGAGTTGCACTCTCACGACTGACAGAAGTGCTCTTCGTCGAGGTGCTGCGAAGCTGGATCAAGTCGCTCGACCCCGGGGAAGGCGGTTGGCTGGGGGCGATGGCGGACCCGCACATAGGACCGGCCCTTCAGTTGATCCACGAACGACCGGATCGACCCTGGACGCTTGGCGAACTCGGGCAAAGCGTGGGACTTGGTCGTTCGGCGTTTTCGGCCCGCTTCACCAAGCTCGTCGGCGAGTCCATGTACCGTTATCTGATCTCACGCCGGATGTCGGAGGCCGCATTTCTGCTCGAAACGAGCGACGAGGGGATAGCACGGATTGCGTTCCGTGTCGGCTATGAGACCGCGGCCGCGTTTTCGAAGCTGTTCCATCGACATCACGGCCTATCGCCTGGCCGTTACCGAGCGGCTCGCCGGTCTGACGGTGGCCGGAGGCAAGGGGGCGTTCTGGAAGCAGAAGTCGCCGATTGACCTCCCGCGCTTGTGATGGCGTGCTCCTACAGGAGCCAAGATCAGGCCAAGATTGCGCAACAAAACTTAACATCACTTCACGCATGCAGCCATTTTCACCTGAGATAGTCCGGAGCATCGGGGGCTCTTACTGCCTCTCTGCTCTGGAGTATGCATGTTCAAAATGGTTTGTGGACTCTTCGCCGGCCGGGCCTCCATCGCGGCGATGGCAATCCTGTTTTCAACGCATTCTGAGATGGTGCTGGCGGCAGACGCCATTGCCGTCGATACCGATGCCGACGATACTGGGGACCTGACCCCGCCGCCCGATCCTTCGCGCTTCGGGCGCTTCGAACAGAAACTGGCCGACTGGCATGTCGTCCTGGGCGGCGGCGCCATCATCGTCCCCAAATATGAGGGCAGCAACGAGTTCAAGGTCATGCCGGTGCCTTTCATATCGGCGACGTTCCTCGACACGGTGAGGGTAGATCCGACGGGCGCCAACATCGCCGTCTATGAACACGGGCCGTTCGAACTCAGCGCGCGGCTTGGCTATGACATGGGCCGCAAGGAAGATGATGCCGATCGTCTGCACGGCCTGGGGGATGTCGACATGGGTGCGGTCGTCGGCGCCAAGGCAGCGGTGAAACTCGGTCCGGCGAAAATCTACGCGCAACTGGACAAGACCATCGGCGGCAGCGACGGCCTGGAGGGCACGCTTGGCGTCGAGGTGACGCGGCCTCTCTCCCAATCGCTGATTGTCGGCGCCGGCGCATCGGTCGTCTTCGCCGACGAAAAATACATGCAGGCCTATTTCGGCGTCACGCCGGAGCAATCGGCTCGCTCGGGGTTGGCCCAGTATGATGCCGGCGCAGGGTTGAAGCGCGCCGATTTTTCGATTTCCGCCACATATATGCTCAATCGCAACTGGATGTTGCGTGGCCAGGCGGGGGTCGGCATTCTTATGGGGGACGCTGCCGACAGCCCCATTGTCGTCAACAAGGTCCAGCCCTCGGGAATGCTTCTCGTCGGATATCGGTTTTGATGCCCACACACAGTGCAATGCAGGCTGCGGCAAGCTCCGGCCGGATCGATCTGAACGCCGAGTTCAAATCGGCGAGGCAAGGCCCGCATATCCTCATTGTCGAAGACGATATCGAGATCGCGCGGATGCTGGGCGAGACGCTCACTGAAAACGGCATGATCGTCGAAATCGCCGGCAACGGCGCCCGCATGAACGCCGCGCTTCGCAACCAGAAATTCGATCTCATCGTGCTCGATATCATGCTGCCTGGCGAGAACGGCCTCAGCATCTGCCGCCGGCTCCGTGCGCACACGAACGTTCCGATCCTGATGCTGACCGCGCTTGGCGAGGAAATCGACCGCATCTTCGGACTGGAAATCGGCGCCGACGACTACGTGACCAAACCGTTCAGCGCGCGCGAACTGACGGCAAGGATAAGGGCGCTGCTGCGCCGCACGGCCTACGCTCCCGACGAACGGGACCGGACAAAGGTGCTTCGCTTCAACGGCTGGCGCCTCGATCCCGTTCGCCGGCAATTGCATGATCCCAGCAATGCGCGGGTTGCGACCACGACGCATGAATTCGATCTTCTGCTGGCGTTTTGCCGCAATGCGGGCCGGGTTCTGTCGCGCGAGGAGCTTCTCAGCGTCACCCATGCCGGGCTTGCCGGGCCGATCGAGCGAAGCGTCGATGTCCATGTCAGCCGGATCCGCCAGAAGATCGAAAAGGATGCGCGCGATCCGGTTCTTCTCAAAACTGTCCGGCTGGGTGGCTATATCTTCACCGCCACGGTGGAGGAAGCGTGAGGGATTTGGTCAGCCGCTTCCTGCCGCAGTCGGTGCGTGGGCAGTTCGCTGCGATCATTTTCATGGCGGTGATCGCGATCATGTCCGCCGGATCGGTCGTCGAAGGCTTGATAGACAATGTCGACCTTCCCGTCGTGGACGACAGCGCCAGGCGGGCTGCCGTTGTCGCTGCCTTGTTGCGCGAAACGCCAACCGAAGCCCGCGGCGCTGTTCTGGCCGCGGCGACACGCGCCGGCTTTGATTTCAAGATCCTGCCCAGGGAACTGGTCAGCACTATTCCAGATTCCTATCTGCAATGGCGAAGCATCACATGGCTTCTGCAGATCGAGAGCAGTTCGATCGCTGGGCGCTGGATAAGGATCGGCGGCCAATACGCGTTTGTTATCGATCTGGACCAGCAGAGCGTCCTGGCACATTTCGGCATGCCCGATTCCTGGCTGACCTCAGGCTTCGTCCGTGTCTCGTTCTACAGGTTCATGGCTTTCGTCGCCTTGCCCGTGCTGCTCTGGCTGTTTGCGGTCTGGGCCGTGACGGAGCCGTTGAAGCGCATCTCGAACGCTGTGGGGGAAGCCGAGATCGAGAATGGCAACGAGCTTTTCGCCGAACGCGGCTCCATCGAAATGGTCGGCCTGGCCCGCGCGCTGAACAGGATGCGAACGCGTATCCGCACCATGATCGAGAACCGCACGCGCATGCTGCGCAGCGTCAGTCATGATCTGCGCACGCCGTTGACGCGGTTGCGGCTTCGCGCCGAGCGCATGGATGACGGCCCCGTTCGAACCGCCATCCTGTCCGACGTCCGGCACATCGAGGACCTGATCGACGAGACCCTGACCTATCTGCGCAACGACGTCTCGACGGAAAAGCTGCAGCGGGCCGACATAGCCAGCGTGCTGCAGACCGTCTGCGCCGAATTTTCCGATGTCGGGTTTTCGGTTTCCTATTCCGGGCCGGACAGGCTTCTGGGCTGGTGCAAGCCCAATGCGCTGGCGCGCGCCATCACCAATCTTTGCGACAACGGCGTCAAATTCGCCGGCAACGTCACCGTCGCATTGATGCAGACCGACACGGCGGCGCGCATCGCGGTTGGCGACGATGGGCCGGGAATTTCGATGACTGCGCGCTCCCGCGTTTTCGAACCCTTCTTCAAGGAGGACATGTCGCGCGGCGTTGCGTCCAAACACGGTTTCGGTCTGGGTCTCTCGATCGTGGCGGATATCATCCAGGGCCACGGCGGCAAGATCGAGTTGCACGACAACCAGCCAAGCGGCCTCGTCGTGAGCGTCGATCTGCCGAATGGACCCGAGGTCCAGCCGTTATAGGAGGGGCGGCGCCGTACTCAGGCTCTGATGATCGCCAGATTGCCGGAGGTTATCTCAAGGCGTCCGAAGGCTTGCTTCAGGAAATTTTGGTGCGGTCGAGAAGACTCGAACTTCCACGGGTTGCCCCACAGCGACCTCAACGCTGCGCGTCTACCAATTCCGCCACGACCGCACGTGGTAGGAGCCGGAACCGACCGGCTCGCGGCGTGTAGCAAATCGTTTCCGGCGAAACAAGTGCGCGATGAGCAATAATATCCGGCGATTGGCACATTGGTCCACAGGATTGGAAAACACGGCCGGAACTGGACGTTTGCGCGCAATATCGCCATATGGGAGCGATGCATGTCGCCCAAAAACCGCGAGGCGGCCTTGGGCCATGATGTGCATAGGCGAAAAAGAAAAACCATGACACAACGCAGCCAGATCGCCACGTCGTTCCTGCCGCTCCCCGGTTCGGCACCGGTCGAGTGGCGCATCGAGCCCGGCCTTACCGCCTATCCCGATGCGCTCGCCTTCATGGAAGCGCGGGCCGAGGCGATCCGCAGCGGCGGCGCCGGCGAAATGGTCTGGCTTGTCGAGCATCCCCCGCTTTACACCGCCGGCACCAGCGCCCGCATCGAGGATTTGATCGAGCCCGACCGCTTTCCCGTCTTTTCGGCCGGCCGCGGCGGCGAATACACCTATCATGGGCCAGGCCAGCGGGTCGCCTATGTCATGCTCGACCTGAAGCGGCGGCGCGAGGATGTGCGCGCTTTCGTCGCCGCGCTCGAACAGTGGATCATCGGCACGCTCGCCGCCTTCAACGTGCGCGGCGAACGCCGCGAGGACCGGGTTGGCGTCTGGGTGGTGCGGCCCGATCGCCCTCGCCTGCCGGACGGCTCGCCCGCCGAGGACAAGATCGCCGCAATAGGCATTAGGCTGCGGCGTTGGGTGAGCTTTCACGGCATCGCCATCAATGTCGAACCTGAGCTAACCCATTTCGGCGGCATCGTTCCCTGCGGCGTGCAGGACCACGGCGTCACCAGCCTCGTCGACCTCGGACTGCCCGTCGGCATGGCCGACCTGGATCTGGCGCTGAAATCAGCCTTCGAGGATGTGTTCGGCCCCGTTGCGGCTTTGCCTGCCGAGGTCGCCCGCAAGACGGGTTGACCCTTTCGGGCCAAACCAGCTCAAAGCAATTGCGCCGACGCCCACAGAACGCCGCAGCCATGGATGACGAACACCGCCAGCAGCGCGCCGGCAATGGCGAAGCGGTCGACGGTACGGATCGGCTTCAGCTCGTAACGCGGCTTCACCCCGCTGCCCATCGTCAGCAGGCTGAGGATTGAAAAGACCGCCCCGGTCGCCAGCAGAAAGCCGGAGGAAAAGCCGGCCTCCCACCCCACCGCCAGGAAAGCCGAGAGCAGGAAGAACGAGGCCAGCGCCAGCGCGACCGGCCCCGGGCAGATCTGGCGCAGCACCTGGCCACCGTCGAATTTCCACACCGGCACCAGATTGGCGATGTTGAACAGGGCCGCGCAGCCGGCCAGCGCGGCCAGCAGCGCGGCCGCGGCCTTGTGCCCCTCGCTGCCCGCAAACGCGCTCGCGGCGATGGCGATCGGCACCAGGAAGGCGGAAAAGCCCGCCCCCATCAGCGCCACGAAGGCCACTTCGAAACGGCTGTTGTAGGGCCGGCCGCCAATGGCGATGCCGCCGAGCAGCGGAATGAAGATCATCCGCGCCTTGCGGTGGCCCATCAGCCGGAATGCCGCCATGTGGCCGAGTTCGTGCAAGGCAACGACCGACGTCAGGATGGCGGCCAGCGCCAGCCCGCCGAGGTGGAGGCCGAAGAACGGCCACAGGATCAGTGCCGACAGCACGGCAAAGCCGACCTGGCTCAGCGGATGCTCGAACCAGCCGCCCTTGCGGTACTGCCCGGTCATCGCCCAACGCTGCAGCTTGGACAGCTCGCGGCGCATGGCGAAGTAACGGAACACCAGAAAGGCAACGCCGCGGTAACGATCCGTCCGGCCGAGCGTCACCCGCGTGCCGCTGCCTTCGGAAACCAGCTCTGCGGTTTCGCGATAGTCTTTCCAGAACGAGGCATCGAGCGCGGTATCCTCAAGCACACGCATCGAGAAGCGGCTGCCCTCGACGACATCGTCAAACCGCGCCCTGCGCTCGATCGGCTCGCCGTCGCGGCCTTCCCACGACAGCATGATGCGGGACACACCCTCCCCGTCCAGCGGCTCAGCCGATAGGATCTCACCGGACCAGCCGGCATCGCTGCCAAGTGGCCACAGCGCCTGCCAGAGGCGCCCGCGGTCCATCGCAATCACGCGGCTGACCCTGACCGTGCGCAAACCAAGCGGCACGGTCATCAAGAGAAAGATCAGCCCGAGATTGCTGGCCACCAGAATGGCCGTGACGATGGGCGACACCTGGATGTTGCTCCCTGCCTGAGAGGCGCACCCTAGCGCCGCGGCGGCAAGAAAGGCTTAACGGGGAAGCGGGCTTCACCCGCCACGAACGACGGCGGCGAGAGCCGCCAGATCACATGGCGCCGATCCAGATCGCCATGGAAATGAGGAAGGTGCTCATGCAAACCAGTGAGATGACATCCTGAACCAGATCGGTCATAACTCTCTCCTGTTGTTGATATGTTCGCAATTTGTTCTAATTTTGTTTCAATGTCAACACGCTGGAGATATAGGAGGCAGAGGGGCAATTTGGCACGGTTAGTGAAAGGTTAACCGTCCGCTGGAAGGGGCGGGTGAAGCTGCTATCGCCTACTGAGGGTTCCGGGCCATTCGCGACAGGAGCGCCGCGAAAGCTACGATTGCGGGCAGCCACAGACTTCCCGGTTGAAGCCCTGTACGCACCGGTATGAACCGCCATGCGGACAACCGAAGATCAATGAATAGACGGCCGTCAGGACGGCTACCAAAAGTAGCAACGCCGCAACCCCGAAAACGATCTTTTTCACGGTGGCCTCCGACCAGCGAGTGCCCGGATCGTATCACGCCGAAGCGGTTCTGCGATCACGCCATTTCGCGCGTGCCTGGCCAGTTGGTCTGGCCACCTGCTCTCCACTATCCAACCGCAACGCGCCCCGGACATGGGCGCCGACCTTTACCTCGGCCGCTTGGTCATTTTCCCACGCGACTTTGGGGAGGACGATGCATCCTTCTCACCAAAGTACCCTCGTCATTGGCAAATTTCTCGTGATATTTCGCCTGTGGCTGTGGAGAGTATTGCAGTGGCTTGGCGGGTTTTCGGAGTTTTGGCTATTGGCTTGGTCCCGGTCGCTTTCCCAAGTTGCGCCTCGGACGCAAAGGCTGCCTCCGCTGGCGCAACCAGTTGCCGCCGCACCATTTGAGCGACTGGTTGCTGCCAGCCAAGGGACAAATTTTCTGCCTCTAACCCATGGCGCCGGCTTGGATCGCCCGCGCACGGCAGCGACACCTGTCAGGCCATCTTTGCCATTATCTTGGCCATATCTGCCGTGTCGAACGCCCTCAGTGTCTGAGTTCTTATGTTGCCTAGCGATGCGATCGACAGAGCTAGTGCCGTCGCTGCAATGTCATCGTCCGCTTCGGCAATCGCCACGACATCATATTGGCCAAGTGTCCACAACAGGGTGTGAACCTTGATACCGCTTTTGCTGGCCATCGCCTTGAAGGCCTCAGCACGCTTCTGAGTATCCCTTATGGTCTTGATACCTTGATCTGTGAAATTCGACAGCAATACGTAGTAAGCCATTGGTTCCTCCCACAGTGGGGAGCGGGCGGGCACTCACGGCGCGTCCGCCGTCTCCCATAGCCCTACGATAACACGAGCCGGGTGTGCGAACCACAGGCGGCCGGACACGCCATCGCGCACCATTGCACAGCCTAAAGCGGCACGACCTTGCCGTCGGCGAGCGTGACGCGGCGGTCCATGCGCGATGCCAGCTCGTGATTGTGGGTGGCGATCAGCGCCGCGAGGCCCGATTGCTTGACCAGCGCGCCCAGCGCCTCGAAGACATAGGAGGCGGTGACCGGGTCGAGATTGCCGGTCGGCTCGTCCGCCAGCAGCACCAGCGGGGCGTTGGCCACGGCGCGGGCAATGGCGACGCGTTGCTGTTCGCCGCCGGAGAGTTCGGACGGACGGTGCGAGGCGCGCTTGCCGATCTGCATATAGTCGAGCAGTTGCGCGGCGCGCTCGGCCGCTTCCTTGCGCGGCAGGCCCTTGATGAGCTGCGGCATCATGATGTTTTCCAGCGCGGAAAACTCCGGCAGCAGATGATGGAACTGGTAGACGAAGCCGACATCGTTGCGGCGGATCGCAGTGCGTTCATCATCGGAGAGCCGCCCGCAGGCCCGTCCAGCCAGGATCACGTCGCCGGCGTCGGGGCGCTCCAGCAGGCCTGCCGTGTGCAGCAGCGTCGACTTGCCGGTGCCCGATGGCGCCACCAGCGCCACCATCTCGCCGCGCTTCAGCGAGAAATCGGCGCCGTTCAAAATAGTGAGCTTGCGCGGCCCTTGGACATAGTGCCGCTCGACGCTCTTCAGCTCGATAATGACCTCGGCCACTACTCGTACCTCAAGGCTTCGACCGGATCGAGGCGAGCCGCCCGCCATGCCGGAAACACCGTTGCCAGGAAGGACAGCCCAAGCGCCATGATGATGACATAGGTCGTCTCGCGCGGATCCATCTTCGCCGGCAGCTGGCTGAGGAAATAGAGCTCCGGATTGAACAGCACCTTGCCGGTCATCCAGGAGAAGAACTGGCGGATCGATTCTATGTTGGTGCAGATGACGACGCCGAGCAGCACGCCGGCGAGCGTGCCGGTGACGCCGATCGCCGCCCCCGTCATCAGGAAGATGCGCAGGATGGCGCCGCGCGAGGCGCCCATGGTGCGCAGGATGGCGATGTCGTGCCCCTTGTCCTTCACCAGCATGATCAGTCCCGAAATGATGTTGAGCGCCGCCACCAGCACGATCAGCGTCAGGATCATGAACATGACGTTGCGCTCGACCTGCAGGGCGGAAAAGAACGTCTCGTTACGCTGGCGCCAGTCGACCATGTCGATCGGCCGCTGCGCCGCCTCTTCCACCTTCGGTTTCAGCGCGTCGACATTGTCGGGATTGTCGACATAGATTTCGATCGTCTGCGCGCGGCCATCCATGTTGAAATAGAGCTGCGCTTCGGAGAACGGCATGTAGACGATGGACGTGTCATACTCCGACATACCGACTTCGAAGATCGCCGCGATCTTGTAGCCTTTCATGCGCGGCGTCGTGCCGATCGGCGTCACGTCGCCATCGGGCGAGATGAGCGTGATGGTGTCGCCGAGCGTCAGGCCGAGATTCTGCGCCATGCGCTTGCCGATGGCGACGCCCTCGCCCGAATCGAAACTGGCGAGCGAACCCTGCTTGATGTTGTTGGCGACGATGGCGATCTTGCCGAGATCTTCGCCCCTGATACCGCGCACCAGCGCGCCGGTGCCGCCGCCGACATTGCCTTGCGCCAGCACTTGGCCGTCGATCAGCGGAATGGCGTATTTGACGCCGGGCACGCCGTTGATGCGGCCGGCGACCTGGGCGTAGTCCTCAAGCGGCGAATCGAGCGGCTGCACGATCAGATGGCCGTTGACGCCAAGGATGCGCGTCAAAAGTTCGGCGCGGAACCCGTTCATCACGGCCATGACGACGATCAGCGTCGCCACCCCCAGCATGATGCCGAGGAAAGAGATCGAGGCGATGACCGAGATCACCGTCTCCTTGCGCCGCGAGCGCAAATAGCGCCAGGCAACCGTGCGCTCGAAGAAGGAGAACGGGCCGGCGCCCGCCGATCTTGCCGCCGCCGCCTCGCTCATGCGGCGACACCAAAGCGTTTTTTCGCGTCGGCGATGGGCAGCGTTTCGCGTTCGCCGGTCCTGCGATTCTTGATCTCGACCTCGCCGGCGGCCACGCCGCGCGGTCCGACGATCACTTGCCAGGGCAGCCCGATCAGGTCGGCTGTGGCGAACTTGCCGCCCGGCCGCTGGTCGGTGTCGTCATAGAGAACATCCTTGCCGGCCGCGGTGAAGGCGGCATTCAGCTCTTCGCTGACACGGTCGCAATCGGCGTCGCCCACTTTCATGTTGATCAGGCCGATGTCGAACGGCGCCACGGCGTCGGGCCAGATGATGCCGTTCTCATCATGGCTGGCTTCGATGATCGCCGCGACCAGGCGCGACGGGCCGATGCCGTAGGAGCCGCCGGAGGCGAAATGGTCCTTGCCGTCCGGTCCGGTCACCTTGGCGCCCATCGGCTTGGAATACTTCTCGCCGAAATGGAAGATGTGGCCAACCTCGATGCCGCGTGCCGAAACCTTGTCGCTCTCGGGCACCTTTTCCCAGGCGGCTTCGTCATGCATCTCGTCGGTGGCGGCGTAGGGCGTCGTCCATGTCTTGACGATATCCGCGATCTCGCCGTCATTGGCGAAATCGGTATTGGCGCCCGGCACGGCAAGCGAAAGATAGTCACGATGGCAGAAAACCTGGCTTTCGCCGGTATCGGCCAGGATGATGAATTCGTGGCTGAGGTCGCCGCCGATCGGCCCGGTGTCGGCGCGCATGGGAATCGCCTGCAGGCCCATGCGGGTAAAGGTCCTGAGGTAGGAGACGAACATCCGGTTGTATGCAGACCTCGCGCCCTCGAAGTCGAGGTCGAAGGAATAGGCGTCCTTCATCAGGAACTCGCGCGAACGCATGACGCCGAAGCGCGGCCGCACCTCGTCACGGAACTTCCACTGGATGTGGTAGAGGTTGAGCGGCAAATCCTTGTAGGATTTCACATAGGCGCGGAAGATCTCGGTGACCATTTCCTCGTTGGTCGGGCCGTAGAGCATGTCGCGATCCTGGCGGTCCTTGATGCGCAGCATCTCCTTGCCATAGTCATTGTAGCGGCCGCTTTCGCGCCACAGATCGGCCGACTGGATGGTCGGCATCAGGATCTCCAGCGCGCCGGCGCGGTTCTGCTCCTCGCGGATGATCTGGCAGACCTTGTCCAGCACCCGCTTGCCAAGTGGCAGCCAGGAAAAACTGCCCTGCCCCTGCTGGCGGATCATGCCGGCACGCAGCATCAGCCGATGTGAGACGATCTCGGCCTCGCGCGGATTTTCTTTGAGGATAGGCAGGAAATAGCGCGACAAACGCATGGACTGGTCCGTGAATGAGAACGGCCACGCCAGAATCGGCGCGACGCAGGCTTGCTTGCCCCGGCTTCATAGCCATTTCATGACGGAATGGAAACCCGGGCATGGCGGCACATCAGCGCGCTACGGCCCAGAATACTCCGGTTTCCGGACCAGGCCGCGCCGGCATCGAGCCTGACAAACCTCTTCGGATTTGGCCGCCAATTCTTTGCGCGCGTCAATCCAGAACATGCCGCAAAGGCTCCGCCGAGCCTTGCTGGTCGTTTCCCAAGCAAAGCATGCCACACTATTGTGCAGTGCAGCACGAGAATGCCTGTTTCGAGGCAAAATTCTTCGTGACATTTTCATTCGGCTTAGGCTAGTGTGCCGCGATAACCGAGAGGGCGGAGAAAAATCTGCCCTCCTACGCGGTCAAAGTCTTGGGAGGATGCGATCTAGGCGCGGTTACTCGCTGCCGCCGGAAACCGGAAACAGATCGGACGCGTTTAATTGCAAGGCCTCGTGCCTTGCATTTTTTTTGTGCAATCATCCGGTTAGCTTGGCGAGTTGCCAAGCCACATGACGCGGCGTCAGCAGGCATGCGACTGCGGAGCACGGCGGCGTCTCAAACCCCGTCCGCAGCTTACCAATACTGTAAGAGTACCCTTGGCGGCCGATCTATTTCGCCGGGGTCTGGCCGAAATCCGGCACGATATGCGGGATGTCGTTGAGGCTGTAGCCGAGCCCGTGCGTCAGCCCATAGAAAATGCCCATGAGGATCGCCGTGGCGATGGTGGTGCGGATCACCGCGCGCAGCATATGCGGCCCGCGCGGCGCGCTTGGAACCGTGCCCAGCGTCACGTCATGATCGTCGTCCTGCGTCCTAACGCTGAACGGCAGCACGGCGAACAGCACCACCCACCAGGTCGCGAAAAACAGGGCGGTGAACGAAACCCAGCTCATGATTGCTCCAGTTCGATCAGCGTGCCGAAGAAATCCTTCGGATGCAGGAACAGCACCGGCTTGCCATGCGCGCCGGTTCTCGGATTGCCGTCGCCCAGCACGCGCGCGCCGGCGCCCTTGAGCTGGTCGCGCGCAGCCAGGATGTCGTCGACCTCGTAGCAGAGATGATGCATGCCGCCCGACGGGTTCTTGGCCAGGAACGCGGCGATCGGAGAGCCCTCGCCCAGCGGTTCCAGCAACTCGATCTTGGTGTTGCCGACATTGACGAACACCACCGTAACGCCATGCTCCGGCAAAGCCTGCGGCTCCGTCACTTCGGCGCCAAGCGTGTTGCGGTAGACGGCAACGGCAGCGGCCAGATCCGGCACCGCAAGCGCGACATGGTTGAGGCGTCCAAGCATGTGCGAGCTATCTCTCTTCTGTCCAGTGGCTGGCGTCATACGGCAAATCGGCTGAGATCAACAGCCATTCACCAGGCGCGCACTGTCGCACTTTGGTGAACATTCTGCCGAATCACGATCGAGGCTATTCCGGCCGGCGACCGCAAAGTACAAACGGCAATGTCTTACATCCGCCCTGCCCGCGCCCGCGTTTTCACCTTCGATCTCGGCTCATTCAAGATTGCTGCCTTGCTCGACGCTGTCGACATCAGAGACAACCTCGCGGCAGCTTTCGCGGCCGGACAGCCGCCAACCGCGGTGCATCAACTCGCGGTCTCGAACTTCATCGACCGGGATCGATTCGAGCATTGTTTCATCCCGACGCTGATCGACACCGGATTCGAAAGGATTCTGTTCGATACCGGATGCGGCGATGAGGGCAGTTCACTCCTGGACTGCTTGCAGGACCTTGGGCTCGGGCCTGATGATATCGATGTGGTGGTCATCACCCACGGCCACCCGGACCACATCGGTGGGCTTATCAGCAACGGCAAACCCGTTTTCGGCCGGGCACGCTATGTGTTCGGCAAGGCTGAATTCGCTTTCTGGACCGAGGCAACAGCGGTGCGCGCGGCCAGGTTGGCCAACCGTGATCTGTTCCGGCAGATTTGCACCGGGCTGGCTGACCGGGCAACGTTCATAGCGCCTGGAGATGAGGTGCTGCCGGGCATTACCGCCATCGACGCGTCAGGCCATTCCCCCGGCCTGCTGGCATTTCTCGTCGAAAGCGGCGGCCAGCGATTGCTGATCTGGTCGGATGCGTTCCTGCACTATGTCGTGTCCATCCAGCATCCGGAGTGGCATGCGGATTTCGATGATGACAAGGAACGGGCGATTGAGACGCGCAAGCGTTTGCTGAAGATGGCGGCGGACCAGCGCCTGCTGGTTGCCGGCCATCACATGCCGTTTCCAGGCCTGGGCTACATCGAATCGGTGAACGGTTCTTTTCGCTGGCTTCCGGTCAGCTATCAGCTGAACGGGTAGCGAACCGCTGCCGCCCCTCACCTGGTGACGAAAACCGTAACCAGTGGCTTCTTGCCCCAGGCTTCGTTGGCAGCGCCGCGCACCGCGCGCCGCACCGCTTCCTGAACCAGGTCGAGGTCTTTGCGCCGCTGGCGGGGAATCGAATCGACCGCACCGACGGCCGCATCGATCATCAGATCCTCCAGCGTCTCGCCGCTGGCGTCGGCCTCGGCGACGCCGATGGCGACCAGATCGGGATCACCGGCCAGTTCGTATTTGTCGTCGAGCACGACATTGACCGCGACATGGCCGGCAAAGGACAGTTTGCGCCGGTCGCGAATGCCCATCGCCTGGTCGGTGCCGATCAGATTGCCGTCCTTGTAGATGCGGCCGAACGGCACCTGGTCGATGATGGTGGCGGGGCCGGGAGCAAGCCGCAGCATGTCGCCGTCGCGCACCTGCGCCACCTGGCCGATGCCGGATGTCGACATCAGCGATCCCTGGGCCACCAGATGCGCCGCCTCGCCATGCACGGGAACGCCGATCTGCGGGCGCACCCATTCATACATCTTGCGCAACTCGCTGCGCCGGGGATGGCCGGAGACATGTACCAGCGCGTCGCCGTCCTCGATGATCTTGATGCCGAGATCGATGAGGCGGTTCTTGATCTCGAGGATCGCCTTCTCGTTGCCGGGAATGGTGCGTGAGGAAAACACCACCGTGTCGCCCGCCGTCAGCGACACCGATTTCATCTCGTCGCGCGACAGTTTCGCCAGCGCCGCCAGCGGCTCGCCCTGGCTGCCGGTGCAGATGATGACCAGGTTTTCGCGCGGGATGAAGCCGAAATCCTCCTCCGCAATGAACTCCGGCAGGCCGTCCATATAGCCGAGCTCGTCGGCGACATCGATGACGCGCTTCAGCGAGCGGCCGAGCACCAGGCACTGGCGGCCGGCATCGCGCGCCGCCTTGGCAATGGAGACGATACGCCCGACGTTGGAGGAGAAGGTTGTCACGGCGACCCGGCCGACGGCACTCTGGATGACGCCCTTGAGCCCCTCGCCAACCGCCACTTCCGACGGTGATTCCCCTTCCCGCAGCGCATTGGTCGAATCGCAGATCAGCGCCAGCACGCCCTTGTCGCCATAGGCACGAAACCGCGCCTCGTCGGTCTTCGGCCCGATCGTCGGTTCAGGATCGATCTTCCAGTCGCCGGTGTGGATGACGGTGCCGGCCGGCGTGGTGATGGCCAGCGACATCGGCTCGGGGATCGAGTGCGCCACCGGAATGGCTTCGATCTCGAACGGACCGACGGTGAATTTCTCGCCGGCCCGATAGATCGTAAGCGGAATCTTCGGTGCCCCCTGCTCGCCCTGCCGCTTGGCTTCCAGCAGCCCGGCACTGAACGGCGTCATCCATACCGGCGCCTTCAGCTTCGGCCAGGTGTCGAGCAGCGCGCCGTAATGGTCTTCATGCGCGTGGGTGATGATGATGCCACGCAGATTGGCGAGGTTTTCCTCGATGAAGCGCGTGTCGGGCAGGATCAGGTCGACGCCCGGATGCGCCGCGTCGGGAAAGGTGACGCCGACATCGATGACGATCCATTCGCGCGCACTCGGCGGGCCGTAGCCGTAGAGGGCGAAGTTCATGCCGATCTCGCCGACGCCGCCGAGCGGCACGAAGACGAGTTCGGCGTTTTCCGCTTTCGCCATGATTTTTCCCTTCCTGGCCCTCAGGCCAGCCCATTATACCCGAGCGGACGCCACTGCGCCGAAATGCACGTCGCCGGCCGCGATCGTCAGGACAGTCCCCTCATCGTCGCGGATCACGAAACGGCAGTCCTCGTCAATGGTCTCGAACACCCCACGCACCACATTACCGTCAATTCTGACGGCAACCTCGCCGCCAAGTCCCGCCGCGCGCGCCAGCCAGCGCCGCCTGACGGCAGAGAGGCCGCGGCCTTCATCCCACAGACGGGCATTCTCGCTCCAGGCATCGGACAGCGCCAGGAACAGCGTCTCGGCATCGCATGTCGCGCCCAGAGCCTGCAGCGATGTCGCGGGATAAGGCAAATCCTTAGGGTGCGCCACCACATTGACGCCGATGCCGACCGCCACCGCAAAGCGGCCACCCTCCAGTATCGCCGACTCCAGCAGGATGCCGGCGAGCTTCGCGCCCGAGGCAAGCACATCGTTCGGCCATTTCAGCTCGAAACGGTTTTGTCCCTGGCTCGCGCCATCAAGCCCGACGGCGACGCGGCCTTTCGGCACCACGGCGTCGAGTGCGTCGGCAAGCGACAGGCCGGCGACGAAACCCAGCGTCGCGGCGAGGCGCAGTTCACCACCGGTGATGACGAGCAGGGTCGCCGCGAGATTGCCTTCAGGCGACACCCAGGCGCGGCCGCGCCGGCCACGCCCGCTTTCCTGCTTCTTGGAAACGACCCACAGCCTGCCCGGGTCGCCTGCCCTTGCGTGGTCCAGCGCCACCGTGTTGGTGGAGCCGACGCTGTCATGGGCCTCGAGCCGGAACCCTTCCGACAACGAGGTTGGGGCCAGCCGAAATGCCATCCCGTCAGAAAAATGTCTTGGCGGCGGCTTCGGCATAGGTGCCGATCGGTCCGCCGATCAGCACATAGAACAGCACGAAGGCGCCGCAGACGCCGAGCACGACACGCAATTCGCTGGCCATCGGCACGAAGCCGCCGACCGGTTCGTCGAACCACATGATCTTGATGATGCGCAGATAGTAATAGGCGCCCACCACCGAGGCCAGCACGCCGATGATCGCCAGCGCGTAGAGGTTGGCGTTGATGGCGGCGAGGAAGACATACCACTTCCCCCAGAAGCCGGCGAGCGGCGGAATGCCGGCCAGCGAGAACATCAGGATGGTGAGGATCGTCGCCATGATCGGGTTGGTCGAAGACAGCCCGGCCAGGTCGCTGATCTGTTCGACATTGCCTTCCTTGCGCCGCATGGCGAGGATGAAGGCGAAGGTGCCCAGCGTCATCACCAGATAGATCAGCATGTAGATGGCGACGCCACGCACGCCGGCCTGGCTGTTGGCGGCAAGGCCGACCAGCGCGTAGCCCATATGGCCGATCGAGGAATAGGCCATCAGCCGCTTGATGTTGCTCTGGCCGATGGCGGCGAAGGCGCCGAGCGCCATCGAGGCGATCGAGATGAAGACGATGATCTGCTGCCAGTCGGCGGCGATCGGCTTGAAAGCGCCCATGGTGACGCGCACGATCAATGCCATTGCCGCCATCTTGGGGGCTGCCGCCAGGAAGGCGGTCACGGGCGTCGGTGCGCCTTCATAGACGTCGGGCGTCCACATATGGAACGGCACCGCCGAGATCTTGAAGGCAAGGCCGGCAAGCACGAAGACCAGACCGAAAACGAGACCGAGCTGGCGCTGGCCACTGCCGAGCGCCGAGGCGATTTCCTGGAAACCGGTGTTGCCGGTGTAGCCGTAGACCAGGCTGATGCCGTAGAGCAGCATGCCCGACGACAGCGCGCCAAGGACGAAATACTTCAGGCCCGCCTCGGTCGAACGCAGATTGTCGCGGTTGATCGCCGCCAGCACGTAGATCGCCAGCGACTGCAGTTCGAGGCCGAGATAGAGCCCGATCATGCCGTTGGCCGAGATCATCAGCATCATGCCGAGCGTGCACAGCAGGATCAGCACCGGATATTCGAACTTGTCGAAACGCTCCGCCTTGGCAAAGCGCATCGACATGACGAGCGTCACCGCCGAGCCGACCAGCGCCAGCACCTTCATGAAGCGGGAGAAGGGATCCTGGATGAAGGCATTGCCATAGGCGCTGCCCTGCCCCGTGGAAAAGATCAGCCAGACGCCGGCGACCACCAGCACGGCGACGGCAAGGCCGGTCACCGTATTGGCGGTGTTGGCGCGCGAATAGGCGCCGACCATCAGCAGCGCGAGCGCGCCGATGGCAAGGATCAGCTCGGGCGTCGAGAGCGACAGGCTGGAGAGAAGGTCCGGCGTCATGGTTCGCAAAACCCCTGGTCAGTTCGCCGCCGCGGTTTGCGCGGCGCCGATGGATGCGGTGACATTGGTGACGAGCGACTTGACCGATTGGGCCGTCGCATCGAAGACGGGAGCGGGATAGACGCCGAAGAAGATGACCAGCGCGACCAGCGGGTAGATGATCACCTTCTCGCGCAGCGACAGGTCGAGCAGCCCCTTCAGGCTGTCCTTGGTCAGCGCGCCGAAGATCACCCGGCGGTAGAGCCAGAGCGCGTAGGCCGCCGACAGGATGACGCCGGTGGCGGCGAAGAACGCCACCCAGGTGTTGACCCGGAACACGCCGAGCATGGTCAGGAACTCGCCGACGAAGCCACTGGTGCCGGGCAGGCCGACATTGGCCATGGTGAAGACCATGAACACGGTGGCGTATTTCGGCATGTTGTTGACCAGGCCGCCATAGGCGGCGATCTCACGCGTGTGCATGCGGTCATAGATGACGCCGACGCACAGGAACAGCGCGCCGGAAACGAGGCCGTGGCTGAGCATCTGGAAGATGGCGCCCTGCACGCCTTCCTGGTTCATGGCGAAGATGCCCATGGTGACGAAACCCATATGGGCGACGGACGAATAGGCGATCAGCTTCTTCATGTCGTCCTGCATCAGCGCCACCAGCGAGGTGTAGATGATGGCGACGACCGACAGCGTGAACACCAGCGGCGCGAACATTTCCGACGCCAGCGGGAACATCGGCAGCGAGAAGCGCAGGAAGCCGTACCCACCCATCTTAAGCAGAATTGCGGCCAGGATCACCGAGCCCGCCGTCGGCGCCTCGACGTGCGCGTCGGGCAGCCAGGTGTGCACCGGCCACATCGGCATCTTCACCGCGAAGGAGGCAAAGAAGGCGAGCCATAGCCAGGTCTGCATGTTGGCCGGGAAGCTGTGCGTCAGAAGCGTTGGAATGTCGGTCGTGCCCGACTGATAGAACATCGCCATAATGGCGAGCAGCATCAGCACCGAGCCGGCAAGCGTATAAAGGAAGAACTTGAACGACGCGTAGACGCGCCGCTTGCCGCCCCAGACACCGATGATGATGAACATCGGGATCAGGCCGGCTTCGAAGAAAACGTAGAACAGCACGATATCCAGCGCGCAGAACACGCCGATCATCAGCGTTTCGAGCAGCAGGAAGGCGATCATGTAGGCCTTGACGCGCTTCTCGATCGCTTCCCACGAGGCCAGGATACAGAGCGGCATCAGGAACGTCGTCAGGATGACGAACAGCATGGAAATGCCGTCGACACCCATGTGGTAGGAAATGCCGGAGTCGAGCCAGGCGGCCTTTTCGACGAACTGGAAGCCGGACTGCGAATTGTCGAAGCCGGTCCAGATGAACACCGAGATGATGAAGGTAAATGTCGTCGTCAACAGCGCGATGGCGCGAATGTTGCGGCGCGCGTTTTCGCTATCATCCCGGATGAACAGGATAAGCAGCACACCAACCAGCGGCAGGAAGGTGACCAGCGAGAGGATTGGCCAGGCGGTCATCAGAGCATCATCCAGGTGACGAGTGCGGCAACGCCGATCAGCATGGCGAAGGCATAGTGGTAGAGGTAGCCGGTTTGCAGCTTGACGACGCGGTTGGTGACATCGACGACGCGCGCCGAAATGCCATCCGGCCCAAGCCCGTCGATGACGGTGCCGTCACCGGTCTTCCACAGGAAATGGCCAAGGCGCTTGGCGGGCCGCACGAACAGGAAGTCGTAGAGTTCGTCGAAATACCACTTGTTGAGCAGGAAGGCGTAGAGCAAGCGATGGTTGGCGGCGACGCTCCGGGGCAATTCCGGTGAGCGGATGTAGAACTTCCAGGCCACCGCGAAGCCGATCAGCATGGCGATGAAGGGCGCCAGTTCGACCCACAGCGGCAGTTCGTGGATTTCGTGCAGGATGTGATTGTCCGGCAGCGTGAACAGCGACGCCTTCCAGAACTCGGCATAGCCTTCGCCGATGAAGGAATTGTGGAAAATGATGCCGGCAAACAGCGCGCCGGCGGCCAGCACGAACAGCGGCACCAGCATCACCGGCGGCGATTCATGCACATGATGCATCACCTCATGGCTCGCCCTGGGCTCGCCGTGGAAGGTCATGAAGATCAGCCGCCAGGAGTAGAAGGAGGTGAAGCAGGCGGCGATGACCAGCAGCACAAAGGCGAGGCCGGCAACCGAATTGTGGCCGGCAAAGGCGCTTTCGATGATGGCGTCCTTGGAGAAGAAGCCGGCGGTGCCGATGACGGTCACAGGAATGCCGACGCCGGTCAAGGCCAGCGTGCCGATCACCATCATCCAGTAGGTGGTCGGGATCAGCGACCTCAGACCGCCCATCTTGCGCATGTCCTGCTCGTCGGAGACGGCATGGATGACCGAGCCGGAACCGAGGAACAGCAGCGCCTTGAAGAAGGCATGCGTGAACAGATGGAAGATCGCCGCGCCATAGGCGCCGACGCCGAGCGCCACGAACATGTAGCCGAGCTGCGAGCACGTCGAATAGGCGATGACGCGCTTGATGTCGTTCTGGACCAGACCGACGGTCGCCGCGAAGAAGGCGGTGAAGGCGCCGATGAAGGTCACCACGGTCAGCGCCGAATGCGACAGTTCGAACAGCGGTGACAGCCGCGCCAGCATGAACACGCCCGCCGTCACCATGGTAGCGGCGTGGATGAGTGCGGAGACCGGCGTCGGGCCTTCCATGGCGTCCGGCAGCCAGGTGTGCAGCGGCACCTGCGCCGACTTGCCCATGGCGCCCATGAACAGGAGCAGGCAGACGACGGTCATGGCCGCCTGCTTGTCCAGCGCATGGCCAAGGAAGGTCAGCACGGCAGCACCTTGCGGCGCGCCTTCGGCCGGAGCGAACGTCGCCGCATTGGCGAAGATGGTGCCGAGATTGACCGACCCGAACAGCACGAACACGCCGAAAATGCCGAGCGCGAAGCCGAAATCGCCGACGCGGTTGACGACGAAGGCCTTGATGGCCGCGGCATTGGCCGACGGCTTCTTGTACCAGAAACCGATCAGCAGGTAGGAGGCGAGACCCACGCCTTCCCAGCCGAAGAACATCTGCACGAGGTTATCGGCCGTCACCAGCATCAGCATCGCGAAGGTGAACAGCGACAGGTAGGCGAAGAAGCGCGGCCGGTTCGGATCGTGGTGCATGTAGCCGATCGAATAGATATGGACCAGCGCCGACACGGTGTTGACCACCACCAGCATCACCACCGTCAGCGTGTCGATGCGCAGCGCCCAGGAGGCGTCCAGCCCGCCGGACTGGATCCAGTGCAGCACCGGCACGGTGAACACCTCGCCATGGCCGAAGCCGACGCTGAAAAAGGCGACCCACGACAGCACAGCCGAAATCACCAGGAAACCGGAGGTGATGTATTCGGACGCCTTGGCGCCGAGCGACGTGCCGAACAGGCCGACGATCAGGAAGCCGAGCAGGGGAAGGAAGACGATGGCCTGATACATGGTGGTTCCGTCAACCCTTCATCATGTTCACGTCTTCGACCGCGATCGAGCCGCGGTTGCGGAAGAAGACGACGAGAATGGCAAGTCCGATTGCGGCTTCAGCCGCCGCGACCGTCAGCACGAACAGCGCGAACACCTGGCCGACCAGATCGCCGAGCGCCGCCGAAAAGGCGACGAAGTTGATGTTGACCGCAAGCAGGATCAACTCGACCGACATCAGGATGACGATGACGTTCTTGCGGTTCAGGAAAATGCCGAACACGCCGAGCGTGAACAGAACAGCCGATACGGTCAGATAATGTGCGATGCCCACGACCATCTCAGACTCCTTCGCCCGACTTGACCTTGCGGATTTCCATGCCGGTGGCCGGCGTGCGGCCGACCTGGGCTGCGATCGACTGCCGCTTGACCCCTTCCTTGTGGCGCAACGTCAGCACGATGGCGCCGATCATGGCAACCAGCAGGATGAGGCCCGAAATCTGGAAGTAGTAGAGGTAGTCGGTATAGAGGATGTCGCCGAGCGCGGCCGTGTTGGAGCGCGTGGCGAGATCGGGGATGGGCTTCGACACCGTCGCGGCCAGCTTCGGCGCGAATGTGTAGCCGCCCAGCACGATGATCAGCTCCGCCGCCAGGATCAGCCCGACCAGCGCGCCGATCGGCGCGTATTGCAGCGCACCCTCTTTCATTTCGGCGAAGTCGACGTCGAGCATCATGACGACGAACAGGAACAGAACCATGACCGCGCCGACATAGACGACGAGCAGGATCATCGCCAGGAACTCGGCGCCGGTCAGCATGAATAGGCCCGCGGCGTTGAAGAAGGTCAGGATCAGGAACAGCACCGAATGCACGGGGTTGCGCGATGAAATGACCATGAACGCCGACGCCACGGCGACAAAGGCGAAGAGGTAGAAAAAGGCCGCCTCTAGTCCACTCAGCATTGGGGTTCCCCCGGGTTCCTGTTCAAACAGGACGCTCGTCCTGTTTGATTTCTGCGACCGCCTCCGGTCGTCAAGTTGCGTGTTCCTTAGACGAGGCCCCTCGCCTCGTCCATGCGTCAAATATCAGCGGTACGGCGCATCCAACGAGATGTTGCGCGCCAGCTCACGCTCCCACCGGTCGCCATTCGCCAGCAGCTTGTCCTTGTCGTAATAGAGCTCCTCGCGCGTTTCCGTCGCGAACTCGAAATTCGGCCCCTCGACGATGGCATCGACCGGGCAGGCTTCCTGGCAGAAGCCGCAATAGATGCACTTCACCATGTCGATGTCGTAACGCACCGTACGGCGCGTGCCGTCATTGCGGCGCGGGCCGGCCTCGATGGTGATGGCTTGCGCCGGGCAGATCGCCTCGCACAGTTTGCAGGCGATGCAGCGTTCCTCGCCATTGGGGTAGCGGCGCAGCGCGTGCTCGCCCCGGAAGCGCGGGCTGACCGGCCCCTTCTCGTGCGGGTAGTTGATCGTCTCCTTCGGCGCGAAGAACTGGCGCATCGACAGGAAGAACGCGCTGACGAAATCCTGCAGAAGCAGCGATTTTGCGGCCTGGGACAAAGCGGACATCACGCAAACCCCGTGATCTTGAGGAACGCTGCAGTGGCGACCACCATGAACAGCGAGATCGGCAGGAACACCTTCCAGCCCAGCCGCATCAGCTGGTCGTAGCGGTAGCGCGGCACGAAGGCCTTCACCATCGAAATGCCGAAGAACACGAAGCAGACCTTCAGCACGAACCAGATGACGCCGGGCACCCAGGTGAAGGGCACGAAGTCGAAGGGCGGCAGCCAGCCGCCAAGGAACAGGATGGTGGCCAGCGCGCACATCAGGACGATGGCGACATACTCGCCGAGGAAGAACAACAGGAACGGCGTCGACGAATATTCGACCATATGGCCGGCGACCAGTTCCGATTCGGCTTCGACCAGGTCGAAGGGCGGCCGGTTCGTCTCGGCCAGGGCCGAGATGAAGAAGATGATGAACATCGGAAACAGCGCCAGCCAGTTCCAGTCGAGGAAGGTGTTGGGCAAGCCAAGCCTGGTGCCGATTCCATCATGCTGCGACAGCACAATGTCGGACAAATTGAGCGAGCCGGCGGTGAGCAGCACGGTGACGATGACGAAGCCGATCGAGACTTCGTAGGACACCATTTGCGCGGCCGAACGCAGCGCGCCGAGGAACGGATATTTCGAGTTCGATGCCCAGCCGCCCATGATCACGCCATAGACCTCAAGCGAGGAGATGGCGAAGACATAGAGGATGCCGACATTGACGTTGGCGATCGCCCAGCCTTGGTTGACCGGAATGACCGCCCAGGCCGAAATCGCCAGCACCGCCGACACCAGCGGCGCCAGAAGGAACACGCCCTTGTTGGCGCCGGACGGGATGACCGGTTCCTTGAAGACGAATTTCAACAGATCGGCGAAGGCCTGCAGCGTACCCCAGGGGCCGACAACGTTCGGGCCACGGCGCAACTGCACCGCCGCCCAGATCTTGCGGTCGGCGTAGAGGATGTAGGCCACGAAGATCAGCAGCACCACGATCAGCACGACCGACTTCAGAAGGATCAGCAGCGCCGGCAGCACGTAGAAGGAGAAGAAGGTGTCCATGCTTATTCCGCCGCCTGCTTGAAGCCGCTCTTGGCCAGTGCCGAGCATTCCGCCATCACGGCCGATGCCCGCGCGATCGGGTTGGTCAGATAGAAATCCTTGACCGGGGAGGTGAAGGTGCCTTTGTTCAGCCGCCCACCGAGCTTCGCCACGCCGGCGATGTCCTCGGCATTGCCGGCCGCGACCTGATCGATGCGGGCCAGATGCGGGTACTCGCCATAGAGTTTGGCGCGCAGTTGCGGCAGCGAATCGAATGGCAGTTTCTTGCCCAGCACGTCGGACAGGGCCCGCAGAATCGCCCAGTCCTCGCGCGCGTCGCCCGGGGCGAAGCCGGCGCGGTTGGTCTGCTGCACGCGCCCTTCGGTGTTGACGTAGGTGCCCGACTTTTCCGTGTAGGCAGCTGCCGGCAGGATGACATTGGCGCGATGCGCGCCGTGGTCGCCATGCGTGCCGATGTAGACGACGAAGGCACCGCCGGTCTTGCCCATGTCGATCTCGTCGGCGCCGAGCAGGAACAGCACGTCCGTTTCGCCCAGCATGCCGGCGACATCCTTGCCGCCCTCGCCCGGCACGAAACCGAGATCGAGGCCGCCGACCCTGGCCGCCGCATTGTGCAGCACGGCAAAGCCGTTCCAGTCGGCGCGGGCGGCATTCACGGCAGTGGCGAGCTTCGCCGCCTGGCCGAGCACGGCCGCGCCGTCGGCGCGCGCCAGCGCGCCCTGGCCGACGATGATCAGCGGATGCGTCGCCTTCTTCAGCGTCTGGAAGAACTTGCCGTTGCCGTCGGCCAGATCCTTGAGCGAATCCGGCCCGGCGCCGAGCAATTCATATTCGTAGCGCGTGTCGCCGACATCGCCGATGACGCCGACCGGCAGGTTGCCGACCCGCCAGCGCTTACGGATGCGGGCGTTGAGCACCGAGGCTTCGAAACGCGGATTGGCGCCAATGATCAGCACCGCGTCGGCCTGCTCGATACCTTCGATGGTCGGGTTGAAGATGTAGCTGGCGCGTCCAAGCTCCGGATCGAGTGCGGCGCCATCCTGGCGGCAATCGACATTCTTGGAGCCGAGCGAAGCCATCAGCAACTTGAGCGCATAGATTTCCTCGACAGCCGCGAGATCTCCGGCAATGGCACCGATCTTCTCTGGCGTCGTCTTCGACACCGCGTCCTTGATTGTCGCGAACGCTTCGGCCCAGCTTGCCGCAACCAGCCTGCCGTCCTTGCGCACATAGGGACGGTCGAGGCGCTGCGTGCGCAACCCGTCCCAGATGAAGCGGGTCTTGTCGGAAATCCACTCCTCGTTCACCTGCTCGTTGACGCGCGGCAGGATGCGCATCACTTCGCGGCCACGGCTGTCGATGCGGATCGCCGAGCCGACGGCGTCCATGACGTCGATGGATTCGGTCTTGGTCAGTTCCCACGGCCGCGCCTGGAAGGCGAAGGGTTTGGAGGTCAGCGCGCCGACTGGGCAGAGATCGATGACATTGCCCTGCAATTCCGAGGTCATCGCCTGTTCGAGATAGGTGGTGATCTCCGCATCCTCGCCACGGCCGATCAGGCCGAGTTCGGAAATGCCGGCGACTTCCGTGGTGAAGCGGACGCAGCGCGTGCAATGGATGCAGCGGTTCATCACCGTCTTGACCAGCGGGCCGATATACTTGTCTTCGACCGCCCGCTTGTTCTCGTGATAGCGCGAGGAATCGACGCCGAAGGCCATCGCCTGGTCCTGCAGGTCGCACTCGCCGCCCTGGTCGCAGATCGGGCAATCCAGCGGATGGTTGATCAGCAGGAACTCCATCACGCCTTCCCGGGCCTTCTTGACCATCGGCGTGTTGGTGAAGATTTCCGGCGGCTCGCCATTGGGGCCGGGGCGCAAATCGCGCACGCCCATGGCGCAGGAGGCCTGCGGCTTGGGCGGCCCGCCCTTCACCTCGATCAGGCACATGCGGCAATTGCCGGCGATCGACAGCCGCTCATGGAAGCAGAAGCGCGGCACTTCCGCGCCCGCGTCTTCCGCCGCCTGCAGCAGCGTGTAGTGGTCGGGTACAGTGATCTCTTTCCCGTCGACCTTGAGCTTTGCCATTCGCTTCAAACCCCTGCGGATTTCCCGCAATCTCATTTCCCGGGCGCGACAGACGCGGCACCCGGCATTTCATTCACTTCTTCGCGGCCAGCACAGCCGCCTGGGCAGTCCAGTCGTCACGGCCGATGCGGCCGTTGAACGACAGATAATCGTCGACCCAGGCGATCTCCTGCGGCGACCAGGCGGCGATCTGGGCATAGGTCCAGATGCCAAGCCCGTTCAGCACCTTTTCCAGCTTCGGGCCGATGCCCGAAATCGCCTTGAGGTCGGACGGTTTCGCCGGCTTGTCCATAGCCTTGGGCTGCCTGAAATCCTCGGGCAGCAGCACATCGGCGGCCTCGCCGGCTGCCGGAGCCGCATTCACCGCCGGTGCCGTGGTGGCGGCTTCCTTGGCGGCGATATCGGTGACCTCCTGCGCGAAGGACTGCGCCTCGGCAATCATGGTCTTGGCCGTCGCCCGCGCCTTGATGGACGACGAGTTCGCGTCCTCGAATTGTTCGACGCGAGCCTCGAAATCCTCGATCAGCGGCTGCATCAGGCGCTGTGATGCCTCGGCGGCTCCTGTGAGTGCCCCCAGCCAGACGCCGAAGGCGTGATTAGCGAACCCGATGCCGAGCGCCGACATCGCCGCCGCGCCCGCGACAGGGTGCACGAAAAGGTTGATGGCGCTGGCCATCTCCTTCGGCATCATCCTGGTCAGGTCCTGGTTCATCTTTTCGATCTGGTCCAAATTGGGCATCAATGGATAGGGTGTCGAATACGGCGCCATAGAATTCTCCCGGTCGTTTCTTCGTTCGCCCGCCCCGTTATTTTCGCTTCGGGCTTTCACCCGCACTCACAATTCCTTTATTCCGCCGCCACCATCACCGGTTCGGCCCGATGCGCGTTGCGCGAAAACTCGTCGATGCGCCGCTCCACCTCGCCGCGGAAATGCCGCATCAGGCCCTGGATCGGCCATGCCGCCGCATCGCCCAGCGCGCAGATCGTGTGGCCCTCGACCTGCTTGGTGACGTCGAGCAGCATGTCGATCTCGCGCTTCTGCGCCTCGCCGCGCACCAGCCGTTCCATCACCCGCCACATCCATCCGGTGCCTTCGCGGCACGGCGTGCACTGGCCGCAGCTCTCATGCTTGTAGAAGTAGGACAGCCGCGCGATCGCCTTCACGACATCGGTCGACTTGTCCATGACGATGACGGCCGCGGTGCCGAGGCCGGATTTGAGGTCGCGCAGCGCGTCGAAATCCATCGGCGTGTCGATGATCTGCTCGGCCGGCACCAGCGGCACCGAGGCACCGCCGGGAATGACCGCCAGCAGATTGTCCCAGCCGCCGCGAATGCCGCCGCAATGCGTCTCGATCAGCTCGCGGAACGGGATCGACATCGCCTCTTCGACGGTGCACGGATTGTTGACGTGGCCGGAGACGCAGAACAGCTTGGTGCCGACATTGTTGGGCCGGCCGAAGGACGAGAACCAGGCCGCGCCCCGGCGCAGGATGGTTGGCGCCACTGCGATCGACTCGACATTGTTGACGGTGGTCGGGCAGCCATAGAGGCCGACATTGGCCGGGAATGGCGGCTTCAGCCTGGGCTGGCCCTTCTTGCCTTCCAGGCTTTCGAGCAGCGCCGTCTCCTCGCCGCAGATATAGGCGCCGGCGCCGTGATGCATGTAGACGTCGAAATCGTAGCCTGACGTGTTGCCCTTGCCGATCAGCTTGGCCTCATAGGCCTCGTCGATGGCACGCTGCAGCGCCTCGCGCTCGCGGATGAATTCGCCGCGCACATAGATGTAGGCGGCAATCGCGCCCATGGCGAAGCCGGCGAGCAGCGCGCCCTCGACCAGCGTGTGCGGGTCGTTGCGCAGGATGTCGCGGTCCTTGCAGGTGCCAGGCTCGGATTCGTCGGCATTGATGACGAGGTAGCTTGGCCGGCCGTCGCTCTGCTTGGGCATGAACGACCATTTGAGGCCCGTCGGGAAGCCTGCGCCGCCACGGCCGCGCAGGCCGGACGCCTTCATCTCGTTGACGATCCACTCGCGCCCCTTGGCGACGATGCCGGGCGTGTTGTCCCAGGCGCCGCGAGCCATGGCGCCGGCCAGCGACTTGTCGAAGAGGCCGTAGATGTTGGTGAAGATGCGGTCTTTATCCTGAAGCATTTTTCGTCCCTCAGACCGGCTTCTTGCCGAAGACGCGGATGTATTCGGCGACGCCGCCCTTGGCGAGCGCCTTGGCCTGCTTGACCCAGTCGTCGCGCTCGATGCGGCCGTGGAAGGAGAGATAGCCGTCGACCCAGTCGCGCTCGGCCTTCTTCCAGGAAGCGACCTGCGCGAAGGTGAAGATGCCCAGCGTATGCAGGACGCCCTCGATCTTCGGGCCGACGCCGGAGATCAGCTTGAGATCGTCGACCGCGGCCGGCCTATCGATACCGGCCGGACGGTTCTTGTCCTCCAGCGACGTTTTTGCCGGCTTTGCCGCCGGCGCCTTGGCTTCCAGCGCCTTGAAGGCAGCAGCCGGCTCGGCATTGGCCTTCGGCCCATTGCGCTGTTTGGAGACCTTCTCGACTTCCGGCGCTGCCTTGTTGGCATTGGCGGCCGAATGCAGCGGCGCCGAAACGCTAGCCGCCTTCTCAGCCGCCGGCGCCACCTTGGTCTTTGACGGTGTCTTCAAGGCCGGGCTGGTTTCAGGCGCGTCGGTCTTCGGCTTGCTGGCATTGGACGGTGCGACAGGAGCAGGTGTCGGAACGGGCGCGGCGATGATCGCGTCGGGTGCCGCCTTGGCGGCCTTTGCGGCCTCCCTGGCCTCCCGATCGCGGGTCGACTTGAGGATCGCCTTTTCGCTTTTCAGCGTCGTCAGGCCGGAAGCCGGCTCCGAGCCGGTGCGGCCATTCTGCGGTCCCGGCGCCACCGAGGCGCCCTTGCCCGCATCATAGAGGTCGATGATTTCAGCCAGCCGCTCCGGTGTCAAATCCTCGAACGTGTCCTTGAAAATCATCACCATCGGCGCGTTGACGCAGGCGCCAAGACACTCGACCTCTTCCCACGACAAGGTGCCCTTGTCATTGGTGTGGAACTGGTCGTGATGGATTTTCGAGCGGCAGACATCCATCAGTGCTTCCGAGCCGCGCAGCATGCAGGGCGTGGTGCCGCAGACCTGGATGTGCGCGCGGGTGCCGACGGGATTGAGCTGGTACTGCGTGTAGAAGGTCGCGACCTCGAGCCCACGGATGCGCGGCATGCCGAGCATGTCCGAAATCGTCTCGATCGCTGCCTTGGTGACCCAGCCTTCCTGTTCCTGCGCCAGCATCAGCAGCGGAATGATCGCCGACTGCTCGCGGCCCTTCGGGTACTTCTTGATCCATTGCTTCGCCGCTGCCGCGTTCGCCCGGTTGAAGGCGAAGGATACTGGCTGGACGCTGGCTTCTGCGAGACGGCGGACTGACATTTAGCGATCGACCTCACCAAACACGATGTCGAGGGAGCCGAGGACGGCGGTGACGTCGGCCAGCAGGTGGCCGCGGCACAGGAAATCCATGGCTTGCAGATGCGCGAAACCGGGCGCGCGCAGCTTGCAGCGGTAGGGCTTATTGGTGCCGTCGGAGACCAGATAGACGCCGAACTCGCCCTTCGGCGCCTCGACGGCCGCGTAGACCTCGCCGGCCGGCACGCGATAACCCTCGGTGTAAAGCTTGAAGTGGTGGATCAGCGCTTCCATCGAACGCTTCATCGCCGCGCGCTTGGGCGGCACCACCTTGCCGTCGAGGTTCGACACCGGACCGGTGCTTTCCTTGCCAAGCAGCAGGTCGACGCACTGGCGCATGATCCTGGCCGACTGGCGCATTTCTTCCATGCGCACGAGATAGCGGTCGTAGCAGTCGCCGTTCTTGCCGATCGGAATGTCGAAATCCATTTCCGAATAGCACTCATAGGGCTGCGACTTGCGCAGGTCCCAGGCCGCGCCAGAACCACGCACCATGACGCCCGAAAAGCCCCAGGCCCAGGCATCGGCCAGCGAAACAATGCCGATATCGACATTGCGCTGCTTGAAGATGCGATTGCCGGTCAGCAGACGATCGAGGTCGTCGATCGACTTCAGGAACGGGTCGATCCACTTGCCGATGTCCTCGACCAGCTGGCGCGGCAGATCCTGATGGACGCCGCCGGGGCGGAAATAGGCTGCATGCATGCGCGAGCCGGAGGCGCGCTCATAAAACACCATCAGCTTTTCGCGCTCGACGAAACCCCACAGCGGCGGCGTCAGCGCTCCGACGTCCATGGCTTGCGTCGTCACATTGAGGATGTGCGACATGATGCGGCCGATCTCGCAATAGAGCACGCGGATCAACTGGCCGCGTTTCGGCACTTCGATGCCAAGCAGGCGCTCGGCGGCGAGCGCGAAGGCATGCTCCTGGTTCATCGGCGCGCAATAGTCGAGCCGATCGAGATAAGGCACAGCCTGCAGATAGGTTTTTGCCTCGATCAGCTTTTCGGTGCCGCGATGCAGCAGCCCGATATGTGGATCGACGCGATCGACGACTTCGCCGTCGAGCTCCAGAACGAGGCGCAAAACGCCGTGCGCCGCAGGGTGTTGCGGGCCGAAGTTGATGTTGAAATTGCGGACGGAGGTCTCAGCCATTGTGGCGCCTCAATTCGTCTTGGCTTTTTCATCGCCAGGCAGAACGTAATCCGTCCCTTCCCATGGCGAGAGAAAATCGAAATTGCGGAATTCCTGCTTGAGCTCGACCGGCTCGTAGATGACGCGCTTGGCTTCGTCGTCGTAACGCACTTCGACAAAACCGGTCAGCGGGAAATCCTTGCGCAGCGGATGGCCTTCGAAACCGTAGTCGGTCAAAAGGCGGCGCAGATCGGGATGGCCGGAGAACAGCACGCCATAGAGATCGTAGGTCTCGCGCTCGAACCAGTCGGCCCCCGGGAATACACCGGTGATCGACGGCACCATCGTCTCCTCGTCGGCCTGCACCTTGAGCCGGATGCGCACATTCTGCTTCGGCGAAAGCAGGTGATAGACGACGTCGAAGCGCTTGGGCCGCGACGGATAGTCAGCACCGCAGACATCGATGATCGAGATGAACTGGCAGCGCTGATCGTCGCGCAGGAAGGTCACGACTTCGATGAGGTTGCGCGGCTCGACATGCATGGTGAGCTCGCCATAGGCGATATCAGCGTCGTTGACGCGACCAATCAGCCTTTCGCCGAGATAGGTCGACAGTTCGCTAAGGGATGCGGCCATGGATTTACCGTTCGATCGTGCCGGTGCGGCGGATTTTCTTCTGCAGGAGAAGAATGCCGTAGAGCAAAGCTTCGGCGCTCGGCGGGCAGCCGGGCACATAGATGTCGACCGGCACGATGCGGTCGCAGCCGCGCACCACCGAGTAGGAATAGTGGTAGTAGCCGCCGCCATTGGCGCAGGAGCCCATCGAGATGACGTAGCGCGGCTCCGGCATCTGGTCGTAGACCTTGCGCAGCGCCGGCGCCATCTTGTTGGTCAGCGTGCCGGCGACGATCATGATGTCGGACTGGCGCGGCGATGCGCGCGGCGCGACACCGAAGCGCTCCGAGTCATAGCGCGGCATCGAGGTGTGGATCATCTCGACGGCGCAGCATGCCAGACCGAAGGTCATGAACATCAGCGAGCCGCTGCGCGCCCAGGTGATCAGCGCCTCGGTCGAGGTGACCAGGAACCCCTTGTCGGCGAGCTCATTGTTGATTTCGAGGAAGAAGGGATCATCCTCCCCCACCGGCCTGCCGGTGTTGGGATCGATGATGCCCTTCGGCTTCGGCGCGACGAGGGTGCCTGAACTGTCGTTCAATCCCATTCCAGCGCTCCTTTTTTCCATTCATAGGCAAAGCCGATGGTCAGCACTGCCAAAAACACCATCATCGACCAGAAGCCGAGCATGCCGATCTTCGAGAAGGACACGGCCCAGGGAAACAGGAAGGCCACTTCCAGATCGAAGATGATGAACAGGATCGACACCAGGTAGAAGCGGATGTCGAATTTCATGCGGGCATCGTCGAACGAGTTGAAACCGCACTCGTACGCGGAAAGCTTTTCGGGATCGGGATTGCGATAGGCCACAAGGAACGGTGCGGCCAGCAGCGCCAGGCCGACGACCAGCGCCACGCCGATGAACAGGACGATGGGCAGGTACGAACTGAGAAGTGCGTTCATGCAGCGGCTTTCCGTTGGCGCCAATCCACTTTGATTACAGCACCGGACCTTATTGCGGAAGCGTGACAGATTAACCGCTGAACCGTTTTAAGGGGCCTATGCTGCAACGCGGCGAGGGTTAGCGCAGCACTTCCAGCGAAGCAAGTCAAACCTTGTTCAAAACGCCGACCTGGACGGCATATCCGGAGAAACTGGTCCGATCCGCTCCTGTTTGATTTCCTTCTATTTTTACTCCACTTTTCTCTCCTGACAGGGTTGCGGCCAAAACCCTGCTAGCATGGACCGGAATCACCCGTCAGACCCACAGTCGAAGCACCTCAGAGTGATGCCTGCATGAAGGAAAAAATCTCGCTTGCGATGGCTCGGCGCATCGCGCTCGCCGCACAGGGGTTTCTCGATCCCCGCCCAAATGGCACACCCGACCGCCGCCACTTCGCCCGCGTGCTCTCCCGCACCGGCCTGCTGCAGATCGATTCCGTCAGCGCGGTGGTGCGCGCGCATTATATGCCGCTTTATTCCCGCCTTGGCCCCTATCCCCTGGCCTTGCTCGACAATGCCGCCGTGACGCGCAAGCGCATGGTCTTCGAATACTGGGCGCACGAGGCGTCCTTCCTGCCGGTCGAGACCTACCCGCTGATGCGTTGGCGCATGCAGCGCGCCGAGCACGGCGACGAGATGTATCTGGGCCTGGCCAAATGGGGCCGCGAGCATGCCGCCTATATAGAAGAGATCTACCGCGAGGTCGTCGCGCGCGGCCCGATCGCGGCTTCGGCGCTGGAAGGCCAGAAAGGTTCGGGCGGCTGGTGGGGCTGGAGCCATGCCAAGCATGCCTTCGAATGGCTGTTCTGGGCCGGGCGCATCACCACGGCACACCGCCGCGGCTTCGAGCGCTTCTATGATTTGCCCGAGCGCGTGCTGCCGCAGGCGATCCTCGATCTGCCGGTGCCGGCGGCCGAGGACGCGCACCGCGAATTGCTGCGCATCTCGGCTCGTGCCCACGGCGTGGCGACATCAGGCGATTTGCGCGACTATTTTCGGCTGTCGCCGGCCGACATGAAAGGCCGGCTGGAGGAACTGGTCGAGTTGGGCGAGCTCGTGCCAGTGCGTGTCGAAGGCTGGGACAAGCTGGCTTATCTCCATAAGGACGCCCGCCTGCCCCGGAAAATCGGGGCCCGCGCCTTGCTGGCACCGTTCGACCCGGTCGTCTTCGAGCGCTCGCGCTCGGAGCGGCTGTTCGATTTCCACTACCGCATCGAGATCTACACGCCCGCCGAAAAGCGCCAATACGGCTATTACGTCCTGCCCTTCCTCCTCGGCGATAGGATCGTCGCGCGTGTCGACCTCAAGGCAGACCGGCCAGCCAGCGTCCTGCGCGTCCACGCCGCCTACGCCGAACCCGGCGCGCCACCTGAAACCGCCGCGCAACTCTTCGAGGAACTGCAGCAGATGCAGGGCTGGCTTGGCCTTGAACGCATCGAAGTGACGCCCGCCGGCGATCTGGGTCCGGCGCTCGCCGACATCGCCATGTCGTAGCCGCGCGTTGACACCACTGCCTCCAAGAGCCTAAATCCGCTCCAGACGGTCCCTTGCCCGCAACGGCAGGGGCTAAGAGGGAATGCGGTGCGGGATTTCGATCTCAAATCCGCGGCTGTCCCCGCAACTGTAAGCGAAGAGCCAAGGCCGAAAGCCACTGGGACGTTCCCGGGAAGGCGGCACCCAAGGCGATGACCCGCGAGCCAGGAGACCTGCCGTCTGCGACAAAAGAATCCGATCGCCCGGCGGGTTTCCGGGCAAGGAGCCCGGCTTTTGGACCAGAACGGCAGTTTTTCGGCTGGCACAGCGGACAATGCGTCCGCCGACGGCGAAGCCTTGGCCGGCGTCACGGTCATCGTCTGCGCCTCGTGCCGCGACGAGACCGGCTCGGATGCCCATCCCCGCGCCGGCGAACTTTTGGCCGAAGACACGCGCCAGGCCGCAGTGGATGAGAACATCCGCATCCGCACGGTCGAGTGCCTAGGCAATTGCAAGCGCCGCCTGAGTGCCGCGATCCTGCGCGATGGCTGCTGGAGCTACGTCTTCGGCGACCTGACCGCGACCAGCGGCACCGACCTCGTCACCGGCGCCAAACTCTTCGCCACTTCGACGGACGGCCTCATTCCGTGGCGCGGCCGGCCCGATTCCCTCAAGCGCGGCCTCGTGGCCCGCATTCCTCCCCTCGACCTGTTGAAGGATTGATCATGAGCGCTTCCGTCACCCGCGTCCCCTGCACTGTCGTCACCGGCTTCCTCGGCGCCGGCAAGACGACGCTGGTCCGCCATCTCCTGGAAAACGCCGGCGGCAAGCGCATTGCCATCATCGTCAACGAGTTCGGCGACATCGGCATCGACGGCGAGATCTTGAAGGGCTGCGGCATCGACACCTGCCCGGAGGAAAACATCGTCGAACTGGCCAATGGCTGCATCTGCTGCACCGTGGCCGACGATTTCGTGCCGGCGCTCGACCAGATCCTGTCGCTCAACCCGAAGGTCGACCACATCCTGATCGAAACCTCGGGCCTGGCCCTGCCCAAGCCGCTGGTCCAGGCCTTTCAATGGCCAACGGTGAAGAGCCGCGTGACCGTCGACGGCGTCATCGCCGTGGTCGATGGCCCAGCGCTGGCCGAAGGCCGCGTCGCCAACGACATGGACGCCCTGCAGGCGCAGCGTGCCGGTGATGACAGCCTCGACCATGACGACCCGGTCGAGGAACTGTTCGAGGACCAGATCGCCTGCGCTGACCTGATCATCCTGTCGAAGAGCGACCTGATGGATGCCGCCGGTTCGGCCCGCGCCAACGCCATCATTGGCGAACACTCCGCCCGCGCCGTGAAGATCGTGTCGACCTCGCATGGCAAGGTGGACCCCTCGGTGCTGCTCGGGCTCGGTCTCGCGGTCGAGGACGATATCGAGAACCGCAAATCCCATCATGACGGCGCCTTCGACCACGAACATGACGACTTCGACACCTTCATCGTCGACATCCCGTCGATCGCCAATCCGGACGAGCTGGCACAACGCGTCGCCGCCGCCGCCGAACAGGAAAACGTGCTGCGCGTGAAAGGCTTCGTCGAGGTCGGCGGCAAGCCGATGCGGCTTTTGCTGCAGGCCGTCGGCCCGCGCGTCAATCATTACTATGACCGTGCCTGGACGGCCGAAGACGACCGCCGTTCGCGCCTGGTCGTGATCGGCCTCAAGGGGCTGAACCGCCCGGCAATCGAGCGTATACTCGCCGGCTGATTTCAGACACGGGCCGCGATGCATATCCTCACCACGACCTCCGCCTCGCTCGACGACCTCGCCGAGCCGGTCGATCTGCGGCAGACGCCGGCGGATATCGTGGCCTTGTCCTTCACCGACAGCGACCTCGCCGGACTGGCGGCCGCCTGGAAAGCGGATGCCAGCCGCCTGCCCTCGATGCGGCTGGCGGCGCTCCGCGACCTGCGCCATCCCATGTCCGTCGACCTCTGGGTCGACAGCGTCGCGCGCCGCGCCAAGATCATCCTGGTGCGCATCCTCGGCGGCTACGACTGGTGGCGCTATGGCTGCGACCAGCTGGCCTCGACCGCCCGAGAGCGCGGCATCCAGCTGGCGCTGTTGCCGGGCGAGAGCCACGACGAGGATTTGCGCCTGATCGAAGCCTCGACGCTGCCGCGCCAGGAATTGGACGCGCTGCTCGGCTATTTCCGCGAGGGCGGCCCGGCCAATATGGGCGCGCTGGTGCAGAGGCTGGCCAGGCTGGCTGGGCAGGACGCGGCCGTTGTTGAGCCGGTGGCGGTGCCAAAGGCCGGCTACTACCAGCCAGGCCGCGGCGTCGTCCCCCTCCCCCTCGAGAGGGAGGGAAAGGTCGCGCCCATTCTCTTCTACCGCTCGATGCTGCTGGCCGCCGACGTCGCGCCCATCGACGTCCTTTTCGACGCGCTGCGGCAGCGCGGCATGACGCCTGTCCCCATCTTCGTCTCCAGCCTCAAAGACCCGACATCCCTGGCCTTCGCGGAAACCGCCCTCGCCACGCTCAGACCCGCCGCCATCATCACCGCCACCGCCTTCGCCTCCGGTGCTGAACCGGGCGTCGAAACCCTGTTCGACCGCGCCGGCGTGCCGGTCTTCCAGGTCATCGTCGCCACCACCCGCCGCGACGTCTGGGAAAACAACCAGCGCGGCCTGGCGCCCGCCGACCTCGCCATGCATGTCGTGCTGCCAGAACTGGACGGCCGCATCCTCGCCGGCGCGATTTCCTTCAAGGGCGAAAGCGATGTCGATCCCGCCCTTGGCCACCGCGCCTTCGCCAACCGGCCGGAACCGGATCGAGTGGCGCAGGTCGCTGACCGCGTGGCAGCCTTCATCAAGCTGCAGGAGACGCCCCGCGCCGAGCGCAAGCTGGCCGTCCTGATCCCCGACTATCCCAGCGCCCCTGGCCGCACCGGCTACGCCGTCGGCCTCGATGTGCCGTCCAGCGTGCTGGCCATGCTGCATGACCTGAAGGAGCAGGGCTATGGCGTTGAGGGGATTCCGCAATCGCCGCGGGCGTTGCTGGATCTATTGGAGCGGGGCGGCGACGGGCTAGGGTTGGAAGACTATGTCGGACTCTCGAAAGAGTTGCCCGCCGAGGTAATGACTGCCGTTGAGGCGGCGTGGGGAAAAGCAGAAGAAGAGACAGGTTTGCGCGAGGGGGGCGCCTCGCACAAGCCTTCGCTATCGAGCAAAAAACACTTCCCTTTCCGCGCCACGACCTTCGGCAACATCACCGTAGCCCTCGCCCCAGACCGCGGCCGCTCCGCCGATCGCCGCGCCGACTATCACGACCCGACACTCGCGCCCCGCCACGCCCTGCTCGCCTTCGGCCTGTGGCTGCGCAAATCGCTCGGCGTGCATGCGCTCATCCATGTCGGCGCCCATGGCACGCTGGAATGGCTGCCGGGCAAGACCGTTGCACTGTCGCAGACCTGCTTCCCCGAGATCGTCACCGGCGCATTGCCCGTCATCTATCCCTTCATCGTCTCCAATCCCGGCGAGGCGGCGCAGGCCAAGCGGCGCATTGCCGCCGTCACCCTTGGCCATCTGCCGCCGCCGCTGACCGGTGCGGGACTTGACGAAAACCAGCACAAGCTCGAACGCCTGGTCGACGAATACGCCCAGGCCGACGGCCTCGACCGCCGCCGCCGCGACCGTCTGGCCAGGCTGATCGTCGACACGGCGCAAAAGACCGGCCTCGCCGCCGAAGCCGGTGTCGCCAGGACCGACGCGCCCGACGAGGCGCTGCGCCGCATCGACGCCTGGCTCTGCGATCTCAAGGACTTCGCCATCAAGGACGGGTTGCATATTTACGGCCGCGCACCCGACGATGAGTCCGACGCCATGCGCCGCCAAAGCGCCGAGGCTGAAAAGGCCGCACTGCTTGCCGCGCTCGATGGCCGCCACGTCAAGGCCGGGCCGGCCGGCGCGCCGGCGCGGGGCCGCTCCGACGTGCTGCCCACCGGCCGCAATTTGTTCACGTCGGATCCCCGCACCATGCCGACGCCGACCGCCTATGATCTGGGCAAGGCGGCGGCCGAAGAAGTGGTGCGCGGCTATCTGCAATCGCATGGCGACTGGCCGCGTTCCCTGGTCATCGACCTCTGGGGTTCGGCCTCGTTGCGCACCGGCGGCGAGGAGATCGCGCAAGGCCTGGCGCTGATGGGCTGCCGGCCGCAATGGGATGCCGCCACCGGCCGCATCACAGGCATCGAAGTGCTGCCGCCGGCCACGCTCGGCCGCCCGCGCGTCGACGTCACCTGGCGCATATCGGGCCTGTTCCGCGACATGTTCCCAACCCAGATCGCGCTGATCGACGCCGCCGCCAACGCCGTCGCCGCCCGCGACGAGGAGGATTCGGAAAACCCGCTCGCGGCCCGGACCCGAGCGGATGGCAAGATCAGCCCGCGCATTTTCGGCACCTCACCCGGCACCTATGGCGCCGGCGTCGAGGATCTCCTGTCTAGCGGCGACTGGGCGGCGCGCGAAGAGATCGGCCGCGCGTATCTCGACGCCACCTCACACGCCTATGGCGGCGCCGGCGGCGAAGGCATCTCGGCGCCCGGCGCCTTCGAAACCCGCATCGCCGAAGCCGATCTTCTGGTCCACACTGGCGACGACCCCGGCCGCGACATCCTCGAAGGCTCCGCCGACGTCGCCTTTATCGGCGGCTTTTCGGCTGCGCTTGCCGCGCTTGGCCGGAATGCCGATGTCATCGTGCTCGATACGACAGACCCGCAAAAGCCGAAGCCGCGCTCGGTCAGCGAGGCCGTATCGCGGGTGGTGCGCGCCCGCGCGATCAATCCCCGCTTCATATCCGGCCAGATGCGGCACGGCCCGCGCGGCGCCTCCGAATTCGCCGAGACGGTCGACCGACTGGTCGGCTTCGCCGAAACCACGCACGCCATATCGGGCGCGCTGATCGAGGCCGTGCACGACGCCTATGTCGGCGACGCGGACGTTCGCGCCTTCATCCTTCGGGAAAATCCGGCAGCCGCCAAAGTCATTGCCGAACGTTTCCTGTCGGCGCGCCGGCGCGGACTCTGGCATCCCTTGCGCAATTCCATCGACGACGATCTCGCCGCGCTGATTGCCGAGGCCGAGGCGCTGGGAGTGGCGGCATGAACGCCTTCTCACGTCGCGGCGCCTGTCCGGCCCTGTCGGCGCCGATGCAGACCGGCGACGGGCTGTTGGTGCGGCTCAACGCGGTCTATGTGGGATTGTCGCCGAAGCTGTCGATCGGTCTGGCCGAATCCGCCCTGCGGCATGGCAACGGCATCATGGAAGTGACAGCGCGTGGAAGCCTGCAGATACGCGGACTGACCAGGGAAAGCGCTGCACTGCTCGCGGCGGAAGTCGATGCGCTGGGCATTGCGGTGCGCACCGGAGTGCCGGTGGAGACAGGGCCGCTGGCGGGCATCGACCCGCGGGAGATCGCCGATCCGCGACCGCTGGCTGAGCGGATCAGGGCGGCGGTTGAAGAGGCCGGGCTGACGCCAAGACTGGGGCCGAAGGTGTCTGTCGTGGTGGATGGCGGCGGGCAGCTAACACTGGATGCGGTGACGGCCGATGTGCGGTTGAAAGCGTTGCGGAGTGGTGCCGGGGTTCGGTGGCAGGTGTCTGTTGCGGGTGATGGGCAGAGTGCAAGATTGCTGGTCGCGGCGGAAGACCACGCGGCCCGCGATGTCACGGTTGCGGTGCTCAGAATGGTGGCCGAGAAAGGCCGCGAGGCTCACGCAAGAGATTTGTCGGAGCGGCAATTAGTATCTCTCGCAGGCTGGCATTCTGTGGCGCCCCCCTCTGTCCTGCCGGACATCTCCCCCACGAGGGGGGAGATCAGCAGCTTCGCCGCCGGCTCCCTTTCTGAAACCATGCCGCATGTTTCGGCGCCTGGAGTTGGCGAAACCGGCGGCGCAGGCATAATCTCCCCCCTCGTGGGGGAGATGTCCGGCAGGACAGAGGGGGGCGCCTCGCGCAAACCTATCGGCCTTTTCCCCATAGCCGGCGACACTTTCACTCTCGGTATAGGCCTCCCCTACGGCAGCATGCCGGCGGATAAAATCATCGACCTTGCGCAAAGCGCCGTCACCCTCGGCACCAGCGAAATCCGCCTCGCCCCGGGCCGCGCCCTGCTCTTCCTCGGCCAACCATCCGCCGCCAACCAATCCCTCCAAACCATCGCCGCCGCCCTCGGCTTCGTCACCTCCCCTTCCGACCCGCGCACGCGCATCGCCGCCTGCCCCGGCACGCCGGCCTGCGCCTCCGGCCGCATCGCCACCCGCACCATCGCCGAGACGATCGCCGCCGAAAACGCCGACACCCTCGACTTCACGCTGCACATTTCCGGCTGCGCCAAGGGCTGCGCGCATCCCGGTCCGGCGGCGCTCACAATCGTCGGCGGCGAAAATGGAGCCGGACTTGTCGTGAACGCGACGGCAAAGGCCCTTCCTGCGGGCTACAGGCCGGGCTATGACGCCGCGCGCGGTATCGGTCGCGTCGCGGCGGTGATCCGCAGCGCACGATTTCAAGGCGAGACCGCCGCTGCTTGCCTGACAAGGCTCGGGCCGGCGGCAATCGCCGAGGCTTACCGACAGGCCCAAACTAAAAAACGGAAATGAGCATGGCCGCCTACGACTACATTCACGACGGCACGGCGATCTACGAGCGCTCCTTCGCCATCATCCGCGCCGAGGCGGACCTTTCTCGCTTCTCCGAAGCCGAGGCTGATGTGGCGATCCGCATGATCCATGCCTGCGGCCAGGTCGAAGCATCGAGCCATTTCGTTTTCTCGCCCGACTTCGTCGCTTCAGCGCGCAAGGCTCTTGCCGCCGGCGCACCGATTTTCTGCGACGCGGAAATGGTCTCCCACGGCGTCACCCGCGCCCGGCTGCCGGCCGGCAACGAGGTGATCTGCACGCTGCGCGACCCGCGCACGCACGACATTGCCAAGGCGATCGGCAACACCCGCTCCGCCGCCGCCATAGACCTGTGGGGCGAACGCATAGCGGGTTCGGTCGTCGCGATCGGCAATGCGCCGACCGCACTGTTCTACCTGCTGGAAAAGCTGCGTGATGGCGCGCCGAAGCCGGCGGCCATCATCGGTATGCCGGTCGGCTTCGTCGGCGCCGCTGAATCGAAAGATGCGCTGGCCGAGAATTCTTATGGCGTGCCCTATGCCATCGTCCGCGGCCGGCTCGGCGGCAGCGCCATGACCGCAGCCGCGCTCAATTCCCTGGCGAGGCCCGGCCTGTGAACGCGCTTCCCAATGCCAATTCACGGGGCAAGCTCGTCGGCGTCGGTACCGGTCCGGGTGACCCCGAACTGTTGACGCTGAAGGCCGCGCGCGCCCTAGCCGAGGCCGATGTCGTCGCCTATTTTGCCAAGCGCGGCAACAACAGCAATGCGCGGGCCATCGTCGAGGCGCGCTTCCGGCCGGATATGCTGGAACTGCCGCTGCTCTATCCCGTCACCACCGAAATCGACAAGGATCACGACGACTACCGCTCGCAGATCACTGGTTTCTACGAGGAGTCGGCGCAGAAGGTCGCCGAACACCTCGAAGCCGGCAAAATGGTTGCCGTCCTGTCCGAAGGCGATCCGCTGTTCTACGGCTCCTATATGCATCTGCATGTGCGCCTCGCCCATCGTTTCCCCACGGAGGTCATCCCCGGCATCACCGCCATGTCCGGCTGCTGGTCGCAGACCGGTGTGCCGATCGTACAGGGCGATGATGTGCTGACCGTATTGCCCGGCACGATGAGCGAGTTCGAGCTGACCCGCCGGCTGGCCGACACCGATGCCGCCGTCATCATGAAGGTCGGCCGCAACCTGCCCAAGATTAGGCGTGCGCTGGAAGTCACCGGTAAGCTGACTCGCGCCGTCTATGTCGAGCGCGGCACCATGGCCGGCAGCGTTTCGACAAAGCTCGCCGACAAACGGGACGACAAGGCGCCCTACTTCGCCATCATATTGGTCGCCGGCTGGTCCGGCCGGCCCGGCGCGCTAGGGGCACAGTCATGAGCGGCCGTCTCACCGTCATCGGCCTCGGGCCTGGCAACGCCGACCAGGTCACCCCGGAAGCCAGCCGCGCCGTGGCCGAGGCAAAATTCTTCTATGGCTACAAGCCTTATCTCGACCGGCTGGATCTGCGCCCGGACCAGACCCGTGTCGCCTCCGACAACCGCGAGGAGCTCGCCCGCTCCAAGGATGCCTTGATCAAGGCCGCCGAGGGCCATGAGGTCGCCGTGGTTTCCGGCGGCGATCCCGGCGTCTTTGCCATGGCGGCCGCCGTCTGCGAGGCGATCGAGGCCGGCCCGGCCGAATGGCGCGCGGTCGATGTCGCCGTCGTGCCCGGCATCACCGCAATGCTCGCCGTTGCCGCCCGCATCGGCGCGCCGCTCGGCCATGATTTCTGCGCCATCTCGCTGTCCGACAATCTGAAGCCGTGGGAGCTGATCGAACTGCGCCTCCTGGCGGCGGCCGGCGCCGGCTTCGTCATCGCGCTCTACAACCCGATCAGCAAGGCGCGCCCCTGGCAGCTTGGCCGCGCCTTCGAATGCCTGACCGCGATCCTGCCCGGCACCACGCCGGTGATTTTCGGCCGCGCCGCCGGCCGTCCGGACGAGCGCATCGAGGTTTATCTGCTGGCTGACGTCGACGCGCAAAAGGCCGACATGGCGACCTGCATCATCATCGGCTCGCCGGAAACACGCATCATCAAGCGCGGCGATAAACGGGCGCTGGTCTACACCCCGCGCTCCGCAGCGGGCTCGACAAAATGATCGACCATCGCGGCGAGTTCATCGACGGTTTCAGCCGAAGGCACGTCCGGCAAAGTCGGCCTGCGGACCATGACCACGTCGATGCCAAGCGCTCGCGCGGCGGCAATCTTGCCGTACGTGGCAGCGCCGCCGCTGTTCTTGGAGACGACCAATTCGATGCGATGCTTTTCGAGCAGCGCGCGTTCGTCCGCCTCGCCAAACGGCCCGCGCGCCAGCAGATAGCTCGCATCCGGCACGGCCAGCTTCGGCTCGACGGGATCGACGCTGCGAATGAGGTAGTGATGCTGGGGCGCTGCTTCGAAAGCGGCAACCTCTTGCCGGCCAAGCGCCAGGAAGACACGCCGCGGCGCCGGACCAAGCGCTTGCGCGGCCTCGCCTGTTGTATCGACCTCAGTCCAGCGGTCGCCTTCGACTGGCTCCCAGCCGGGACGGCGCAAAGCAACGATCGGCACACCGGTCAGCCGCGCCGCTTGCGCGGCATTGGCGGAGATTCGCGCCGCATAAGGATGCGTGGCGTCGATCATCAGATCGGTGCCGGCCTCCCGGAGATAGGCGGCCAGACCCTCTGCGCCGCCAAAGCCTCCGCTTCGCACGGGCACGCGTTGCGCGACGGGGCTTTCGGTGCGGCCGGCCAGCGACAGCGTGACCGAGGTTCGTACCGCCAGCTTGCCAGCCAGTTGCCGGGCTTCCGTGGTGCCGCCGAGGATCAGAATGCGGTGGGTCATCATGCCTGCTGAAAGTTCGCGCGGCGCCGGACCGAAATGGCTGACGGTGATCGGCATCGGCGAGGACGGTTTAGCGGGTCTCGGCGACGAGGCCAAGCAGCGGATTGCCAAGGCCGAGATCATCTTCGGCGGCAAGCGGCACCTGGCGCTGGTCGCGTCCTTCGCCAAGGGCGAGCCACGTCCCTGGCCGGTGCCTTTCGATGCCGGGATGGCCGACGTGCTGGCCCTAGCCGGCAGAAACGTCTGTGTGCTCGCCTCCGGCGATCCTTTTTTCCATGGGGTGGGCGCCACCCTCGCCCGCAAGGTCAAGCCGGGGGAGATGCATGTCATTCCCGCGCCATCGGCCGTTTCGCTGGCGGCCGCCCGCCTTGGCTGGGCGCTGCAGGATATCGAGATTGTCTCGCTGCATGGCCGGCCGCTCGACCTGATCCGACCGCTGCTGCAGCCCAATGCGCGCATCCTGGCGCTGACGTCGGATGCCGAAGCGCCTGATGCAATTGCCCGCCTGCTCACCGAACTCGATTTCGGCGCCTCGCGGCTGACGGTACTGGAGGCGCTGGGCGGGCCAAAGGAGAACCAGCGCTCCGCCCGCGCCGATACCTTCGACCTAGAAAACATCAATCCGCTCAATGTGCTGGCCATCGAAATTGATTCGAATCCGCAAGCCCGCGTCCTGCCGCTCACGGTCGGTCTTGCCGATCATCTGTTCGACCATGACGGGCAGATCACCAAACGCGAAATCCGCGCCATCACCCTGTCGTCACTGGCGCCGAGGCGCGGCGAATTGCTGTGGGACATCGGCGCCGGCTCGGGCTCCATCGGCATCGAATGGATGCTCGCCCACCCCTCGATGCGCACGATCGCCATCGAAGCCGACCCGACCCGCGCCGTCCGCATCCACCGCAACGCCGCCGCCTGTGGCGTTCCCGGCCTTGTCGTGGTGGAAGGCAGCGCACCCAAGGCGCTGGCCAGGCTGGACACGCCGGACGCGATCTTCATCGGCGGCGGCGGCAGTGATAGCGGTGTGTTGAACGCTGCCATCAAGGCGCTGCGTTCCGGCGGCCGGCTCGTCGCCAACGCGGTGACGCTGGAGATGGAAGCCCTGCTTCTCGCGCAGCACGCAAAGCTTGGTGGTGACATCATCCGGATAAACATTTCGCGTGCCTCGCCGGTCGGTTCGATGCAGGCATGGCGGCCGGCCATGCCGGTCACGCAATGGAGCTGGGTGAAGCCATGATGGTCGCGGGCATCGGCAGCCGCAAAGGCGTGAGCGTTGAAGACGTGCTTGCCGCGGTTGAAACCGCTCTGGAAGCGCACGGGCTGGCCATGACGGCGCTTTCCGCACTGGCGACCGCCGCACTGAAGAAGGATGAAGCAGCAATTGCCGCCGCCGGCCGCGCGTTGAACCTTCCGGTCATCATCGTCGATGACGCGGCCCTTCGGGGCGTCTCGGGGGAAACGCTGAGCCACTCCGATCTGTCGCAAGAACTCGCCGGCACGCCCTCGGTTTCCGAAGCATCTGCCCTTGCGGTAGCCGGTGCCGGCGCAAAACTGCTTGGTCCCCGCATTGTGCTTGGCCCGGTCACCTGTGCCATCGCCATCAGCGGAGACGCGCCATGACCGTTCATTTCATCGGCGCCGGTCCGGGTGCCGCCGACCTCATCACGCTGCGCGGCGCCAGGCTGCTGGCAAGCTGCCCGGTCTGTCTGCATGCCGGCTCAATCGTCGCGCCTGAATTGCTGCAGCATTGCGCGCCGGGGACGAAACTGATCGACACCGCGCCGATGTCGCTCGACGAGATCGAGGCGGCCTATGTCGACGCTCACAAATCAGGCCATGATGTCGCCCGCCTGCATTCCGGCGACCTGTCGGTGTGGAGCGCCGTTGCCGAACAGATCCGCCGGCTGGAAAAGCACGACATACCCTACACGCTGACGCCAGGCGTCCCTTCCTTCGCCGCCGCCGCCGCAGCACTTCGCCTCGAGCTGACCATTCCCGAAGTCGCGCAAAGCCTGGTGCTGACCCGCGTTTCCGGACGTGCTTCAAAAATGCCGCCCGGCGAAACGCTGGCCGGCTTCGGCCGCACCGGCGCCACGCTCGCCATCCATCTTGCCATCCACGCAATCGACCGCGTCGTCGCCGAATTGACGCCGCATTATGGCGGCGATTGTCCGGTGGCGATCGTCTTCCGCGCCTCCTGGCCGGACGAGCGGGTGCTGACCGGTACGCTGGAAACGATCGAGGCGCAGCTGGCCGCCGATCCGATGGAGCGCACCGCGATTATCTTCGTCGGCCGCTCGCTGGCGGCGGAAGGTTTTGGCGAAAGTTCATTGTACGACGCCCACTATCAGCGGCGTTTTCGCGGACGGGACGGATTGTGAGCGGCACCAGCAAAAACAATGGCGGCAACGCCACGCTCGAACAGGCGCTCGCCCGGCTGAACTTCAAGCCGCGCCCGCTGGAGCCGGGCCATGTCTGGCTGGCCGGCGCCGGCCCCGGCGACCCCGGCTGCCTGACGCTGGAAGTGCTGGCGGCTTTGGCCGAAGCGGATGCGCTGGTCTACGACGCGCTGGTCTCGCCGGATGTCGTCGCCGTTGCCGCAAACGCCGAGCTGTTCTTTGCCGGCAAGCGCGGCGGCCAGCCGTCGATGAAGCAGGATGACATCACCGCTCTGCTGGTCCGGCTGGCGCGTCAGGGCCGCCGCGTTATCAGGCTCAAGGGCGGCGATCCCTATATTTTCGGTCGTGGCGGCGAAGAAGCCTTGGCGCTCGCACGCGAAAACATTCCATTCCGCGTGCTGCCGGGCCTGACGTCCGGCCTCAGCGCGCTCGCCGCCACCGGCATCCCGGCCACCATGCGCGGCATCAACAAGGCGGTGATCCTGGCGACCGGCCACGCCGCCGGCACTGATGACGATATCGACTGGGCGGCGATCGCCCGCACCGGCCAGCCAGTCGTGGTCTATATGGGCATGGCCAATTTGCCCCTCATCGCCGCAGCACTGCTCGATGGCGGGCTGTCGCCCTCGACGCCGGCGGCGGTGATCGTCGCCGCCACCACGCCGCAGGAGCGGACCGTCGTCGCCACGCTCGCCACAATCGCCGAGGAAGCGGCCGCCGCGGGGCTGACCTCGCCGGCGCTGATCGTCGTCGGCGGCATCGTCGCCATGCGGGCGGCATTGACGAGGCAGGCATGACGGCCCGCGCCATCATCATCGGCGCGCCGCGCTCCGGCTCGGGCAAGACCAGCGTCACCATCGGCATCTTGCGCGCGCTCACCCGGCGCGGCCTGAAAGTGCGCGGCGCCAAATCCGGCCCCGACTATATCGATCCCGGTTTCCACACCGCCGCCACCGGCCTGTCCGGCGTCAACCTCGACAGCTGGGCGATGCCGCCATCGCTGCTCAATGCGCTGGCCGCGCAACAGGCCGACGACACCGATTTCGTCATCCTCGAAAGCGCCATGGGCCTGTTCGACGGCATTCCGGCCGCGCCGGGGCGAACCGGTTCGGCCGCAGATCTCGCCCGGCTCTACGGCCTGCCGGTGCTGCTGGTGCTCGACGTGTCAGGCCAGTCGACCACGGCCGCCGCCGTCGCCAAGGGCTTTGCCACCTACGATCCGGATGTGCGCATGGCCGGCGTTGTGCTCAACCGGCTGGGCAGCGAACGCCATCGCAAGCTGTCCGGCGACGCCATCGAGGCGATCGGCCTGCCCGTCGTCGGCGCCATTCTGCGCGATCCCACGCTCAATCTGCCCGAACGGCATCTCGGCCTCGTCCAGGCTGGCGAGTATGATGATCTGATGGCGCATCTCGACCGGCTGGCCGACATGGCGGAGAAGTCGCTCGACCTCGATGCCGTGATGAGGCTGGCGACGCCCCTCGCTCCGGCGGCTGGCGGATTCGCCGACGCGCTGCAGCCGCCCGGCCAACGCATCGCGCTCGCCGAGGATGGCGCCTTTACTTTCCTTTACCCGCACGTCGCCGCCTATTGGCGCAAGGCCGGCGCGGAGATCGTTCCGTTCTCGCCGCTCGCCGACGAGGCGCCCGACGACAGCTGCGATGTCTGCTGGCTGCCCGGCGGCTATCCCGAGCTCCATGCCGGCAAGCTTGCAGCCGCCGAGACCTTCAAAGCCGGCATGGCAAGATTTGCGGCGACGAAGCCGATCCATGGCGAGTGCGGCGGCTTCATGGTGCTTGGGGAAGCGCTGGAGGATGCATCAGGCGAAACGCATCGCATGCTCGGCCTGCTTGGCCATGCCACCAGTTTTGCAAAGCGAAAGATGAATCTCGGCTATCGCGAGGCGCGGTTGCGCGCCGATTGCCCGCTGGGCGCACAGGGCGCGCTGATCCGCGGCCATGAATTCCACTATGCGCAGATGACGGCCACCGGGAATGACGAGCCGCTGGCCGACCTCGCCGACGGCCTGGGCAATCCGATCGGGGCTTCCGGCTACCGGCGTGGTCATGTCAGCGGTACCTTCTTCCATGCGATAGCGAGGGCCAGTGCATGAAGCTGCCGAATTTGACCCTTTCGCCCCGGCAAATCCTCGACGATGTCGCGCTCTGCCTGGTCTTCTTCACCCGCCTGCCTTTGCCCGACCTCGACTTTCGCGGCCGCGGCCTTGCCGCCGCGATCTGGGCCGCACCGGTCGCCGGCCTCCTCGTCGGGCTGATCGGCGCCATCGTCTTTGCCACGGCGGAACGGTTCGGCCTTGCCATGGGGCCGGCGGCAGCACTTGCCCTTGTTGCAACCGTGATCGCCACCGGATGCCTGCACGAGGATGGACTGTCCGACGTTGCGGACGGCTTTGGCGGTGGCAAGTCGCGCGGCCGCAAACTCGACATCATGCGCGACAGCCGAATCGGCGCCTATGGTGCCATGGCGCTGGCGCTGTCGCTGCTGATCCGCTGGAACGTGCTTTCGGAACTGGTGGATCCCACTCAGGCTCTCTTTGCCCTTGTTGCCGCGCATGCGGCCTCGCGCGGCGTGCTGGGCGCCTTCATGCACCTCTTGCCGCCGGCGCGCTCCGATGGCCTCTCGGCCGGCGCCGGCGCCGTCTCGCTTGAAACCGCCATCGCCGGCGCCGTGCTCGGCGCGATCCCGCTGCTCCTGCTCGGAGCCGGCGGCGCCATCGCCGCGCTCATCCTGCTTGGCCTGCTCTTTGCCGCCTTCCATGCCCTTTGCCTCAACCAGATAGGTGGCCAGACCGGCGACACGATCGGTGCCCTGCAGCAGGTCAGCGAAATCGCGGTGCTTCTCGTCGCTTCCGTAGCGCTTTCCTCTTGACCTGATTCCCTTTCGGAGACCTTGCCCCCATGCCCTTCAAATCCCTCGATGAATTGCGCGCCGCTTGCCTCGATCTGCCCGCCGGCAGCGATACCGCCGCAAAGGCCGTTGCCAGCCGCCAGGACACGCTGACCAAGCCGCAAGGCAGCCTCGGCCGGCTGGAAACCATCGCCGCCTGGCTGGCGCGCTGGCAGGGCCGCGACATGCCCAAACTTGACCGGGTGAAGGTGTTCGTCTTTGCCGGCAATCACGGCGTCACCGCGCAAGGCGTGTCGGCCTATCCCTCAGAAGTCACCGTGCAGATGGTGGCGAACTTCGCCGGCGGCGGAGCCGCCATCAACCAGCTCGCCCGCATCGCCGGCGCCGAGCTCGATGTCATCCCGCTCGATCTCGACCATCCCACCGGCGACTTCACGCAAGTACCGGCAATGGATGAGAAAGCCTTCCTTGCCGCTGTCTCGGCTGGCTATGACGCGGTGACGAAGGACCTCGACCTGGTCTGCTTCGGCGAAATGGGCATCGGCAACACCACACCTGCGGCCGCCATTTCGGCGGCGCTGTTCGGCGGCGGAGCGGAAAAATGGACCGGACGCGGCACCGGCGTCGACGATGCCGGCCTGAAGCGCAAGGTGGTCGCCATCGAAGCCGGCCTCAAGCGCCATGCCGCAGCCCTCGCCGATCCGCTGGGCGTTGCCGCGGCACTCGGCGGGCGCGAACTCGCCGCCATTTTCGGCGCCACGCTAGCCGCGCGCCATCTCGGCATACCCGTGCTGCTCGACGGCTTCGTCTGCACCGCTGCCGCTGCCCCGCTGGCCAGGCTGCATCCGACCGGCCTCTCCCACACAATAGCAGCCCATGTTTCGGCCGAATCGGGCCATCGCCGCCTGCTCGAAGCGCTCGGCCTGCCCCCCCTGCTCGATCTCGGCATGCGCCTCGGCGAAGGCTCCGGCGCCTGCCTCGCCGTCAACATCGTCCGCTCGGCGCTGGAGTGCCATGCGAGGATGGCTAGCTTTGCCGAGGCGGGTGTGTCGGAGAAGTAGGGCAATTCCAGGAAAAGCGTGTAACGGTTTTCTGGGAAAGGCGCGTAGCGCTTCCCCTTGGGAATTGCGTCAAAACAAAGAGATAAAACGGTTCCCCGTTTGCGTGAAACAGGGAACCGCGCTGGTCAAGGACTTTGCTGTAACGGCTCGACGCGGGGCGGTCTCCCGCGCCGAAGACGGTCAAAACTTATACGACACACCAATCGTGACAGTGTGCAGGGCCGGGCTAATGTCTTCGACATAGTTGTTGAAGACGACAGTCTTTGAGCCGAAATCCGCGTAGCGATATTCGCCACGAACCGTGATGTTGTCGGTGAGGGCGTATTCAGCGCCTGCACCTATGGTCCATCCGTTGAATGAAGCCGAGTGACTTTCCTGTCGGCCGACATCTCGAGTGTCTGCTTTTCCATTGAGGTAGGCGTAACCGCCCGTACCGTAGATCAGCACTCGATCAAATGCGAAACCAGCCCTGGCGCGGACGGAAGCAACCCATCTCGCCTTGAAGCCATTGATGTCGCCTCCGCTTCCACCGTCGTCGCCATCTATGCCGGTTGCGTTGATGTCCGCCTCGCCACCGAACACGAAGGAGCCGGATTGCCAGTTGTAGCCGGCATGCAAGCCGCCGACGACACCGCTTCCATCCGCATTGTCCTGGTCAAAGATGTTCGGGCTGGCCTCAGTAAAACCCCATGGCTGATCGACCTTGCTCCACCCGCCGCCGATCTGCGCGCCAATGTAGCCGCCCGTCCAGTTGTAACTCGATGCAACCGGCAACTCGACCGTCGCGTCAGCGGCAAGTGCTGTGCCAGCCATCAGAGCCGCGAAGAATACAGAACCGATAAAAATGGAAGCCCGCATGCCTTTGATCCCTCGAACGAAGCATTGCCCTGATGCTGACAATACTACAGCCCGTTCGCATCAGACGTGACATTTCCGCAACAACTAAAGAAAACAAGCTGTTCAACGCCTAAACCAGGATCGTCCGTGCCACGTCACGGAACCGTGGACGACGACCAGACCGGCAAAACACCGGGTATACCGACGTCTTGCTGTCCCCTCATCAAACCTACGAAAACGCCGTCGCTCGATCTCGGCATGCGGCAACGCCACGAAGCCATAGCATCTGGAACGGAACCAGACACCGGCCGCGCGTTTCCGATCGCGACTCGGAGGATGGCTACAGGTCCGCGATCCGGGCGGCGGCATGCAGGATCTGGCCCATTAAACTCTGAATATCTTCATGGCCGATGCTCAGACCGGCATCGAGCCGTTCCTTGGGGTGTTTCTGCTGGCGCATGGCTGGGAAAGCGGCGGCATTGGCACGGTCGTCGCGGTCACGTCCATGGCTCGAGACGCGCCAAACGCATCTCGCTTTCAGGGTCTTTCCACCAAGTCTTCTAGGAATTTGGTGGGTGCGCACAGGATTGAACTGTGGACCCGCTGATTAAGAGTCAGCTGCTCTACCAACTGAGCTACGCACCCACTCGGCCGGCAAAAACCGGCGTTGGCGGGCATATAGCCGCCACCATCGGTCATGTCTAGCCCTGCCGGAATCATTTCCCGACAAATCGACAAACGCTTTCCGCGATCAGATGAAGAGCTTGCCGTCCGCCACCTTGACCGCATGGCCGCCAATGCGCGCAGAGGCCAGTTTTCCGCCCTGCACGGTCAGTTCCAGGCGGATGCGCGACGGCCGGCCCATCTCCAGCCCCTGCTCGATCCACAGCTGCGAAATGCCATCCGTCGGAGCATCGAAATGCATGATGGCGCCGGCAAAGGCCGCCGCCGCCGAACCGGTCGCCGGATCTTCATAGGAAGGCGTGCCCGGCACGATCATGCGCACATGGAAGGCGCTTTCGTGGTTCACCGTCTCACGGCAATAGACATAGGGGCTGGCGAAGGCCCACTCGCTCTTGCGCGGCGCCAGTTCCGACCAGGCCTGGTTGTCCAGCCGGATGCGGCCCGCCGCTTCGAGATTGGCGACCGGAATGGTCACATAGGGCACGCCCGCCGACCAGAAGGCGACGCGGTGATTCTCGAAGCCGATCTCATGCGGCGCCAAGCCGAGGGCGGCACCGATCGCCTGCGGATCAGCCTCGAGCTGCAATGGCTCCGGCAATTTCGCCAGGTCGAACTCGGCGAAGGCTGCGCCGTCATGCCTGCTGACGGCGCAGCGCACCGGACCGATGTTTTCCTCCAGCACGAAGATGCCGGCCCCGCTTTCGCCAGCCAGTTCGGCCAGCGCGATTGCGGAACCCACGGTCGGATGGCCGGCGAACGGCATTTCATAGTCGGGCGTGAAGATGCGGATGCGGTTTTTATGCTTGGGGTTGTCCGGCGGCAGCACGAAGACCGTCTCGGACAGGTTGAATTCGCGCGCGATGGCCTGCATCGCTATCGTGTCCAGACCTTTGCAATCCAGCACCACGGCCAGCGGGTTGCCGGCCAGTCGCTCGGTCGTAAACACATCGTAAAGCAAGTAATTCCGGGTTTGCATCCCTGCCTCAATCCCAACATGGGCGAAATTTAATTTGATATTTGAACCGGTAACCCTGATCTGTGAACAGATAGGGACATTACGCATCATAGGGGTCCGACGTGGACCAGATTGTCAATCTGCCAAAGACGGAATCGGTTTCCGCCATCGAGACGGCGCTCGGGCTCGATAAGAACGGGCGGAGTAAGACGCGCCGGCGTGGCTGGCTCTATGCTCTGCTGACCCTGATCGTGCTTGCCGCCGGTCTTGGCCTCTATCAGTGGTATGCGGGCACGCCCGCCAGGATCGATTTCACCACGGTGCCGGCCGCCAAGGCCGACCTTACCGTCAAGGTGTCGGCGACGGGCACGCTGCAGCCGCTCACCCAGGTTGATATTTCCAGCCAGCTCTCCGGCATCATCCGCTCCGTCTCGGTCAAAGAGAACCAGCAGGTGAAGAAGGGCGACGTGCTGGCCGCCCTCGACACCGCCAAGCTGCAGGTGCAGATCGAGCGCGCGGAGGCTTCCGCCAAGGGCGCGGCGGCCAATGTCGAGGACGCCACGGTGACGCTCGCCGAGAACGAGAGCGCGCTGGTGCGCGCGGCCGCCTTGACCAAGCGCGGCATGGCGACCGACCAGTCGCTCGAGGCGGCGACCGCGACGCGCGACCGCTCGAAGGCTGCGCTTGATAGCGCCAAGGCCAATCTCGCCATCGCCAATGCCGATCTGAAATCGCAGCAGACCGACCTTGCCAACAGCACCATCTACGCGCCGATCGACGGCATCGTGCTGACGCGCTCGGTCGACCCCGGCCAGACGGTCGCCTCCTCGCTGCAGGCGCCGGTGCTGTTCATCATCGCGGCCGATCTGAGGAACATGGAACTGGTGGCGGCGGTCGACGAGGCCGATATCGGTGCCGTCAAGACTGGCCAGCATGCCCGCTTCACCGTCGATGCCTTCCCGGACCGTCCGTTTGACGCCGAGATCCGCGACATCTCCTATGCCTCGGTCACGACGGACGGCGTCGTCACCTACAATGCGCGGCTCGAGGTCGACAACAACGAACTGTTGCTGCGCCCGGGCATGACCGCCACGGTTTCGGTCGTCACAAGACAGGCCAAGGATGTGCTCACCGTGCCCGCCAGCGCCTTCCGCTATCGCCCGACGCAGCAAGCAACCCGCGCATGGAGCTTCAGCGACCTGTTCACCGGACGCATGGGCCGTCCGGGCGGCAATCGCCAGCGCCAGGCCGCAACGGCCCCGACCGACGGCTCGCGCACGCTCTATGTGCTGGAGAACGGCCGGCCGCATGCGGTCAACGTCAAGATCGGCTCGACCGATGGCGAACTGACCGAAATCACCTCCGGCCTCGACGAAGGCGCGCAAGTCATCACCGCCTCGCAGCTGCGGAGCTGATTCCGTGGCCGCCGGCGCCCCCCTCATCACCTTCGACAAGGTCTGGAAGAGCTATGGCCAGGGCGAGGCCCGCGTGCACGCGCTGGCCGGCGTCGACCTTGCCATCCGGCGCGGCGAATTCGTCGCCATCATGGGCCCGTCCGGCTCGGGCAAATCGACGGCGATGAACATCATCGGCTGCCTCGACACACCGACGGCCGGAACCTACTCGTTCATGGGAATCGACGCCGGCCGGCTCGACCGCAACCGCCGCGCCATGCTGCGCAACCTCTATGTCGGCTTCGTCTTCCAGGGCTACAATCTGCTGGCGCGCACCACGGCGGCAGAAAATGTCGAACTGCCGCTGATCTATCGCGGCGTGGCTAGCCGCGAGCGCCGCGGCCTTGCCATGCAGGCGCTCGCCCAGGTCGGTCTGGTCGGCCGCGAGCATCACACGCCGGCCGAACTCTCCGGCGGCCAGCAGCAGCGCGTGGCCATCGCGCGCGCCATCGTCACCCGGCCGACGCTGCTCGTCGCCGACGAGCCGACCGGCAATCTCGACACCGCCCGCACGCACGAGATCATGGAGTTGCTGACAAAGCTCAACAAGGAGCTCGGCCTGACCGTCACCATGGTCACGCACGAGGCCGACGTCGCCGACTATGCCGAGCGCACCATCCGCTTCCTCGACGGCCATCTCGCCTCCGACACCGTGAATGTCGAGGTGGCCTGACCATGATCTGGGAAACCGTCCGCCTGTCGCTGCGCTCGATCCGCCGCAATGTGCTGCGCTCGTTCCTGACGCTGCTCGGCATCGTCATCGGCGTCGCCGCCGTCATTGCCATGCTGACCATCGGCTCCGGCACCACGCAGAAGGTCAAGGCCGACATCTCCAAGCTCGGCAGCAATCTTCTGGTTGTCCGCGCCGGCCGCCCGGCTGGCCCCGGCGGTCCGGGCGGGCTTGACCAGGTGGTGCGGCCGCTGGCCGAGAAGGACCTCGCGGCGCTGGTCGCGCATCTCACCGGCGCGCGCGCCATTTCGCCGGCCTCGCAAAAACAGGTGCGCGTCATCTTCGGCACCGAGAGCCTGACCTCCGGCGTCACCGGCACCGACAGCGCCTATCTCGATGCGCGCGACTGGAAGCTGGTGTCAGGCCGGCCGTTCAGCGATTCCGAAACCCGCTCGGGCACGGGCGTGTGCCTGATCGGCGAGACGGTGCGCCAGCAATTCTTCGGCGCCGGCGATCCCGAAGGCGAGATCATCCGCGTCAACCGCACCTCCTGCAAGATCATCGGCCTGCTCGAGCCCAAGGGCTACACCGGCTTCGGCCAGGACCAGGACAATGTCGTCCTGATGCCGCTGCATGCCTATCAGCGCCGCATCGCCGGCAATCGTGACATCGACAACATCTACATCGCCGCCGATGACCGCACGCCGACCAGCGAGTTGCAGCCGCGTGTCGAGGACATTTTGCGCGATATCAGGCGCATCACGCCGGATCGCGAAAGCGATTTCGCCATCCGCGACATGACGCAGATCGCCGATGCCATGGCCAGCGCCACCACCACCATGACCGGCATGCTGGGCGCGGTCGCCGGCGTCAGTCTTCTGGTCGGCGGCATCGGCATCATGAACATCATGCTGGTCTCGGTCACCGAGCGCACGCGCGAGATCGGCATCAGGCTGGCCATCGGGGCGCACGAAAAGCACATCCTCATCCAATTCCTGGTCGAGGCGACGGTGCTGTCGCTGCTCGGCGGCATCATCGGCATCCTGATCGGCCTGGGGCTCGCCGGCCTCGCCTCGGCGACGCTGACCATCCCCTTCGCGCCAAGCCCGGCGGTCATCCTGCTGGCCGTCGGCTTCTCGGCGCTGATCGGCATGGTGTTCGGCTTCTTCCCGGCGCTGCGCGGCGCACGCCTCGATCCGATCGACGCGCTGCGGCACGAATAGGGCCACCCAGTCGGAAACGCTGCCGGCGCTCCAATCCGGTTTTTGCACAGCCTTCGACGCTTCCGCCCCGCCCCGCCACTGTCGCCGCGCGGTTCACGATGCTAGGCCAAGATATCTGTGATCGGGGGCGAATAGCGCATGAGCAAGAAGACACGACTGATCGTGACGATGGTCATCATCGAGGCCGCCCTGGCAGGCATCTGGTGGTATCTCGCCCGCTTCGGCATGGCCAATCCCGATCGCGTCACACCGGATTTCCAGGCGGTCGTCGGCCAGACCATGGGAATGGCCATGGGCGGCTTGCTGGGTATCGGCTTTATCATGTTCTTCGTCGCGGCCCGCAACGATCGCAAGGCGGCACAGGACAAGGCGCGCCGTTAGTCAACGCCGGAAAAATGCCACTCGATCAGCGGCTTCATATGCAATGCCAGCCCGTCCGGCAGGTCGCCGGCATGGCGGATGATCACCGGCCCGTCGATCTCCGGATCGGTTTCGCTGGCGACGAAGGCTGAGATTCGCCGCGCGATCTCATCGGCTGGCTCGTCGACATGATAGCGACGGAAGATGACGGTCCCACGCGTGGTTGACAGGGCGTGCCAGCGCACGCCGCGCCTGGCGGCCGAGAGGTCGAGGCCTGTCTCCTCGCGAACCTCGCGGATCATGTTGAAGTCGACATCGACCTGACCGTCGCGAAAGTCGTCCGGCTCGAACGAACCGGCGGCGAAATAGACGCGCCCGGCATTGACCGTGTGTGAGCCCATGCGGATCGCCACCAGCGCACTGTCGCCGGCCACCAGCATGGCATGGGCATAGGCGTGCTCGGCGCCTGAATTCTCGCGCCGCTTCCGCCAAAGCATGAAGGTGGAGTAGTTGACCGCATGGCAGCGCCCGACCAGACGGTTGTCGCGGTACGCGAGTTGCGACAGCAGCACCACCGTGCCGTCGAACAGCGCCGGCTTGACCGCTATCTCGCGCTGCCAGTTCTCGGCGATCGCCTCCGCATTTTCCCTGGCGAAAGGATGTGGGCCGGAATCAAGCCGGACGTCGATTGCATCGACCGGCAGGATGACATTGCGTGGCAGGTCGAAACTCATGCGTATCAGGTCCCAATCCTGCCTATCGAGGCCAAATCTTGCCTATCGAGCCATGTCCAGCGTGATCGCCACCGGGCAATGGTCCGACGCTTTCGGCCGATCCCAGCCGGCGCGCGGAAAGCGCTCGACTTCCTGGCCGGCCGGAAAGATCGTGCGCCAGGGCTGGCCATTGCGGATGATGTCGGGAACGGCAGTGGCGTTCTTCGCCGCCAGCCCCTTGGACAGCAGGATATAGTCGAGCTGGCAGAGATGCCGCTCTTCGGGTCCGCGCGTGTGATAGAACGTCCAGCGGTCCATTTCCGGCCGACGCTCGATGACGTTCTCGCAGAAGCCGCCGGCCGTCAGCACGTTGATGCAGGACTGCGCCTCGTCGACCACCTCGAAACGGTAGCCGTCGACATCATCGCCGGTGATCTTCACGCGCTGGCGGTAATCATTCATGTCGCCACAGATCGCCCATCGCTTGTCGGCGGCATGATCCGGCGCACGGCTTGCGCCTCGGCGATGCGCACCGGCATCGTCGCCTCGCGCCCGTCGAGCCCGTTGCGCGGCGAGCCCATCGACTTGAAATGCACGAGATAGAGCGTCAGCGGCACGCCGCCCACGGTGATGTCGACTTCCAGGCAGTCGCGCCGGAAGATGCGTTCATTGGCCTGGCTGCCGAGGGTCGCCAGTTCCGGCGTGTGCAGCCCGAACTGTTCATAGGTGACGTAGGCGTGGCTGGTCATGCGCACGAATTCGATCGGCTGTCCCTGCGCGGTCTCGTTGCGCATCATCACGGCGACATCGATGCCGCGCGAGTCATTGCCTGCGGTGGTGTATTTCTGCCGGTAGCCCTGCCCCACCATCTTGAACAGATAGCCATATTCGAAGGCCTTCAGCGCCTCGATATTGTCGACCTCCTGCATGCAGATGATGTCGGCGCGGGTGGCGGCGATCGCCAGCGCCGTCAGCTGGCGCGTATCGTCGGACTGCGCGATGGCGCGGGCCTGTTCCAGCATCTTGTATTCGGCTTCGCTCCGTATATCGAACAGCGCCAGCGTCCGATCTTCGTTGAGCTGGTTGCGGTAGCCGGAAAAATCGAACCTGTTCATCAGGTTCTCGACATTGAAGGTGGCAAGGCGCAGCGACATGCCCTGACCTTTGCCTGCAAGAGCGCCGGAACACAAGATCGCAAGACCACAAGCCAAGATCGATTGGACTGACGGCATTCGCGCCATGGTTGACGGAACCTTTCCGTTCATCCGCCGTTCAGACGCAAAGATCCACAGTAGGCCCATTCCAGGGTAGGCGTGGGGCCTTTAGCTGTTGGAGAGTGTTATGAACTCGCTCTTTTCATCCACGGTCAAATCGGGGCTTGTCGCCCTGGGCATCGTTTCAGGCATCACGGCGCCATCCGCTGCCGGACCGATCATGCAACCGGACCTGTCGCTTCCCACAAGCACGGCGGCGCCGACGGTCACGCCGGTCCGCGAAGAATGGGCGGGCGGTAATGACCGCCAATTCTCCAACGACAATTGGAGATGGCGCCGGTCAGGCAATTGGAACGGTGGTCGGCGCTGGAATGGTGGGGGCAACTGGAACGGTGGGGGCAACTGGAACCGCGGAAACTGGAATCGTGGAAACTGGGACCGCGGCGATGACTGGCGTTGGCGTCGCCATCATCACCGCTCCTATGATGACAGTGCGGGTGCCGCGATCCTTGGCCTTGGCCTGGGGCTTGGCCTCGGCAGCATGTACAACAACTACAACAACTACGATTACTATGCGCCAGCACCGCGCCGCTACTACCGCGCCGGGCGGCTTTCGAATGCCCATGTCCGGTGGTGCTATAACCGCTACCGGTCGTATCGCGCCTGGGACAACACGTTCCAGCCCTATGGCGGCCCGCGCCAGCAATGCTGGTCGCCCTATAGCTGAGCAGCAGTAAACGTAGCTAAAATGAAAACGGCGCCCTGGTGGCGCCGTTTTGCTCTGATCAAGAAGAACGGATTTCGCTCAGTTCTTGGCCTTGTCGACCAGCTTGTTCTTCGAAATCCACGGCATCATCGCGCGGAGTTTCGCACCAACCTCTTCGATCTGATGGCTGTCGTTCATGCGGCGGATGCCCTTGAAGCGCGACAGGCCGGCGCGGTATTCCTGCATCCATTCCGAGGTGAACTTGCCGGTCTGGATGTCCTTCAGCACGCGCTTCATCTCGGCCTTGGTCTCGGCGGTGATGATGCGCGGGCCCGAGACATACTCGCCCCATTCGGCGGTGTTCGAGATCGAGTAGTTCATGTTGGCGATGCCGCCTTCATAGATCAGGTCGACGATGAGCTTGACCTCGTGCAGGCACTCGAAATAGGCCATTTCCGGCGCGTAGCCGGCTTCCACCAGCGTCTCGAAACCGGCGCGGATCAGTTCGACCAGGCCGCCGCACAGCACGACCTGCTCGCCGAACAGATCGGTCTCGCATTCCTCGCGGAAATTGGTCTCGATGATGCCCGAACGGCCGCCGCCGACGCCGCAAGCGTAGGACAGCGCCAGGTCGAGCGCATTGCCCGAGGCGTCCTGGTTGACGGCGACCAGGCAAGGCACGCCGCCGCCCTTCTGGTATTCGCCGCGCACCGTGTGGCCCGGGCCCTTCGGCGCGATCATGACGACGTCGACGGTCGACTTCGGCTCGATCAAGCCGAAATGCACGTTGAGGCCGTGGGCGAAGGCTATCGCCGCGCCGTCGCGGATGTTCGGCGCGATCTCGTTCTTGTAGATGTCGGCCTGCAATTCGTCGGGCGTCGCCATCATCATCAGGTCGGCCCATTTGGCGGCGTCCGCCACGCTCATCACCTTGAGCCCGTCGGCTTCGACCTTCTTGGCGGTCGCAGAGCCAGCCTTGAGACCGATGGCGATTTCCTTGGCGCCGGAATCCTTGAGGTTGAGCGCATGCGCCCTGCCCTGGCTGCCATAGCCGATGATGGCGACCTTCTTGCCTTTGATCAGGTTGAGATCGGCATCACGATCGTAATAGACGCGCATTTTTACTTCCTTCCCGTTTCTTGAATCAGAGGCCCTGCGGCCCGGTTTTTGCTCCGAAAAGAGCGAGAAACTGCTGCGTCGCCCGCACGGCATCGCCGCCGATCGTCGCCTCAGTCAATTCCAGCCGGTCGCCGAGCAGCAGACGGATCTGCACGTCACGGGCGACCAGCCCGAAAAAGGTACGGAATGCCGTCTCGGCATCCGCGAAATCGAGAAGCCCGGCCTGGCGCCCGGCCTCGAGCACCGGCTTCAGCCGCCTGGCCAGCGCGAAGCGGCCATTCTCCAGCACGACGGCGCCGAGGTTGTCCTTGCCCGAGCCGGCATGACCGACCGCCACCCGGTTGAGTGCGATCGAGGTGTCGCTGGAAATCACCTTCAGCCAGTCGGAAGCAAAACGCTCGAGGCTTGCCGTCAACGAGCCAAGGTCGAGCCCCTTGCCGTCGACTGGAGCCACGCGCACCTTGGAGGCCTGCCACTGCACGGTTGCCGTCAACAGCCCGTCGCGGTCGCCGAACCATTTGTAGAGCGTTTCCTTGGAGCAACTGGCCCGCCGCGCCACGGCGGTCATGGTCAGCTGATCGCCCTCCTCGACCAACAGCCGCAACGCCGCATCCAGAACGGCCTTCTGCCGCTCCGTCAGCGTCTCGCTGGTGTCGATGTCAGGCACGATGTGCAACACGCTCTTCCCTCGCGGACAGGCAAGCCGATGATTCCGGCAAGCCGTACCGTACGTTACGGTTCGGCATATTGCGCAATCCGTCCTGGCGCGCAAGGGGGCGGTGCGGAAAAAGATCCTGGGCCGCGAGCGCCAGCGCTGTCATTGAGGCGTCGCGGCACAGCGGCCAGGATCAGTCAAGGACGGGCGGATCACGCAGCCGGCCGAGCAGCGCCGACATCATCTTCAGCTCATCCGCTGAAAGTTTGGCGCCAACCAGTTCGGCGATTGACCGTCCGTAGATGGCCCACATCCGGCGGCGCGTCTCGCGCCCCTTGGCCGTGATACGGATGGTCTGGCCGCGACCATCATCGGCCACCGGCAGCTTCTCGACCAGACCGTCGGCTTCGAGCCGGGCCAGCAGCCGCGAGATGTTGTACTGCGCAAACAGGGTGCGCTCGATCAATTGAAACGGCCGCAGGCCACCCTCGCCCGCCTCGGCGAGCTCGTGCAGCACGTCGTACCAGGCGAGCGGCGGCAGGCCGCTTTCCTTCAGCGTGTCTTCGGCACGTTCCACCAGTTGACGCGAAACGCGCATCAGACGGGCCCAAGCCGTGATGGCTTCCGGCGAAGGCGTGGCTTTCTCGGTCATGGCCCACCTTAGGCGATAGATGCAGATGCATCAAGCTTGACGATAAATGCATTTGCATCTATATGAATGCAATTGCATCAACATCGAAAGGCAAGCCGATGAAACACGAAATCTGCAAGGTCGCCGACGTCCCTGAGAGGGGCAGCCTGATCGCCCCGTTCTTCGGCCGCGAGGTCCATGTCTGGCGCAGCGGCGGGCGCATCCGCGCAGCCGCCAATGCCTGTCTGCATTTCGGCGGACCGTTGGACTGCAAGGATGGCAAGCTGGTCTGCCAATGGCACGGCGCCGCCTTCGACATGACATCGGGCGATCGCCTCGACGGCCCAGCCCCCAGGAATTCCCGCCTGATGTTCCTGTCGACGCGCGTCGAAAACGGCGCGCTGAACTATGTCTGGGGAGAGTGAGATGACCGACAAGCTCATCCTCGTCAGCCACCCTCTCTGCCCCTATGTCCAGCGCGCGGCGATCTCTCTGACCGAGAAAGGCGTGCCGTTCGAGCGCATCGACATCGACCTTGCCGACAAGCCGGATTGGTTCAAGGCGATCTCGCCGCTCGGCAAGGTGCCGCTGTTGCGCGTGCAGCGAAATGGCGACGAAACGACAATCTTCGAATCCGCCGTCATCCTCGAATTCCTCGAGGAGACACAGGCCAATCCCCTCCACCCGGCCGACCCCTATGCCCGTGCCCGGCATCGCGCCTGGATCGAATACGGTTCGGCCATCCTCAACGCCATCGGCCGGCTCTACTCAGCGCCGACCGAAGCCGGCTTCCTGGCCGAATCCCGCGCGCTGACGGGGATGTTTGACCGCCTTGAGGCCGAACTGGCGGACGATGCCTTGCGGAGCGGGCCATGGTTCGCCGGCGACCGCTTCTCGCTCGTCGATGCGGTGCACGGGCCTGTCTTCAGATATCTCGACGCTTTCGACCGGATCGGCGATTTCAGCATTCTGGATGGTAAGCCGCGCGTCCAGGCCTGGCGGCAGGCGTTGAATGATCGTCCGTCGATCAGACACGCCGTCGCGCCGGATTATCCGCAGCGCCTCCATGCTTTCCTGCAAGCAAAGGGATCCTTTCTGTCGAGCCTTATCCGCCGAAACGATCCGGCCACTGCGCTTCGACAAGCCCTGCCCGCCTGAACGGATCGATCACCGTGCCGGCGACCATCGAGGCCAGAAACTGCGGTGCCGGCGGAATCTTTGCGATGGTCGCCACCAGCCTGTCGCGGATGAAGGGCAGCGCCGCGGAATCCGACTGGTAGAACGGCGTGAACGCCAATGACAGCGCCTGGAAGACACGCACATGCCAGCGCCGCGCCCTGGCATAGGCTTCGAGCGCTGCCTCGATGCTCTGCGTGCGCGCCAGCGCGTGGCTGAGTGCGGCAGCGTCTAGCAGTGCCATATTGGCCCCTTGCCCGAGCTGCGGGCTGGTCGAATGCGCGGCATCGCCGATGACGGCTAGCCTGCGGCCAACCGGCAGCTCCATCGTATGGTGGCCGTAGCGCGCCAGCGACAGCTGGTCGAAACTGTCGATCTGGCTGGTGAACGCCTCGCTTTGCGGCCACAGCCGCACCACCCTCTCCTTCCAGGCGTCGATGCCGACAGCGCGCACCGCGTCGGCATCATCAGGCTTCAGGCTCCAGAAGAAGGCCGCCATCTTTTCGGCGCCCGGTTCAGGCCTGCCGATCGGCAGCACCCCGATCATCACGCTGGCCCTGTCGTAGCGCTGCAGCAGCGCGTGTTCGTCAAAGCCTTCGCCACGCCAGCCGAGCGATGCCCAGAAGGCGCCATATGCGAGTGGCCGTGGCGCGCCTGCATTGGCCACGCCCTGCCGCAGTTTCGAGCGCGAACCGCTGGCGTCGACGACCAGGTCGAACGGCCCTGCCCTTCGTCCATTGCCACAAAGCAGAACCGCCCGTTCGCCGGTTTCCACCGTCTCGATTTCGACGCCGGTCTCGATGGCGATGGCCTCACGCCCGGCGGCGCGGAAAAGCACGCCGAACAGCGCCGCACGGTGCACGGCCAGGCCGAAACGGCGGCGGCGCTGGGCGTCGTAGCGGACGTCGAGCACGGTGCGGCCGGTCGAGGCATCGGCGCCATGCAGCCGGTCGATGCGGGCGCCGAGCGCCAGTATATCGTCGAGCAGTCCGAGATCGGCCAGAACGGTCAAGCCGGTCGGCTGCAGGATCAGCCCGGAACCGACAGGCTTCGGCTCGTTGAAGCGCTCGAAAATGGTGACCCTGTGGCCGGCACGCTTGAGATAGAGCGCCACGGCCAACCCCGCCGGACCGGCGCCCGCAATTGCGATGTCGTAGGAAATGCCGATGCCCCCAAGCCGAACTGGCCGGGACAATCCTTCAGCCGCCGGATGAAATCAAGTCGCTGCCCCGGACGCTGCCCGGCCGCTCAAGTCTGCGCTGCGTCGAAACCGGCACGTGCCTCGCGCACCGCATCGTGGTTGAGTTCGGCCCATTGGATGAGATGATGCAGGGCGCCGAACATAGAGCGTCCGAGATCGGTGAGGCTGTATTCGACGCTGGGCGGCTTGGTCGGGAACACTTCGCGACGCACATAGCCGTCGCGCTGCAGGTCGTGGAGCGTCTGGGTCAGCATGCGCTGCGAGATGTCGGGCACCAGCCGCCGCAATTCCCCGAAGCGATAGGGCTGCTCGGCCAGCGCCGCCATCAGCAGCGAACTCCATTTGCCGTTGAGCCCCTGGATGACCTCGCGGACCGGGCAATCGGCAAGGTTTCCGCCGCCGGTCATGGCCTTGTAGACGTCGAGTTTGGATCTCAGATTGACGATCCGGCTGTCCATGGCTGGTTCCCTGCATGTGCCTACCTCCCGAAAAACTGCCTTCTTTACGGCGCCGGGTCAATTCCTATTTTAGCGCTGGTCTCTTTTTGAGACCAATGTACGCACTCGCCGCTTGGCGCAACGACAGGACCTCCCAATGACCGAAACCCTTCTCGTCACCGGTGCTGCCGGCCAGCTCGGCCGCGGCGTCATCCGCTATCTCATGGACACGCATAAAGTTCCGCCGGCAAAGATTATCGCCACCACCCGCAATCCGGAAAACGTGGCCGATCTGGCGGCGCGTGGCGTCGTTGTCAGGGCCGCCGACTTCAACGACGCAACCTCGCTGGAAAACGCATTCAAGGGCGCCGACAGGGTGCTGATCATTTCGACCAGCGATCTCGATCTCAAGACCGGCAGACGCCTGAAGCAGCATGAGGCCGCGGTGGCCGCTGCGAAGAAAGCAGGCGTTTCACATTTGCTCTACACCTCGATGCCCAATCCGGAGCCTGTTTCGCCAGTGCTGTTTGCCGGCGACCACTACGGCACTGAGCAGGCGATCAAGGCCAGCGGCATCGCCTATACGATCTTCCGCAACGGCTGGTACCAGGAGAACCTGTTCATAGCCCTGCCGCACGCCATTGCGTCGGGACAGTGGTACACGTCGGCGGGCGATGGCCGCATCGCCCATGGCTCACGCGACGACATGGCCGCGGCCATCGCCGCGGGCCTCGCCTCCGGTTCGACCGACAGCAAGACCTACACGCTGACCGGCCCGCAGGCCTATACGACAGCCGAAATCGCCGCCCTGGTGAGCGAAGTCACCGGCAAGCCGCTGGAGGTCATTCAGCTGCCCGACGAGGCCCTGACGGAAGGCGTGAAGGCGGCCGGCGTTCCTGAGGAGTTCGCTCGCGTCATCGTGTCTTTCGACGCCAACACGCGGTCCGGCCGCATCGCCATGGCGACTGACGCGGTCGAAACGCTTTCCGGCAGGAAGCCGCGGACGCTGAAGCAGTTCCTCGAAGCCAACAAGGCCGCACTGGCTGGTTGAAACGAGAACAATTCCAGGAAAGCTAGAGCGGCGGGAGATCTTCCTGCCGCCGCTCTACTTCTTGAGCAGGCCGAGCCGGACCAGGCTCTCGCCGGTGGCGGCCAGTGCGTCCTCGCACGAGCGTGGCGCCCAGCCGAGCCCACGCACCGCCTTGGCGTTGCTGGCATTCTTGACCTTGCCCAGCTCCGTCACCAGCTGCGCGGCTTCGGGATTGAACAGCCCCATGATCCGCACCAGCCAATCGGGAAGCTCACGCGTCGTGACGCGCGCCGCCGCATCGCCGAGCCGCGTTTTCAAGGTCTGCGCGATTTCCCGCACGGTCATGAAATCCCCCGATACCGCCAGGAAGCGCTCGCCTTTGGCGGCCGGATTGGTCATGGCACGCACATGCGGGTCCGCCACGTCGCGTGCATCGACCACGCCGAAGGACAGACGCGGCAGCCCCGGCATGGCACCGTTCATCATGCGCTGGACGAATTCGGTGGAGGCCGAATGGTCGGAGCCGAGCACAGGCCCGAAATGCTCATGAGGTCGGCCATGGCAAAAGAAAGCCTGTCGCCAGGCTCGACGCCACCGGCCTTGAGCATGGCCAGAACATCGGCTTCACGCTTGGCGGAGCGCACCGTGGTGCGCACGCGGTGGCCCGCGTTCAGCAGGGCAAGGACACAGTGCGCGCCGAGGAAGCCAGATCCGCCGGTGACAAGCAAGGCGATCGAGCTTGTCAGATCGCCACCTGCGTGCCGATCTCTACCACACGCCCGGTAGGGATCTGGAAATACTCGGTCGCGTCGGCCGCCGTACGCGCCAGCCCGATGAACAGTCGGTCCTGCCACACCGGCATGCCGGAATTGGGCGAAGCCTTGAGCGAACGCCGCGACAGGAAGAACGACGTCGTCATGATGTCGAACTTCCAGCCCTGCTTGCGGCAGATCGCCAGCGCGCGCGGAATGTTGGGCTGTTCCATGTAGCCGAAAGTCAGCGTCACCCGCATGAACAGCTCGTTGACCGTCTCCATCTTGACCCGGTCGCTGTCGGGCACCACCGGCTGTGGCGCAGTCACCACCGAAAGGATGACGTTCTGCTCATGCAGCACCTTGTAGTGCTTCAGGCTGTGCATCAGCGCTGTCGGTGCACTCAAGGGATCGCTGGTCAGGAACACCGCGGTGCCGGATACAAGCTGCGGCTTCTTCTTCAACAGATTGCCGGCGAGGAAATCGAGCGGGATCTCGTTGCGGCGGGTCTTGTCGAACAGATAGCGGCTGCCGCGCACCCAGGTCCACATACCCAGCACGATTGTGAAGGCCACCAGCAATGACGCCCAGCCGCCTTCGAACACCTTGACGATGTTGGAAGCGAAGAAGCCGATATCGATGAAGGCAAACAGCACCGTCAAGCTGATCGCAACCCAGAGCCGCCATTTCCAGATGCGGGTCATCACGACATAGAGCAGCACCGTCGTCACCAGCATGTTGCCGGTCACCGAGATGCCATAGGCAGAGGCGAGCTTGCTGGACTCGCCGAAGCCGACCACCAGCATCATCACCACCAATGCCAGCAGAAGGTTGACACGCGGCATGTAGATCTGGCCGGACTGTTTTTCCGAGGTGTGCAGGATTTCGAGGCGCGGCAGCATGTTGAGCTGCACTGCCTGCCTGGTCAGCGAGAAGGCACCCGAAATCACAGCCTGACTGGCGATGACCGTCGCGGCGGTCGCCAGCACCACCATCGGGATCAGTGCCCAGCCCTCGTTCATCTCGAAGAACGGATGACCGACGACGCCATTCTTGGCCAGCACGAAGGCGCCCTGCCCGGCATAGTTCAGCAGCAGACAGGGAAACACGATCGACAGCCAGGCAAGCACGATGGGCTTGCGTCCGAAATGGCCGAGATCGGCATAAAGCGCCTCGGCGCCGGTGACAGCCAGGAAGATGGCGCCGATGGTGACGAAGGCGACGTCGGGCGAATGAATCAGGAAGGCGACGATGTAGTGCGGGCTGATCGCCCAAAGGATTTCCGGATCGGCGATGATGTGCTTGAGGCCCGAAAGACCGATCGCCAGGAACCAGACCGCGGTCACCGGACCGAAGACCAGTCCCACACCGCCCGTGCCGAAACGTTGCACCGCGAACACCACGGCGAGAATCACAAGTGTCAGCGGCACGACATAGGGCTGGAAGGTGGGGGTGACGACATTCATGCCTTCGACCGCCGACAGCACCGAAATCGCCGGCGTGATGACCGCATCGCCGAAAAACAGCGAGGCGCCGACAATGCCGATGCCCAGGATCACCGCCGAGCGCTTCGGGAAACTGCCGCGCGCCAGCGCCATCAGCGACAGCACGCCGCCCTCACCGCGGTTGTCGGCGCGCAGCACGAACATGATGTATTTGATGGTGACGATGATCGTCAGCGACCAGATGATCAGCGACAGCACGCCAAGGATATCGCCGCGTTGCGCGACGGTGCCGTGAGACGACGCCACCAGCGCCTCGCGAAAGGCATAGATCGGGCTGGTGCCGATATCGCCGTAGACAACGCCCAGCGCGCCCAGCATCAGCACCTTGGTGCTATGCTGTTCGATTTCCGGATGGCTCGACTGTTCGACGGGTTCTGCCTCACTACCAGTGTTGGCAAGGGCCATGGACGACACTCCGATAAGCGCGCGGTGCTCTACGCTTGCTGCAATGCAATATCAAGTGCCGTAGCGTGATGGCTCCCATGTTGGCAACGCTAGGCTCCTTGGGAAATGGCCGTAATCCAATGGTCGCGGGCTGAATTCGCGGCCGTGGGGCATGGAGGGCGCCCATAAAAGCTGCCATATCCGCCTTTAGATAGCGACTTGCGTGCCGATTTCCACGACACGTCCGGTCGGGATCTGGAAATATTCGGTTGCATCGGCCGCCGTGCGGGCCAGGCCGATGAACAGCCTGTCCTGCCACACCGGCATGCCGGAATTGGGCGAGGCCTTGAGCGAACGCCGCGACAGGAAAAACGATGTCGTCATGATGTCGAACTTCCAGCCCCGCTTGCGGCAGATCGCCAGCGCGCGCGGAATGTTGGGCTGTTCCATATAGCCGAAGGTCAGCGTCACCCGCATGAACAGGTCGTTGACCGTCTCCATCTTGACCCGGTCGCTGTCTGATACCACCGGCTGTGGCGCCGTCACCACCGAAAGGATGACGTTCTGCTCATGCAGCACCTTGTAGTGCTTCAGGCTGTGCATCAGCGCTGTCGGTGCACTCAAGGGATCGCTGGTCAGGAACACAGCCGTGCCTGGCACCAGGTGCGGCTTCTTCTTCAACAGATTGGCGGCAAGAAAATCGAGCGGGATTTCGTTGCGGCGGGTCTTGTCGAACAGATAGCGCGTGCCGCGTATCCAGGTCCACATGATCAGCCCCATCAGGCAGGCAACCGTGATCGATACCCAGCCGCCTTCGAATATCTTTACGATGTTTGCCAGGAAGAAGCCGCTGTCGATGATGCCGAACAGCAATGTCAGCGGCAGCGCGACCGCCAGCCTCCATTTCCACAGCTTGCGCATGACGACGAACAAAAGGATCGTCGTCATCAGCATTTCGCCGGTCACCGAGATGCCGTAGGCGGAAGCCAGCGAACTCGAACTGCCGAAACCGACGACCAGCAGCATCACCCCCAGAGCGACGAGCAGATTGATGCGGGGCATGTAGATCTGGCCGAGTTGCATTTCGGACGTATGCTGCACCTCTATGCGTGGCAGAAGGTTGAGCTGCACTGCCTGGCGGGTCAGCGAAAAAGCACCTGATATGACTGCCTGGCTAGCGATGACGGTTGCGGCCGTCGCCAGCCCCACCATCGGCATCAGTGCCCAGTCGGGCAGCATCTGGAAGAATGGATTGGTCGGCCTCCCGCCATTGGCCAGCACAAAAGCACCTTGCCCGAAATAGTTGAGCAGCAGGCATGGGAAAACCACGGAAAACCACGCCAACACGATAGGCTTGCGCCCAAAATGGCCGAGATCGACATAAAGTGCCTCGGCCCCGGTCACCGCCAGGAACACCGCGCCGACAGTGACAAAGGCGGCCGTGGGTGTGCTGGCGAGATAGGTGACCGCGTAATAGGGATTGATGGCCAGCAGGATCGATGGATCGTCCAACAGGTGATAGAGCCCTGCTACGCCGATAGCCAGGAACCATAGTGCGGTCACCGGCCCGAACACCGCCGCCACCTTTCCCGTGCCGAAGCGCTGCACCGAGAACAGAATGGCCAGGATGAGCAGCGTGATCGGCACGACGTAGGGGTCCAGTGTCGGCGTCACCACCCTGAGGCCTTCGACCGCCGACAGCACGGAGATGGCCGGCGTTATGATCGAATCGCCGAAAAACAACGCCGCGCCGCAAAGGCCGATTGCCAGAATAAGTCGCGCACCTTTGGGATAGGCGGTTCGCGCCAGCGACATCAGCGACAACGTACCGCCTTCGCCCTTATTGTCGGCGCGAAGTACGAAGGCGACATATTTTATCGTCACGATGATCGTTAGCGCCCAGACGATCAGCGACAGTACACCAAGCACCTGAGCGCGCGTATCGATACCGGGCGAAGCGTGAAGCGCCTCACGGAAAGCGTAGATCGGACTGGTGCCGATATCGCCATAGACAACGCCGAGCGCACCCAGCATAAGAACTTTGGTGCTGTGCTGTTCGGCCCCGGAATGGCTCGATTGCTCGACGGTTTCGGCCTCGCTATCGCGACTGGCAAGGTCCATAGACCACTCCCCGACGAGCGCGCGGTGCTTCACGCATGCTACGATGCGATGTCAGTTGCACGCTATGGCTGCCATACCTGCAAGGCGAAACTCTACCCTTACCAACCGCAGGCCCTGAGAAACCGCCCCACCGTGCCGGCCATGCCATACTCCAACGCGTCGGCTGTCAACCCATGTCCGATTGACACTTCGGCCAATGCCGGAATGCGCTTGGCCAGGGCCGGCAGATTGCCCACCGTCAGATCGTGCCCGGCATTGACCTGGAGGCCGGCGGCGAATGCCGCGTCGGCTGTTTTCCCCAATCTTTCCAGTTCTTTGTCGGCTTTTGCGGAATCGGAATGGTAGCTGCCATAAGGGCCGGTATAGAGCTCGATCCGGTCGGCGCCGGTGTCTCGCGCGGCTGTCATGCCGGCGGGATCGGCGTCGGAAAACAGCGACACCCTGAAGCCGCCCTTCTTCAGGCGCCTGACGATCGGTGTCAGCAACGCCGCATCGGCGACGAAGTTCCAGCCATGGTCGGAGGTTGCCTGCGCCGGATCATCGGGAACCAGCGTCACCTGTTCGGGCTGATGCTTTTCCACAAGCGCCAGGAAATCCTCGCTCGGGTAGCCCTCGATATTGAATTCCGCCTGCGGGAACTCATCGTCGATCAGCGCCCGGATTTCGGGCAGGTCGGAATGCCGCGTGTGACGCTCGTCGGGACGCGGATGCACGGTCAGCCCATGCGCACCGGCGGCAAGCGCAAGCCGGCCGATGCCGGTGACGCTGGGCCATGGCAGGTCGCGCCGGTTGCGCAGCATGGCGATGGCGTTGAGGTTGACGGAAAGCTTTGCGGGCATGTCTGGCGTCCGTGAAATCAGGCGGTTAGCGGCGCACCATGGCCACACGTTAAGCCGCAGCGCGCTCTGGATTGGGCATCTATAGCGCCTTTGATGGGAACAGATAGGGGTTTCCGGTGTTCCAGAAGACCAACGCGTTCCGCCAAAGGAGGCACAACCCGTGAATTTCCTGCAATCCGTGCCGACGATCCGTCGCATCGACACCGATCGCGACGACCTGTTCGCCATCGACGTTGTCGGTCATGTCTCGGCGGCCGATGCGGAAAACATGTTCGGTCTGCTGGAGGCGGCCTATGCGCTCCATCAGCGAATCGACGTGGCCGTGCGCATCGTCGATCACGACGGTGTCGACTGGGCCAACGTTTCCGACGAGACCCTCAAGCTGGGCGCCGCCCATGCACTCGAGCATATAGGCCGCTGCGCGGCGATCGGCATGCCGGACTGGACAGCGGACGCGCGACACGCCTTGCCCACGTCGTCGCCCATCGAATTCCGCCATTTCGACGCCGAGGATGAAGCCGAGGCCTGGGAATGGCTTGGGGTCCGGCACGTCGGCGTGCGAGAAACGCCGTCGTCGTAACTCTATCTGACGATGGTCAATCGCTCGGCAGCTCGCGTGATCGCGGTATAGAGCCAGCGCTGGCGCGTTTCCTTGAAGGCCCAGCTTTCATCGAACAGCACGATTTCGTTCCACTGCGAGCCCTGCGCCTTGTGCACGGTCAAGGCATAGCCGTAGTCGAAATCATCAAAACGCTTCTTCTGCTGCCAGGGGATATCGGCGTCGGGATCCTCGAACGCCGCCTTGAGCAGCTTGATCTTGGCGACTCCGCGGTCGGGATCGTCCTCTTCCGGCGACACAAGAAGATTGATGCCCGGCTTCACCGTCTCGCGGGACGAGGTCATCACCTTCCACAAGGAGCCGTTGAGCAGCCCCTTGGCGGGATCGTTGCGCAGGCAGACCAGCTTGTCGCCGGCCTGGGGATAGTCGGCATTGAAGCCCTTCAGCTCGCGCAGGCGCTGATTGTAGCGGCGGCGGGTGCGATTGGTGCCGACCAGCACCTGGTCGGCCTTCAGCACCAGTTCCTGGGTGACGTCTTCCTTGCCGATCACCTGCGCCGTGCCATAGTCGCCGCGCATGAATTCGCGGCCTTCGCGCACGTCGAGCGCCAGCCGCAGGATCGGGTTGTCGCGCGCCTGCCGGTGGATCTCGGTGAGCAGGAAGTCGGGCTCGTGATCGGTGAAGAAGCCACCGCCCGAGATCGGCGGCAGCTGGCCGGGATCGCCCAGCACCAGGATCGGCGTGCCGAAACTCATCAGGTCGCGGCCGAGCTGCTCGTCGACCATCGAACATTCGTCGATGACGACCAGTTTCGCACGCGAGATCGGGCTCTGCCGGTTGAGCGAAAAAGTCGGCGACATCGAGGTCTTGCCGGTCACCTCGTCTTCCACTGATTCCTCACCCTTGGGCCTGTAGATCAGCGAGTGGATGGTGCGGGCATTGACCGCCCCCTTGGAGCGCAGCACTTGTGCGGCCTTGCCGGTGAAGGCTGCGAACTGCACCTGACCGTCGACATGTTCGGCGAAATAGCGCGCCAGCGTCGTCTTGCCGGTGCCGGCATAGCCGAACAGCCTGAACAGCTGCGGCTTGCCGGCCTGCAGCCAGCGGGCGACCGCTTGCAGCGCCTCGTCCTGTTGGGGAGAAAATTCCATCTGATCGTGTGACCGGATTCGCAAGGGAAAGACAAGACAGCCGCCACCATCATCGACACTGGCGACGGTGAACTCGCCCGCGCTTTCAGGCTATCAGGCAAAAACAAGAACGTAAAGGGAACAAGAGCTGGCCGCGCGCAATCAGCTGGTGGCGCGCGGATCGTTCTCGAGCAGGATCGGCTTGCCGTGCGGAGTGGCGTGCGCGGCGCGCTCCCAGGCCCGCGCCGTCGCATCGACGTCGGACTTGGCGGCTAGCCCCTTTGAGGCAAGCAGGCTCTCCAGCGCCGCCAGCCAATGCTCGTAATAGTCATGACCGTCGGCCGCCGCACCTGGCTTCTTCACCTCCGCCGACAGCGCATCCGCCCACTCGCTCCACGAGAACAGGCCCTTGTCGTGTAGCGCCACTGTCATGGCGAACGCCTCGGCCTGCCAGGGCTCCGCGAAAACCGGCGCGTCGAGACTCGCGGGCAAATCGGCGGTCGTCGCTTTCGCTTCACGCCGGCTCAAGATAGCTCTCCCAGGCGTCTATCGAGATGACAAGCGTCGGATCAGCCCCCTCGCCCCAGATCTCCGTGCCGTCGAAAACCACCGTATAGACCCATTGCGGATTTTCTCCTTGCCCATGCGCGTTGCTGTCGGGAAAGACGAAGCCTTCGCGCACCGCCTCGATCTTGCCTTGCCTGCCACGCGCATAGCGCGGCAGCCTTGTGTGGCCGGTCCGGTTGAAATTCTTCGTCCGCACGGCGTCGCCAGCCTTGAACCGCGCCGGCTCCGCCATCGGCCGGTTGCAGGGACCGCCCTTGGCCAGCACGGCAGGCACGTTCTCCGCCTTCAGCACCCGTTTCGGGGTGGACGCCTTGTCGATCGCCTCGCCCGCCTCGAGATCGCGCTCGCTGACGAAACCGTGGCGCTTGAGCAGGGTTTCCAGCGCCTTGATCCAGATCTGGTAATAGCTGGAGGAATAATAGTCGGCCGGATGCAGCGATTCCCGCGCGTGCCGGCTCTCATCGATGTTCCAGGCACCCATGGCGCCGGCGCAGAGCGTGACGCCGAGTGCGCGCTTTTCCCATTCGGCATGGAAGTAGGGCTCGTCCTCTTCGGGCGCGACCGGCCCGAATCCCATCTGTCCGCCGAGGTCCTGCGGCCCGTTCATGCCGGCTCTCTCGCCAGCGCCGTGCCGATCATCGCGTCACGACTCACCAGTTCGGCCAACTGCTCCTCGCTCCAGCCTTCCGTGCCTGCCGGCCGCATCGGCACGACGAGATAGCGCAGTTCCGCCGTCGAATCCCAGACGCGTATCTTGGTGGTGGCCGCCAGCGTCAGCCCGAATTCCTCGAGCACGCCGCGCGGATCGATCACCGCTCGCGACCGGTAGGGCGGCGCCTTGTACCACACCGGCGGCAGGCCGAGCACCGACCATGGATAGCAGGAGCACAGCGTGCAGACGACGAGGTTGTGCGTCTCCTCGGTGTTGAACACCGCCTGCATGTGCTCGCCCTGGCGGCCGGTATAGCTCAGCGACTCGATCGCCGCCGTCGCATCGCGCTTGAGCCAATCCGCATAGGCGGGGTCGCTCCAAGCCTTGGCCACCACCCTGGCGCCGTTGCGCGGGCCGATCTTGGTCTCGTAAGTATCGACGATGATGTCGATCGCTGCCGGATCGATCAGCCCCTTGCGGGTCAGGATGGTCTCCAGCGCCCGCACGCGGGCGGCAAACGGATCGAGTTCGTTGTCGTGGTCGTGATCATGGGACATGGCCGCAAATTACGGTTCCGCCCCGCCGGCCGCAAGCATGACGGCTTGGGCCAGCAGAAATAGCGCCTGGTGGCCGGCTATTCGGCGGCCGTCTTCTGGGGCTCGGCCGGAATGTCGTCGTTGATGCCGAACAGCGAGGGCTGTTCGGGATTCTCGACCGCAGGCAATTCGGCCTTGCGCTTCGGCATGAGCCCGACCAGCCAGCCCGAGAAATTCTCCATATAGACGTAGATCACCGGCGTCACGAACAAGGTCAGCGCCTGCGAGGCCAGCAGTCCGCCGACAACGGCAACGCCCAGCGGCTGGCGCAGTTCGGCGCTGGCGCCGGTACCGAGCGCGATCGGGAACGTGCCCATCAGCGCCGCCAGCGTCGTCATCATGATCGGCCTGAAACGCATCAGGCAGGCCTTGTGGATGGAGTCCTTGGCCGACATGCCCTCTCGTCGCAATTCAAGCGCCACGTCGACCATCATGATGCCGTTCTTCTTGACGATGCCGATCAGCATCAGAATGCCGATCACCGCGATGACGGACAGATCCATGCCGGCGAAGCGCAAGGCAACGACAGCCCCCAGCACCGCCGACGGCAGGCCGGTGAGGATGGTGAGCGGATGGATGAAGCTCTCATACAGGATGCCGAGCACGATATAGATCGTCAGGATCGCGCCGCCGATCAGCAGGCCCTGGTTGGCCAGTGAATCCTGGAAGGTCTTGGCGGTGCCGGCGAAGGACGTCGAGATCGCCGTCGGCATGCCGATCTGCTCCTTCAGCGCGCTGATGCGAGCGGTGCTGTCGCCAAGCGCCACGCCTTGCGGCAGATTGTAGGAGATGGTCACGGCCGGAAGCTGGCCGAGCTGGTTCACCGTCAGGGCGCCGGCCGTGCGATCGACGCGGGCGAAGGCGCCGAGCGGAACCAGCGAGCCGCTCGACGTCCGCATCTGGATGGCGAGCATCCGCTCGGGCGACCACTCGATCTTGGGATCGAGCTCGGTGATGACCTCGTAGCTGTCGGCCGAGCCGAAGATCGTCGAAACCTGGTCCGTGCCGAACCCGCCATAGAGAGCGGTGCGCAGCGTGTCGGTATCGATGCCGAGCTGGGCAGCCTTGTCACGATCCACCACCAGCGATGCCTGCAGCGCATTGTTCTGCAGGTCGCTGGTGACGTCGGTGAAGGTCGCATGGTCGGCCGCCATTGCGTCATTCAGTTTCTGCGCCCAGATATCGGTCTGGACGGTATCGAGGCCCTGAACCACCAACTGGTAGGCGCTGGCGGACGAGCGCGAACCCAGCCTCAGGTTCTGCACCGGCTGCATGTAGGTTTCGATACCCGGCACGCCAGCCAGTTGCTTGCGCAGATCCGCCTGCACCTTGTCGATGTCGGGTCGCTGGCTCTTGTCCTTCAACTGCACATAGAGCTGGCCCTGGTTCAGTGCATTGCCGCCGCTGCCTGCCGACCATGCCACATGCGAAACATAGGGCGAGTGGGAAAAGACGCTTGCCACCTGCCCTTGCAGCTTCACCATGGCGTCGAACGAAATGTCCTGCCGCGCGATGGTGGTGACCGAGATCTGGCTGATATCCTCTTGCGGGAAGAAGCCCTTCGGCGAGACCTCGATCAGCCATACCGACGCCGCGGCGGTGCCGATGAAGACGAGGAACACCAGGAAGGTGTGGCGCAGGCAGAAGCTCAGGACCCGGTCGTAGCCGCGCGTAACGAGGTCGTGCTTGTGGCCAGGGGCGTGCGCTTCGCGATCGGCCTTGGTAACCGACAGCAGCCGCGAGCACAGCATCGGCGTCAGCGTCAGCGACACGAACATCGATGCCAGGATGGCGACCGTCACCACCACGGCGAACTCGTTGAAGATGCGCCCGATGACACCGCCCATCAGAAGCACCGGGATGAACACGGCCACCAGCGAGATCGAGATCGAGATGATGGTGAAGCCGATTTCGCGCGCGCCCTTCAGCGACGCATCGAAGGCCGACAGCCCATCCTCCTCCATGTGACGGAAAATGTTTTCCAGCATGACGATGGCGTCGTCGACGACGAGGCCCACCGCCAGCGTCAGGCCCATCAGCGATATGTTGTCGATGGAAAAGCCGAACAGGAACATCGCCCCAAGCGTGGCGATCAGCGAGATCGGCACCGCCACGGCCGGGATGATGGTCGCCGTCACCCGGCGCAGGAACACGAAGATGACCATGACCACCAGGGCGATGGTCAACAGCAGCGTGAACTGCACGTCGTCGACCGCCTGGCGGATCGAGGTCGAACGGTCGTTGAGCAGCTTGATCTGGGCGGCGGCCGGCATCTGGTCCTGGAAGGACGGCAGCATCGCCTTGACCTTGTCGACGACGTCGACGGTGTTGGCGTCTGGCTGGCGCTGCACGGCCATGATGATCGCGCGGGTGCCGTCATACCAGCTCGCCGTCGTCGTGGTCTGCACCGAATCGACGACACGGGTCACCTCGCCCAGCCGCACCGGATGGCCGTTCTTGGTGGCGATGATGAGGTTGGAGAAGCCGGCGGCGTTGGTCAGCTGGGTGTTGGCAGTGATGGTCAGCTGCTGCTTGTTGTTCTGCAGCACGCCGAGCGGCGTATTGCTGTTGGCCGATGCGACCGCCGCCTGCAATTGATCGATCGAGATGCCGCGCGCGGCGAGCGCCGTCGGATCGATCTGGATGCGCACGGCATATTTCTGCTGGCCGAAGATCGAAACCTGCGCCACGCCGTCGATGGTCGACAGCGACGGGGAAATGACGTTCTCGGCGAAAGCATCAAGATCTGTCAGCGGAACCGTGTCGCTGACCAGCGACATCAGGAGGATCGGCGCGTCGGCCGGATTGACCTTGCGATAGCTGGGAGGCGATGTCATCTGCGGCGGCAGCGATTTCTGCGTGCGCGCGATCGCGGCCTGCACGTCCGCGGCGGCGGCATCGATATCGCGGTTGAGCACGAACTGGATGGCGATCGAGGTCTGGCCGAGCGAGTTGCTGGTCGAGATCGAATCGATGCCGGCGATGGTCGCAAACTGCTTGATCAGCGGCGTCGCCACCGATGTCGCCATGGTTTCCGGCGAGGCGCCGGGCAGCGAAGCCGAGACATTGACCACCGGGAATTCGGCGCTCGGCAGTGCTGCCACCGGCAGGAATTTGTAGGCGAACAGTCCGCCCAGCACGAGGGCGAACGACATCAGGAGAGTGGCGACGGGCCTGCGAATACAGAATTCGGAAATCATCGGGCCGCCTCGCCGGCGTTGGTTGCCTCGGCCACCTTGGGCGCGGCGGCCGCGGCGCCTTCGTGCACGGCGGCGCCATTCTTCAGCCTTGTCTGGCCTTCCGTGACTACCTTCTCGCCGGCTTTGAGGCCTTGGCTGATGGCGCTGTTTTGGCCATCCGTCAGCGCTACCTGCACCGGCCGCATCTCGACCGTGCTGTCCGGCTTGACCACATAGACGAACGGTCCCTTCTGGCTGGGCTGGACCGCGACGGTCGGAACGGAGGTCATCTGCGGCATGACGCCAGCGTCAAGAACGACATTCACATATTGGCCCGGCCACAGCGAAAGATCGGCATTGGGTATGCTCGCGCGCGTGGCGATCGTGCCCGAGGCGGTGTCGACGCTGGAATCGACGAAATCGAGCGTGCCCTTGCCGATAGCCGTCGGGTTGCCGTCCTTGGTCAGCGTCACCGCCCCTTGCTGGGGATTGGCAAGCGCCTTGTGCAACAGCGCAAGGTTGCTTTCCGGCAGGTTGAAGTTGACCTGCAACGGGTCCATCTGCGTGATGGTCACCAGCGGTGTCGAGCTACTGCTGTTGCCGTTGCTGGTGGTCACCAGATCGCCGACGGCAACGTTGACCGCACCGAGCCTGCCCGCGATCGGCGCCGTGATTGTGGCAAAGCCAAGCTGGACATTGTCCGCGTCGATCGTCGCCTTGTCGGCGTCGACAGTCGCGGCCGCCGCCTTCTGCGCGGCCACGGCCTGATCGTAGGTCTGCTGCGTGCCGGCCTGCTTGGCGACAAGGTCCTTGGCGCGCTGAAAATCGGAATTCGAACTGGCAAGCAGCGCCTGGTCCTTGGCGAGCGTGGCCTGGTCCTTGGCGAGTTGCGCCTTGAGCGCCCGGTCGTCGAGCGAGAACAGGGTGTCGCCGGCCTTCACCATCTGCCCGTCCTTGACGTCGATCGACACGATCTGGCTGGAGACCCGCGCGTTGATGCTGACCACGGCGGGTGAGGAGACGAAGCCGATGGCGTAGCGCCGGATCGGGAAGTCAGCCGTGGTCGCCGTCGCCGAAACGATCGAGGCCGAACGGGCGCCACCGCCACCGGCCCCCTGCTTGCCCCCGGCTGCCTGCTTGTCGGTTGCCGCCTTGTCCGACGCCGCGACCTGCTTGGCGCCGATGAGCTGCTCAACCTTGCCCAGCGTGTCGGGAGACAGATAGAGCCAGGCCGCGCCCGCACAGGCGACGACAAGCAATGAAGGAATGACTTTTCCACGCATCGACAAAAGGCCTCTCCGTCCGACACGCCGCAGTCAGGTGGTCGTATTCTAGCGCAATCCACGGCTCATTGCCGCGATTTCGCCGAATAGATAGGACACGCATTTGTTGGAAAAGGGCCAAAACACGGCATTACGAAGATTTAATGTGCACTGCACAATGAGTGGGCAGTGCCGTCACTGCCGCGGGCCGAAGCCCGTCGAACCGCCGGGGAACCCTATTTCAGCATTGGCCACAGCGTCGCCGCCAAGAGCACGCCCATGGCGATGTTGAACCATTTCAGCCGCACCGGATCCGACAGGAATCCCCGCAGCGCCGTGCCGAATCCTGCCCAGACCGAAACGCTCGGCAGGTTGACGATGGTAAAGGCGGTCGAGATCAGCGCCACCGACAGGAACGGGTGTTCGGCATTGGCATAGACAGCCATGGCGGTGATCGCCATCACCCAGGCTTTCGGATTGACCCACTGGAATGCCGCCGCATCGATGAAGCGCATCGGCCGCGCTTTCGTCTCACCCTTGCCGGTCAGCGAGCGCGACATGGCGATCTTCCAGGCAAGGTAGAGCAGATAGGCGCCCCCGGCGATCTTGAGTGCCGTGTGCAGCGCCGGAAACGCCGTCAACACAGCGCCAAGGCCAAGGCCGACGGCAAGCAGCAGCACCAGGAAGCCCATGCTGATGCCAAGCATGTGCGGAACGGTTCTGGCGATACCGAAATTCACCCCCGATGCCAAGAGCATCAGGTTGTTCGGCCCCGGCGTGATCGAGGTCACGAAGGCATAGACGAGCAGTGCGAGGAATGCGTCGAGTGACATGTTATCCTCCCAGATACGTCAGCATTATTGTCTCTTTTTTGCTGGCCACGCAAAGGCCAGCGCCCGGCCACCGATCGAACCAGGCGTTGTGAGCGTCGGCCCCCTTGCCGGTGGTGTGCCTACATGCCCTGCGGGCCGCGGTTCATGGCCGCCACGCCGGTGCGGCAGATCTCGACCAGGCCGAGCGGCTTCATGATGGCGATGAACTGGTCGAGCTTGGAGCCCTTGCCGGTGATCTCGAAGATGAAATGCTCGGTGTTGGCGTCGATGACGCTGGCGCGAAAAGCGTCGGCCAGCCGCAGCGCCTCGACGCGAGCCTCGCCGGAGCCGGCCACCTTGACCAGCGCCAGTTCCCGCTCCAAGGGCCGCTCCTGCCCAAGCTCGTGCGAGCGGACAGTCAGATCGACCACACGATGGACCGGCACGATGCGCTCGAGCTGGTTCTTGATCTGCTCCATCACATGCGGCGTGCCGCGCGTCACGATGGTGATGCGCGACAGGTGCTTCTCATGCTCCGTCTCGGAAACGGTCAGGCTCTCGATGTTGTAGCCGCGTCCGGAGAACAGGCCGATGACCCGGGCGAGCACGCCGGGCTCGTTGTCGACCAGCACGGAAAGCGTGTGGATCTCCGGCCGCTCCGTTTCCTTGGCGATGAAGTAGGCGGAGCCGGTCGGTTGAAGGTGCTGTGCGTTCATGACATGGATCTCAAATTCTTGATCTAATTCTTTGTTTTCGCACGGCTTCTTCGACAAGCCCTGCCTTGGCCCGTCGATTAAACCAGTTCCCTGCCCTTGGCGTCGATGGCGTTGGCCACGGCCTCGTCGGTGGCCTCGTCCGGCAACAGCATCTCGTTATGCGCCTTGCCGGACGGGATCATCGGGAAGCAGTTGGCGAGGTTCGCCACGCGGCAGTCGAACAGCACGGGTTTCCGGACCGAGATCATCTCCTTGATGGCGTCGTCCAGCTCGTCCGGCTTCTCGCAGCGTATGCCATGGCCGCCATAGGCCTCCGCCAGCTTGACAAAGTCAGGCATCGCCTCGGTGTAGGAATGCGACAGCCGGTTGCCGTGCAAGAGCTGCTGCCATTGCCGCACCATGCCCATATACTGGTTGTTGAGGATGAAGATCTTGATCGGCGCCTTGTACTGCACCGCGGCACTCATCTCCTGCATCGTCATCTGCACCGAGGCGTCGCCGGCAATGTCGATGACCAGCGCATCGGGATGCGCGATCTGCACGCCGAGTGCCGCCGGCAGGCCATAGCCCATCGTGCCCAGACCGCCTGAGGTCATCCAGCGGTTCGGCTTTTCGAAATGATAGTGCTGCGCCGCCCACATCTGGTGTTGGCCGACTTCGGTGGTGATGTAGGTGTCCTTGTCCTTGGTCAGTTCGTAGAGCCGCTGGATGGCGTATTGCGGCATGATCACGTCGTGGTTCATCTTGTAGGCGAGTGAATCGCGCCCACGCCATTTTGCGATCTGCTCCCACCAGGGATAGAGCGCCTTCTTGTCGGCCTTGGCGGTTGCCCGCCACAGCCGCACCATATCCTCCAGCACCCGGCCGACATCGCCGATGATCGGCACCTCGGTGTGCACGTTCTTGTTGATCGAGGACGGGTCGATGTCGATGTGGATCTTCTTCGAGTTCGGCGAGAACGCATTGAGCCGGCCGGTGATGCGGTCGTCGAAGCGCGCGCCGATGCAGATCATCACGTCGCAATCATGCATGGCCATGTTGGCCTCGTAGGTGCCGTGCATGCCGAGCATGCCGACCCAGTTCTTGCCCGACGCCGGATAGGCGCCGAGCCCCATCAGCGTCGAGGTGATCGGGAAACCGGTAAGGTCGACCAGTTCGCGCAGCAGATGGCTCGCTTCCGGACCGGAATTGATCACGCCGCCGCCCGAATAGATGATCGGCTTCTTGGCGCTGGCCATCAGCTCGACCGCGGCCTTGATCTTCTCCAGGTCGCCCTGAACCTTGGGCTGGTAGCTGGTGCGCGGCGCGATCTGCGGCGGGACGTAGAAACCCTTGGCGAACTGCACGTCCTTGGGGATGTCGACCACAACCGGCCCCGGACGGCCCGTGGTCGCGACGTGGAAAGCCTCATGGATGGTCGCGGCGAGCTCGTTGACGTCCTTCACCAGCCAGTTGTGCTTGGTGCAGGGGCGCGTAATACCGACCGTGTCGCATTCCTGGAACGCGTCGGAGCCGATCAAGGAGGTCGGCACCTGGCCCGTCAGGCAGACCAGCGGGATCGAATCCATCAGCGCATCCTGCAGCGGCGTCACCGCATTGGTCGCGCCGGGGCCTGACGTCACCAGCATGACGCCGGCCTTGCCGGTCGAGCGCGCATAGCCCTCGGCCGCATGCCCGGCACCTTGCTCGTGCCGCACGAGAATGTGCTCGACGTCGTCCTGCTGGAAGATCTCGTCATAGATCGGGAGAACCGCGCCGCCCGGGTAGCCGAAGACATGCTTGACGCCATTGTCCTTCAGCGCCTGCACCACCATTTCGGCGCCTGTCATCTCGCGCCGTTCACTTTGTCCGTTGCTCATCGGTCTGGTCCCGTACTGTCGCCATCTGGGCGTTGCCATTTGGGTGTTGTTGGTCGTTTAGTCGTGTTTCGGGCAATAAAAAAGGCCCCCGAGGGAGCCTATGTGTTGCGCATGGGAGGTTTTCGCCCGGCGGTTACACCGCCTTGCCCACGCGCCTTCCTACGAGAATGAGTGCCTTTTTCATGGTCGCGGACACTACGGGCCGGCAAGGCGCCCTGTCAACGGCAAAAATCGAGCCGGCGATGAAGGCGCTTCCCAATTCGACAAATGCGCCGTCACGATTTCGCGATGGACACCGCATCGCGCCGACACCACACCACCGCCCTTCGCAAGAGCGCTCCAAACCGGCTCAGAAACAGCGTTCTCCGGATAAGTCCTTGAAGCCACGCGAAACTATGGTGGGGCGTGACGAAGCCCGTCCTCTCTGCCGATACTTCATCGTCCGGCTTGCAAGTCGGGAGGAGCCACCATGACGGCCTGGATTTCACGGAGGAAAACTTATGCTCGACAAGGCCCCAAGCAAGAAACTGTCCGACCTGCTCGACCAATTCGGCGGCGCCCTGGCCGCCAATGACATCGACAAGGCCATCGGTTGTTTCCAGGAGGATTGCTACTGGCGCGACCTCGTCACCTTCACCTGGAACATCAAGACCATGGAAGGCAAGGACCAGATCCGCGACATGCTGAAGAGCCAGCTGTCGAAGACGAAGCCGGCACATTGGGCGCTCGCCAAGGGCGAGGACGCGACCGAGAGCGGCGGGCTGATCGAGGGCTGGATCAGTTTCGAGACCGAAGTCGCGCGCGGCTTTGGCCATATCAGGCTTAAGGACGGCAAGATCTGGACGCTGCTGACCACCATGGTCGAATTGAAAGGCCACGAGGAACCGGCCGGCTTCGCACGGCCGATGGGCGCCAAGCATGGCTCGGGCAAGAACCGTCCGACATGGAAGGAAGAGCGCGAGAAGGAGGCGGCCGAGCTCGGCTTCAAGACGCAGCCCTACACGCTCATCATCGGCGGCGGCCAGGGCGGCATCGCGCTCGGCGCGCGGCTGCGGCAGCTCGGTGTGCCGACCATCATCGTCGAGAAGAACGAGCGGGCGGGCGACAGCTGGCGCAAGCGTTACAAGTCGCTCTGCCTGCACGATCCGGTCTGGTACGACCATCTGCCCTATATCGATTTCCCGAAGAACTGGCCGGTCTTCTCACCCAAGGACAAGATCGGCGACTGGCTGGAAATGTACACCAAGGTGATGGAGCTGAACTACTGGTCCTCGACGGAGGCCAAGAGCGCCTCCTATGACGACAAGACGAAGGAATGGACCGTCGTCGTCCGCCGCGACGGCAAGGACATCACCTTGAAGCCGAAGCAATTGGTGCTGGCGACCGGACAATCCGGCAAGGCCAATCTGCCGAAATTCAAGGGTATGGAGACCTTCAAGGGCGATCAGCACCACTCCTCGAAGCACCCCGGCCCCGATGACTATGCCGGGAAAAGAGCCGTCGTCATCGGCTCCAACAATTCCGCCCATGACATCGCGGCGGCCCTTTGGGAGGCCGGCGCCGACGTCACCATGGTGCAACGCTCGAGCACCCATATCTCCAGATCCGACACGTTGATGGAGATCGGACTGGGTTCGCTCTATTCGGAGCAGGCGCTGCAGAATGGTATCACCACGGCCAAGGCCGATCTCATCTTCGCCTCCCTGCCCTACAAGATCCTGCACGAGTTCCAGATCCCGGCCTATGCCGAGATGAAGAAACGCGACGCGGCGTTCTACAAGGGACTGGAAAAGGCCGGTTTCATGCTCGACTGGGGCGACGACGAGTCCGGCCTGTTCATGAAGTACCTCAGGCGCGGCTCAGGCTATTATATCGACGTCGGCGCCTCCCAGCTGATCATCGATGGCTCAATCAAGCTGAAGAGCGGCGTCGACGTCGAAGAGATCAAGCAGCATTCGGTTCTGCTCAGTGACGGATCCGAACTGCCCGCGGACCTCATCGTCTACGCCACCGGCTATGGCTCGATGAACGGCTGGGCCGCCGATCTGATCTCGCGCGAAACCGCCGACAAGGTCGGCAAATGCTGGGGCCTCGGCTCCAACACCACCAAGGATCCCGGCCCCTGGGAAGGCGAGTTGCGCAACATGTGGAAGCCGACGCAGCAGGAAGCCTTGTGGTTCCATGGCGGCAATCTGCACCAGTCGCGCCACTATTCGCAGTTCCTGTCGCTGCAATTGAAGGCCAGGCATGCCGGCTTGCCAACGCCGGTCTACGGGCTGCAGAAGGTGCATCACAAGGGATAGCCGGCAAGCGCGGGAGGTTTTCCGCCATCCCGCATCGGCAATGAGAAACCCCGCGCGGCATCTCCGCTGCGCGGGGTTTCGTTTCAGTCACGCAGCATCACCCCCCGCGCCTTGGCCCAGCGCTCGAGGATCTTGCGTTCATCCGGCGTAGCCAGACGATTGCCGAAACCGCGCACCTGCACCGCCCGATGCTGTGGATCGAGCTCGATCGTCAGCAAGCATTCGATCTTGCCGAGCGCCTTGCGCCGCAGCGTCCAGATCGAGGCGTAGCCGCCAATGCATTTGGTCGCGTAGGACGACACGCAGTGATGCATCGCCCTCGACTCGGCAACGAGATCCTCCGCCGTCTTCAGCTGGCGGACAGAGAACCACTCGCCATGCGCCCTCGCTTCCTTGGGCGGCGGATGCCATTCCCAATCCTGCAGGCGCGAGCCGGCCCATGCGTTGTTTTGCGCCGGTGCGCCGGCAGCGGGTTGAGCCCGCGCGGCGGCACGCCGGCGCATCGCCTCGATGCGTTCGATCGCGGCAAGGTCGCGATGCCAATCCGACATCTGCCGGTTCAGCGAGGCAAGCGTGCGGCCCTTCAGGCTATACGCCTTGTCGCGCCGGTGCATGGCGGCGATATAGTCGCTGAGGTCGTCGATCTCCTCCTTCGACGTTGGCTGCCCGCAGAAGAAGCGAACCACCTCGCGCCAGAAGGCCAGATCGCCACGCGGCGTGCGCGCGATCTTGGTGCGCGCAAGGCGAGCGGCCAGTCCGCAATCCTCGGTGTAGGAGCGAGCAATCGCGAACCAGAACGCCTCGTCGAACGTGAAATCGCCAGACAGGTTGAGGAAGCAATGCACCTCCTTGCGCGACAGCCACGCATTGGCGCCTGCCTTGTAGAGCGACCCACCACCTGCAACCACGACGTACCAGGCAAGGCGAAGCGCGATCTCCTGGCCATCCAGCCCCGACCGATCCAGCCAGATGGCCTCGAGCGCGGCCGAAACCGGATAGCGCGCATAGAGGTAGCGCGCAGCCGCCAGCCGCAGCCGCGCCGGGTCGCGCGTCTTCAGCTTCGGACGCCACAAGGCCCTGTCGCGGATCGCCACGCCGGCATGACCTCGGCGTACCTCGTCGAGCGCCCGTTCGAAATCCGGAGCAGGGCGCGGCATGGCGCAAACCCGCCGCAGCGATGCTTGATATGCTTCAATGCGTTGGCGCTCGGCGTCCTGCCTGCGCTGGATCATGGACCTGGCCATGGCCGTCTTTCCCGATTGGAACCCTGTCAGCCGCACGCAATTCCAGCGCCGGCACGGAATGTGTCGATCTGGATTGGCGTGACATTTGACAGGTCTCCTCTGGGATGACGGGTTGGAACGGGCAGGCTCTCTAGGCCCGCAGAAACTTTCGTGCAAGAGCCAATCTTTCAATATTTACAAGGGCCTGAGGGAGTGTTGCAAAGCCGCATCTCAGGCCTTCAGACAGCCACCGTCGTCGGCCGGGAGCGTCGGCTCCCACCGTTCATTGATCTCAGCGGCATCGATACAGTCGCGGACAATGGCCGCGGCAACGCATCGCAGCTTGGCGGCCGTCAGATCGTCAGGAAATGGAATCCGCTGTGGTGCGGATCAGCCCGTTCGACCGCCGTGGAGGCGCGAAATGCGTGAACAAGTTCTCATCATGCCTCCTTCAAGAGTGTGGTCGATACGGGTGCGGCGGATGAAAAAGGCCGCATGTTGGGCGCGGCTAATACTCCGGACCCATCCCGACAGCAATATGGCGCGCTCGGCCGGCATCGGCCGGCTCGAACGAACCGACCGCGCCGAACAGGCTTGGCTCACCTTGGGATACCATCAGTCGTTCGGCGCTAGCGCCACGCAAACGCTCGCGACAGCGCTCCGGCCGGAATGCCATCACCGCATTGTCACCGTCGAAACAGAAACACATGGGCTGCCTCCTGCCTGCAGGGTTGCATCAGGCGTGGTTGCTGAAATCGTGTACCACCCGCTGCAGCAACGGCACGTAATCGCGAAACGCCCGCGTCTTCATGTTCGCGACCTTGCCGCCCTCGTCCCAGATGCGGACCCGCACCGCTTCCTCATGGAATGGGTTCTTGCGAAAATCGGCCACCTCTTCGGCGCTCATCGGCCCTCCCTGCAGCGACAGCGTGTGGACCGAAGCCGGCGACAGCCTGGAGAAATAGGTCGGGTCGGTCGCGCAGAGATAGCGCTTGGCCGCGACATGCAGCCTCACGCATTCGACGATGACAGGCGGAAAGAAAGGCGCCAGCACCTCGCCGCCGGCCTCGTCATGATGCTTGTCCTCGACATCGTCGGGCGAATAGGTGCCGAACTCGCTGGTGTAGTGGCCGATGTCGTGCAGCAGCGCCGCGGCCACCAGCGCTTCGGGCGCACCATCCTGTTCCGCCAGCCAAGCCCCCTGCAGCATGTGCTCGGACATGGTCACCGGCTCGCCGAGATAAGATTCCGCGCCCCGGCGCTCAAAAATGTCGGCGATGAATTCGACGATGTTGTCGGCGTTCAGATCCTGGCCGCTCATTCGGCGGCCTCCTTGAAGCTGTGCTCGATCGCGGCGAGCGTCGACAGCAGGCCGTCCTTGTCGGCGTAGCAACCCTGCAGCCAGCGCTTGCCGGTGCCGGAAAACGCCTTGCGGGCATGCATGACACGCGTGTTGTCGACGATGAAGGCCTGGCCAGGTTGAAGTTTGAACGTCACTTCGAAATCGGGATCCTCGATCAGCTCGGCGAACCGGCGATAGGCGGCATAGTAGGCGTCCATATCGGCGAAGGGCACGTCGACGACAGGCGCCAGCGAGCGGTTGTTGAAGCGGATGCAGATCAGCTCGCCATCCGGCCCGAGCTCGATCATCGGCCGCTTCGCCTGCAGCCGCACGCCGGACGAGCCGGCATATTCGAAGCGCGCCGGACAGGAACTCAACAGCCGGAAGCCTTCAGGGTTTTCGGCCTGCAGCGCGGCCGCGACGGCAAAACCGTCGATGACGCTCGACTCGCCACCCTCCACCGTATTCTCGACACAGGCCAGGATCTGCAACGTCGGCACCGGATCGCGATAGGGATTGTCGGTGTGCGCCTGGAGGCCGAGATTGGTGTAGGCGAGATTGTTCGGATTGACCTCGGCGCGCACTTCGAACCAGCGGCCGTAATTGGTCTCCCTGATATAGCCGAACAGGTCGGAGACCTTGCACAACGCGCCGGATTCGGCCGGCAGTCCGTCCATCACCGCAAAGCCGTAGGTTCGCACCGCCGAAAGCCATTCGCGCAGGACGCTGCGGCCGTGAAAGGCCGCCTTGTAGCTGGCGCGCGGCACCGAATTCTGCATCGTCGCCTTGGTCCAGCGCTGGATGACATCGCCCGTCCAGCCGGGCTCACGAAGCTCGTCGCGATCATAGGCGTTGGCGCTGAGCCACTGCGCGGGAAAGCTGACCGTCTTTCCTTCCGGCACGAAACTGACTTCCAGCGCGCCGCCCTTGATCTCGGCCGCGCCGATCCTCGTCTCGGCCGGAATGTCGAGGATGGTGATCAGCCGCTGGCCATTGCCAGCGCTGCGCGTCTTGTCGTCGAGCGCATTGTCGCGCAGCCACATGGCGTGAAAGCGGGTGCGCCTCCCGCCCTGCCAGCCAAGTTCGATCGTTCTGCCTTCGTCGCCAATCAGCGCGTGGGTGAGCATGGATCCGTTCCTGTCCTCTACGCCCCGCGGCCCGGTCCGCAGGGTTTCGATTGCATGTTGGCGACAAGAAAGGCATAACTCAAATTATCATTTTTTGGCCAAAGACCACAAATTTCTAATGCCTCGAAAACCCATTCCCGCCCTGCCTCCCCTCGACTGGCTGCGCAGTTTCGAGGCTGCGGCACGGCTGTCGAATTTCACGGCGGCCGCGGCCGAACTCGGCCTGACCCAGGCGGCCGTCAGCCAGCATATCCGGCTGCTCGAGGAGCGGTTGAAGACGCGCCTGTTCTCGCGGCTGGCGCGCGGCGTCGCACTGTCGCCGGAGGGTGCCGCCTATCTGCCGCACATCCAGTCGGCTTTCGCCACCATCTCCAGCAGCACGACGGAACTGTTCGAGCCGCGCGCTGTGCAGACCGTGTCGATCCGGGTGCCGATCTCTTTCGCCTTGCTTATCCTGGTCCCGGCGCTGCCCGATCTCGCCGAGGCGCTGCCGCGCATCCAGCTCGATCTGGTGACGATCCATCGGCCGACCGACTATGATTTGCCGGGATCCGCGCTCGACATCCGTTTCGGCAACGGCTCCTTTCCCGGACGCGAGGCCGGCAGGCTGACTGCCGAGCGGCTTGTGCCGGTGGCTAGTCCAGCGCTGGCCGGTGCCGCCGACTGGACGGCCCTGCCGCTGCTTCTGGTCGCCGGTGCGCGCGAAATGTGGGCGGAATGGTTCGCGGCAGCCGGACTGGCCGGCCACCCCCAACGATCGCACCGCTTCGACAGTTTCGTCGCGGCGATGGAAGCGGCGAGCGCCGGCGCCGGCGTGCTTCTGGGGTCGCGGCCGCTTGTTGACGCGGCGCTGAGGAACAGGACCCTGGTGCCGCTTTCCGATTTCGAGCTCTCCAGCAGCTCAGGCCATTTTCTGACCAGCGCATCGACCGCGCGCCTGACCAGCGCCGAACAGGATTTCCGCCAGTGGCTGCTGGGGCACCTGTCCAGAAAGGCCCCGGCCTGATCGTCACGGTCTGGCGCGATGTGGCGCCGACACGCTTCCAGCAGATCAGCGTGCCGATCAGCCCGCCATGCCGGCGTCAATCGAGATGGCGCACGCGGCGTCGCTTGCGCGCGGCCTTGATGGCAGCGATGCGCTCGGTGTCTTCTTCCCGGAGATGCCGTCCACGCTCGAGGATCTCGAGCGTGTATTCCTCGTAGGTCAGGCCCAGCCGTTCGGCCTTGTCCATGCGCATCAGCATCACCTCGCGGCTCGGCGCCTTCCATGCCTTGGCGTGCGCGGCCTGCCAGGCCAGGAAGATGAAGGGATCGCCTTTGCCCCAGGGTGGCCCCTTGTATTCATCAAGAGGCGGCCCCCCATTATGGGAGCGCTTTGGCCGTCTCGCCATGATCTCAGCCCCTGACCAGCGCGACGAGATAGTCGGCGCCTGCCTCCAGGGCATGGAAAGTGCAGTCCGATGGCGCGCCGAGCGCCAGGCAGTCCCCGGGCTCCAGCCTGTGCACCACATCGCCTTCGGTGAATTCGAGCCGTCCGGCAATCAGCCAGATCTGCTGCTTGATGAAGGCATAGGAGGCCGCCGGCAGGCTGACCCTGGCGCCCGCCGGCAGATGCACCTTGACCAGTTCGAGCGGCATGTCGCTGGCCGGTGACAGATGTCGCCTGACATAGCCTGTATCGGGATCGCGCCACGCCGGCTGGTCTGCTTCGCGCAACAGCCCGCCGCCTTGCAATTCCGCGCGCGCGATGAGGGTCGACAGCGTCATGCCGAAAGCCGCCGCGATGCGCACCAGAAGGGTCGCCGTCGGGCTGGTCATGCCGCGCTCGATCGTGCTCAACATGGCCTTGGAGACACCGGACCGCTCGGCAAGCTCGGCCAGCGACCAGTCCCGCATGACCCTCTCCGCGTGGATCCGTCTGCCAATGGTCGAAGAAATATCGTTCGCTATATCATCCATTCGTCCATTATAGCGAAAGACAGGGATCGGAGAAGAGCCATTTCGCGACAATTTTCGCCAGGCACTTAATCCTCTCTACACCATCCGACCTCATCCGACCTTAACCCCGTTCCGCTAGGGTCCGATCTCCAGGGAAATGGGGATTGGCCTGTCCATGTTTGTCGAACGCGAAGCTTCCGTTGGAGAGCCGACATTGCAGGAGCGCCGCGACGCGGAGCAGAATGACCGGCGCATCCTGGGCAATGTCGTGCAATGCGACGGCGCGCGCGCCACAATCAGCGCCTATGCGGACGATGTCGACGGCGCGGTGACCGGCCTGTGGACGGTCGGCAAGATGATTTCCATCAATCTGGGCACGACGCGAACCGTTGGCCTGGTCTATGGCATCGGCAAGTCGGACCGCGCCTGGAGCAATGAAGGCCAGAACGCTATCGAGGTCAGCATCGAGCTGATCGGCGAAGTGCGCGATGGTGCCGAGCCCGGCGCCAAGCCGATCTTCGACCGTGGCATCACCACCTATCCGCATATCGGCGCGGTCGCACACCGCATCCGCAGCCGCGACCTGCAGGCCGTCTACGACCTGGCCGGTCGCCATTCCATCACCATCGGCTCGCTGTCGCAGGATGAGGCGATCGCCGCCAACATCGCCATCGACGACACGCTGGCGCGCCATTTCGCCATTGTCGGCACCACCGGCGTCGGCAAGTCCACCGCCGTCTCGCTGCTGCTGCGCAAATCGATCGCGGCGCGACCGGACCTGCGCATCCTGATCCTCGACCCGCACAATGAATTCGCGGCGTCACTGCCGGAATATTGCGTCAAGGTCGATTCCAAGACGCTCGACCTGCCGTTCTGGATGTTCAAGCTCGAGGAATTCGCCGAGGTGCTGTTTCGCGGCCGTGAAACGGTGCCGGAAGAGATCGACGCCCTGCGCGACCTCATTCCGCTGGCCAAGAGCCTCTACCGCAACCCGAATTCAGGCGCCTATCTCAGGCGCGGCAACGATGCGCTGACCGCCGATACGCCGGTGCCTTACCGCATCGCCGATCTGCTCAAGCAGATCGACGAGCGCATGGGCATGCTCGAAAGCAAGAACGAGCGCCCGACGCTCAAATCGCTGAAGACGCGCATCGAATCGGCGTCCGCCGATCCACGCTATCGCTTCATGTTCAGTTCGCGCCTGATCGAGGACACCATCCACGAGACGATCGGCAACATTTTTCGCGTGCCGCATCATGGTCGCCCCGTGACCTGCTTCGAGATGGCCGGCATGCCTTCCGAGGTGGTCAACTCCGTTTGTTCGGTGCTGGCGCGCCTGGCCTTCGACCTCGCTCTGTGGAGCGAAGGCAAGCTTCAACTGTTGTTGCTGTGCGAGGAAGCGCATCGCTACATGCCGGCCGATCCGCGTCTTGGCTTCGCGCCGACCAGGCACGCGCTGTCGCGCATCGCCAAGGAAGGCCGCAAATATGGCTGCTATCTCGGCGTCGTCACCCAGCGCCCCGGCGAGCTTGACCCGACCATCCTGTCGCAGTGCTCGACCTTCTTCGCCATGCGGCTCGCCAACGAACAAGACCAGGCGATCATCCGCTCGGCCATCGCTGACTCCTCCGCCTCCACGCTTGCCTTCCTGTCGTCCATGGGACAGCGCGAAGCCATCGCCTTCGGTGAAGGCGTGGCGACGACCATGCGACTGAAATTCGAGAGACTGCCCAGCCACCTGCTTCCCGGCACGGCCAAACGTGAAGAGACCGAGTCGCCAAGGGCTGGCGACGATGTCGACCTGGTGGCGATCGTCGAGCGCCTGCGCAACGTGCCGAAACCGACGCCGCAGGCGATGGCCTTCGCCGAAGTGGTCGATTCCGGCCGCCAGGCCGGCGATCCCGACTACCGCAAGCCGGCAACCGGCCGCGTGCAATCAGACGACGATTTCGACATGCGCTACGGCCTGAAGCCCGCCACCTTCGGCCTGCGCCCCCAGAACGACTGAACCCCGAGCGTCACGACCATTTGCTTGGCAGTAGTGAGAAGCCGCGCATCACGCTTCCGGGCATAGGCTTCGTTGGAAAGCTTGGGTAAATCCCGTTAGGAAATTCGTCAGGCTGAGTCGATTGGTGTCGACTTCGAGAACCGGAGCGGAGCGGACATTGAGTACGTGAGCACCGGAAGCGCAGAGCCGGCATCAAGCGACCAGCATCACGAATTTAGTGGCGGGATTTTAGGCGCAGACGCGGTTGCGGCCCAGCCTCTTCGCCTCATAGAGCTGGCGGTCGGCGCGGCGATAGAATTCTTCGGCCGTTTCCTTGCGGTCCCAGACGGCAAGGCCGACGCTGGTGGTGATCTTGAGCCGGACATTGCCGGAGAGGATCGACATGTTGGCGATCGCCTTGCGGATGCGCTCGGCGAATTTGGCCAGCAGGTCCGCCTCCATGTTGGGCGTTACCACGGCGAACTCCTCGCCGCCCAGCCGCGCCACCACGTCGTGATAGCGTGTCATGTCCTTGAGGCAGCTGGCGACGGCCCTGAGCACCTCGTCGCCGACATCGTGGCCGTGGGTGTCGTTGACCTGCTTGAAATGGTCGAGATCGAGGATCATGAGCCCGACCGGCTTCTCGATGCGGCGGAACTCCTCGAGATATTCCTTCAGCGCATCGTCGAAATAGCGGCGGTTCTGCATGCCGGTCAGGCTGTCCGTCAGCGCGGCGTGCTCCAGCGTTTCGGAGCGGGCGCTGAGCGAAACCGTCATGGCGCGCAGCTTGCCTTCTTCCGTCGCCTGTTTGCGGATCAGCGGGTAGATGAAGAAGATGCCGAAGAACAGCGCGGTCGCAAGCAGCACGCCGGTCGCGAACAACAGCTTGTTGAGGTAGATGACCTTGTCCAGACCAGACTGGGTATGGAGTTCCGTGGCGAAGGATTGCAAGAGCCCATAAGCGTGCAGCGTCACCAGGCCAGCGGCCAGGATCACGAAAATAAAGACGAAAAAAGCGGATTCCGCCTTATGGAAACGCATCTGCTCCCCAATGGAAAAGTGCCCATCGACCTTATGGCACGGACCGCCTTACGGAGCGTTAATCCCGGCAACTTCGGCGCGAACCCTTCCGTCATGGTCAACTTTTTAAGTTGCATTAGCAACAAGTGTTTGCATCGTGGTTTCAAGATCGTCACCGGGCCGCAATCTCTGCCATTCCGGCCCCAGCTGATGGCGAAACCAAGTCGCCTGCCGCTTGGCGTATTGCCGGGTTGCGATCTTGGCGCGCTCGATCGCCTCGGGAAAGCTCAGCTGTCCCGCCATCGCCGCCTGCAGGTCGCGAACGCCGATCGCCTTCATAGCCGGCAAATCTGGATCAAGGCCAAGGGCCGCAAGTTGCCTGACTTCCTCCAGCGCACCCTTGTCCAGCATCTGGTCGAAGCGCCTTTCGATGCGATCGACCAGCGCGGCCCGGTCCGGCTCGATGACCAGGAAACGCGCCGTTTGCCTGTCGATGAGCGGCCGGCCGCGCTCCGCTTGCCATTCCAGGATCGATCGGCCGGAGGCGTCGAGCACTTCGAGCGCCCGGACGATGCGCTGGCTGTCGGTTGGCTTGAGCTGCATGGCGGCTCTCGAATCCTCGCGCAGCAGCAGGCCGTGCAGCTTGACCGCGCCTTGCTCTTTCAGCTCGTAGCGCCAGCGGTCGCGAATGCGCGGCGGAATGTCGGGCATTTCCGAAATACCCTCGGCCAGCGCGCGGAAGTAAAGCCCGGTACCACCAACGAAGACCGGCCGCCGCGACAGCATGCCGTCATCGATGAGTTTCATCACGTCACGCAGCCATGCGCCGGTCGAATAGGCGGTGCCGGGATGGACATGGCCGTAGAGAAAATGCGGCACGCGTGCGAGATCGGCCGCTTCCGGCCGGGCGGTCAGCACGTCGAGCACCGAATAGCCCTGCATGGAATCGCTGTTAACGATGACGCCGCCTGCGCGCTCGGCCAAGTCCAGCGCCAGTGCCGACTTGCCGCTGGCGGTTGGCCCGGCTATCAGGATCGCATTCTTCACGCGGCCTTCGCCCGCATCCGCGCCGGAATTCTCGATGCCGCTCATTGCCACGCTTGTTTCCCGTCCCGCTGACCGCGCTCTGTCGCCGTCACTTGCGAATATGGCCTCGCGTTCGGTGGGCGCAAGCACTGTCGTCTGGCTGGCCGAAGGCATTGCCTGCGATCTTGTCCTGCCGCAAGAGGCTGACACCGCCAATACCACGGCTGCCCTGCGCGCCGCATTGGCCGCGGAACCGGTCGATGTGATCGTCCAGCAGGCCCAAACGCGACGCAAGAAAATCCTCATCGCCGACATGGATTCGACCATGATCGACCAGGAATGCATCGACGAACTGGCCGACGAGATCGGCGTCAAGGAGCACGTCGCGGCGATCACCGCGCGATCGATGAATGGCGAGATCGCCTTCGAACCGGCCTTGCGCGAACGCGTCGCGCTGTTGAAGGGGCTCGATGCCGCCGTCGTCGACCGCATCGTCGCCAATCGGCTGACATTGGCCTCGGGTGGCCGCGCGCTGGTCCAGACCATGCGCGCCAATGGCGCCTGGGCGGCGCTCGTCTCGGGCGGCTTCGAGGTCTTCACGACGCGCATCGCGGCCATGCTCGGCTTTCAGGAGAACCGCGCCAACCGCCTGCTCGAACAGGATGGACGTTTCACCGGCCTGGTCGGCGAGCCGATCCTCGGCCGCGCCGCCAAGGCAGAGGCGCTGCTGGAAATTTCCGCACGGCTTGGCCTGACGCCGGCCGACGCCATCGCCGTCGGCGATGGCGCCAATGACCTCGACATGATCCGCCTCGCCGGCACCGGCGTGGCGCTTCACGCCAAGCCGACCGTGGCGGCGCAGGCCAAGGTTCGCATCGACCATGGCGACCTCACGGCACTGCTCTATCTGCAGGGCTATCGCCAGGAAGAGTTCGTCCAATGAAACCCATGCGCACCGAGCGCCTCATCCTGCGCAATTGGGAAGAGCGCGACCGCGAGCTCTTCCATCGCATCAATTCCGACGAGCGCGTCATGGAATTCTTCCCGTTCCGCCGCGACCGTGCCGCGGCGGACGCCAAGATGGACGAATTCCGCGCCTGGATCGATGAGGACGGCTATGGCTTCGCCGCGGCCGAGATTGCCGCGACTGGCGAATGTATCGGTTTCGTCGGTCTCCTCGATACCGATCACGTGCCATCCCTGCCGGCCGGCACCATCGAGATCGGCTGGCGGCTCGCGCCCGAATTCTGGGGCAAGGGCTATGTCACCGAGGCGTCGGAAGCCTGGCTGGCTTACGGTTTCAAGACATTGGCCGTCGACGAGATCGTCTCCTTCGCGGTCGCGGCAAACCACCGCTCGACCGCCGTCATGAAACGCCTCGGCATGACAGCCGACCCAGCGGCTGACTTCGACCATCCCGACATTCCCGACAGCCATCCCGCGCTCAAGCGGCATGTGCTCTACCGGCTTTCGCGCGAGGATTGGCAGGCAAGAAAAAAGGCGGCCGGTTAGCCGCCTTTTTTGAGGTCGCCGGATTGAAATCTCAATCCATCCGGATCGTCACGAAGCGCAACTCGCCTGTCTTCGACGCCAGCATCAGGAGCGCGTTCTTGCGGCCCTGCTCCTTGAGCGCACCGATCCGGTCCATGACATCCTTGGGCGTGGCGACCGATTCCTGCGCGATCTCGGTGATCACCTCACCCGGCTGGATGCCGCGCTCGGCGGCGGCCGAGTCCTTGGCCACGTCGGTGATGACGACGCCGGAGACATCGGCGGCGATGCTGAACTTCTTGCGCGTCTCGTCATTGAGTTCGCCGACGGTCATGCCGAGCACCGAGGCGGTCGAAACGGCCGGAGCCTTGTTGCCCTTATCCTGGTCGGTATTACCGTTCCCGCCACTGGCGAGCTTCTCGCCATCCTCGAGCCGGCCGAGCGTCACCTTCACCGTCTGCTCGACGCCCTTGCGCACGATCAGCACGTCGACGGCCTTGCCGACGGGGCTTTCGGCGACGACGCGCGGCAGGTCGCGCATTTCATGGATGTCCTTGCCGTCGAACTTGATGATGACGTCGCCGGCCTGGATGGTGCCGTTGTCGACCGGCCCGCCCTTGATGACGCCGGCCACCAGCGCGCCCTTGGCTGTCGCCATGCCGAGGCTTTCGGCAATGTCGTCCGTCACCGGCTGGATGCGCACGCCGAGCCAGCCGCGCCGCGTCTCGCCAAACTGGCGCAACTGGTCGACGACGCCCGAGGCAAGCTGCGAGGGGATGGAGAAGCCGATGCCGATCGAGCCGCCGGACGGCGAGATGATCGCCGTGTTGATGCCGATGACTTCGCCGGCGCTGTTGAACAGCGGCCCGCCCGAATTGCCGCGATTGATCGCGGCATCGGTCTGGATGAAATCGTCGTAGGGACCGGAATTGATATCGCGGTTGCGCGCCGAAACGATGCCGACCGTGACCGTACCACCGAGGCCGAATGGATTGCCGACCGCCATCACCCAGTCGCCGACGCGCATCTTGGTGGAATCGCCGAACTTCACCGCGGTCAGCTTGTGGCCCTTCGGATCGACTTTAAGCACCGCGACGTCGGTCTTGGTGTCGGTGCCGACCAGCGTCGCCTTCAGCGTCACGCCATCGGAGAAATTCACTTCGATGTCGTCGGCGTCGGCGATCACGTGGTTGTTGGTGACGACGATGCCTTGCTCGGCGTCGATGACGAAGCCGGATCCCAGTGACTGCACCTTCTGCCCGCTATTGTCCTTGTCGCCGCCTCGGTTCTTGAAGAAGTCGTCGAAGAAGTCCTGGAACGGTGAGCCCTCGGGAAGCTGCGGCATCGGCACCGCGCCCGGCCCTTCCGTGCCCTTCACCGTCTGCGAAGTCGAGATGTTGACCACCGCGCCGAGCACGCCCTGCGCCAGGTCGGCGACCGAAGCAGGCCCATCGGCCGCGAAGACCGGCGTCACGAAGGACGGGGCGGCGACAGTGCCGACAAGCAGCGCTGCCGTGCCGGCGATCAATGTCCGCCGTGCCGCGCGCAAAAGGGGTGTGGATGTCATTCGAGAAGCCTCCCGGTCTTTCTGAAAGAGAAAGCGCAACGGCGAAAACACCGCGTTGCGCTATGTTGGCAAAAAATACGGCACGTTTGCGGCTACGACTACCGGCAGAGGATTAATCGTCCGTTTTGCCACGGACGAAAAACGGCCATCTCACCCGCCCCGCACCAGCCAGACAATGCCGACACCGATGGCGATCGCGACCAGCCCGGCGATCCGCAAGGCGTTCTCCGGCATCGACAGCACCTCGCCCGCGAGCTTCTTCGCCAAGCCGGGAAAGCCGCCATAGACCAGGCCCTCTATGACAAGGACCAGGCCTATTGCCGCGAAAAAGTCCTGCACCGGCTATTGCTTGCCGGTGCTGGGTTGTGTCGCAGGCGCCGCCGGCGTCGGTGAGGCGGGTGCCGCCGGTTTCGCCGGCCCTTCCTTGCCGTCGGGGTCGCGGAAGTAGCGGAAGAACTCCGAACTCGGCGACAGCACCATGGTCGTCCCGGTATTGTCCAGGGCCGTGCCATAGGCATTCATCGACCGGTAGAAGTCGAAGAAGGCCGGGTCGCGCTTGTAGGCGTCCGCGAAGGTGGCGCTGCGCTGGGCTTCGCCCTCGCCGCGCAGGATCTCGGACTCCTTCTGCGCTTCGGCAACGATCTCGACCACTTCACGATCGGCGCGTGCCGTGATGCGCTGTGCCGCTTCATTGCCGCGTGCCCTAAGCCGGGCGGCCTCGGCCAGGCGTTCCGCCTTCATGCGGTCGTAGGTCTGCTGTGAAACCTCGGCCGTGAGGTCGGTGCGGCGGATGCGGACATCCTCGATCTGCAGGCCGAGCGAGGTGGCGTCGGGCCGGAGTTGATCGCGCACTTCGCGCATCATCACCGCACGCTGCTCCGAGAGCGCCGCCTCGAAATCGCGCAGACCGTAAACGCGGCGCAAGGCAGCGTCGAGACGCGTCCTCAGCCGCGCCTCGGCCAATTCGATCTGACCGGACACGGCGGCACGGAAGACGCGCGGATCCGAGATGCGGTAGGCGATGAAGGCATCGACCTCATAGAACTTGCCGCCCGACACCTGGACGCGGATGTTGTCGAGGTCGAAGCGCAGCACCCTGTTCTCGATCAGTTGCACCGTGTCGGCGTCGAAGAACGAGAACGGCGCCTTGAAATAGATGCCGGGCTCGGTCTTGACGTCGACGATCTCGCCGAACCTCAACACCAGCGCTTGCTGGCGCGCATTGACCACGAAGACCGAGGAATAGATCAGGAACAGGATGACCGCCGCGATGACGACGAAAATGGGAAGACGGTTGGCCATCACTGGGTACCTCCCGTGTTCGCGGCAGGCGCGGCCGGAGCCGGCGGTTTCGGCTGCAATGCCGGCAGCGGCAGATAAGGCACGACACCTTGTCCGTTGCCCTGCTCGACGATGACCTTGCTCGAGTCCTTCAGAACCCTCTCCATGGTTTCCAGATAGAGGCGCTTGCGGGTGACATCCGGGGCCTTGGCGTATTCGTCATAGACCGAGATGAAGCGCTGGGCCTCACCTTCGGCTTCCTGCACGACGCGGTTCTTGTAGGCGGCCGCGTCTTCGCGGATCTGTGCCGCCTGGCCGCGCGCCTGGCCGAGCTTCTGGTTGGAATACTGGTTGGCCTGCTCGACGAACTTGTCCTCGTCCTGCTCGGCACGCTGCACCTCGTCGAACGCATCGGCCACTTCGCGTGGCGGTGCCGCATCCTCGATCGACACGGCATTGACGTTGAGACCGGCCTTGTAGCCGTCCAGCGTCGACTGGATGATTTCGCGGACCGACGCGGCTATGCCCTGGCGGTCATCGCGGAAGATGTCCTGTGCCGGCCGGCGGCCGACGGCTTCGCGCATGGCGCTTTCGGCAACCTGCCGCAGCATGCCGTCCGGATCCGAGACGTCGAACAGATAGGCGCGGGGATCGGAGACCTGGTAGGCCACCGAAAACTGCACGTTGACGATGTTCTGGTCGCCCGAAAGCATCAGGCCATTGCCGCTGGTGTTGCCGCCGCCAATGTCGACGAGCTGCTCGGAAATCTTCGCCGTTTCGACGGTTTCAAGCGGCCACCAATGGAAATGCAGGCCAGGCTGGGAGAGTTCGGCCTTCGGCTTGCCGAAGCGCAGTTCGACCGCGACCTCGTCGGGCTGCACCGTATAGACTGCCTGGAATGCCCACAGAGCGACCAGCACCGCGGCGATCAGCCCGAACACCGCCGGACTGGCGCCACCGCCGCCGGGCAGAGCGCGCCGCAGCCGATCCTGGCCGCGGCGGATAATGTCTTCGAGGTCGGGGGGCGACCCTTGCGGGCCGCTTGGCCCCTTTGGCCCCTGCCCCCAGGGCCCCTGATTGTTACCGCCGCCGCCCCACGGGCCGCCGCCTCCGCCACTCTTGTCGTTCCAGGGCATGAATGTCCTTTCGCTTGGAATTCCCTCAAGCGCCGGAGTTACGGCGCAAATCCAGTGTTGTTCTTCTATAGGGACGCCACGGCACGCTTTCAACGCGATGCGCCGCCGGCATCATCCGTTTTGGGCCGGTAGCGACCCTTTGTCGTCCTTCAATGCACGTTTTGTTTATCAAAGTATCTGGCGGCGGCGCTCGTAAACCGAATAGCGCGTTGCGTGGCTGTCCTTTTCCCCGGCCGGAACCTCCTGCGAACTGACCATGCGCCATGTCTCAGCGTCGATCGGCGGGAAATGCGCGTCGCCGTCGACGGCGGCCAGCACATGGGTGACGTGCAGCCGGTCGGCCAGCGGCAGCGCCTGGGCATAGATCTCACCGCCGCCGATGATGCAGGCCTCGTCCACGCCGCTCATGCAGCGGACGCGCACCGTTGCCAGCTGAATCGCGGCCTCCAGCGTATGCGCCACCTCGACGCCCTCGGCGCGCCAGGTCTTGTCACGGGTGACGACGAAGTTGAGCCTGCCCGGCAGCGGCCGGCCGATGCCTTCATAAGTCTTGCGGCCCATGATGATGGGTTTGCCCATCGTGTCGGCCTTGAAGCGCTTGAGATCGGTCGAAAGCCGCCAGGGCAGTCCGCCGTCCCGCCCGATCACGCCGTTCTCGGCGATGGCGACGTAGATTGCCACATGCATCAGTTCGCATCCCCGCCATTACTGTCCGACGGTTGGAGCAGCAGGATATCGATGTCGTGCTCTGGGTAAAAATCGTTCGCGGTCATCTCGAAAGTTGTCGGCCCGACCTTTTTGACATTATCGCCACAGAACGAGACCAGGGCTTTTTGATTGCCCTTGTCGACGGTCAGCTTGAACTTGCCGATGGTGCCCGCCGCCCAGTTGCCGCCGGTGGTCAGGATATAGGCGATGCGGCTTTCATAATATTTGGGATAGCCGTCCGGATTGTCCTTCGCCGCCTTGCGCACCGCGTTCTCGAACGTGTCGTCCATGCAGTAGCGGGTCTTGTATGTCGCGTATTGCCCCTGGAACTGGCCGTCATAGAAGAAGCTGACCGACGACGTGCCGCCGACGCTCGGCTTGTAGCGATGGGAAACGTGAACGTCCTTGTTGGCCGGAAAGGTCGAGCGCCACCAGTAGGTCGAGCGCAATTGCCAGAACGGCGCATAGGAGGATTTCATGCCGCTGCCGTCATCGGCGGTGTCCTCGATGATGATGCCGCGGTTGACCCAGTCGTCGGCCACCGCTTGCGGCAGCTTCGCCAATGCCGCCTTGGCCGCACCGCCGAACGGGTTGAACGGCACATTCTGCGCCTTGAGATCGGCGCTGATATCGATGCCGAGCGCGAACACCTTCTGCTCGAGCTGAGGCTTTGCCGCGACACCGTCGATCGTCACTTCGAAGCCGAGGAAATTGTCGCTCTGGTTTTCGGGGATCGCCGGCATCTCTTCGGGATCGCCCGAAATGTCGGGCATCGGGAAGGCGACGATCGCGTCGACATCCTTGTCGGTGTTGTTGTGGAAGACGTAGTCGACCGTCACCTTTTCGGGCGAGATGAAGAGATCCTCGCTTTGCATCGCAACAGCATCGCTGCGCGACAGGATCAGGCCGCCTGTGCCAAGCTCGGCAACAGAATCGTTGGCCAATGCGGGTGCCGCCGAAAGCGCCAGCGCCGCAGTCAAAACATATCGCAACATCGAAGCCCCCTCGGCAAGAATGCCCTGGTGACCCTAGCCGTTTCAATGTGGCGTTTCAAAGCCCTTCCGCATCCGCGCACGTTCCAAAGCGGTCTGGACACGCAAGGCAGCGGTCTGGACTAACAGCTTCCGATCGGGCAGGAGTTCGCCCATGCGCAAGCTTCTCGTCATCGGCATCGGCGCCGGCAATCCCGACCACATGACGGTTCAGGCCATATCGGGCCTGAACCGTGCCGACGTGCTGTTCATCCCCGACAAGGGCGCCAGGAAGAACGACCTTGCCGAATTGCGGCGCGAGATCTGCGACCGCTTCGTCACCAACCCGAAATCGCGCCGCGTCGAATTCGACGTGCCGGTGCGCGCCGAACCGATATCTTCCTACCGCTCTACTGTCGACGACTGGCACGAAGCCATCGCCGCCATCTACGAAGCCCTGATCCGCGACGAGATTGCGGAAAATGGCTGCGGCGCCTTCCTGATCTGGGGCGATCCCTCGCTCTACGACAGCGCGCTGCGCATCCTCGAACGCGTGCGCCTGAGGAACAATGTCGCCTTCGAACTGGAGGTCATCCCCGGCATCACCGCCATCCAGGCGCTTGCCGCCAGCCACAAAATGGCACTGAACCGCATCGGCGATTCCATCCTGGTCACCACCGGCCGCAGGCTGGCCGAAGAAGGTCTGGCCGGCAATGCCGGCAGCACAATCGTCATGCTGGACGGCAAATGCGCCTTCAACACGCTGGCCGACCCGGACGTCATCATCCATTGGGGCGCCTATCTCGGCACGCCGGACGAGATCATCATCTCCGGCCGCCTCGGCGATGTCGGCGCCGAGATCGAAAAGGTCCGGGAGGAAGCCCGCCGGCAAAAGGGCTGGATCATGGACACCTATCTGCTGCGCAAACCCGGTGAACCTGACGATATGTAGTCACCGGCCTGTAGTCGCATGGCAAGTGGGTAACAAGACCCGCGAGACGGATTGGCAGCCCGCAACACCGGCTTCGAATGGTGTGCTGCAGCCGGTGGCCGTCTACTCGGCGAAGGCCGTGCAGCAGGCGGGCTCCTTCATCAAGACCGGCAAGACCGGCGCCGCGACCGAGAAGCAGCTGTTCGACTGCCTCCTCATCACCAAGGACAATGTCGACAAGTACGCGGCTCGGTTCACGCTCTCGGAGCAGGAAACCGACGAGGGGTGGCCTTCCGGTCGCCCCTCTCCTGCTCCCGCCGATCACTCAGCCCGCATCGATCTCCGCCTGTAGCGCATCCATATGCGTCGCCGCCGCCGCGGTGGCCGCGCGCTCGATGGCGCGGAAACGGCTGACCACCGCCAGGCCGATGGCCGTCAGCTGCGCGCCGCCGCCCTTGCGGCCTCCAGTCTGCGCGGCGACCAGCGGCTTGCCGAACACCCGGTTCATGTCCTCGACGAGATCCCAGGCGTGCTTGTAGGACATCTCCATGCCGCGCGCGGCGGCCGAGATCGAGCCGAAGGTGGCGATCTGCTCCAGAAGCTCGATCTTGCCCGGACCGATCCGCCCGTCGGGATCGAGATTTATCCGCAAGCTCAGCGATGGCATCTTTGCTCCTCTGCGGTCGCCCCAGCCCTGCTGTCAAGTTGCCTCGATGTCAAAGCTGCTTCGGCGAAACCGTTATTCCAAAACAATATAGCGGCGATCGCCGCTTCTGTCAGCCATCGACCTCGAGCGGCAGGCCGGCGCCGGTGTTGGCCCGGTCGAAACTCACTGTCTTGACCACGGCGAAAACGTTGCCACCGAGCCGCAGTTCCAGCGCCTGCCGCGACTGTTCGGTGATGCGGGCGAGCACCGTTGCGCCATTGCAGTCGATGCCGACCTCGACCGCCGGCCCCTCGCCCGGGCTGATCGCGACGATCGTGCCTGGCAGGATGTTGAGCGCGCTGAGGCCTGTCGGTTTCTCGGTGGCGATCATGACATCGCGGGCGCGGATGCGGACACGCACCGGAGCGCCAGTCTGCATTGCAAGGCGCGGCACGCGGATCTCGCCGGCGGCCGAGCCGAGCACGGTCATTCCGAATGCCTCGTCGTGGCGCAGCACCTTGGTGTCCAGCACCGCGCCACCCTCGCCGCGTTCCTCCGCCGGCAGCAGGTCAAGCCTTTGCATCACCGCTTCGGTCGGCCCACTGGCAACGACCTTGCCTTGCGCCAGCATCACCACGTCGCTGGCCAGCCGCGCCACCTCGGCGACCGAATGACTGACATAGACGATCGGGATCTTCGTCTCGTCGCGCAGCCGTTCGATATAGGGCAGGATCTCGGCCTTGCGCGCCTCGTCGAGCGAGGCCAGCGGCTCGTCCATGAGCAGCAGTCCGGGGCTGGCCAGCAGCGCCCGCCCGATCGCCACGCGCTGCTTCTCGCCGCCGGAGAGTTTTGCCGGACGCCGCCCGAGCAGCGGGCCGATGCCGAGCAGGTCGATGACGGCATCCATGTCGGCGTAGCGCTCCTTGGCCGGCGTGAACCAGCGGCCGTAGCGCAGATTGCTGGCCACGCTCATATGGGGAAACAGCCGTGCGTCCTGGAACACCATGCCGATGCGCCGCCTGTGCTTTGGCACGAAAATGCCGGCATCCGTGTCGACCAGCACACGGCCCTCCACCTCGATGCAGCCCTTATCAGGCCGGATCAGCCCGGCGATCATGTTGATGAGCGTGGTCTTGCCCGAGCCTGACGGACCGAACAGCGCCGTCAGCCGCCCGGCGCTCTCGAAGCGCGCCTCGACGGCGAAATCACCGAGCCGGTGGCCGATGTCGACGCGGACGCTCATTCGATGTCCATCCGCCGCCCGACGCGCCGCGCCAGCACTTCCGAGGCGACCAAAGCCGCCATCGAGATGACGATCGAGATCAATGTCAGCCGCAGCGCGCCCTCATCGCCGCCCGGGACCTGCGTAAAGGTGTAGATCGCCGAGGGCAGCGTCTGCGTCTCGCCCGGAATGTTGGAGACGAAGGTGATGGTCGCGCCGAACTCCCCCATCGCCTTGGCGAAGGCCAGGATGGCGCCGGCGATCAGCCCGGGCAGGATCAGCGGCAGCGTGATGGTGGCGAACACCCACAAGGGATTGGCGCCAAGTGTTCCCGCCGCCGCCTCCATCTTTCGGTCCACCGCCTCGATCGACAGCCGGATTGCGCGCACCATCAGCGGAAAGCCCATGACGCCGCAGGCCAGCGCCGCACCCGTCCAGCGAAACGAGAAGACGATGCCGAAATGTTCGGCCAGGAAGGCGCCGGCCGGACCGCGCTTGCCAAAGGTCAAAAGCAGGAGATAGCCGGTCACGACAGGCGGCAGGATCAGCGGCAGATGAACCACGCCGTTGAGCAGCGTCTTGCCCCAGAATTGCCCGCGGGCAAGCAGCAGCGCGATGGCTATGCCCGGCGGCAGGCTGGCGAGCATCGCCACGGTCGCCACCTTGATGGACAGCCGGACCGCATTCCATTCGTCGGGAGTGAGGTCCAGCAGCCAGGTCATATTGCGCTATCAGGCCCTGTTCAGTTGCTCGGCGTGAGCACGGTAAAACCCTGTTCCTTGAAGAGCGCGCCGGCTTTGGCGGACTGCAGGCATTTCAGGAAAGCCGTCGTATCCTTGTCCTTCGAATCGGCGGTCTGGGCAACCGGATAGATGATCGGCGGATGCGAATCCTCCGGGAAGGTGCCGACCACCTTGACGCCCTTGTCGGCATGCGCGTCGGTGGCATAGACGATGCCGAGAGCGGCCTCGCCTGTCGAAACCAGCTTGAGCGCCGCGCGGACATTCTCGGCCTGCGCCACCTTGCCCTCGACCGAGGACCAGACGCCGAGCGATTCCAGTGCCGCCTTGCCGTACTTGCCGGCCGGCACCGCCTTGAAGTCGCCCATGGCGAGCTTGCCGTCGCCGACGAGCTTGGCAAGGTCGAAACCCTTCTCGATCTTGGTCTCGACCGTCGAATCCTGCGGCGCCACCAGCACGATCTCGTTGCCGAGCAGCTTCACCTCGGTGTCGGGCTTGGTCAGCTTCTTGTCGGAAAGATATTTCATCCAGTCGAGGTCGGCCGAAATGAAGACGTCGGCCGGCGCCCCGCCCTCGATCTGCTTGGCCAGCGCCGAGCTCGCCGCATAGGAAACGGTCGCGGCCTCGCCGACATCGGCCTCGCAGGCCTTGTTCACCGCGTCGAGCGCGTCCTTGAGGCTGGCCGCGGCAAACACCACGACCTTGTCTTGCGCATATGCGGCCGGCATCGCTGCCATCAACGCCGCCGCCAGACCGCCAATGGCGATCGCCTTCAACCCGAAACCTTTGCGCGTCATTGAAAACTCTCCCTGGTTTGAAATCCTTGCGGCGCGAAGCCTGCCGATCGATATATCCGCATGAATATAACAAGGAAAGGCCTGGCGCCTGTCGAAAACGCCTATGCCCCGCCGATTGTTCTGGTAAGACGGACGGGAAACCCTAATGCATGTCGCCCAAAAGTGATCTCGGTTTTGGGAGAACGACATGCATAAAAGCAATGGAGAGCCCGATGAAGATCAGTGCCCGCAACGTGCTCAAGGGAACGATCACCGAGATCGTCAAGGGAGCCACCACCTCGCATGTCAGGATCGACATTGGCGGCGGCGCCATCGTCACCGCCTCGATCACCAATGAAGCCGTCGCCGACCTCAAGTTCGAAAAGGGCAAGCAGGCCTATGCCGTGGTCAAGGCCTCGGACGTGATGGTCGGCATCGACTGAGCCGTCTGCGGCTCAAACGGCGATCGGCGCCTGGATCGATGCGTCGGCGACGTAGTTTTCCAGCCGGAAATCCTCGAAGCGGAAGGCGAACAGGTCCTTCACCTCCGGATTGATCCACATCGTCGGCAATGCCCTTGGCGTGCGCTGCAACTGCTCGCGCGCCTGTTCGAAATGGTTCGAATAGAGATGCGCGTCGCCCAGCGTGTGGACGAAATCGCCCGGCTTCAGCCCGGTCACCTGCGCCACCATCAGCGTCAGCAGCGCGTAGGACGCGATGTTGAAGGGCACGCCGAGGAAAATATCGGCCGACCGCTGGTAGAGCTGGCAGGACAGCCGGCCCTCGGACACGTAGAACTGGAACAGGCAGTGGCAGGGCGGCAGCGCCATCGCCTCCACCTCGGCCGGGTTCCACGCCGAAACGATCAGCCGCCGCGATTGAGGATTGCGGCGTATCTCCTTGAGAAGGCCCGCGATCTGGTCGATCGAGCCGCCATGACCGTCCGGCCAGGAGCGCCACTGCCTGCCGTAGACGGGACCAAGGTCGCCATTCTCGTCGGCCCATTCGTCCCAGATCGTGACGCCATGGTCAGTCAGGTATTTGATGTTGGTGTCGCCGGCCAGGAACCACAGGAGTTCATGGATGATCGACTTCAGGTGCAGCTTCTTGGTCGTAGTGACCGGAAAACCGCGCGCCAGGTCGAAACGCATCTGGTAGCCAAAGACGGAGCGCGTGCCGGTGCCGGTGCGGTCGCTACGGTCGGCACCGTTGTCCAGCACATGCTGCAAGAGGTCGAGATATTGGCGCATCGGTTCCGGCTCGATTCGAGATTTCACCAATCATAGCGCATGTGTGCGCCGGCGCCACGCCTGTCTGAGATTCTTTCCCCACCCGGACAGGAAGCGGAGCGCTCTTCAGAACTCACTCCGGCGGACCGAAAGAGCAGAGAGCGTGCCGATCGGTCGCCAGAGCAGAAAATTGTCAGACGTCTCAGAGGGCGCCGAGTTTGCCCAGATCCTTGGCCACCAGATAGTAGAAGGTCACGCGGCTCTTGGTGTTGTCGGCGTGCATCGCCTTGCAGGTCTTCTCGATCGAGGCGTCGGCTTTCGCCCCGTCGCTGACGCCGAGCTTCTTGGCCACCCAGCTCTCCTTGACGCGCTCGAGCTCCTTCGGATCGGTGCAGGACACCAGCGAGGAATCGCGGTTCCTCAGCGCAATGCCCAGATGCTTGACGATCTTTTCGACCGCGTCGGCGCTGGCGCCCGCGTCGTATTTCTTCACGTCCGCAAGATAGTCGGCCATCAAAATTCCCCTCGTCGGCGCCACGGATCCGATCGATGAGGGCTGTGGCGCGCTTCGCTTGTGCGCTAGGTCGGTAACTCCTCACCGCTCGCAAAGCTTCCGTTGAGACCGCGCCCAAGTCAACCCTTGCCGTCGCAATTTGACACAGGGACAAAGCACCATTGCGGCCTTTCATTTCCACGCAACGCCCCCTATATTCGTTTTGTCGGCTTGACCGACTATGGCGATAAATGGGCGATGAAATAAGCCGTTCGGACCCGGGGGCGGTACCCGGCGCCTCCACCAAAAGCCGCTGTTGACGACAGAGCGGTTTTTGCTGGGGGCGAAATAGGATCGACGAAGGTGTAAAGATCGTACTTTTGCCCGGCATTGTACCACCGTCATCGGGCTAAACTTATAGTTGCCAACGACAACTATGCGGAAGCACGTCTCGCTGCTTAATGCAGTGCGATAGCTTCAAATCAAGCCCTAGGGGTTCGCACTTCTAGGCGGGGTTCGGAGGTACCTGGCAACAGAAACCTCCACTTCTCCCTCCCTCAATCCATGTCACGCGCAACCGCGGCCTTTTTTGCCGTCCGGACTGCGCACGGCCTTTGGCCGCGAAGCCGCCGCATCGCGTGTCTCTTTCTCCAGGCCAAGAAATGCAAAACGATTTCGATCGAGTCTTCGTGCTGACCGGTGGCCCGGGCTCCGGCAAGACCACTTTGATCGCAGCCCTGCGTCGGGCAGGCTTCGCGACTTCAGTCGTAGCCGGGCGTGGCATCGTCCGCGACCAGTCCTCGATAGGCGGAACCGCCCTGCCCTGGAGCGACCGCACACTGTTCGCCGAACTCATGCTGTCCTGGGAGATGCGCTCATATCAGAACGCGGTCGAACAGAAGGGACCGGTCTTCTTCGATCGCGGCGTGCCGGAAACGCTCGGCTATCTCAGGCTGAGCGGCCTGCCCGTGGCGGACCACGTCAGTACCGCCGCCAAGCGCTTCCGCTACAATCCGCGCGTGTTCATCGCTCCGCCCTGGCCTGACATTTTCGCGCAGGATGAGGAGCGCAAGCAGACGCCAGACGAGGCCAAGTGCACTTATCATGCGTTGGCCGAAATCTATACGGAGCTGGGTTACGAGCTGGTTCCGCTGCCCCTGGCGCCGGTCGAGACAAGGCTGCGTTTCGTATTGGCCGACGCAGGGTTGAATTAAAAAAGGCCGGGAAAACCCGGCCTTTTCATGCGCTTGCGAGCAGTGCCTACTCCGCCGGCGCTTCCACCGCCTCGCGCGAACGGCCGAGCGTGACCTTGGCCAGCGTGAAGGAAATCACTGCGCAGAGCGTAATGCCGGCGACCATCGGCAGCGGCGTGCCGTCGAAGAACACGCCGGCGACGCCCATGGCGAGCGCGCCGATGGCGAAGTGCAGCGTGCCCATCAGCGCCGAGGCCGTGCCGGCGATCTCGCCATGCTCTTCCATGGCCAGCACCGAGGTGGTCGGAATGACCAGGCCAAGGAAGCCATAACCAACGAACAGCAGGGCTGCCATCACGTCGAGCCGATCGACGCCCGTCGCCATGATCGCGAGCAGCACCACCATCGTCGAGGCGTAGCCGGTCACAGCGACACGCACCACGCGCCGCAGCCCAAAACGCTCGGCCAGCAGGCCCGTCAGCTGCGACATGCCAATAAAGGCCACCGCGTTGATCGAGAAGAACACGCTGTAGACCGAAGGCGACAGCCCGTAGTGGTCGATCAGGATGAAGGACGAACTCGACAGATAGACGAAGAAGCTCGCAATGCCGAAGCCGGCGATCGCCACCAGGCCAAGGAAGTTGCGGTCACCCATCAGGAAGCGGTAGCCGGCAAGCGCGGTGCCGAAGGAGGAACCGACGCGTTCTTCAGCCGGTCGCGTCTCCTTGAGCGAGGTGGCGAGCAGGATGGTGGCAAGGGCTGCCGCACCAGTCACCGTCCAGAACACGGCGCGCCAGCCGAAATTCTCGATGATCTGGCTGCCGGTCAGCGGCGCCAGGATCGGCGACACCGAGAACACCAGCATCAGCAAGGACATCAGCTTGGCCGCCTCATTGCCGGTGTGCAGGTCACGCACGATGGCGCGAGGCACCGCCATACCGGCGCTGGCGCCAAGGCCCTGCAGGAAGCGGAAGGCGATCAGCCACTCGATGGTCGGCGCCATGGCCGAACCGATGCCACCGACCATAAACAGCCCAAGCCCGCCATAGAGCGGCAGCTTGCGGCCGACCATGTCGGAGATCGGCCCGACGACGATCTGGCCGAAACCCATCGACAGGAAGAAGATCAGCAGGCTCATCTGCACAGCGGCGGTGCCGGCGTGCAGATCCGCGCCGATCGACGGCAAAGCGGGAAGATACATGTCGATTGCGAAGGGGCCGATGGCGGACAACAGGCCGAGCACGACCGCGATGCGGAGGAATTTGGGACTCATGATATTGGCTTCTTTCGAATTCTGGTTGCCGCCGCCAGGCGACGTCTAACCCAAGGACGTTCCATCCCGTGAGGTTCCGACACTCCAGCAGCGAATTCTGATCGTCCCGGGCGCGAAATCTCTTTATCGCATGTCCACAAATTTAGACAGTCTTGTCTAAATCGTCAATCACCTCTATATAGATTTTCATGAGAGCGAGCGTTTCTCCTGACATTTTCCCGCCACGCGGCCATGAGGCCAAGCGCCTGTCGATCGTCGACGCCGCCGCTGGCGTGTTCTGCCGCGAGGGCTTCGCCGGCGCCAATATCGACCTGATCGCCGCGGAGGCCGGCGTCTCGCGCCAGACCGTCTACAACCACCATGGCGACAAGGAAAAGCTCTTCATGGCCGTGGTGCGCGACCTCACCGATCGCTGCAATGTCGGCATCTTCGCCACCATTGCCACCTTCCCTGACCAGCCCGGTGATCTCGAAGCGGATTTGATCGGCTTTGCCGTGCGCCTGAACCAGAACTGCATCTGCAACCGCGACGGAAAATTCCTGCGCAAGCTGATCCAGACCGAAGGCGAGCGCTACCCCGAACTGTTTGCCGAATGGCGCGAACAGGGTCCGGGCACGACGTTGCCTGCGATCGCCGCCCGCTTCGCCCGCCTCGCCTATGGCGGTTACCTGACGATCGACGACCCCGACGTCGCGGCGCGCCAGTTCTTCGGCCTGGTCAACGCCGAACTGCAGACCACCTTCATGCTCGGCGGCACGCCGCGCGAGGACGAAGTGGTGCGATCGGCGACGAATGGCGTGCGCACCTTCCTGCGCGCTTTCGGCAAGCGCCCTGCCCCGGGCAGCGTCAAAAAGCACATTGCGCTGGCTAACGCATAACATTTGCGGTTGCCGGTAAGCCGCCTTGCCGATCAAATCGTCGGCAATAGTCCTCGCTTCGACGCGACGGTGGGCTATATCAGGTTTACGCCGCGCTCAAGCTTGATTACAGCTATGCGGACGATTCAACGGAACCCGACCACCACATGGCCGACGACCACATCCGCTACGACATTCTGGCCCAGGAGGCGTTGCGCGGCGTCATGCGCAAGGTCCTGGCCGAGGTCGCACGCACCGGCCTCCCCGGCAACCATCATTTCTTCATCACCTTCCTGACCGGCGCGCCCGGCGTGCGCGTCTCGTCGCGTCTGCGCGAGCGCTATCCCGAGCAGATGACCATCGTCATCCAGTTCCAGTACTGGGACCTCAAGGTGACCGACACCGGCTTCGAGGTTGGCCTGTCCTTCTCCGACGTGCCGGAGAAACTGGAAATCCCATTCTCGGCCGTGCGTGGCTTCTACGATCCCTCGGTCAATTTCGAGCTTGAGTTCGACGTCAAGACCGATGCGCAGCCTGAAGAGGAACCGGCCCAGCCCGCGTCAGAGCCGTTGACCATCGTCTCCGAGAAGAAGCCGAAAGCCGAGAAAAAGGCTGCCGCCGAGCCGGAGAAGAAGCCCGCCGCGACCGAGGCCGGCGCCAAGGGCGCCGAAGTGGTTTCGCTCGACGCCTTCCGCAAGAAATAGGTTCGCGGTCCGCGCCATGGCCGACATCGTCAATCTCCGCCAGGCTCGCAAGCAGAAGGCGCGGGACGAGAAGACGCGCGTCGCCGAGCAGAACCGGGCCCTGCATGGCCGTTCCAAGGCGGAGAAGCACCGCGACCGGCTGAATGCCGACAAGGCTGAGAAATTTGTCGCCGGCCATCGCCTCGACCCGTCCGGCAAGGACGAGCAGTGAGTCTCCGGCCGTGAGCGTCGTCGAAAAGCGCTCAGTGACCATTCGCGGCCATCGCACCAGCTATTCCCTCGAAAAGCCCTTCTATGACGACCTCGTCGCCATCGCCGCGGCGAGAAAGCTGACGCTGGCCGCGCTTGTCGCCGAAGTCGATGAGAAACGGCCCCGCGACACCAACCTATCCTCGGCGCTGCGGCTGCATGTGCTGGAATGGGCGAAGCGCGGAGCCAGCTTGGACTAGACGCCCTCGACCGCGTCCGCCTTTTTCCCGCGCCTGGTGCCGAAGCCAAGCAAGGTCGAATGGTCGCGTTCCTCGGCCTGTTTTCTCGACCGCACGCGCATCAGATCCTTCCAGCCGGCATAGCCGACCAGTTGCAGGCTTTCGCGGGTCACGACCGGCAGATGCGAGACATTGGCCATCAACAGCTTGTCGGAGAGGCCTTCGAGATATTCGTCGGGATAGGCAAGCGTCACCTTGCTTCCGGCAAGCAGGTCACTGAGCCTCGTCGTCCTGTGCTTGCCGGCACGGCGCCAGCGCAGGATCGCCGGTGGATCGATGAGGCCGAGCACCCGCCTGTTCTCGTCGATGACCGGGAAGCTCGGATGCCGGGTTTCCGGCGCGGTCAGGAAGGCGGCGGCGCCGTGCAGCGTCATCGTCGCCGGCACGCTCTCGACCTGCGCCGTCATCACCTCGCGCACCCTGGTCAGCGCGAACGGGTCGACGCGGTATTCGCGCACGAGGTGGTGCCCTCGCCTGGCGATCTTCTCGGTCAGGATCGACCGCTTCATCAGCAGCACGGTGACGGCATGCGCCGCAGCACAGGCCGCGATCAGCGGCACCAGCACATGCGTGTTGCCGGTCAGTTCCACCGCAAAGAACGTCGCCGTCAGCGGCGCCCGCATCGTGCCGCCCATGGTCGCCGACATTGCAAGCAGCGCCCAGAAGCCCGGATCCGCCGCTGGCAGGATGCCGGCGAGCACCGCCCCCATTGCGCCCCCCATGATCAGCAGCGGCGCCAGCACGCCGCCGGAAGTTCCCGAACCGAGCGCCACCGACCAGATGATAGCCTTGATCACCAACAGCAGCAGCGCGGCGGTCGCGACCGTGCGGCCATCCAGCATGTCGGCGATGTTGTCGTAACCGACGCCGAGCGCCCGTGGCTCGATCAGCCCGCCGATGCCGACCACCAGGCCGCCGATCATCGGCCACCACATCCAATGGATGGGCAGTTTCTGGAAAGCGTCCTCGCAGGCATAGACCATCTGGGTGAGCAGCCCCGACAGCAGGCCGGCGCAGATACCGACCAGAACCCAGCCGCCAAGTCCGGTGAACGAGACCGCCATGCCGCCCTGAAACGGAAAGATCGGCCCTGGCAGATGCAGCGCGGTGCGCTCGACCTCGGCAATGATCGCGGCAACCGCCACGGGAATGAAGGAGCGCGGCGTCCATTCGAACAGCAGCAGTTCCACCGCCAGCATGATGGCCGCGATCGGCGTGCCGAACACGGTGGTCATGCCGGCCGCGGCCCCCGCCACCAGCAGCGTCTTGCGTTCATTGTCGCTGACCGGCAGCATCTTTGCGATCAGCGAGCCGATGGCGCCGCCGGTCATGATGATCGGCCCTTCGGCGCCGAACGGTCCGCCGGAGCCGATAGAGATCGCCGACGACAGCGGCTTCAGGATCGCCACCTTGGCGCCGAGCCGTGAACGCCCGAGCAGGATCGCCTCGATCGCCTCGGGAATGCCATGGCCGCGGATCTTCTCGCTGCCGTAGCGCGCCATCAGGCCGATGATCAGTGCGCCGATGACCGGCACCACCACCGCTGCAAGCCCAAGCGGCGTGTCCTGCAATTTCAGCTCGGCGAGCGTGAACTGGCCGAAATAGGCAATGTTGGTGGCAAGCCGGATCAGTTTCAAAAGCGCAATGCCGGCGAACAGCCCCGCCGTGGCGACCACCACGGCTATGGTGGCAATGGTCAGCACCCGCGCGTCGGTGGTGAAATCGCTGAGATGGCTGTTTTCGGAGGGCTTCATGGCGGGCTTTCTGGCGGCGGCCGGATCTCGAATGTGCGGCATGGCGGAGATGCCGGCGGGCTTTTCGGCTCGCTATGTATCGTAACACGATATAAATTCAAGCCGGTTTTGCAGCAAAACCGTTTGAGCCTTTAGCCGGAATGGAACAAATGTCTGGAATGACGCAGCCCAGGAAATCTCGCCCCGCCATCGAACTGGCCGACTATCAGCGGCTGTCCGAGTTCCGCTATCTGATCAGGCGGTTCCTCGAATTCAGTCAGTTGCAGGCGGAAGACGCCGGCCTGACACCGCGCCAGCATCAGGCCTTGCTGGCGATCAAGGGCTATCCGGGCGGCGGACCGGTGACGGTCGGCGATCTGGCGGAGCGCCTGCGCATCCGCCATCACAGCGCCGTCGAACTGGTCAATCGCCTGGGCGACGCCGGATTGGTCGTGCGCGACCAGGACAAGGACGACCATCGCCGGGTGCTGCTGCGGCTGACCGAGCGCGCCGATGATTGCCTGGCCGAGCTGTCGGCGGCGCATCTCGACGAGCTTTCGCGCATCGAACCCATGCTGAGGCGCTTGCTCGATCATGGCCGGGAGTGACCCTCGGCATCCTGCGCTGGATGGCACCTTTATTTTCGGGCGCCCGCATCTTTTGGCTTCCCGGCATCGTCTAGGCGATGAGAGGCTCAAAAGGCGCAAGGCAATCGAGAGGAAGACCAGCGATGAAACGCCAACTGATACGCTACAAGATGAAGCCCGAACGAGCCGACGAGAACGAGCGGCTGATCCAGGCCGTTTTCCAGGAATTGCGCGACAAATCGCCGGACGGCGTCCGCTACATGACGTTGCGCGCCGCCGATGGGACATTCATCCACCTGGTCGAAACGCAGACCGATGCGCATTCTGATAGCATCACCGGCCTGGCCACATTCAAGGCCTTTCAACGCGGCTTCGGGGATCGCTGCAGCGAACCTCCGCAACGCGACGAGATGGCCGTGATAGGCAGCTACCGGATGCTGGATGCGTGATCCAGGCAGATGAGGTCGCAGAACGGAGGCTCATGAACATTCCTATTTCTGGCGGGCAGCATGGGCTCTTCGAGCGCCTGTTTGCGGAATTGCGCCCCAAGCTGCACCGCTACTGTGCCCGCATGACCGGCTCGGTCTTCGATGGCGAGGATGTGTTGCAGGAGACGCTGGCCAAGGCGATCGAGGCCTTGCCCGGTGCCGGCCCGATCGCCAATCCTGAAGGCTGGTTGTTTCGCATCGCACACAATGCGGCGCTCGATTTCCTGCGCCGCCGCGCCCGCGAACAGGCCTATTCCGACGAGGATCTGGACATGATCGTCGACCCGGCGAATCCCACCATCGATCGCCAGGCCGCTTCTGCGGGGCTCCATACCTTCATGCGCCTTCCCGTCACGCAGCGAAGCAGCGTCATCATGATGGACGTTCTGGGCTACTCCTTGCAGGAGATCAGCGCCATGCTCGATACCAGCATTCCCGCGGTCAAGGCCGCGCTGCATCGCGGCCGCGACCGGCTGCGCCAGATTGCCAACGAACCCCACGACCGCCCTCTTCCAAGACTGGGCGCCGCGGAACGTCAGTTGCTCAACGCCTATATCGATCGCTTTAATGCCCGTGATTTCGACGCGGTGCGCGACATGCTGGCTGAAGAGGTGCGGCTGGAACTGGTGGCCAAGACACGGCTGAACGGCCGCGAGGAAGTCGGCACCTATTTCGGCAACTATTCCCGGGCGCAGGATTGGCATCTCGTGCCCGGCTTCGTTGAAAACAGGCCGGCGATCCTCGTGCACGATCTCAACGACCCGGCGACGCGACCCGCTTATTTCATCGTGCTGGCCTGGCACGACGGCAGGCTTGCCGCCATCGGCGATTTCCGCCACGCCCGCTACGTCGCTGACAGCGCCGATATGCACGCTCTTTGAAACGATTTCGGGACGCGAAGGCTTCGCCCTACTGCCCTACTGCCCTATTGCTACTGCAACGACTTCAACAAATTGTCGATCGTGAACGGATTGGACTTCGGCTTGGCTGGCGGCGGCGGGTTGTCATTGGCTTGCGGCAACGGCGCAGGCTCGACCCTGGGCGCCTGTTCAGCGGCCCTGCGCTCGGCTTCGAGCCTGGCCTTTTCCTGTGAAGCGATGCGCATCGCCTCTTCCGCCTTCTGGCGTTCCTGCTCGGCCTGCGCCTTGGCCACTTCGTCGGCGGCCTGCTGCTCGGCCGCGGCCTTGGCATCGGCATCGGCTTTCGCCTTGGCTTCGGCATCAGCCTTGGCTTTCGCTTCAGCGTCGGCCTTCGCCTTGGCCTCCGCTTCAGCCTTCGCCTCCGCATCGGCTTTCGCCTTTGCTTCTGCCTCAGCCTGGGCTTTGGCCTCCGCTTCGGCCTGCGCCTGGGCCTCAGCCTCCGCTTTCGCCTTGGCGTCCGCCTCGGCTTTCAACCGCGCCGCCTCTTCCTGCTGGCGCAGTTCCTCGGCGGCCTTGTCGCGCGCGTCCTGCAGGGCCGCGTAGTAGCGCACCTCGCGCCGCAGCCGCTGCTTTTCGAGCAACGCCGCCTGCATCGCCTCGACGCGCTGCTGTTCCTTCTCCAGCGCGCGCTGGGTCAGGAACTGCGCCAAAGGCTCGCTGTCGAACTGCCGCTTGAGGGCGCCGAACGGCCCCTGGGCGATGAAATTGACGGCCGGCTCGGAGCCGACCAGTGCCTCGTCGCCGGGCCGGTAGGTGATGGCGCCCTTGGCGGAAACCGTGCTGGTGTTGAGATCGGCAGTGACATCGGCGGACAAAGTCGCCGCCGGGTTTTCGAGACTGATCGGCGGCGCCCTCAGCGTACCGCCCGCAATCGTGAAGGCGATGTCGGCATTGCCGGCGGGGAAATTGCCATCGGCGGCGATCCCGGGCGCGAAATCGGCGGTCTTGGCCGCGTCGATGTCGCGCCCGATCGCATCGGCCTTGGCCAGCAAAGCGCTGAACGCGTCGGGATTGACGCCCGCGACCTGCAAACCCTTGAGCGCCGCAGTGCCGGAACCCGAGAGGGCGGCGATCATCGCATCGACCGACTTGCCGCTGGTCGACAGCGTCGTCGAGAAATCGCCGACGCCGCCAATGCCGGCATCCGGCAGCACGTTCGCCAGATCGGCGCCCGCAAGCTTCATCTGGCCGCTGAAAAGCCCAGTGCCCTCATTGTTCTTCAGCTCGAACAGGCCGGTCAACGCCCCGCCAAGGAGTTTTGCCTTCAGGTCCGAAACGCGGATGCCTTCCTGGTCGAGCTTCAGCGAAAAAGCGGCGTCATAGGCGGTGGCGAGCGGTCCCGCTGCCAGGGCCGCCGTCGTCAGGTCGAGATCGGCGGTGAACGGCAGGCTGGACTTCTGGCTGAAGGGGGCTGCCGGCCAGGCGCCGCTCTTGTCGCTCGCGCTCTTGTCGGCTGCATTTTTGTCGGCAAGGAAAGCGGAATCGCCGAACAGCGCCACGGCCATCGGATCGAGGTCGAGCTCGTCGAGTGCCAGCGCGCCGGCCAGATGTGGCACGCCGTCCTTGACGTCGATGTTGACGTCGCCGGACACCGCCGCCTCGTTGATCGCGCCGCTGACATTGTTCAGCACCAGCAGCCCGTTGCCGTAGTCGCTCTGCGCCGAGAGCGATGTCGACATGCCTGCCCCCATGCCCGGCAGGCCAATGCCTGATGTCATCAGCCACGGTTCGATGTCGGCGGCATCGAGGTTGATCTTGCCCTTGGCGGTGGGGCCTTGCGGGGTGTCCGCGACGGTTCCCTCGAAACTGGCCTTGAAGTCATTGCCGGCAAGGCTGAAAGTCGTCGCCAACCCGCCGCCCAATGTGCCTTTGGCCTGAATGTCGGTGGTTGCCTCGCCCAGCATGCCGAGCGGCAGCGCAGGCAGGCCGTAAAGCGCCAGCAGCGCGGTCGCGTCGGGGTTTTTGGCGTTGAAGGTCAGTGTCACCGGCGCCTCGAGAAGCTTGTCCGGCGCGCCCTTGCCCGACAGCGAAGCCGAAAAGGCCGAGCCGCCGGCCTTGCCCTGCCCGCTCACCGCCAGGCCCGTCGTGCCATCGCCATTGTCGGCGGCACTTGCCACGAGGTCGACGCGTGCGTCCTGGAACAGGTCCGGATAGGCGGCAGCACGGCTCGCCAGCCCCTTCAGCACCGCATTGTCCGGATAATGCTGCGCGGCGACGTCGATCAGCGGCTTGAGGTCCACAGCGACAACCGATGCGTCGAGCTTGCCGGTCGGGCTCGCCGGAAAATCCTTGATCCGGCCCGTGGCACTGATCGAGGCGCCGGCCAATCCGCCGACCGACAGCCGGTCGACTTCAAGCAAGCCGTCGCGCAGCCTGAGCGCGGTATCGACGGTGTCGGCGGTCAGCCCGCCGGCGCTGACCGGCCCGGCCTTGATCTGGAAATCGAGATCGCGGTCGGCAAAGCGGTTGGCGCCCTTGTCGCTGACGAAAATCGAGGCGAAGGCCGCCAGCCCGTCGACGTCGAGTTCACCGCCTTCGAGCCGCATCAGCACCGCTGGTCGGGCTTCGTCAGGCTGGCTGGAATCGATGCGGCCGGAGAATTTCGCCTTGCCCAGGATCAGCTCGAGATCGCTGAAGGCCTGACGCTTTTCCGTCAGATCGACCTTGGCCTTGAAGCCGGCGGCGGGCAGACGGCGGATCGCCTCGTCGACATCTTTCGACAGCCAGGCAGCAAAACCGGAAGGCTGCGCCACGGCCAGCAGCAGCGAGCCGCTGAAGCCGAAGTGACCCTCGACGCTGAGCATGCCGTCAGCTTCCAGCGTGGTGCGTCCGGGCAAGGTCGCGGCGAGCGATTTCACCGCCCAGCCGCCCTCGGCCGGCTCGGCGGACAGATGCACGTCACGCACCGTGGTGTCGCCGGCCACCACCGCCGGCAGCTTGACCTCGACGGTGCCGGGGATGGTCGGCTTCGGCAGTGCCAGCAGCGCCTGCTCCAGCCCGGCAATGCGCTGGTCGAGCGTCAGGCCGGCGCCGGCCTCTGCGCCCACCGCCTCGTCGAACTGCACCTGCGCGCCATTGGCCTCGATGGCGAAGTTCGGCTTCTGGCCGAGATCGACAGAAGCCTTGCCATCGGCGGTGTAGGGATTGTCCAGCGGCCCGGTCTCGAAGCGGAATTCGTCGACGCCAAGCTTCTGGTGGTCGAGCGAGAACTTGCCGTTCAGGCGAAAGCCGGGATCAGGCTTGCCGGCGCTGACCTTCACCGTCTCGCCATCGGTGCCGCGCAATTGAGCTGAATTCTTATCGGCGCCGGAGATCTTGAACTGGCCGGAATAGACGGCAGCACCTTTGACGATGCCGGCATTGCCGTCGGTTTCGATGACCAGCGGATAGGCGTCGGGATCGGCCTTCAGCCGCAGCCGCATCTGGCCATTGCCTTCGGCCTTGCCGGTCGATGCCGCGACCGTGGTGCGCAATCCGTCGAGCCGCAACGTGCCATCCAGGCGCCACGGGCCGGCCAGCGACTTGGCCGAAATGGTCGAATTGATCTCGGAGAAGATATGGCTGCGTCCGCCGGCGGCGTGGCGCAGTTCGATCTGCCCCTCCGTCACCGTCAGCTTCTCGATCGAGATCTGGTTGAGGTCGAAGGGCGAGGACGGCCGCATAGCCCAGTCGACGGTGCCGTCATTGGCAATATCGATGGTCGCCTTCGGATGCACCAGCCGCATGTCGAAGATCAGCACCTCTCCGCGCAGGAAGGGCGCCAGTTCCGCATCCATCGAAAACGTCTCGACGGTCATGGCCGGCTGGCCATTGGGGCCACCGGCCACGGCAACGTTGGAGAAGGTCACCGAGGGAAATGGCAGCAGCCTTGCCGTGGCGTCGCCCTGCACGGTCACCTTGCGGCCAAGGATGGCGCTTGCCTCGCGCTCGAACTCGGCGCGGTAGCCGGTCCAGTCCACAAAGTACGGGACCACCAGCGCCGCGCACAGCACCAGCACGAACAGGCCACCGAAGATCACGAACAGGCGTGCGAGCATCAGCTCCGAACAGGTTGATTGAAATTCTGCCGCACTCTACCTGCATCCGCGTGTCGATAAAGAGGCAATTCATCCAGTATTGCGTCATCCCGGGCGATCTGAAACAAATCCGGCAAAAGCGGAGATTTTTCAGATGTCAGGCAAGAACTGGGACCGCGTGCCGATCGACGCGCAGAGCGTCGATGCGCCGCTTTCGCAATCGGCGATTTTTCTTGTCGTCACCGTCGCCGGCGAACAACCGGCCCTTGCCAAGGTTTGTTCCGTGCTCGGCGAGCTTGATGATCTGGTCAAGACTGTCGGCTTTCGCGACCTTGGCGGCCGCCTGTCGTGCATTGCCGGCATCGGCCGCGACCTCTGGGATCGCCTCAGCCCCGGCCGGCGGCCGCTGGAACTGAAACCGTTCGCGCCGATCAAAGGCGCGGTCCATTCGGCGCCATCGACGCCGGGCGACCTTCTCTTCCACATCCGGGCCGAACGATCAGACATGTGCTTCGAGTTCGAGCGTATCCTGCTCGACCGGTTTGGCCCTGATGTGAACGTCGTCGACGAAGTGACGGGCTTTCGCTATTTCGACGCCCGCGACCTGCTCGGCTTCATCGACGGCACCGCTAACCCGACCGGCCTCGACCTGCCGGCCTCGGCGCTGGTCGGCGACGAGGATGGCGACTTTGCCGGCGGCTCCTATGTCGTCGTCCAGAAATATCTGCACGACATGCAGGCCTGGGCGCGCATTCCAACGCCCGAGCAGGAGGCTATCATCGGCCGCACCAAGATCGACAACATCGAAATCGATGATGACGACGCGCCGCGCAAATCGCACAAGTCGCTGGCCACCATCGAGGATGCCGACGGCAACGAATACGACATATTGCGCGACAACATGCCGTTCGGCAGGCCCGGGCAGAATGAGTTCGGCACCTACTTCATCGGCTATTCCAGGTATCTCTGGGTCACCGAAAAGATGCTGCAGCGCATGTATGTCGGCGATCCGCCGGGCGCCTACGACCGCCTGCTCGATGTCTCGACACCGCAGACCGGCACGACATTCTTCGCGCCAACCCGCCCAATGCTGCAGGCCCTTGTCGAGGGCGTGCAGCAGCAGCTTCCCGCAGCACGGTAAAGCGGCTGCCGACAGCCCTTATCGCAGGGATCAGCGTGCGTCGCGCTTGGCTTGCGCCACCTTGCCCGCCTTGCGCTGCCGGCCGAGTTCCGCCGGCCGCACCAGCTTCGGCGCCCGCTCGTTGGTCACGGCCCGCATGCCCTTGTGAGCCGTGCGTGAATTGTGTGCGGGACCGTCCGCCGGCGCACTTTGCTTCATGGCCAGCGCCTTGCGTGCATTCCCGACCAGCGAAATGCGAGCCGCCAGCTGGCGTCGCCGTTCGGCCTCGCCATTCAGCCGCCGCATCGCCATGGCCAGCACCGCCAGTTTCACCTGCGAACCACTATCGGCCTTTGAGGCGGCAGCCCGTTTCGGCGCGCCCTTGCCGCGTATTTCACGCCGGCGGCGGTGTGCTTCGGTCTGCGCCTTGTCGCGCCGCTCGCGCAGCAGCTTGACCAAGCCGGAAAGGTCGGCATCGGAAAGCTCCTGCACCGCCGGATGGTGTGATCTCTCCACCAGTTCCTTTTCGTCGGCGCTCAGCGCGCGGGCTTCTTCCTTGCGTGAAATGGCCATGACAGTTCTCCTCCGCTGGCAACGCCTGACTTGTCAGGCTTGCCGCGGAAGGAGCCTCGACCCGAATGGTGGCGCGGTCAAGACGAGCTATTGGTTGCGGCCTCAGCCGAAAAATTGTCTGCTGGCGATCCACGACAGTGGACTAACTCGGTAGCGATCAAATGACTGGGAGATCGAAATTGGCGAAACGGCTGCCATATCGCGAGGGCTCGGTCTTTCGGATTCCCCTGCCCGATGGAGGCTTTGCGAGCGGAGTGGTGGCGAGAATGGCCCCGCGAGGACGAATACTTCTGGGCTACTTTTTCGGGCCGAAAATGTTTTCGGCGGATATAGCCGCGAGCGATCTTCTGCCGAGTGAAGCTGTTCTCGTCGGGCGATTTGGCGATCTACATCTCATAGACGGCAAGTGGGAGATCTTTGGAGAGATGGGCGGCTGGAACCGGGCCGATTGGCCTATCCCAGAATTCATCCATCACGACGCGCTACACATCTTGCCAGACACGATCGTCCGATATTCAGACGACGATATCGTCCTGGGAACCAGAGAACGGAGACCTGTGATCCCAACAGGCCTCGCTGAAGATGGACTGATGGGTGCGGAGTTTGTCGAAATCAGTTTGAGCGAGCTACTGGCGGACAGACCGTAAATGCGGGTAGTTGGCTTGCGCACCTGCCAATTTTCTAACCTCGACCGATCCACCCCACAGCCGGCAATATCTTGCCGGGATTCATGATGTTTTGCGGGTCGAGCGCCTGCTTGATGGAACGCATGATATCGACACCGTGGCCGAGTTCGGGCCGCAGGAAGCCGATCTTGCCCTGGCCGATGCCATGCTCGCCGGTGCAGGTGCCGTCCATGGCGATCGCCCGCAGGTTGAGCCGCGCGACGAATTTCTCCGACAGCGCGATCTCCTTGGGGTCGTTGACATCCATCAGCACCAGCACGTGGAAATTGCCGTCGCCGGCATGGCCGACGATCGGCGCGATCAAGCCCATTTCGGCGATATCGGCCTCGGTCTCGGTGACGCATTCGGCAAAGCGCGAGATCGGCACGCAGACATCGGTCGACAGGCCCTTGGCGCCCGGCCGCAGCGTCAGCGAGGCCCAGTAGGCATCGTGCCTGGCCTTCCACAGTTTGGTGCGTTCCTCGGCGACGCTGGTCCACAGGAACGGCCCGCCGCCATTTTCCTCGGCAATCATGCCAAAGGTCTCGGCCTGTTCGGCCACGCCGGCATCGCTGCCGTGGAACTCGACGAACAGGCACGGGCTCTCGGGATAATCGAGCTTGGAATAATTCTTCATCGCCCGCATCTGCAGCGCGTTGACCAGCTCGATGCGCGCCACCGGAATGCCCATCTGGATCGTCGCGATGACGGCGTTGCAGGCCGCCTCGACACTTGGAAACGGGCAGACGCCGCCCGAGATCGCCTGCGGAATGCCTTGCAGCTTCAGCGTCAGCGAGGTGATGATGCCGAGCGTGCCTTCCGAGCCGACCAGCAGCCGCGTCAGATCGTAGCCGGCCGAGCTCTTTTTCGCCCGCTTGCCGGTCGTCACTGTCTCGCCGTCGGCCATGACGGCCGTCAGCGACAGCACGTTCTCGCGCATGGTGCCGTAGCGCACCGCATTGGTGCCGGACGCCCGCGTCGCCGCCATGCCGCCGAGCGAGGCATTGGCGCCAGGATCGATCGGGAAGAACAGGCCGGTGTCGCGCAGATGACGGTTCAGGTCCTCGCGCGTCACGCCGGGTTCGACCGTGCAGTCGAGATCCTGCGGATTGACCGCAAGGATGCGGTTCATGCGCGATGTATCGACCGAGATGCCGCCGCCGGGCGCGTTGGTGTGGCCTTCCAGCGAGGAGCCGACGCCAAAGGCGATCACCGGCACGCGATGCGCGGCGCAGGCGCGCACGATCTCCTGCACCTCGGCGGTCGTCTCGGGGAAAGCGACACCATCTGGCGCCTGGGTCGGTATATAGGTGGTGGTGTGCGCATGCTGGGCGCGGATCGCCTGGCCGGTCTGAAAGCGCTCGCCCAGCTGCTGCTTGAGGATGCCGAGCACCGCCGCGATGCCTTCCTCATTGCGTTCGACCGGATTGAGGTCGCTCAGAGCCATGAATTCCTCCGCGAATGGACCAGCGTCCACGCTTGTTATGCGATTATGGATGCGTAGTCTCACCCACCAGGCCGTGTCCAGCACCAGAACAAGGAAGTTTCCATGTCCATCCCCGCCCCCTTCGTCTCCAAGCCCATGGACATCGAGAAGGACTGGATCGACTACAACGGCCATCTCAACATGGCCTATTACAACGTGCTGTTCGACCGCTGCTCGGACGAGGCCTTCGAGGCGATGGGCATGGGGCTGGACTATGTGAAACAGCGCCGTCTCACCATCTACACCGCCGAAGTCCATGTCTGCTACGTCCAGGAACTGCATCTGGACCACAAGGTCCAGGTGTCCTTCCAGCTCATCGACCATGACGAGAAGCGGCTCAGGGCCTACCAGGAAATCCGCCATATCGACGGCTGGCTCGCCGCCACCTCCGAGACGCTGTCGCTGCATGTCGACATGTCGGGGCCGAAGGTCGCGCCCTTCCCCGCCGATGTGATGGCCAAGGTCGAAGCCATGCGCGCCGCCCATTCAGTGCTGCCGATGCCCGAGCGGGCCGGCCGTTCGATCGGTATCAAACGCAAATAGGGCGAAGCCGACACCGCTCCGAACAGAGTGACGGGACCTCAAAGCCACACCGGCAAGCCAAAATCGCGGAACCCTCAAATCGGCCGGCGCCAGTGCTTGATGCCGCCCGGCACCCGCATTAACCTTACCGAGGTTTTAACGGGAACAAGCCAATTGAGCCGTTGAACGACTCAGCGGAGCGGTCGAAAACGTCCGCACTGGGTTGTTTTACGGACGGCGGGGCGAAGCCGGTTCGAGGGACGTGCATGAAAACCGACATCAAGATCGAGGTGGACAGGCTGGCCGCTGATCCGCGCATCACGGACTATGATTTCTGGCGTTCGCTCAAGAACGTCGACAACGAGATCTTCCACATCGCCAACAACAACGAGCCGATCCCGTTCGACATGATCCGCTGGCGCAGCATCTTGAAGCGCGCCCGCCTGAAGCGCGGCCACGCGTAGCCTGGCGAAACGGCTCGCGAAGATCAAATCACGCAGTTCACGGCGACCGCTTCACCGCCGCCAGCGGCGAGCGCGCCACCACCGGTGACGACTGGATGATGGCCGTATTCGTCATCGCATAGGGAATGATCCGGTCGATTACCCGTTCGAGTTCGGCTACCGAGCCGACATGCGCGAGCGCGATGAAGCAATCCTCGCCGGTCACGCGGTCGCATTGCGCGATCTCAGGCGTTTCGCGGATGATCTCGGCCACCACGGACAATTGCCCAGGCACCGGCCGGATGCGCAGCCATGCCGACAGCTTCAGGCCCAGCGCGGCGGGGTTGATCTTGACGCAATAGGCCTCGATCACGCCGTTTTCCTGCAGCCGCTTGATGCGCTCGGCAACACTCGGCGCCGACAGGCCGACCGAACGCGCCAGCTCCGCCGTGCTGGCGCGCGCATCCTTTTGCAGCAGGCGCAGGATCTTCATGTCGGCCGCGTCGAGATCGATATTTTCAGTTCGAAGGCGTTTCACGGATAAATCCTTGCCTTTGGAAATGAGATTGCGAGAGAGGCCGGCCATTCGCCATATAAAGTGGAAAAACTGCCTGCGATACTGATCCGATGAACGATCAGACGCAAGCACCCGCTGCCCGCCCTGCCGCCCTCGACAGCCTGGCGACAAGACTGCCGCCGCATGTCTGGTTCGGCGTCAGCGCCGTCTTCCACTATCTCGGCCCGGCCTTCGCCGTGCTGCTTTTCCCTCATGTCGGCGTGCTCGGCATGGCGTGGCTGCGCATCGCCACCGCGGCACTGATCTTCGCGCCGCTGACGCGCCCCTGGCGAAGCTTCGCCCGCGCCGATCCCCCGACGCGGCTGCTGTTGCTGGCCTTCGGCGCCTGCCTGGCGGTGATGAACTGCTCCTTCTACCTGGCGCTCGACCGCTTGCCGATCTCGTTGGTGGCGGCAATCGAATTCGTCGGCACCATCGGCGTCGCGCTGATCGGCCTCAGGAGCGCCCGCAACCTCGTTGCCCTTGCCGTGGCCGTCACCGGCACCTTGCTGTTGATCGACGTCAAATGGTCCAGCGATCCCGTCGGCCTGTTCTGGGCCTTCCTCAACGGCGCGCTCTTCGTCGGCTACATCGTGCTCGGCCACCGTGTCGCCCGTTCGGGCGCCGGCGACGGCATTGCGGGCCTCGGTGCCGCCATGGCGGTGGCATTCATCGTCGTGCTGCCTATCGGCTTCAGCGACGCGCTGCCGGCGTTCTTCTCGCCGCCACTGCTCATCGCCGCCATCGGCGTCGGCATCTGCTCCTCGGTCATTCCCTATATCTGCGACCAGCTTGCCATGTCGCGATTGCCGCGCTCGAGTTTCGCGCTGATGCTGTCGCTGCTGCCGGTCACCGCGACGCTGATCGGCGTCATCGTGCTGCACCAGATTCCAAGCCTCGGCGATTGCCTGGGGATCGCACTGGTCGTCGCCGGCGTTGCCTTCCACAAGCCGGCGAGCACCGATTAGGCAAACCGCCTACGCCAGCTTCTGCTTCAGGAAAGCGATCGTCCTGCCCCAGGCGAGATCGGCCGCCTTCTTGTCGTAGCGGGCCGCCGACGTATCATTGTTGAAGGCATGGTTGGCGCCTTCATAGACATAGACCGTGTATTCGACATGCGCGGCATCGAGCGCTTTCTTGAAGGCATCGATGCCGGCATTAGTGCGATCGTCCAGCCCGGCATAGTGCAGCAGCAGTGCCGCCTTGATCTTCGCCGCGTCGGCGGCATTCGGCTGCATGCCGTAATAGGCGACGCTGGCAGCGAGGTCGGGCGCGTTGACAGCCAGCATGTTGGCGGTGCCGCCGCCCCAGCAGAAGCCGATGGCGCCGACCTTGCCGTTGCCGTCCTTGTCACCTTTCAGGAAAGCGACGGTCGCCACGGCGTTGGCGACGGTCTGCGCCGGATCGAGTTTGGTGAACATGTCGCGCGCCTTGTCCTCGTCATCAGGCGTGCCGCCAAGCGGCGACAGGAAATCCGGCGCCAGCGCCACGAATCCCTCCAGCGCCACGCGCCGGGCGACGTCGCGTATATGCGGGTTGAGCCCCCGGTTTTCGTGGATGACGATGACGGTGCCGAGCTTGCCGGCCTGGTTCGCCGGCCTAACCAGATAGCCCTTCATCTCGCCGCCACTGCCGGGATAGCTGATGTCCTCGCCTTTCACGCGGGCATCGTTTTCGGCAACGATCGCCGCCTGGGCGGAATTCGCCGCCAGCATCGGCGCGATCGCGGCCGCCGCGGCACCCGATCCGGCAAGCCTGGTCAGCTGTTCCATGAATCGGCGGCGATCGAGCGTCAGATGCGTGTATTCGTCATAGGCATCGATCATCGCCTGCGTGATGACAGGTTTGTCAGCAATGGGGGATCTGGTCACGGGGGCGCTCCTCGACTTTGGTGTCCTTGCGTTCGCAAGATAGGGGCTAGCCTCACATCGTCCAGTCACGGCTCAGTCACGCTCCCGTTCCCTGGCAAGCCGCGGCAACCATCATCACAATTTTGTCATCGGCGACAAATCTTGATGGCGCTGCCACAATAGTGGGGGAAACTGACTATCCGGCCGGTCCATGACGCGGCCGCGGTCCTAAGGGCCTGACGTGAAAGGAAAACTGATGACCATGACCTCGCCGATCCTGGCAACCGCCTTCATGGCTGCCACAGCCGCCATTCTGGCGATGCGCGCAACCATTGTGGCGGCGAACCGGAAGTCCATGGTCAAGGTCCGCAGCCGCCAGCGTCATCCGGCAAACACGAAAACCCAGGGTTGAGGTGAAGTCATGGACGTACAGGATATCGTGAACACCGTCTCGCAGAAGGCCGGCCTCGACCAGGCAACGACCGAAAAAGTCGTCGGCACCATTTTCTCGGTACTCGAGCACGAGGCGGAAGGCACCAGCGCCTCATCCTTCTTCGCCAGGATTCCCGGCGCCGATGCACTGGCGCAGAAATATGACGTCATGGCCGCCGCACCGGCCGGCGGCGGTGGCGGCTTCCTGTCGTCGCTGCAAGGCGCGCTTGGCGGCGTTCTCGGCGAAAAGGCGGGCGCGCTGGTCAACGGCCTCGCCGCCCTCAAGGCATCCGGCCTCGATCTGGCGCAGATCCAGAAGGCCGGCGAGACGTTGGTCCAGCAGGCCGAAGCCGCCGCCGGCCCCGATCTGACCAACCAGGTGCTGGGCTCGGTGCCCAGCCTGAAGAGCCATCTCGGGCTCGGCTAGAGCAATTCCAGGAAAAGCGTGTGCGGTTTTCCCGGGAAAAGCGCGCAGCGCTTTCCCTTGGGACTAGAGCAGTTCGCCGTTTCCGTGAAACGGTGAACTGATCTTGCGCCAGGACCGCTTCTGGCTAGCGCGACACGGCTATTTCGGCAGCGCGTAAGCCATCACATAATCCCCCGGCTTGGTGCCGACCGAGCCGTGGCCGCCGGCGACGATGACCACGAACTGGCGCCCGTCGGCGACCGTATAGGTCATCGGCGTCGACTGGCCGCCGGCGGGCAGCCTGGCCTGCCAGAGTTGCCGGCCCGACGTCAGGTCATAGGCGCGCAGATAGTTGTCGACCGCGGCACCCAGGAAGGCGACGCCGCCGGCAGTGATGATCGGCCCGCCAATGCCCGGCACGCCGACCTTCAGCGGCAGCGGCAGCGGCGTCATATCGTAGACGGTACCGTTGCGATGCTTGTAGGCGATGGTGCCGGTCCGCAGATCCGCGCCCGCGACATAACCCCAGGGTGGCGCCTGGCAGGGAATGCCGAGAGGCGACAGGAACGGCCCCATCACCACTGCGTAGGGCGCGCCCTCGTTGCGGTTCAGCCCCTGCTCGCTGCCCTTGGTGTCATCGCCCGGCGGCGGTACGTCCGCGCGGGGCACGAGTCTCGACGTAAACGCCAGATAGGTCGGCATGCCGAACATCACCTGCCGCACCGGATCGACTGCCACCCCGCCCCAGTTGAAGACTCCGAAATTGCCGGGGTAGATCAGCGATCCCTGCACCGACGGCGGCGTGTAACGGCCTTCGTAGCGCAGCTTGTGGAAGGCAATCCTGCAGGCCATCTGGTCGAACATGGTGATGCCCCACATGTCGGCATCCGTCAGCGGCTTCGGGCTGAAGGAGAGATCCGACACCGGTTGCGTCGGCGACGTGTGATCGCCCTCGACGGCGCCGCCGGGCGCCGGCACTTCCTTGACTGCAACAAGCGGTTCGCCGGTGCGCCGGTCAAGCACATAGAGGTCGCCCTGCTTGGTCGGCCCGACCAGCGCCGGCACCACTGTGCCGTCGGCCTTGGTGATGTCAATCAGGCTCGGCTGCGCCGGCACGTCCATGTCCCAGAGGTCATGGTGCACGGTCTGCCGCACCCAGCGCAACTGCCCGGTGTTGAGGTCGAGCGCGGCGATCGAGGAGGAGAATTTCTCGACATTGGCGCTACGCCCGGCGCCGAGCTGGTCCGGCGTCTGGTTGCCGAGTGGCACATAGAGCAGCCCAAGCTTCTCGTCGGCGCTCGGCGTCGACCACATGTTGGGCGAGTTGGCGGTATAGGTCTGGCCCGCCGCCAGCGGCGTCGTCTGGTCCGGGTTGCCGGAATCCCACTTCCACACCAGGGCGCCGGTGCCGACATCATAGGCGCGGATGACCCCCGACGGCTCCTGCGTCGAATAGTTGTCGTTGACCGCGCCGCCGACGATGATCTTGCTGCCTGATATCAGCGGCGCCGAGGTCGAATAGTAGTAGCCCGATTTCGGATAGGGCATGTTGGTCAGAAGGTTCAGCGTGCCGCCCTCGGCGAAGGCCGGACAGACCTGACCGCTGGCGGCGTCGAGCGCGATCAGCCGCGCATCCGAGGTCGGCAGGTAGATGCGGGTCGCGCAGGGCTGGCCGGCGGCGATGGCGGTATCGGCATAGTAGGACACGCCGCGGCAGGTCTGGTGCTGGCGGTCCTTGTCGAGCTTGATCTTGGGATCGTAGCGCCATTTTTCCTTTCCGGTCGCGGCGTCCACCGCGATGGCGAAATTATGCGGCGTGCAGATGTAGAGCGTGTCGCCGATCTTCAGCGGCGTCACCTGATAGGTGGTCTCGCCGATGTCGTCGGGCCCCTTCACATCGCCGGTGCGATAGGTCCATGCCGGCTGCAGATTGGCGACATTGTCCGGCGTGATCTGGTCGAGCGGCGAATAGCGTTGGCCAAACTGCGTGCGTCCGTAATAGTGCCACTCGCCAGCCGGCACATCATTACCCAGATTGGCTTTGGGAATCACCTTGTCGGTGTCGAGCGCGCCGTCAATGCCTTTCGGGTCGGCGGTCATCGAATAGCCGGCCACCGCCAGCGATGCCAGCACGGCCAGGATCAGCGGCGCGCGCCCGTCAGGCCCGGCAAGGCCCCGCCTTGCCCACGGCGTCAGCAGCCACAGCCCGACCAGCACGATGATGCCGCCGCGCGGGCCGAGCTCCCACCAGTCGAAGCCGATTTCCCAGACCGCCCAGGCCAGCGTGCCGAGCACAATCGCCGCATAGAGCCAGAGCGCCGTGGAACGGCGCCGGTAGAGCAGCCAGGCGGCGATCAGGAAGGCGAGGCCGACGACGATGTAGTACCAACTGCCCCCCAGCGAAGCCAGCCAGATGCCACCGCCACCAAGCGCCAGACCGAGGAGAAAGAGAACGAAGGAGGTGATGGTGACAGCCAAGATGATACTCCTTCGACTGTTGCGCGCTCGCGCGGCCATGGGCAACCCGGCGCATCGCTCCTGCCCTGCGCACAGCTTTCTCCCGCCTGCCCCGCCTGTCAAGCTGCCCACACGCCAAGGTGGCAATCCATCTTGCTTGCGTCAGGGTTTTCCCGCAGTCTCCATGGATCATCTTTCCCGTGGAGCAAGCAAAATGCCGTCATTCCTTCCGCCGCTGACGCGCATGGCGCTTGTGCTCTACTGCCTCGTCCCGCTCATTGCTGGCACGGTGGCCGCGCCGGCGCAGACAATCGGCGAGATCAATAACGCGAACGGCTTTCACGAGATGCTGATGGGCATTGGCCCGGGTTTCACCGCGGCCGTCAAATCGGCGCCGGGAACGCCGCCGCAAAAGGTCCAGGATGCCCTTGCCGCCGCCATGGAAGGTGCCTTTGATCCGGAGAAGATGGAGGCGGCCATCGAAGCCCGGATGGCGGACAAGCTCAGCGCCAGGGACCTGTCCGAGCTGGCTTCGTTTTATGCTTCACCCCTGGGCAGACGGGTCACCGCTCTGGAGATCCAGGCTTCGTCACCGCAAGCAAGGGAGGCCAAGAAGATCGGGGGCGCCAAAATCCTCGACGAGCTTCCATCCAGGGATCCGGCCAGGCTCGCATTGTACAGGAAGATGATGGACGATATCAGCGCCGTCGACACCGGAGAAGCCGTCGGCTTGAACATGGGCTATGCGATGCTTTCCGAAATGCTGGGCGCGGCCGGAAAGCCCCTGCCCGACGACCAGGTAATGGCCCTGCTGCGCAAGCAAACCGAAGGGCTTCGCCGTGACATCGCCAACGATGCCATGGAATCTGCAGCCTATATCTACCGGGATATGTCCATGGCCGACCTGAAGCTCTATGAGGCCTTCCTGGCCTCACCCGCCGGCAGCCGCTATTACGACCAGATGCAGGTCGCCCTGGGCGCGGTGATGACGGACGAGGCGCGCTCGTTCGGCCATCGATTTTTCGTCGCCCTCGGCTACCGCAAGGCCTGAACGACGGTATCCCGGGCGAGCGAGAGCTAAATGGCTGGCGAAAATCGATACTCGCCCATCCTAGTGGGCATCTTCCTGTCACAGATGCTCATCGGCACGCTGGTCGTGGTCGTTTTCCTTTGGATGGGCAAAGCCATCATCCCGAGACATGGCGGCGGTCTGTATGTGCTTGATCGAGTGCAAGACCCTTATCTCTATTGGGGTCTGCTGGCCGGAATTTTGTTCAGCCTCGTGTTCTTGCCCATCAGGTATCTCTACCAAGGTCCCAAGGGTTAAGCCCTGCCCGCATCGCGGAGCCGCATCCGAAGCCCATTCTTACCGCGCGGGCACTTTACCGGGAACAAAACGTAGACAGTTCTGGTCTTTCCCTGCCGAATCACTACATTCGGGGGGAAGATGTCCGGCTTTTCCGAAGACATGCCCTTTTTCGACGAACCCAATGCGCGGCCGACGGCCCCGTCGGGCATTGCCGCGCGCGCCATGGCTGCCCGCGGCGGCCAGAACAGTCCGCCCGATTATCTGAAGGGGCTGAATCCGGAACAAAGGCTGGCGGTGGAGACCACCGAAGGCCCGGTTCTGGTGCTGGCCGGCGCCGGCACCGGCAAGACGCGGGTGCTCACCACCCGCATCGCCCACATCCTTGCCACCGGCAAGGCCTTCCCATCGCAGATCCTCGCCGTGACCTTCACCAACAAGGCCGCGCGCGAGATGAAGCAGCGCATCGGCATCCTGATCGGCGAAGGCAATGTCGAGGGCATGCCCTGGCTCGGCACCTTCCATTCGATCGGCGTGAAGCTTTTGCGCCGTCATGCCGAGCTTGCCGGCTTGCGTTCCGACTTCACCATCCTCGACACCGACGATGTCGTGCGGCTGATCAAGCAGTTGATCCAGGCCGAGGGCCTCGACGACAAGCGCTGGCCGGCCAAGCAGTTCGCGCAGATGATCGACGGCTGGAAGAACAAGGGCCAAGGCCCGGCCGATATCGCCGAGGGCGACGCGCGCAGCTTCGCCAACGGCAAGGGCCGCGAGCTCTACAAGGCCTATCAGGAGCGGCTGCAGACGCTGAACGCCTGCGATTTCGGCGACCTGCTCTGCCACCCCATCCGCATCTTCCGCGCCAATCCGGACGTGCTGAAGGACTACCACCGGCGCTTCAAATACATCCTCGTCGACGAATACCAAGACACCAACACCGCCCAGTACATGTGGCTGCGCCTGCTGGCACAGAGGGCAGAAGGCCGCGCCACCGTTAATATCTGCTGCGTCGGCGACGACGACCAGTCCATCTATGGCTGGCGCGGCGCCGAGGTCGACAACATCCTGCGCTTCGACAAGGATTTTCCCGGCGCCACCATCATAAGGCTGGAGCGCAACTACCGCTCGACCGCGCACATCCTTGGCGCTGCCTCCCACCTCATCGCCCACAATGAGGGCCGTTTCGGCAAGACGCTGTTCACCGACCGCAACGACCCCGAGGATGGCAAGGTCAATGTCCACGCCGCCTGGGATTCCGAGGAGGAAGCCCGCGCCATCGGCGAGACCATCGAGGCCTATCAGCGCCAGAAGCATAATCTCAACGACATGGCTATCCTGGTGCGCGCGTCCTTCCAGATGCGCGCCTTCGAGGACCGCTTCATCACGCTCGGCCTCAACTATCGCGTCATCGGCGGTCCGCGCTTCTATGAGCGCATGGAAATCCGCGACGCGCTGGCCTTCTTCCGCGTCGTTGCCAACAGCGGCGACGACCTCGCCTTCGAGCGCATCGTCAACGTGCCGAAGCGCGGCCTGGGCGAAGCCACCATCCGCCAGATCCACGACACGGCGCGCGCCCTGCGCATCCCGATGCTGGAGGCCGCCGGCAACCTCGCCGAAAGCGACGAACTGAAGCCGAAGCCGCGCGCCGCATTGCGCGAAGTGGCCGCCAATTTCGAGCGCTGGCAGAAGGCGCTGGAAACCAAGCCGCACACCGAGCTCGCCGAGACCATTCTCGAGGAGAGCGGCTACACCGACATGTGGAAGAACGACCGCTCGGCCGAGGCGCCGGGACGGCTGGAGAACCTCAAGGAACTGATCCGCTCGATGGAGGAGTACGAGTCGCTGCGCTCCTTCCTCGAACATGTCGCGCTGGTCATGGATGCCGAGCAGAATGCCGGGCAGGACGCCGTCTCGATCATGACGCTGCATTCGGCCAAGGGCCTCGAATTCGAGACGGTTTTTCTCCCCGGCTGGGAGGAAGGCCTGTTTCCCCACCAGCGCGCGCTCGATGAAGGCGGCCGCTCCGGGCTGGAGGAAGAGCGCCGGCTCGCCTATGTCGGCCTCACCCGGGCCAAGAAGAACCTGCATATCTGGTTCGTCTCCAACCGCCTCATCCATGGGCTCTGGCAATCGACCATCCCGTCGCGCTTCCTCGAGGAACTGCCTGAATCCCATGTCGAGATCGCCGAAAGCGGCAATTCCTATGGCGGCTACGGCAACCCCTATGGCGGCGGCTCCTTCGCCTCCGGCCGTGGCGGCCGCCAGAATCCGTACGGCGCCTCGCGCTTCGACAATGTCGGCGCCAACACCGAAAAATCCGGCGCCTTCTCCAACACCTATTCGACACCCGGCTGGCAGCGCGCGCAGGCCAACCGCACGGAAGCGACCGACCGCAACTGGGGCACGCGCTCCGGCCATCAGGTCGAGCGCATCGGCTATGGTGAGACCGACTCGGGCTACGGCGCCGGCCGCACCAGCGTAAAGGGCCGCACCATCGACGGCGAACTGGTCGCCAAATCCGTCGCAGACAAGCCCTCGCCCTTCAGCGTCGGCGACCGCGTCTTCCACCAGAAATTCGGCAACGGCAACATCTCGGCCATAGAAGGCAACAAGCTGACCATCGACTTCGACAAGGCCGGCCAGAAACGCGTGCTGGACGGGTTCGTCGCGGCGGTGTGAGCTGCCCGGTTCCGAGCAGCTCTCAGCGCAGTTCCGGCAGTGCCTCCCTCACCGATACCTTGCCTGGTTCCACTTATGGCCCAGCAACGACAGGATGATGATCAGGCCGTTGAAGAACTGCACGTAGAAGCCGCTTAACCCTGCCGCCACCACGCCGGTCTGGATGAAGGACACGGTGACCGCGCCGATCGCGCCACCGGCCACCGTGCCGATACCGCCCCAGGTTGGCGTGCCGCCGACGAACACCGAGGCCAGGACCGGCAGGAGATAGCCGTCGCCGGCTGTCGGCCACCAGGTGAAGTTGATCATCACCGAGAACGTGCCGGCGATCGCCGCCCCGATGCCGACGAAGACGAAGACCTTCACCCGCACGCGCTTGACGTCGATGCCCATCTGCTGGGCGCTGTCAGGATTGTCGCCGACCACCCTCACCTGCGCGCCGAAACGATGCCTGTTGTAGAGCATCGCCGACAGTACGACGAAGGCGATGGCCCAGAATATCTGCACCGGAATGCCGTATATCTGGCTGGAGAAGATCTTGTAGGCCCAGCTGCCGCTGAGGCTGGTCAGCGCCATCGATTTGCCCTCGTTGATGATCTGGATCAGCCCACGCAGCAGGAAATTCATGCCGAGCGTGGCGATCAGCGACGACAGCCCGCCATAGACGACCAGCGACCCGACGAGGAAGCCGAGCAGCATGCCTGTGACGAGTGCGGCGGCAATGCCAAGGAACGGATCGTAGCCGGCCTGCACCACCAGGGCGAAGACCCAGGAGGCAAACCCCATCGTCGCCGGAAACGACAGGTCGATCTCGCCGCAGGTGACGACGAAGACCAGCGGCACCACCACGAACAGCGCCACGGGGAGCGTCGTCAGCACGGAACTGTAGAGATACCAGGTGGTGAACACGGTCGGGTTGGCGACCATGAACACCGCCATCATGACGATGAACACGGCGAGCGTGCCGAGCGATGCGCGGTTGTCGAGGACGAAGCCGCGCAGCCAATGGTCGGATGGATGTTTCCACTCCTGGCGGGCGGACCCGGCATGAGCGCGCAGAGGGCTTTCGAGATCGGGTTCCATGGTCTTGCTCATCGTGCTTGCTGCTCCGCTTCGCCGGCCTCGCGCAGTCCGGGCAACCCGCCGGGATGCGCGACGTCCTCCATGAAATTGATCAAATCTTCCGCCGACTTGACCGCGCTGCGGTCGGCGGTCAGCGCCACCTTGCCGCGATCGAGCACCACGAAGCGGTCGGCGATGTCGAAGACGTGATGGATGTTGTGGCCGATGAACAGGATCGAGCGGCCGCTCGCCCGCACCTGGCGCACGAAGTGGAACACCTTGGCGGTCTCGGTCAGCGACAGCGCCGTGGTCGGCTCGTCGAGGATGATCAGCTCGGCCTGCTTGTAGATGGCGCGCGCAATCGCCACGCCCTGGCGTTCGCCGCCCGACAGCTGGCCGACGATCGAGTGCGGCGTGAACACTTTCGAGGTGAAGCCGATCTCGCGCATCAGCCGGCTTGCCTCCTCGATCTCCTTGTTGACCTTCAGCCAGCCCATGAAGCCAGTCAGTTCGCGGCCCATGAAGATGTTGCGCACGATGGTCTGCTGCACGGCCAGCGCCCGGTCCTGGAACACCGTCTCGATGCCGGCGTCGCGGGAGCGCGCCGCGCTCCAGCCGCTCACCGGCTTGTCGCGCACGAGGATGTCGCCGCTGGTCGGCCTGACCACGCCGGACAGGATCTTGATCAGCGTCGACTTGCCGGCGCCATTGTCGCCGATGAGGCCGACCACCTCGCCGCGGTCGACGCTGAGATTGACGCCGCCCAGCGCATAGACCTGACCATAAGACTTCGTGATATCGCGCAGTTCGATGATGCGTTCGGCCATCGGATCCTCGCTTTCATTGTCGCATGCCGGCCTTTGCCGGCGGTCCTGCCGGCCGGGTCCAACCCGGCCGGCAGCCTTGGGAGGTCAGCGCAGCGCCTGCTTGGCGAGCTCTGAGACGATCTCATAGTTCTGCGGCGTGACGAAGCCGGCACCGGTGTCGACATTCATCGGGGCCAGACCCAGCACCACCTGCTGGCAAAGGCTGAGGATCGGCAGATAGCCCTGCATGAATGGCTGCTGGTCGGCTGTCAGCTGCACCCATCCACCCTTGAAGCCCTCGACGATCTGCGGGCTGGTGTCGAAGCCGAAATTGAAGATATCGCCGGGCTTCCGGCCCGCGGCCTGCATGTAGGTCGGCACATTGCCGAGCATCTGCCCGCCGGGATAGCCGACCGCCTTGACACCCGGATTGTTGAGCAACGCCGCGGTGATCACCGGGATGGCGAGGTTGGGATCGGCCGCCCACTCGGTTACGGAATTGATCTGAACGACATCGACGCCCGCCTCTTTCAGTGCGGCGACCGTTCCACGCTCGCGTGCGCCCCGGCTCTCATTGTCGAAGGGGCCGATCATGATCGCCTTGTCGCCGGATTTCAGCCCGGCCAGCTTGAACGCCTCGGCGCCGAGCGCGCGGCCCTGCTGCTCCTGCTGGGCGCCGACATAGCCGCCGCCGAACGCCGCCACCACCTTCGGCACCGGCACGTTCTGGTACATCATCTTGATGCCGTCCTTATGCGCCTGCTCGGCCAGCGGCATGATCGCGTCTTCGCCTGGGTGGCCCATCATGGCGATGCCGTTGGGCTTGACCGCAACCGCCTCGCGCAATTGCTGCACCATCTTTTCGACGTCCCAGCCGGAGAAGATGTAGTCGACTTTCGGCCCGAGATCGGCCGCCGCCTGCTTGGCGCCATTATAGACGATGGTACCGAAAGCGTCGCCCTCGGCGCCGCCGACGAAGAAGCGGATATGGACATCCTTGCACCATTGGGCGTCGAGCGCCCGTGCAGGCAAGGTCGAGATGGCGGCGCAAAGCGCCGTGGCGGCGGCCACGACGGTCGTGCGCAGAAGTGTCGTTCTGATCGCGATGCTCATGCACTTGTCCTCCCTTTGTTTCCCTCGTCAGCCGAGGGGGCTGTTGACGATTGCTTCGCCACTTACGAACCGGCTCCTCCGCCGGCCAATTCTCTCATCAAATTTGTCCTCACGTCGGATTTTGCAGGTAGCTGGCGCCTCCCCGGCATTGTTTGAGATATTCCAACGCCCGCGCCTGCCCCGTGATTTCGAGATCGTCGCGATAGACCGGGTCATGCCAGCCCTCGATGTCGATGGCGCCCTTGTAGCCGGCCAGCCGCAATTCGCTGATCACCCGCGTCCAGTCGCTGTCGCCGAAGCCGGGCGTGCGCATCTGTACGAAAGGCAGGCGGCCAAACACGCCGTGCTCGCGGATGACGTCCCAGCGCACGGTGGCGTCCTTGCCATGGACATGGAAGATGCGCGGCGCCCATTTGCGGATCTGCGGGATCGGGTCGATCAGATAGACGAGCTGATGGCAGGGCTCCCATTCGAGACCCAGATTATCGTCAGGCAATTCGTTGAACATCAGCTCCCAGGCGTCCGGATTGTGGGCGATGTTCCAGTCGCCGACCGCCCAATTGCCGTCCATGGCGCAATTCTCGAAGGCGATGCGCACGCCCTTGTCGGCGGCGCGCTTGGCCAGCGGTCCCCACACCTCGCGAAAGCGCGGCAGGCTGTCGGTCAGTTTCTTGCCGCGCAAGCGCCCGGTGAAGCCACTGACCATGGAAGCGCCGAACAGATGCGCGTTATCGATGACCGTTTCCCAGGCCGCGAGCACGCCGCGATCGACCTCGCCGCTCTCCAGCGGATTGCCGAACACACCGAGGGAAGACACGACGACATCGGCATCGCCGATCGCCTCGCGGATCTCGCCGGCAAGGCGCGGAAGGTCCTTGCCGCCCAGCGTCTGCCAGAAGAAGGGCTGGATGCTCTCGAAACCAAGCGGCAGGATCTGCCTGACATAGGCAGCGGGGTCTTCGAGATTGGCCCGCACCATGGTGCCGATCCGGATGTCGAGAAGCGGGTTTGGCATCATGGTCCTTCCCTTGCAATCGCCACGCGCCGGCCGGTCTCGGCGCTCTCGATGGCGCCAAAAACCATGGCCAGGCTTTTGATGTTATCGGCGCCATGCGTCTCCGGCTCGGTGCCGGTCTCGATGGCGTGCATGAAATCCCTGATGATGCCGAGATGGCCGCCGACGCGGTCGGCTGGATCGAGCGGCGGCACGTCGATCGGCTGGGTCTTGGCGAACAGCCCATCGCGGCCCGTCGCCACCACCTCTGCCGTCAAGAGGTCATGGCCGTCCCAGATGAGGCTGCCGCGCTCGGCGACGATGCGCCAGCTGCCTTCCCAGCTGGTGCGGAAACCGTCGGCGCACCAGGAGCCGGCATAGGTGAAGACCTTGCCACCACCAAGATCGAAGACCGCGCTTGCCGACGATCCCTGCCGGTACCAGGAATTGGCCGGCTCCCATTCCTGGCAGTAGACACCGGCCGGCTCACCGCCGGCCATATAGCGGGCGGCATCGAAAGTGTGGATGGCCATGTCGAGCAGCAGCACATGCGCCATCTCCTCGCGAAAGCCGCCGAAATGCGGCGCGACGAAGAAATCGGCATGGATGCTGGTCGGATTGCCGATGGCGCCGGAGTCGAGAAAGCGCCTGATGCGCCTGACATTGGCAACGTAGCGGCGGTTCTGCACGACGGCGTGGATGCGCCCGGCCTGGCGGGCCGCCTCGACGATGGCGCGGGCATTCTCCGGACTGTCGGCCAGCGGCTTTTCGGTCAAGAGGTGGCAATTATGGGCAAAGGCCGAAAGCGCGACCGCGCGGCGGGCGGCGGGAACCACGACATCGAACACCGCGTCGGGCCTCGTCTGGTCGAGCACCGCGTCAAGGCTGGTGCCGATGATAATGCCGGCGAGGTCGTATTCGTGCGCCCTCGCCTTCGCCCGCTCGGCGTCGAGATCGACAAGGCCGACAATGGCAAGCCCGTCGATCTGCCTCGCGGCATCGAGCCATTGCCTGCTCATCGCACCGCAGCCGACGAGGACGACATTCATCATCCGGCACTCCTCCCGTCCGGTCCCTCCAGACCGAATGTCACGGCATCCACGGCATCGCCGTAAACGTTTTCCGTAAACGTTTACGAGAACACACCCGATAGCGTAGAATGTCAATCGGCTGTTCGCGAAAATCGTCCCGAAGCCTTGGCCTAGGCGGCAGCCAATGATAGCCAAGGCAGAGGGGGAGAATTGTCCTTGGCGTCCAGCATCCACGACCTAGCGCGTCACCTGAACATTTCGATCGGCACCGTGTCACGGGCGCTGAACGGCCGCGCCGACGTCAATGCCGACACGCGCCAACGCGTGCTGGACGCCGCCAAGAAGCTGAACTATTCACCCAATCAGTCCGGCCGCAGTCTCAGACAAGGCGCGACCCACTCGATCGCCTTCATGCTGCAGCCGCATCCTGGCGACCAGCAATATGGCGAACCGTTCTTCATTCCCTTCCTGATCGGGCTGCAGGGCCGCCTTGCCGAAAGCGGGCTCGACCTGACCGTGGTGATGGGCGCGCCGGGCGACTATCAGCAGGAGCGCCTGCGCCGCGTCGTCGAGACCCGCCGCGCCGACGCCGTGCTACTGGCCTGGACGCGGCGCGAGGACGAGCGCATCGATTATCTCACACAGGTCGGCTTCCCCTTCGCCACGCTCGGCCGCAGCCGCAGCGGCGGCAAGGCCTACCCCTCGCTCGACCTCGATTTCGAGAAGGCCGGCAGCGATGCCGTCGACCGGCTGGTGGCGCGCGGCCATCGCCGCATCGCCGCCATCCGCCCTTCCCTCAATCTCAATTTTGGCTATCTGTTCCTCGACGGTTATCGCAAAGCCCTGAAGCGGCACGGCATCGACGTCGACCCCGCGCTGATCGCCGATGGCTTCATCAACGAAGCCGGCGGCTACCAGGTGACGCCGCGCGTGATGCTGGCAAAGGACCGGCCGACGGCTATCATCTTCAACAACGACGCCATGGCGCTCGGCGGCTGCAAGGCGCTCGCCGAGATGGGCATCCGCCCCGGCCACGACATCGCGGTGTGCGTCATCGTCGACACGCCGCTCTGCCGTTATTTTTCCCCGGCGCTGACCGCCTTCCGCCCGCCATTGGAGCCGATGGGAAGGCGGCTGGCCGAAATGCTGCTGGCCTCGCTTCCCGCCTTCGCCGGCCCGGAAGGCCCGCGCATCACCCGCGAAGTCTGGCCGCTGGAACTGATCGCGCGCGACAGCGATTGATGGCGCAGGCGATCAATCCACCTTCTTCTCGCCCCGCTCGCCAGCCTTGACGATATCGCCCGTCGTGAACAGGATTTCCTTCAATTCCGCCCGCCAATCCTTCTTCTGGCGTAGCAGGAATTCCAGGTCCATGCCGAAATGCTTGAACTCCTCGCCTTGCGCGTTCTGCATGATGGCCCGCGCCTGCGGATCCTTCTCCACCGAGATGCGCTGTTCGTACCAGCCGATCGCTTCCGCCTCCTCGATCAGCGACGTGATCATGCGCGCAAAGGTCCGCACCTTCTGCGACAGCTCTTCAGGCGGTTCGTGATACTGGTCGAAACCCATGTCGTCCTCCCCTCGATGGCCGCTAAGGCGACAAAGCCCGGCCGTACCCATGAATGCCTGGAAGCGTCACCGGTTCCGCATCACCGTTGCAATTCCGCCAGCGCACGCTCCAGCGGTGCCGGCGAAATCTGGATCGGTCCGGAGAACGGCACGTCCATGTCGAGGATCAGGTAGATCGCCCCGGCGATGAGCGCGGCCGACACGACGTAGGTCGCAAGCGTGATCGCATTCTTCGGCGCCCTGAACCCGAAACTGGCGAAGATCAGCGCCAGCCACGCAACCAGCATGGCAATCAGCGGCCAGGGGATCGCACCCTCCGACTGTTCGATCAGCACCCAGCGCATTTCCAGCACTTTCTGCAGGCGCTGACGCGCATCCTGCAACAGCGGGCTATGCGTCGCATCGGACAGCGTCAGCGCGTTCAGCCGCGTGCCGATCTCCGTCAAAAGATGTTCGGACAGCTGGTTGGACACGATAGGCGTTTCGCTGGCCTGCAGCGAGCCGGCCGCCACCCGCGGCACATAGGCGACCAGCGGCTGGCGCACCATGTCGGCATCCGCACCGTACTGGCGCAATGTCCTGTCGAGCAGGATCATCTCCGTCGCATAGGCGTGCACATTGTGATCGATCGATTCGAAGGTGTTCTTGGCCGAGTTGATCATCAGGCCGAGCACCAACGAGGTCATGACGCCGAACAAATTGGCGGCGAGCCGCACCACATTGTTCGTGTCGTCGTCGCGATGTCTGGCCGGCAGCCTCGGCCAGATCGCCATGCTGACCAGCGGCGCCGCCGCCAGGCACAGGAAAATCACCAAGGCGATCAGGGCTTCGCGCATGAAGCGCATTTCTGCACGGCGTGCACCGCTTGCCAATGACCCCGGCACCGATCACGCCGCGAAAGTCGCGGCAAGGCCAGGTGTCTCGCGCGAAAGCTCGCCGCTCACGACACCGGTGGCGCGCCGCCCTCTTCGGTGCGCCGCGCGATGAATTCGTCGAGCACTCCGGCGGTGGCGGCAGCCGAAGCTGGCGGCTCGAAATCGGCAAGGATGCGTTTCCAGATGCCGGTAGCGCGCTCGCTGGCGGTCTTTGATCCGCTTTGCGTCCAGTTGCCGAAATTCGACCAGTCGGCCACCAGTGGCTCATAGAATGCGGTGCGGTAGCGCGCCATCGTGTGGCTGGCCGAGAAGAAATGCCCGCCAGGCTGCACTTCGGCGATGGCCTCGAAACCGATCGCGTCTTCGTCGCCAGGCGTTGCCGCGCAAAGCTCGGCAATCGACTGCACCGCCTCGATGTCGGTGATCAGCTTCTCGAACGAGACGCTCAGGCCACCCTCCAGCCAGCCCGCGGCGTGGATGCACACGGTGGCGCCGGCAAGCACCGAGCCCCAAAGGGCGAACTGCGACTCATGGGCTGCCTGCGCATCGGAAATGTTAGCGGCACTGCCGGCGCCCGAACGCCAGGGAAGGCCGATGAAGCGAGCCAATTGGCCGGCTCCCAGTGTGGCCTTGACGTGTTCGGGCGTGCCGAACGCCGGAGCGCCCGACTTCATGTCGACATTGGAGGAGAAGGAGCCGTAAAGCACGGGTGCGCCCGGTCGCACGATCTGCGCCAATGCCAGACCGGCCAGCGCCTCGGCATGCTGCAGCGTCAGCGCGCCGGCGACCGTGATCGGCGCCATCGCGCCTGCCAGGCAGAACGGCGTGATGACCAGGACCTGCCCGGCGCGGGCGAAGTCGATGATGCCTTGCGCCATCGGAATGTCGAGCTGGCGCGGTGAGTTGGTGTTGATGATGGTGTAGCAATGGGCGCCGGCGCGGAATTCATCCTCTGACTGCCCGCGCGCCAGCCGGATCATCTCAAACCCATCCTCGACCTGCGGCGTGCCGCGCGCGAAGACAAAGGGGAACTTGTCGGACTGCGTCAGCTGCGCGCGGTTGACCGCATAGTGGCGAAAACGGTTGTCGACATCCTGCGGCTCGATGCAGGGGCAAAGCATGTGCAGTACGTCGAAATGCTGGATGAGCTTGGTCAATTCCTCGAAGGCGCCGAGCGTTCCCGGCCGGCGGCCGCGTTCGAGATCGGTGACGTTAGGCGCGCCTGCGCCGGCGAGGAACGTCATCGAGCCGAGTTCGAGCAAAAGATCGCGACTGCGGTCGCCCGCCAGCGCTGGAATTGATTTTGGCGCCGAGGCCAGTGCCGCGGCCACGATGTCGCGGCCGATGCGCACCATGTCAGTGTCCGGGTCCACAAGCGCACCGGCGCGAGCGAAGATCTCCCGCGCCTGCGGCAACAGCACCTTGATGCCGAGCTCCTCCAGCACGCGCAGCGCCGTGTCGTGGATGGAAGCCACCTGGTCATCCGAAAAGATCGGCTGCGGCAGGAACGGGTTCTTCAGCGACCGGTAGTTGGGCCGGCGGCTGCTTTCGCTGCCGGCTTCGCCCGTGCGTCCACGCCGGCGCTCGCGCCTCATGTCTCGTGCCGCGTCATCGATCATCGCAAAATCCTCCTCATTGCCGCATCGCCTTGCCCGAGGGATCGTAGGGTGACGCCGCGATGACGCGAGCCGGCCGTTCGACGCCGACAATGTGCACCGAAAGCGCCGTACCCTCCTCGGCAAAATCGCCGTCCACCAACGCCAGCGCGACGCTTCTGCCGATCGTGTAGCCAAAGCCGCCCGAAGTGACGAAGCCGACGCGGCGGCCGTCACGCCAGACCGGCTCGAAGCCGCTGGCGTCGGCATCGAGCGCATTGATCTCCAACGTCACGATCCGTTGCGCGGTGCCGGTATCGCGCTCCTTCAGCGCCGCCTCGCGGCCAACGAAATCGCCCTTGTCGAAGGCAATAAAGCGGTCGAGGCCGGTCTGGCGTGACGTGTAACCCTGCGTGAATTCGCGCGACCAGATGCCGAAGCTTTTCTCCAGCCTTAGCGAGTTGAGCGCGTAGTAGCCGATCTCGGCCAGCCCGAGATCCTCGCCGGCGGCGAGCAGCGTCTCACGCAGCGCGGCATGCATGGTCACGGGGCAGTTGATCTCGAAGCCCAGCTCGCCCGCGATGGACAGGCGGGCAAGCCGTGCCTGCACCATGCCGATGTCGAACGCGCCGCAGGCCATGAAGGGCAGCGCCGCACTGGAGACATCCTGATGCGTCGTACGTTCCAGGATTTTGCGCGCATTCGGCCCGGTCAGCAGGAAGCCGCCCGTCGCGTCCGAGATGTCGGTGACGGTGACGCCCTCTCCTGCCCGGGTCTCGAACCAGCGCATGTGGAATTCCCTGAGATAGTAGGAGCCCATCAGCCAATAGTCGCCGTCGCCCCAGTTGATCACGGTGAGGTCGCCCTTCAGCCGTCCATCCGGCCCGAGCATCGGCGCCAGCCGCGCCTGTCCCGCCTTAGGCAGCCTGCAGGCCAGCAGCCGGTCGAGCCATGCCCGCGCACTTGGCCCCGACACGGAATAGCGCGCATAGGCCGAGATATCGACGAGACCGGCGGCGCGCCGGACCTGCAGCGCTTCATCGCCGACGATGTCGAAGGCGTTGGAGCGCTTGAGCGTGGTGTTCTCGCGAAAGCCCATCGGCGCGAAATAGGCCGGGATTTCCAGCCCCCACGACGCCGTCCATTCGCAGCCCGCCGCACTCATGCCGTCATAGGCGCCGGGGCGTTTCAAGGGCCGGCCCGCCGGCAGCCGCTCATTGGGGAAAGTCATGACGAAACGGCGCGCATAGAATTGCCGCGTCGTTTGTCTGAGATATTCGCGGTTGGCGGCGAAGGCGCCGTAGCGCGCAATGTCCATGCCGAAAATGTCCGCCTGCGGCTCGCCATGGATCATCCATTCGGCCAGCGATTTGCCGACGCCGCCGCCCTGACTGAAGCCGGCCATGACGCCGCAGGCGACCCAGTAGTTTTTCAGGCCGCGCACCGGTCCCACGATCGGATTGCCGTCGGGGGTAAAGGTGAAGGCGCCGTTGACCCATTTGCGGATGCCGGCGCTCGCCAGGCAGGGAAAGCGCTCATGCGCCTTGGCGAGTTCCGGGCTGATGCGGTCTATGTCCTCCGGGATCAGCTCGATGCCGTAGTCCCATGGCGCGCCGTCCATGTTCCAATGCTTGGGGTTCTGCTCGTAGACGCCGAGCAGCACGCCTTTGCGCTCCTGGCGCAGGTAGGAAAAGCCGTCGAGATCGACCGCAAGGCCGAGCTCCCGGTCGAGAGCGGCGATCTCCGGAATGTCCTCGGTGACGAAATAATGGTGCTCCATCGGCGTCACCGGCAGGTCGACGCCGGCCATGCGGCCGAGCTGCTTGGCCCACAGCCCGCCGGCGTTGACGACATGCTCGGCGATGATGGTGCCCTGCTCCGTGACGACGTCCCAATGGCCGTCCGCGCGAGACTTCAACTCGACGACACGGTTGCGCAGGATCACGTCGGCGCCGCGCTTCTTGGCGGCACCCGCATAGGCATGCGTCGTGCCATAGGGGTCGAGATGACCCTCATTGGCATCGTAGAGACCACCAAGCACGCCAGTGACGTCGACGATCGGACAGATTTCCTTGATCTCGTCAGGGGTCACCAGCCTGGCGGTTTCGATGCCGACCGACTGGAATACCGCCCAGGCCGATTTCAACCATTCCCAGCGCTGGGGATCGCTGGCCATGTTGACGCCACCGGTCATGTGCAGGCCGATATTCCAGCCGGATTCGGCCTCGATCTCGCGGTAGAGCTTGATGGTGTAATCCTGCAGAGCCGCGACGTTGGGATCGGCGTTGAGCGCATGAAACCCGGCTGCCGCATGCCAGGTCGAACCGGCGGTCAGTTCGGCACGCTCGATCAGTGCCACGTCAGGCCAGCCGAACCGCGTCAGATGGTAGAGCACCGAGGCACCGACCACCCCGCCCCCGATGACGACTGCACGGTAGTGCGACTTCAAGGCTTCCCTCCCGGTCTGTCAGAAGCGCACCATATACGCACTAGACATAAGTGTCCAGTACTGCGCTTGCAGGCTCGGACGGATGCGTGGGGATGATCCATTCTTCCGCCCCGCCGCGTGTTTTTTCCGGCTTGTGAACGCGCCAGCGGGCGGACATGCCGCACTGTCACGCAAGCATCATGTTCGCGCCGTAGATCGCTTTCGGGGGGCGGCGCGCGGCATCATCGATGTACCGCCTCTTTAAGCTTTTTCGCTCTTCGGCCGCTCCGGCACATCTGTCACAAAGAGGATCATCCATGAAACACCTGCACCGAACCGCCTCGCTCGGCGTCGCGCTGGCCTTGTTCACTGCCTTGTCGCCAGCGCTCGCCGACAGCACCGCGACCGTCGGCGGCCTCGTCAACAAGGGCCTGGTCGGCGTCGGCCGCATCCCAGCCGCGCAGCGCGACAAATTCGGCGAGACGTTCGGCTCGGGTTCCGGCATGGCGATCGACACATCGGGCTGGACGCATGATGCGGGCACCTACAAGGGTTCGCTCTGGCTGCTGCCGGATCGTGGCTACAATGTCGCCGGCACCACCGACTACCGGCCGCGCCTCAACACCATCGGCATCGAATTTACCCCGGCCGCACCTGGCGCCGCTGGCCAGGAACAGACCGAAGTCAAGGCGACGCTTGCCGACACCATGCTTCTGACCGACGACAAGGGCGCCGACGCCACCGGCCTCGATCCGCTGTCGGATGTACGCGCCGCCGCCGGCGATATGCCGATGTTGCCCGCCGCCACCAATGGCAAGCTCGCCCTCGACAACGAGGCGATCGTGCGGCTGCCCGACGGCTCGATGTTCATCTCCGACGAATATGGCCCCAACATCTACCGCTTCTCGGCGCAGGGCCGCCTGCTGTCGGCGACCCAGCCGCCGGCGGCGCTGGTGCCGATGCGCAAGGGCGCGCCGAACTTCTCCTCGGACAATCCTGGCCCCGGTGCCGCCGAGCCCGACCCGAAGGATCCCGAGACCGGCCGCCAAAACAACCAGGGCCTGGAAGGCATGGCGATGACGCCGGACGGCAAGTTCCTGATTGCCGTGCTGCAGTCGGCGACCCGGCAGGATGGCGGAGATTCAGGCTCGACCCGGCAGAACACCAGGGCGCTGGTCTATGACGCCTCCGACCTCGCCCATCTCAAGCTGGCGCATGAATATGTCGTGCCGCTGCCGGTGTTCAAGGACGCCAAAGGCAAGACCAAGGTCGCCGCGCAAAGCGAGATCGTGGCGCTGTCGGACACGTCCTTCCTGATGCTGGCGCGCGACAGCGGCAACGGCCAGGGCGTCAAGGGCGACACCTCGCTTCTGCGCCAGATCTTCGTCGTCGACGTTTCGGCCGCGACCGACATCGCGGGCGGCCCTTTCGACGCCGCCGACAAGCCGGTCGCGCCCAAGGGCGTGCTTGATCCGTCGGTGACGCCGGCCAAGCTGACGCCGTTCATCGACATCAACGACAATACGCAGCTCAATCGCTTCGGCCTGCACAATGGCGCCCCGAACGACGACAACAATCTCTCGGAGAAGTGGGAAGCGATGTCGCTGGCCAGCGTGCTCGATCCGAAGCTGCCCGACGACTATTTCTTGTTCGTCGCCAATGACAACGACTTCCTCGCCCAGGACGGTTTCCAGGTCGGCGCCCCCTACAAGGCCGATGACGGCGCCAATGTCGACACCATCTTACTGGTCTATCAGGTCACGCTTCCCGACCTCGCCAAGAAGTAAGACCGTCATCCAGGCGGGCGCGCTTGGCGCGTCCGCCTGAGATTCTGAAAGCCTACTTCAAGAACTCCGCGTCCTTCGGCACGCCGGCATCGATCGGCTCGGCCGTCCTGCTCGACACGGCCATGATCTTGCCGGCGGCGGACAGGTTCGGCCGCACGAAGACCTGCGCGGGACCGTTGACGCGGCTGTAGAGGTCGATGATGTCCTGGTTCATGAAGCGCACACAGCCCGACGAGGCGTTCTTGCCGATGGAATCCCACTCCGGCGTGCCGTGCAGCCGGTACATCGTGTCCTTGCCGTCGCGGAACAGATAGAGCGCGCGGGCGCCGAGCGGGCTTTGCGGGCCTGGCGGCATGCCGTCCTTGAATTTCGCCAGTTCCGGCCGGCGTTGGATCATTTCCGGCGGCGGCGTCCACACCGGCCACTTCTTCCGCGCCTGGACCACGGCGCTGCCAGTCCAGCCGAAGCCGGCCTTGCCGAGGCTGACGCCGTAGCGGATGGCCTTGCCGCCATCGCGCACCAGATAGAGGAAATGCTCGGAGACATCGACGACGATGGTGCCGGGTTTCTCTCCGGTCGGGTCGGCCACGATCTGGCGCACGAACTTCGGATCGAGCTTGGCCACCGGGATCGCCGGCAGTTGATAGCCCTCGTCGGTGCGCGCCGCGTACATGGTTGCGGTATCGCCGAACGCCGCATCGGGTGGCGCCGCGGCCACCGGTGGCGGCGTCACCACCTCCGTCGTGGTGCACGCCGAAAGAGCCATCGAGGCCGCGCCCAAAGCGGACGCACCGAGAAACGCGCGCCGGTTCAGGCGCTCGGAAAACAGCGGACTATCGGACATGACCCCCCCGGCTATTCGCAAGATCTGATAGGAATGCGGGCCCCACGCCCCCGCGATCAATAGCCCATTCCGGAAGCTTTGAGAACATGGTTAGACCGAGATGCGCCAGGAGACCTCCGGCCAAGCTTTTCCGACGCCGCATCGACCTGCCTCGTTGAATCGGCAATGATGGTGGGGCCAGATCACCTTTGCCGAGTTGCCAGCCATGGACGAAAAAATGCCCGCGCGCCGGCGCACCGGCGACCTGACCAGCGGCCCGATCCCGCGCACGCTGCTGCTGTTTGCCTTGCCGGTGCTGGGTTCCAACGTGCTGCAGTCGCTCAACGGGTCGATCAATGCCGTCTGGGTCGGCCGCTTTCTCGGTGAATCGGCGCTGACCGCGACCTCCAACGCCAACCTCGTCCTGTTCCTGATCCTGGGCACCGTGTTCGGCATCGGCATGGCGGCGACCATCCTGGTGGCGCAGTCGGTCGGCGCCCGCGACCTGCCCGAGGCGCGCCGCATCGTTGGCACCAGCGCTACCTTCTTCTTCTTCGTTTCGGTGGTCTTCGCCGTCTGCGGCTGGATCTGGGTCGATGCGATCCTCAACACGCTTGGCACGCCGGCGGACGCCTTGCCGCTGGCGCGTTCCTATCTGCGCATCATCTTCGTCGCCGTGCCGATGATGAACCTTCTGTCCTTCGTCATGACCGTGCTGCGCGGTGCGGGCGATTCACGCACGCCCTTCATCTTCATGGCGCTGGCGGTCGTCCTCGACATCGTGCTCAACCCGCTGCTGATCCGCGGCATCGGCCCCTTCCCCGAACTTGGCATCGCCGGTTCCGCCACCGCGACGCTGATCGGCCAGACGGTGAGCGTGATTGCCATCCTTGTCGTGCTTTATTCGCGCAAGCATCCGCTGCGCCTTGCCGGTGCCAACCTCGCTCTGCTGCGGCCCGACCCTGCCTTGCTGCGCATCGTCGTCTTCAAGGGCGTGCCCATGGGCCTGCAGATGATCGTCATTTCGGCGGCAGCGCTGACAGTGATGGGCATCGTCAATTCCTACGGTTCGCAGGTCGCCGCCGCCTACGGCATCGCCGCGCAGCTGTGGACCTACATCCAGATGCCGGCGCTGGCCATCGGCGCCGCGGTCTCCTCCATGGCGGCGCAGAATGTCGGCGCCGGCCGCTGGGATCGGATCGGCCGCGTCGCCGCCTCCGGCGTCGGCTTCAACCTCGTCCTGACCGGCGCCCTGGTCGCGCTGCTGTGGCTCTTCGACCGCCCGATCCTCGGCCTGTTCCTGAGCAGCGACAGCGCGGCGATCGACATCGCCGCGCACATCAACACGGCCGCATCCTGGTCGTTCATCCTGTTCGGCATCACCATCGTGCTGTTCGCCACCGTGCGCGCCACCGGTGCGGTGATGCCGCCACTGATCATCCTGGTGATTTCGGTGCTCATCGTGCGCACCGGCTTTGCCTATTTCATGCGCGGCGTGATCGGCGAGGAAGCGCTGTGGTGGAGTTTCCCGGCCGGGTCGATCACCTCGCTGGTGCTGGCCGCCGCCTACTACCGTTTCGGCGGTTGGCGCACATTGCACATGATCGAGAACAGGCCGGCCGCCGGCGAGCCGCCGGACACTGGCCTTGGCGTGCCGCGCGGCCGCGCCAACATGGCGCCCGAGACGCCGAACGGCTGAAAGCTGAGTTTACTGCCGTTGGCGACGCCGAGCCGTCAGCGACTATCGCGCATGCTTCGCGCCAAACGCGAGCGCCACCAAGGAAAAGATCGTGATCATGCCGGCAAAGGCCAGGCTTGCCGTCGTCGCGGTGGTCCAATTCGACAGAATGCCGATACCGATGACTGGCAGCGCATTGCCACAAAAGCAGCAGATGAAAAAGGCCGATACCACCTCGGCGCGCCTTTCGGCAGGCGCAATCTGGTTGACCACTTGCAAACCGCCACGATAGCCGAGCGCCGACGCCACGCCGCAGCAAGCGGTGGCGATGATCATGATGGCCATCGAGCCGAAGAATTGTGCCGCCACCACCAATCCGACAGTGGGGATGATCAAGACCAATGCCGTGAACATGGTGACACGGCTCGAGAGCCGCGTCGTCGCCAGAATGGTCAGGGCGGCCACGATCGTCAGTTCGAAAAACAGCGCGCCGGCTGCGGCATGGTTGGTCACCCGGAGTTGCTGCGCCAGGATGCTCGGCGCAAGTGCTGCGTAAAAGCCGACCAGTGCCATGGCGCCGAAGCCGGTCAGCGCAGGCGCCACGAAGCGGGCTCGGACGTTGCCAGGCACGGAAAGCTTGGGCCGCATCGAAATGTCCGCCAGTTTCCCTGGTCGTGAAACGGTCTCGCGCGTGCGCAGGATCAATATGGTGACCAGGACAAGCACAGCCAGATTGACAACGAAGGTCAGCCTGAGCGGCCATGGTGCATATTCGGCCAGCAGACCCGCTCCCAGCGCGCCAAGTCCGAGACCCAGGAAATTGGTGCTGGTGGCGATCGTAGCGGCACGCGACCTATCGCTGGTCGCGATCAGTTCGGTCAGCCATGCCGTGCCGGTCCCCGTACCGACGCCGATCGCCAGGCCCATCAGAATCCGCGCCGCGTCGAGCCACGCAACATTTTCGGCGAACAGGAAAAGCAACGTGCTGACGACGGCCACACCCATCGCCGCCAAGGCAGCAGGCCGGCGGCCGATTACATCCGACAAGCCGCCGAAGATCAAAAGCGCCGCAAGATTGCCGATCACATACACGGCATAGATCAGGGTCAGCGTGATCTGGGAGAAACCGAACGCCTGCTTGTAGATGATGTAGAGCGGGGTCAATGCCGTGCTGCCGGCAAACAAGACGGCGATCATGGCAGCAACGACCGCCCTTGCCGCAGCACCGCCAAATTCATTGTTACGTGTCAGGACGATGCTGTGAGCGGTCATTTCGACATCTTGGTTGTTGGGAAATCTCATCACCAACGCCTTTGCAGGGCGTGCGTTCCTCGCCCTGAATTCACTCCTGACAAGTTTGAAGTTCGCCCATGGCGCTGGGCGAAATCCTCTCTTACCTTTGACCGGATTGGTAAGGGGGAATCCATGGGCAAAGGCAGGGTCGAGGCATTCACCGACGGCGTGGTGGCCATCATCATCACCATCATGGTGCTCGAGCTGAAAGTGCCGCATGGCGAGGATGTTTCCGCCTTGTTACCGTTGTGGCCGGTCTTCTTCAGCTACGTGCTGTCCTTCATCAATGTCGGCATCTACTGGAACAATCTGCACAACATGTTCCACACCGTGCAGCGCGTCGACGGCCGCGTGTTGTGGGCGAACCTCAATCTTCTGTTCTGGCTGTCGCTGATGCCGGTCACGACGGCCTTCATGGGCGAGAACCATTTCGCGCCGGTGCCGGTCGCCGTCTATGGCGCCGATCTGGCTCTATGCGCGATCGCCTATAATATTCTGGCCGCTGCGCTGCATCGCCTGCACGGCAACGACACCGCCTTCGCCAAGGCGCTGGGCAACGACCGCAAGGGCAAGCTCTCGCTGGCTGTCTACATCGCAGCCGTCCTGCTGACCTTTGTCAATCAGTGGATCGGCGTCGCGCTTTATGTGCTGGTCGCGATGATCTGGCTCGTGCCGGATACGCGCTTCGCGCGGGTGATCGAAAAGTAGCGCTTTTTGTCTGACGCTCTACTTGCGCATCGCCTTCAGCTTTTCGGCGACCGACGCCGCAAGATCGGCATAGCGCTCCTCCAGCCGTTCCGCTGCCTTGATGACCGAGAAGTCATGGCCGAATTTCTCCAGCGCCATGCGCAGCTTCTCGACGAACTCGGCCTGTTTTTCCAGCGCGGAAAACAGTGTCTTCACCTGGGCTTCGCTGATATCGGGGTTGGCCAGCATCTGCGGCACCTCGCGCCCCATCTGGTCACCGGTGGCGGTCTGCTCTTTCAGAATTGCGATCCAGTCCGTCAATCAAAAATCTCCATTTGTGGGGCAGCATGCGCAGCCGCGGCCCTGCTGGTCAACCCGAAGACCTGCTGACGAAGGCTTGCGCAAGCCCGTTCCGGCGCTAAGTTCGGCGCCATCGAGAAAAGGACGCTGTTGCTCATGATCACCGACGCCGAAATCCAGACCGCCCTGCCCGCGCTTGGCCCGGGCAACACCGCCGTCATCACCGGCGCCGCCAGCGGCATCGGTCTGGCAGCCGCCAGGCGGCTTGCACTGATGGGCATGAAGATCGTGCTTGCCGACATTGCCGGCGCGCGCCTTGATGATGCCTCTGGCGCCGTCTCGGCCATTGCAGGCGACGATGCCGTGCTTGCCGTCGCCGCCGATGTTTCGAAGGCCGATGAGGTCGATCGTCTCGCCGACCGGGCATTCGGCGCCTTCGGCGAGGTCTCGCTGCTGATGAACAATGCCGGCGTCGGCGACAATCCGGGAAAACCCTGGGAAAACCGCGATGGCTGGAAACGGCTGCTCGACATTAATTTCTGGGGTGTTGTGCATGGCGTCGAAGCCTTCGCGCCGCGCATGCTGGCGTCGGCCAAGCCGGGCCTGATCATCAACACCGGTTCCAAGCAAGGCATCACCACGCCGCCCGGCAACCTCGCCTACAATGTCTCCAAGGCCGGCGTGAAGACATTCACCGAAGGCCTGGCGCACGCGCTGCGCAACGAACCGGGCGACCGAATGTCGGCGCATCTGCTGATCCCCGGCTTCACCTATACCGGCCTCACCGAGGGTGCGACGGAGAAGCCCGCCGGCGCCTGGACCGGCGAACAGGTCATTGATTTCATGCTGGAATCCCTGGTCAGGGGCGACTTCTACATCCTGTGCCCGGACAATGACGTGGCGCGGCCGCTGGACGAGAAACGCATGGCCTGGGCAATTGGCGACATCATCCAGAACCGCCCTGCTCTGTCGCGCTGGCACCCCGATCACAAGGATGCGTTCGCGGCCTTCATCAAAGGTTGATCCGAAAGCCCTCAAGCCGCGTGCTTTTTCGGAGCTCGCTTTTGCGCCACGGCCTTCTTAGCGGCCATGGCGGCGATTTTTTCGTCATGCCGCCGTGCCGCCCGCTCACACTTGTCGCGGATTTCCTCGACTTCGGATTCCGTCAGGTGCTCGATGCCGATGAAATTGTTATGGCCCTCGCTGACCCGGATCAGTTCATCGAGCTTGGCCTGGATCGCCGCGCCATCGCGGTTCTGGGTGTTCTGGATCAGGAACACCATCAGGAAAGTGATGATGGTCGTGCCGGTGTTGATCACCAATTGCCAGGTATCCGAGAAGCCGAAAAACGGCCCGCTCGTCGCCCAGACGACAACGATCAGGCAGCAGCCGGCGAATGTCAGCGGCAGGCCGGTTATGTGAGCGACCCAATTGGCGATCCTGGTGAAGAGCTTTTCCATCTGTCGAGATCCTCAATGAACGCCGCGACAAGAAAACAACCGGCGACCGTCTCGGGTTCCCGCCGGCAACAAATACATCGGGTGCAATTGGGCACACGCAAAGCGCGAAAGCAGCGGAAAACACACCTTATCGGTTCAATGTCATAGTAGCTGTGCAGGCAAAAGTGCCTGTACGCTCCGCTTCACAGCGGTTTACCTCCAGCCCCTTCCGCCGCGCCACCCCCGCATGGCGGAAGGGGTTTCAGTTCAGAGAGCGCGGATGATGGCCTGCGCGGCGGTGACGGCCAGGGCCAAACCGTTGTCAGCGAAAGCCTAAACGGCGTCGTTTTCCCAACGATCGAGGAAGGCCTCGATCGGCATGGACTGGATGTCGGGAACCGCCCTGGCGAGTTTCTCGACCGGCCAGTCCCACCAGGCGAGTGCTTCGATCCGCGCCGCTATGTCGGGAGCAAAGCGCGGCCGGAGCGGTTTTGCCGGCACGCCGGCGACGATCGTGTAAGACGGCACGTCCTGCGTCACCACCGCATTGGCGCCGATGACCGCGCCATTGCCGATCGTGATGCCGGGCATGATCACCGCGCCGTGGCCGATCCAGACGTCATGGCCGATGGTCACGGCCTTCGCCTGCCGCCGCTCGCGGAACGCCGCATCGACGCCCAGCCATCGAAAATACTCGTTCGGCCGATAGCTGACCTTGTGCTGGGTCAGCCGCTCGATCGGATGCTCCAGCGCATTGATGCGGCTGTTGGCGGCAATCGAGCAGAATTTGCCGATGGTTGTGTAGATGGCTTCCGAATGGCGCTCGAAATAGGAGAAGTCGCCGACGCTCACCTCGCGCAGCACCACCCGTTCACCGATCAAGGCGTAGCGGCCGAGCTTGCACGCCTTCAGCTCCGCGGTCGGATGGATGCGCGGCTCTGGGTCTTTCAGGACGAGGTTTTCGGTGCGGTCCATGCGGCGCTTTACTTCAGGGCAATTGCTCCCGCAAGGCAGGAGCAATTGCCCGTGGGGCCGATCAGCACAAAAAGACGCCCACCGACCTATTTCGGCTTGCCTTTGCTCCACACCACGTTCTGGCCGTAGAGCGGCACTGTGGTGACCGACATCTTGGCCGAGCCGTTCTGGACCTGGCGCGAATGCGAGAGATAGATCAGCGTCTCGTTGGTCTTGTCGTAGATGCGGTTCACCACCTGCTTCTTCCAGATAAGGCTGATGCCTTGCTTGAACACCTCCTCGCCGCCCTCGCTCATGTCGATGTCGCCAATGGTGATCGGTCCGGTCTGGCGGCAGGAGATCGACGAATCGGAGGGATCCTCGAACCAGTTGCCCTTGTGCAGGCGGTCGATGATGCTGCGGTCGAAATAGGACACATGGCAGGTCACGCCATCCACTTTCGGATCCTTGATCGCTTCGACGATGATGTCATTGCCGACCCAGTCGACGCCGACCTTACCGACTTCCTCGGCGACGGCGCTGCCGGCGCCAAGCACGACGCACGCGGCCAAGGCGCCGCCGATCAGTTTTCGCCCAATCCGTTCGCGCCTAACCAGTTCGAGCAAAGGAGCCTCCTGCGGTTCGAGTTGCCGGTATCAGGTGGGACACGTCGTGCGGCTTTGCAAGCGGATGCGTCAACACCACCGCGGTTGCGGCATCGCGGCACTTTGCCTGCGCAAGGCCAAACCGCTAAGAGACTGTTTCGAAATTCGCTCTGGCGAGTCATATGGTGGTGGTTTCGAGAACCGTAGCGCAGCGGACATATGGTCCGTGAGCTCAGTTCTACTGCACGCAGTAGAACGGGGAAGCGCAGAAAACGCCATCAGATGGCCGCCAGAGTAGAATTTCCAAACAGGCTCCAAGACTGTCGCACCGGCGCGGCATCGAGCCGGCGCGATGATTTCTGCAGGCGGACTTTTGTAATGATGCGTTCTATCCTGGTCGGCATTCTCGTCCTGATGGCAGCCGGCATCGGCTGGCTGACCTTCGACTGGTATCGCGGCCATTATGGCGGCGAACCGTTCGGCGCGCCCTTCACCCTCGTGGACCAGAAAGGCGCACCTATCACCGAAGCCGCCTTCCGGGGGCAGCCCAGCGTCGTCTTCTTCGGCTTCACCCACTGCCCCGAGGTTTGCCCAACCACCCTGTTCGAACTGTCCGGCTGGCTGAAGACGCTCGGCGACGACGGCAAGACCTTGCATGCCTATTTCGTCTCGGTCGACCCGGAGCGTGACACGCCGGCGGTGATGAACGCCTATGTGAGCAATTTCTCCGACCGTATCACCGGCATCACCGGCGACCCGGACAAGGTCCATGCCATGGCCAAGTCGTTCGGCATCTACTGGAAGAAGGTCGACACGGGCGACGGCGACTACACGATGGACCACACGGCCTCGGTGCTGCTGCTCAACTCCAAGGGCGACTTTGCCGGCACGATCGCCTATGGCGAAAGCGCCAGCGCCGCCGTGGAGAAGCTGAAGCGCCTCGCGGCCAAGGGTTGACAAGAATTCATATGACCCAGACGCGGCTGCATTTCACCACCGGCAAGATCGAGGCTGAGCGCATTTTCGCGGCGCTTGAGCTGGCCTTCGAGGATGAAGGCCTGCCGATCGCCGTGCTCGAGGTCGACGAAGACCAGGACATCCACGAGGTCTCGCTCTATGCCGATGGCGATGTCGATACGGTCGAGGCGCGGGTCAAGGACATTCTCGCCGGCCTTGCTTTGTCGAAGCCGGTCGAGCGCGAAGTGCTGCCTGACATCGACTGGGTGGCGCGTTCGCTGGAGGGCCTGAAGCCAGTGCGCGCCGGCCGTTTCTTCGTCCACGGCGCGCATGACCGAAGGAAGCGCCACAGCGGCGAACTCGCCATCGAGATCGAGGCCGGCCTTGCCTTCGGCACCGGCCATCACGGCACCACATCAGGCTGCCTGGAAATGCTGGAGAAAGTGGTGCGGCGCGAGCATCCGCGCAATGCGCTCGACCTCGGCACCGGCAGCGCCGTGCTGGCCATCGCCGTCGCCAAGCTGGCGCATATTCCGGTGCTCGCCACCGACATCGACCCGGTGGCGGTGAAGGTCGCCGCCGCCAATGCGCGGCTCAATCACGTCAAGGCGCTCATCGAAACGGTTACCGCACCGGGCTTTCACCACCCGATCTTCGGCAGGCGTGCCCCCTTCGATCTGATCGTCGCCAACATATTGGCGCGGCCGCTGATGCGGCTGGCGCCGCAAATGGCCGGGCACATCGCACTTGGCGGCTCGATCGTCCTGTCAGGCATTCTCGAGCGCCAGCGCGACGCCGTCATCTCGGCCTATGTCGGCCAGAATTTCCGGCACGTGCGCACCTTGTACCGCGAAGGCTGGGTGACGATCCACCTCAAGCACTGAGACCGGCAAGGCAATTGCCGATCCCCGACAGTCCCAACACCTAGAACTTGATGCCCAGATTGGCCTTGAACCCATTGTCGAAGGCATTCCGCCCAAACTGTCCGGCATAGGATAGGCCAAGGGTGGCGTTGCGCGCCAGCTGCACGTCGAAGCCGGCCTCGACCAGCATCGCATCCCTGGCGATCGGCACGCCGGCAATGGTGAAGCCGTCACCGCCGGCAAAGGCGACGGTCGACAGCGGCGTCAAATCGCCGAAGGCATGGCGCCAGCCGAACGTGCCGCGCGCGGTGGCCGCCACGCCGCCAAGGATGATGTCGGTGGAGGCCCTGACGCCGAGCGTAGTGAAGGTCGCATCCGACGTCGAGCTGCTGCTGGTCAGCGCCGCGGCGCCGCCGCTCTCCGCGAAGCCGTCCGTGTGCAGGTTCACATAAGCGAGATTGGCGAAGGGCTCGAAGGCAAACGGCTCGGCATCGGTCTTGTAGACCAGCTCGCCGAAGGCCTGCGCGGTCGCGGCGTCGTAGTCGGCCAAAAGACTGTCGGCAAAACCCTGGAAGGCGACGGAGCGCGATGTCGAGATCCGGTGCCAGGTGTAGGCGGTCCCGGTGCGGAAGGCGATGGCGCCCCAATTGGTCCCGCCATAGAGGCCGAGATGATAGTTGTCGCTGTCGCCGGAGGAATGCCTGTCGTCGGCATCGAAGCTGGTGCGGCTGTAGCCGCCGACCACGCCGATGCGCCAGTCGCCGGCCAGGCCGTCGGCGCCGACCAGTAGGCCACCCGTCGAACGGTCGAAGGCGGCCGCATTGCCGTCGCTGTCGGCACCGCCCCAGGAGCCAAAACCCTGCGACCAGATGGCGAAGCTATCCGTGTCGGCGACAACCGGCTGAACGCCGTCCTCGCCATAGGCCATGACCGGCAGCGAGGCGGTCTTGCCGCTGTCGCCGAAGGCTCCGCGCAGGCGCGCCGTCACCGCGTCCTGCAGCAAGTGGCTGTCCTGGAGAAGCATGCCCTTGGCCGAGGCATGGATTTCGCCCGAAAGCTGGTCGAAAGCAGCCTGCGCCGCCGCATCGCTCGGCAAGGCAAGCATCGCGCTGACCAAGGCACTGCTAGCCGCGCTGCCCAGCCCGTTACCGGTGGCGATCTGGTTCGGTGTCACGCCAGCGGAGCTGAAGGTCTTCGTCTGGGTGACGTCGACATAGGCATGCGTCGCATCCGACGTGGTGCTCAGCTTAACGAAGGCCGAGACCTGCGGATCGCCCACCAGGGTGAAGGTCCCGCCGACGCTGGCGGCTTCGAGCACCGTGTAGCGGGTTCCCGCCACCAGGTCGCTCGGCCCAATGTTGGTCACGGTCAAGCCGGCGCCGCTGACGATAGTGGCCGCGCCGGACACGTGGATCAGATCAGAAAGACCAGCTGAATTGAGTTCCACCGCATAGGTTGAGCCGGCCTCGAACTTGGCGGTGTTGTTGACGGTCAGCGTGCCGATCGCGTTTTTGCCGGGCGCGACCGTGCCGGAGGCATCGAGCACGCCAACCGTGCCGCCGCCGCGGAGTGTGGCGCCGCTGTCGACTGTAACCCCCGCATTGCCAAGCGAGCCGGAGACCAGCAAAGTGCCGGCCTTTACCTCAACCCCGCCCGACAACGGGCTCGAACCCGACAGCTCGAAAGTTCCCGTCCCGTCCTTGATCAGCCCGTTGCCGCCGGTGATGACGCCCGAAAAGACCGTCGAGCCGTTGTTGCCTCCGGTCGTCAGTCTGCCTGCCCCGGCATTGACCGCTCCCGCGCCGGCGAGCGAACCAATCGCCTGGTCGAAATTGTTGAAATCAAGCGTTGCGCCACTTTCGATCGTATAGGCGCTGTTTGCGCTGAAAATGCTGGCGCTCAGGCCCGCCTTCAGCGTGCCCTGGGCGACGTCGGTGGCCGTGGCATAGGTGTTGTTGCCGGCAAAGCCGTCCACCGTCAGCGTTCCGGCTCCTGTCTTGGTGAACGTCCCGCTCGGCGTGCTGTCGTCTCCCATGCTGGCGCTCGTGGTGACGTCGAAGCCGTTCGTGTCGATGGTGCCGCCGGCGGCGCCGAACAGGATCGAAACATTGGCAAGGGTAAGGTTCGCGCCCGCCTGCAGCGTGCCCCCATCCAGCGTGATCGGACCCAAACCCAAAGCATGATCGGCCGTAACCTGGATTGTTCCCTGCTCGATCCGTGCGCCTAAGCCGAAACTGTTGCTGTTGTTGGTCAGCACGAGCGTGCCGGCGCCGGTCTTTACGATCGCAGAGCCCTCGTCATAGTCCGAAATCAGGCCGGTATAGGTGGCCGTTCCCGAACCGACGTGAATGGTCGGGCCGGCGTTGACGAGCAGATCGTTGGCGATCGAAATACCGGACTGGATATCGATCACCGTTCCACCGAAGGCGGAGAGCGGACCGGTTCCAAGCGCGCTGTTGTTGCCGAGGCTGAGCGTGCCGCCATAGAGGTTGGTGCCGCCGGTGTAGGTGTTTGCTCCATTCAAGGTAAGCAAGCCATCACCGCTCTTGGTGAGGCCCGCGCCCGAGATCACTCCATCCGCCGTAAAATGAGCACCGCCATCAACCGTGAAAACGGTGTCGGAGGCCAGATTGAAACTGGCGCTTGCGTCCAGATCGGGAATGAAATTGTTCGTTTGCACATTGATCGCGGCCTGCCCGGAGGCAGCGAAATTCAGGCCGCCGTTTGTAAACCGGTAGCCGCCAGAGGTGCTCGTGGCATTCAAGTTCAGCGTGCCGACCGTGTAAGGTCCGCCCGACAGGTCAACGCCATAGCCGAGCCCCTGATCCGCAGCATCGTGGTTGAAGTTCGCGACCGCATCGACGCCGTTGGGAACAGTTGCGGGAGTCCAGTTCGCGGCCGTACCCCAATTGCCGCTGCCGTGAACGAAATCCTCGGCCGCGGCGGCACCAGACATGATCGGCGTCATGGCGCCCGCAACAAGACCGGCTATCAGCAGAGCCGAAAGCGACGTGGACGACAAAAGCGAGCCCGCAAGCCGGACATACACCTCGCCTTTGGCACGCGCCGCGGAAACAGGTTGTCTCATCCAAATCCCCCCGACCAACCATCTATTGGCTGAATCGACCCCTTGAAGCCCCTGGCGACGCCACGAAACACGCTGCCGAGATGTAAGCCGTAAAGATTACCGGAACCAAGCAACATAGAGCTCGGAAAGAAATCAGAATCCGTTGCGAATTTGCATCAATCAATAGTTGGCCACACCAGATGCCAGACTGCGAACAAGCACGGTTTTTGCCGGCTGACTGGCTCGGAATATAGTCCTCATTTTCAACATCGATCCTGCGACCGCCGCGTGGCCAGCATCGTGGTTTTCGACAACATGCCGGAATCGGTCCATCAACACCAACCTTGACCGGTGGGCCCCCCTTACGACCAAGACAAGAAAACCCGAAACAGATAGCTTCCCGTGCGAAGTGACGCACGCCCAAAAAACAGCGGTTACTGACTTTTTCTGGTTACAATTGTCGGGCGCCGACAGACAGGGCAGCAATGCCGGGTCGTGTCCGGGAGGCAACGACTACCCAACCTTCGTGCCGCCGCTGGACCAGCCCCATTTGGTTGTCAGCCAGCCAGCGCTGTAGCAGGTTGCGCCAACCGGAAATCGATTCCGATTTCCGGACCCATAGGCTACGGTCGCGCAGACATCAGGAGGCCCATCATGTTCCAGACCTTCGATTCCGCGGGCGACCCTTCGGTTGGCAAGCCGCGCGTGGCGGCGCTGCGCCAATGGCTGGCGGCCAATGGCCTCGACGGCTTTATCGTCCCGCGCGCCGACGAGCATCAGGGCGAATATGTCGCCGATCGTTCGGCGCGGCTGAAATGGCTGACCGGTTTCAGCGGCTCGGCCGGTGTCGCCATCGTGCTGCGCGACCGCGCCTTCATCTTCGTCGACGGGCGCTACACGCTGCAGGTGCGCAGCGAGGTCGATCTCGACATTTTTTCGGTCGAAAGCCTGGTCGACAACCCGCCCGCTGTCTGGCTCAAGGACAATATCGGCAAGGGCGCGCGGCTGGGCTTCGATCCATGGCTGCACACGATCGGCGAGGTCAAGGCGCTGCAGACCTCGGCCGACAAGACCGGCGCGGTGCTGGTGCCGCTCGAGAAAAACCCGATCGACATCATCTGGAAGGACCAGCCCGCCGCGCCGGTGACGCCGGTCGAGCTGCACCCGATCGGCTTTGCCGGCGAACTCGCCAAGGACAAGCTGGCGCGGCTGGCGACCGCGATCGGCAAGGACGGCGCCACCCATGCGGTGCTGACCGACCCCTCCTCCATCGCCTGGACCTTCAACATCCGTGGCGGTGACGTGCCGCACACGCCGCTGGCGCTCGGCTTCGCCATCCTCGCAGCGGATGGGTCGCACCAGTTGTTCATGGACAGCCGCAAATTCTCGCGCCAGGTTGCGGCTTATCTCACCCAACTTGCCGATCCGCACGAGCCTGGCGAATTCGAGGCGGCGATCGCAGCGCTTGCCAAGGGTGGCGCGAAAATCGCGCTCGACCCGGTGCTGGCGGCCGACCGGCTGCGCATGCTGGTCGAGGACAATGGCGGCACGGTGGTTGCTGCGCCCGATCCGGCCCGCATCCCGCGTGCCACCAAGAACCAGGCCGAAATCAACGGCTCGCGCGCCGCGCACCGTCGTGACGGCGCGGCGGTGGCCAAGCTTCTGTGCTGGCTAGAGCGGCAAAAACCCGGCTCGCTCGACGAGATCGCGGTCGTCACCAGGCTGGAGGAGAGCCGCCGGCAGACCGGCGAGGAAACGCAAATGCCGCTGCGCGACGTGTCCTTCGACACCATTTCCGGCGCCGGCCCGAACGGCGCCATCATGCATTACCGCGTGTCGCGCGCCACCAGCCGAAAGCTGCAGGCGGGCGAGCTGTTCCTGCTCGATTCCGGCGCGCAGTATCAGGACGGCACCACCGACATCACCCGCACCGTGCCGATCGGCCAGCCGACCGAGGAGATGCGCGAACGCTTCACGCTGGTGCTGAAGGGCATGATCGGCATTTCCACGCTGCGCTTTCCCGCCGGCACGCGCGGCTCGGAGATCGACGCCATCGCCCGCATGGCGCTGTGGAAGCATGGCTGCGACTTCGCCCACGGCACCGGCCATGGCGTCGGCTCTTATCTCGCCGTGCATGAAGGTCCGCAGCGCATTGCCCGCACCGGCACCGAAAAGCTGCTCGAAGGCATGATGCTGTCCAACGAACCCGGCTATTACAAGGAAGGCGCCTACGGCATCCGCATCGAAAACCTCATCCTGGTGACGCCGGCCGAACAGATCGAGGGCGGCGATATCGCCATGCATGGCTTCGAGACGCTGACGCTGGCGCCGATCGACATCAGGCTGGTGCGTTCAGACCTCTTGACGCGCGAGGAGCTGCATTGGCTTGACACCTACCATGCCCGGGTGCTGGCCGAGATCGGGCCGATGCTCGACGGCGAGACCCTGGCCTGGCTGGAAAAAGCGACAGCGCCGCTGCCGCACGACGCCAAGATTTGATTTTCTGACGCACCGGGGGCGTATCGAGATTCAGGGCAGGACGAGCCGGAGTCGAAGACGGGCGCAAGGCAACCAAACAAGGTGGTTTCCGAGAACCGGAGCGGAGCGTACGTTTTGTACGTGAGCTCAGTTCTACTGCGACGCAGTAGAACGAGGAAGCGCAGGAAGCCGCCGTTTGCAGGCCGTCATCACCTGAATATCGACACGCCCTACCCCACGAACTGCCGCGCCAGGATCAACACCGCCGCGCCCGCCAAAAACATCGACATCAGCCCGCCGCGCAGCGAAACCGCGGCCGTGACGACCAATGCCGCCCATTCCGCCGGTCCGGCATTCAGCAGCTCCGGCGCCACCAGCGTCGTCAGCACCGCCGCTGGCACGGCGTTGAGGCCGGCCTCGACGCGCGGATGGATGTTCTCGAAGCGGGAGATGACCAGATGCCCGCCGATACGCGTGAGATAGGTGGCGATCGCGCCGGCGATGATGATCCAGAAAGTCGTGCTCATGGCCTCGTCTCCACGCCGCTATGGTGCGGTGGCAGGATGACGGCGAGCAGCACACCGGCAATGGCGCCGATCGAGACATGCCAGGGCGAGCCGACCGTCTTGTAGGCGATGATCGAGGCGCACGCACTGGCGACCACCACCGGCAGCCACAACGGCCGCTTGCGGAAGCCCATCACCAGGCCAAGGAAATAGATCGGCAGCAGGAAATCGATGCCCAGCGCATGCGTGTCGGGGATGAGCTTGCCGAACACAGCACCCAGCGCGCTTTCGACCACCCAGAACACATAGACCGGCAAGCCAAGCCCCAGATACCAGGCGAAGCCGACCGTCTGGCCGGACGCCGCCCTCGCCTCGGCCACGGCGAACTGCGGATCGGTGAGGATGAAATAGCCGATCACTTGCTGGAAGACAGGCCAGTGCGCGATGCGACGGCCGATGCCGGCGGAATAGAGCACATGGCGGAAGTTGACGGCGAAGATCGACAGCACGATCAGCCACGGCGCGACATGCTGGCCGAACAGCTGGATGCCGACCATCTGGCTGGCGCCGCCATAGACCAGCGCGCTCATCAGAAAGGCTTCGAGGACCGAGAAACCATTGTCGACGGCAAGCGCCCCGAACAGCACCGCGAACGGCGCCGACGCCACGACGACAGGCATGGAAAGCCGCACGCCTTGCCAGAAGTCGCTTCTTGTGCCGCTCTCGGAAATCACGTCCGTCGCCATCGATCGCTCCAGGGTCGAAACCGTCGATGTAGGTAGTGCAGCCCGCCTTGTCACACGAATTCGCTTGAGCCAAACGATCAGCGGAAATGATCGTCGCCGGGTTCGAGATGGAACTCAGTCCTTTGCGATTCTACCCTCGATCGCCCTGCCCCAGTCGAGCAGCGGCTTGGCGCGCATGGTGAAATCGACGAGTTCCTCGACCAGTTCCGGCCCGTGAATGCCGGCCGGATCAACGACATGGCGGACGGCAAAATGCCGGTTGCGGATCGCGGCGACAAGATCCTTGTCCGTGACGTGCTCGAAGCCCCGCGGCGTGCGTTTCATGGCGTCTTCGGCGCTAAGCTCGAGGCCGTTCTTCTTCAGCGCCTTCACCATGGCGCGAAACCTGTCGGGCCACGTCTCGATGGCGCGCCGCATCGCCAGCAGCAGCGCTGCCTCCGGCTGCCACCAGGCGACGCCGGCAAAGCAGCCCTCAAGCCCGATATGGATGTAGAACACGCCCTGCACGGCCTTGCTGCCGTCGGGAGACAGGATCGCCGAGACATGCCGGTTGTACGGCCGCTTGTCCTTGGCGAAACGCACGTCGCGATTGATGCGGAACAGCGACTTCTTGCGGTCACCGCGCAAACCGAGCCCTGCCTCTGCAAAGCGCTGTGTCAGCGTGTCGACGAGATCGCCAAGAGGATCGCGCAGTTCCTGTTCGAACAGGTCGCGATTCTCCAAAAACCACTCCCGGCTCTGGTGGAAATCCAGCGCCTTCAGGAACGGAATGGCCTTTGGGCCGAAGCCTTTGAACGCCATCACGCCTTGCCGACCCGTTGCAGCCAGGTGTCCTCGTCGATGACTTCGACGCCGAGTTCGCTGGCAAGCTTGAGCTTGGAGCCGGCGCCGGGTCCGGCGACCAGCAGGTCGGTCTTGGCCGAAACCGAGCCGGCGACCTTTGCGCCGAGACGTTCGGCCATCGCCTTGGCTTCCGAGCGCGTCATCTTCTCCAGCGTGCCGGTGAAGACGATGGTCTTGCCGGCGACCTCGCTGTCGGCCGAGACGGTGACGATATAGGGCTTGGGCTTGACCTGCTCGAGCAGCTTGTCGAGCACGTCGTCATTGCGCTCATTGCCGAAGAAATCGCACAGCGCATCGATCACCGTGTCACCGATGCCGTTGACCGATGGGAAGACGGTGTGCGGATCCTCCGCCGCCGCCGTCTCTTTGCCGACGCGGATCAGTTCCTCGATGGTGGAAAAGGTCTTGGCGAGCACGGCCGCCGTCGTCTCGCCGATGTGGCGGATGCCGAGCGCGAAGATGAAGCGATCGAGCTCCGGTTCGCGGCGCGAATCGATGGCTGCGAACAGCTTGTCGAGGCCTTCATAGTTGCGATCCTCGACACTGCGCACGTTCTTGCGCGTCTTGCCGGACGCCGCTTCGCGCTGCCTGGCCTGCTCCTCGCGTCGCTCGGCCAGCGCCTTGGTGACGGCGGGACGGCGATCCCTGAGCGTAAAAATATCGGCGGCGGTCTTGATCAGCCCGGCATTGAAGAAAGTGTCGATGTTTTCGGCGCCCAGTCCCTCTATATCGAGCGCCCCGCGCGAGACGAAATGGCGCAATCTTTCCACGGCTTGCGCGGCGCAGATCAGTTCGCCGGTGCAGCGTCGGCGGGAATCCTCCTTGCCGGTCTTCTCGTTGATCTCGCGCGTCGCCGGCGAGCCGCAGACCGGACAGGTGTGCGGGAATTCGTAAGGCACGGCATCGGCCGGACGCTTGTCGATGACGACACTGACGATCTGCGGAATGACGTCTCCCGCCCGCTGGATCACCACCGTGTCGCCGATGCGCACGTCGATGCCGTCGCGGATCGGCAGGCCGTTGCTGTCGAACCCCTTGATGTAGTCCTCATTGTGCAGCGTGACATTTTCGACCACGACGCCGCCAACGGTGACGGGCGCAAGCCTTGCGACCGGCGCCAGCGTGCCGGTACGGCCAACCTGGATGTCGATCTTCTGCACGGTCGTCATTGCCTGTTCGGCCGGGAATTTGTGGGCAACCGCCCAGCGCGGTTCACCGGTGACGAAACCCCAGCGGCGCTGCAACTCCAGCTGGTCGACCTTGTAGACGACACCATCAATGTCATAGCCGAGCGAGGAGCGTTGCTCCTCGATCAGATGGTACTGCGCGACCAGTTCCTCGACCGACTTCGCCCGCACCATCAAAGGGCTGATCTTGAACCCCCAGTCCGCGAATTTTTGCACCGATTCATACTGGGTCGGCGCTGGATCCGCGGTCGTGAAGCCCCAGGCATAGGCGAAGAATTTGAGATTGCGGCTGGCTGTGACCGAAGCATCCTTCTGGCGCAGCGAGCCGGCCGCCGTGTTGCGCGGATTGACGTAATCCTGGCCGCCGGCCGCCGCCGAGCGCGCTTTCAGCGCCTCGAACTCCGCATAGGTCATGTAGACCTCGCCGCGTATCTCGATGACATCCGGCCAGCCCGAGCCTTTCAGCTTCGCGGGGATATCGGCGATGGTTCGGAGATTGGCGGTGATGTCCTCACCGACGGCGCCGTCGCCGCGCGTCGCGCCCTGCACGAACACGCCATTCTCATAGCGCAACGACGCCGACAGCCCGTCGATCTTCGGTTCGGCGGTGAAGGCGATATCGAGGTCCTTGTCGCGGTCGAAGAAGCGCCGGCCGCGCTCGATGAAATCGGTGACATCCTCGTCGGTATAGGCCTTGGCGAGGCTGAGCATCGGCACGGCATGGCGCACCTTGGCAAAGCCCTCCGCCGGCGGCGCACCGACCCTGCGCGACGGCGAATCCTCGCGCACCAGGCCGGGAAAACGCTCCTCGATGGCAAGGTTGCGCCGCCGCAGCGCATCATATTCGGCGTCCGTGATCGTGGGCGCGTCCTCGGCATGGTAGCGCCGGTCGTGCCCGGCGATCTCCTCCGCCAGGCGCTTCAGCTCGGCTTCAGCCTCGCTTTCGCTGAGCGAATCGACAGGTTTTTCGGCCATGCTTTTCTTCCCCGAACGGTGGCGCGCCACAATAGAGCATGATCCCGAAAAGTGGGAACCGCTTTTCGGAAAAGATCATTCCTGAACAGCAGGATGGAGCCATATCCTGACTCGCTGCCATATCCTGCCCCGTCAATGACGCTGGATGGCCTTACGCCGCGTTTGTGTTCTCGCGCAGCAGCCTTTCGGCGGCGGCGCGTGCCTCGTCGGTGATCGTGGCCCCGGCCAGCATGCGGGCGATCTCTTCCTGCCGCGCCGGCCTGTCCATCTCGGCAATGCCCGTCGCCACACGGTCCGTGCTGCCCGATTTTGAGATCAGGAAATGCGTCGCCGCGCGCGCCGCAACTTGCGGCGCATGGGTGACCGACAGTACCTGCACGCGCTTCGACAGACGCGCCAGCCTTTGGCCGATGGCATCCGCCACGGCGCCACCGACGCCGGTGTCGATTTCGTCGAAAACCAGCGTCGGCGCCGAGCCACGGTCGGCCAGCGCCACTTTCAGCGCCAAAAGGAAGCGCGACAGCTCGCCGCCCGACGCCACCTTCATCATCGGGCCTGGCCGCGTGCCGGGGTTGGTGCGCACCCAGAACTCGATCTGGTCGATGCCCTCTTCCATGCGGGTCTCGGCTTCGCTCTTCATCTCGACGATGAAGGCGGCGCGTTCGAGTTTCAGCGCCGGCAACTCGGCCATGACAGCCTTGGTCAGGCCGACCGCCGCCGCGTGGCGAAGCGAGGAAAGCTGTGCCGCGGCGATGTCATAGGCCTCGCGTGCCGCGGCGGCCTGCTTTTCCAGCCCGTGCAGGCGTTCCTCGCCGGCGTCGAGATCGGCGAGATCGGCAACCATCGTGTCGCGCAATTGCGCCAGATCGTCGACGGCGACACTATGCTTGCGAGAGGCCGCGCGCAGCGAAAACAGCCGCTCTTCCGCCTTCTCCAGCCGCTGCGGGTCATACTCCGTGGCGCGAAGTGCCGCCTCGACGCCGGATTGCGCCGCGTCGAGCGACAGCATGGCTTCGTCCAGCGACTTGACCACATCCTCGAGCAGGCCGGGCGCCTCCGTCGCCTTGCGCTGCAGCCGTCTCAGCAGGCTGGCGAGCTGCGGCAAGGGCGAGGACGGGCCGGACAGCACATCCTGGGCGTCATGGATTTCGGAAGCGATCTTTTCGGCGCGCATCATATGGGCGCGCAATTCGGCAAGTTCCGTCTCCTCGCCGGGCTGCGGATCGAGCTTGGTCAGTTCCGTCACCGCGGCACGCAGGTAATCTGCCTCGCGCGCCGCCGCCGCCACCTTGGCGCGGTGGCGTGTAAGCTCCTGCTCGCCGGCGCGCCAATGGCGCCAGGCTTCGCCGGTCGAGCGAACCGCGCCGAGATGGCCGCCGAAAGCGTCGAGCACGTCGCGGTGGGCGCCGGGATCGACCAAGGCGCGCTCGTCGTGCTGGCCGTGGATCTCGACCAAAGCGCGCCCGACATCGCGCATCAGGGTCACGCTGGACGGCTGGTCGTTGACGAACACGCGGGTACGGCCGTCCGCCGTCTGCACACGGCGCAGGATGATGTCGCCATCGTCCTCGATGGCGTTTTCGACGAGCAGCGCCCGCACCGGATGGTTGCGCGGCACATCGAACACGGCAATGACCTGGCCCTGTGCAGCGCCATGGCGCACCAGAGAAGCGTCGCCGCGCGCGCCGAGCGCCAGCGACAGGGCATCGAGCAGGATGGATTTGCCGGCGCCGGTTTCACCCGTCAGCACGGAAAGGCCCGGCTGGAAGTCGATATCCAGCTTCTCGATCAGGACGATATCGCGGATCGACAGTCTGGAAAGCATCAGAACCCGGACCTCAGGCAATTCCAGGAAAAGGGCGTAGCGTTTTTCCCATGGGAATTGCGTAGAACAAAAAGTTAGGACGGCTCAGCGCTTCAATCAAACCACTGAACCGCCGTGGAGCGGCACGCGACCGATCGGAGTCGCAGCGCCGCACTATCTTTTTGTTTCAGCATCGGATCAATCCGAAAAGCGCGCTACGCACGCTTGCGCCTGACAGATCAGGCGCCGGTGATCAGCTTGCCGGCCTTGGAAATCCACGATCCGGCATTCTCGCGCGGCGAAAGCCCATTGCTCTGCAGGAGCTTGTAGGAATCCTTGTACCACGGGCTGTCGGGATAGTTGGTGCCGAGCACCGCGGCGGCCGTCTGGGCCTCCGAGGTCAGCCCCATCGCGTAATAGCTTTCGGTGAGGCGAGCCAACGCTTCCTCGACGTGACGCGTGTTGGAATAGTTCTCCACCACGGTGCGGAAGCGTTTGACGGCGGCGATATATTCGCGGCGCTCCAGATAATAGCGACCGATCTGCATTTCCTTGCCGGCGAGCTGGTCGTTGGCGAAGCGGATCTTCTCCTTGGCGTCGTCGACATATTCCGACGTCGGCCAGCGCGTGACCAGATCCTGCATCGTCTGCAGCGTCTGGCGCGCTTCCTTCTGGTCCTGCGTCACGTCCTTGATCTGGCGATAATAGCTCAGGCCGATAATGTACTGCGCATAGGGCGCGTCATCGGTGGACGGATAAAGCGCCAGATAGCGCTTAGCCGACGAGATCGCTTCGTCGTAGCTGCCCTTTCGATAGTCGGCGAAAGCGCCCATCACCATCGACTTGCGGGCCCATTCCGAATAGGGGTGCTGGCGGTCGACGGCGTCGAACTTCTTGCTCGCCTCGTCCAGGCGTCCGGCATTCAAATTGGCGAGACCCTGGTTGTAGAGAACGTCGGCCGGCTCGGTCTGGTCGACATATTTCGACAGGTCGATGTCTTTCTCCGACGACATGCAGGCCGACAGAAAGAGCGATGGAACAACCAGCGAAAGCGCCAGGAGAACAGACCGCTGGGGCGCTTTCGATTGACCGACTCGCTTGAAGAACATGATTGGATTGCGCCCTTTCGGCGTTATTTCAGTGCCTCTTGCATGCTGTTGTCTCAAAACTGGTCCCCACTTTTGAGCGACATGCACTAATCGACGGCGCAGCCATAAACCATAACCGCCTTGCCCGGCAACGCTATCTCCGGGCAATCGCGCATTTTTGTGGCGGCGCGGCGACGCTGGCGCATCGCTGTAATTTCGTCGAGCGCTGATGCATTCCTGCAACAGTTGGCATCCCGCTGCAGGGTGCGAAAACAGTGCGGAGTTCAGATCATCCAGGGCGCGTAGAGAGGCGCATTGACGGCGCTCATCTCTGCCGCGCGGCCACGCTCGCGGCGGGTCGTCTCGACGATCTCGAAGGCCGTGCGGTCCGACAGCAGACGCCGCAGCGCCGCCGCGTTCAGCCTGTGGCCACCGCGATAGGAACGGAAACAGCCGATGAAGCGGGCGCCGGCCAGAGCGAGGTCGCCCATGGCGTCAAGCGTCTTGTGGCGCACGAATTCGTTGGGATAACGCAGGCCGCCCATATTGATGACGCGGTTGTCGTCACCGATCACCAGGGAATTCTCGAGCGAAGAGCCAAGCGCATAGCCGGCCGCCCACAACCGCTCGACATCCTTCATGAAGCCGAAGGTGCGGGCGCGCGCAATATCGCGGCGAAAAATGTCGGCATTGATGTCCGACGCAAAGAGCTGACGGCCGATGGCCGGGCTTTCGAAATCGATCTCGACCTCGAAGCGGGTGCCGTCATAGGGCCTGAACTCCGCCCAGGAAGCACCGTTCTCGATGCGAACCGGCTTGACGACCCTGATATAGCGCCGCTTGACCGGCAGCGTCTCGATGCCCGCCTGGTCGATGGCCTCCACGAAGGCCATTGCGCTGCCATCGAGGATGGGAACCTCGTGGCCGTCGATCTCGATGAGAACATTGTCGATGCCGAGCCCGAACAACGCGGCCATGATGTGCTCGACCGTGGCGATATGCTCGCCCGAGGGATCGCCAAGCATGGTGCACAGATCGGTGGCGCCGATCTCGGAAAACAGCGCGCGGAACTCGCGGCCCTGCCCTTCGGCGCTGACCAGCTGAAACACGATGCCGGTATCGGCATCCGCCGGCAGGAAACTGATGGAAACTTCTTTGCCGCTGTGAACGCCGGTGCCCGTAAGCGACGCGCGCGTCTTCACTGTCGTCTGGTAGTCGTGCAAGACAATCCCCATAAGCCCGATATGCCTAAGTCCGCTTCTCCAGCCCGAGGGCGCGGCTCTTGTTAAATCGGCAGGCAGGGCCACTTCCCCGAAATCCCGGCAGACCGACTATGGTAGGCAGCGAAGATAATGTCCCGCCAAGGAGACTCCAAATCACGGTTTTTTACCCTCTGTAACCGCGAACCAGAGTAAGCTCCACATCGTAACTATTTGATTCTACAGCACTTAAAACGTTAACAGGCAAGCAATTCCTTGCTTGCCTGTTAACAATTGTTACGGTCCGTTAACCGCTCAGTTGGCCTGGCGGCGCAGGAACGCCGGAATCTCCAGCTGATCGTCGTCCTGAGTCGCCCTGGTCTGCGGCGTCAGGCGGCCCTGGTCGTCCAGCTGGCCGCGGCGCGGCGCATAGAGCTGGGCGTCCTGGCTGGCGAGACGGCGCACTTCAGGCGCTGCCTGGCGCAGCTTCGGCTCGCGCGGTTGCGCCGGCTGCAGCCTTGCGGGTTCCTCCTCGCGGCGGGTCAGGCCGTTGGTCAGGCGCTTCAACAGACCCATCGGGCCGCTGTTGTTCTCGTGGTCCACCGGGCGGCTCTTGGCGTCGACCTCGGCCTTCACCACCGGCGGAAAGTCCTCGACGCGCGGCATGCGCTGCGGTGCCATCGCCACCGGCTGCTGGACCTCGCGCAGCATTTCGCGCGGCTGCGGGGCCGGCTGCATCTGCTGGACAACCGGCTGCGGCATTGGCTGCTGCGGCGGCGCCTGGAAGATCTTGCTCTGCGGGCGGAAATCGTCCGCATGGGCGACAGGAGCCGGACGGGCCTGCGCCATGGCGGCGGCGTTTGCCTCGGCAAGCTGGATGGCCTCGGCGACCGGGTCCGCGGCGCGCGGCTCGTAGACAGGCTGCTGGACCGGCGCCGGGCGGCTCTCCACGGCGGCCACGGCCGGACGGACGGCCGGCTTCGGCGGAGCCGTGCGGATCGAGATCGGCGCCGCGGCGATTTCAGCGGCCGACTTGTCGATGCCGGTGGCGACCACCGAGACGCGGATGACGCCTTCGAGTTCCTCGTCGAAAGTAGCGCCGAGGATGATGTTGGCATCCTGGTCGACTTCCTCGCGGATACGGGTCGCCGCTTCGTCGACTTCGAACAGGGTCAGGTCGCGGCCGCCGGTGATCGAGATCAGCAGGCCCTTGGCGCCCTTCATCGAGGTCTCGTCGAGCAGCGGGTTGGCGATCGCAGCCTCTGCGGCGGCCATCGCACGGCCCTCGCCCGAAGCTTCGCCGGTGCCCATCATCGCCTTGCCCATTTCGCGCATCACCGAACGCACGTCGGCGAAGTCGAGGTTGATCAGGCCTTCCTTGACCATCAGGTCGGTGATGCAGGCGACGCCGGAATAGAGCACCTGATCGGCCATGGCGAAGGCGTCGGCGAAGGTCGTTTTGTCATTGGCCAGCCGGAACAGGTTCTGGTTGGGGATGACGATGAGGGTGTCGACGCATTTCTGCAGTTCCTCGATGCCCAGATCGGCCGTCTTCATGCGGCGCTGGCCTTCGAAGTGGAACGGCTTGGTGACGACGCCGACGGTGAGGATACCCTTTTCGCGCGCGGCGCGGGCAACGACCGGAGCAGCACCCGTGCCGGTGCCGCCGCCCATGCCGGCGGTGACGAAGCACATGTGGGTGTTGGACAGATGATCGATGATCTCGTCGATGCACTCTTCAGCCGCCGCGCGGCCGACTTCCGGCTGTGAGCCGGCGCCGAGGCCTTCGGTGACATGCGCGCCGAGCTGGATCAGCCGGTCGGCCTTCGACATGGTCAGCGCCTGCGCGTCGGTGTTGGCCACGACGAACTCGACACCGCGCAAGCCCGCGGTGATCATGTTGTTCACGGCATTGCCGCCGCCGCCGCCGACACCGAACACGGTGATGCGCGGCTTAAGCTCGGTGATGTCCGGCTTCTGCAGATTGATGGTCATTGTCTCCGTCCTTTGCCTTTCACGCCGCTTCGCCGCCGCGGCCGCCTATGGGGCTGTCCCCGTCAATTAGAAACTGTCTCTCAACCACTGACTCATGCGATGCAGTTTTCCACCCGTTCCGGTCATCCTGAGACCGGAAATGCCTTTTGCAGGATGGCTCTCAAAACTCGCCATCTGCGGATAGATCAGAAGCCCGACGGCGGCCGAGAAGGCCGGTCCCTTCGCCGCTTCGGGCAGGCCCGCCACGCCGAGCGGGCGGCCGATGCGCACATTGCGCCCCAGGATGCGGCGCGCCGCTTCCGGCAGGCCGGCCAGCTGGCTGGCGCCGCCGGTCAGCACGACACGCTTGCCGACGGCATTGCCGTAGCCGGACTTGTTCAGCCGGTCGCGCAACAATTCGAGCGTCTCGTCGATGCGGGCGCGCACGATGCGCGTCATCACCGAACGCGGGATCTGCAGCGGCACGTCGCCATCGTCGCCGATCGGCTGGATCGAGACCAGGTCGCGGTCATCGGCACTGCCCGGCAGCGCCGAGCCATGCATGACCTTCAGCCTTTCGGCGGCGTCGAGCGAGGTCGAGAGCCCCTTGGCCATGTCGAGCGTGACGTGATTGCCGCCGATGGCGATGGCGTCGCCATGAACGAACTTGCCTTCCGAAAACACCGAGATCGTCGTCGTGCCGCCGCCCATGTCGATGCAGGCGGCACCCAGTTCCAACTCGTCGTCGACCAGAGCCGCCAGCCCGCTGGCATAGGGCGTCGCCACCATGCGCTCGACCGACAGATGCGAACGGTTGATGGAAAGCTCCAGATTGCGCATCGGCGCTGCGTCACCCGTCAGCACATGCATGTCGACGCCAAGCGCGTCGCCGACCATGCCGCGCGGATCGCGCACGCCGCGCTCGGCATCGAGCGAGAAGCCGACGGGCAGCGAATGGATCACCTCGCGCTCGGCCTTGAGCGCCTGCTTGGCGCCGGCGCCGAGCACACGCTTGATGTCGGCCTCGTCGGCCTCGTGGCCGCCAAGATTGATGGTCGCCGAGAAGGCTTCGCTCTTCAGCCGGCCGGCGGTCATGTTGACGATGAGCGAATCGACCGTCAGCCCCGCCATGCGCTCGGCGGCGTCGACGGACAGGCGGATGGCATGCTCGGCCCGGTCGAGATCGACGACCACGCCCGACTTCACGCCTTGCGACTTCTGATGACCGATGCCGATCACCTGGATCCGGTGCGAACGGCCGCGCAACAGCTTGCCGTCATCGTTCGGCTTGAGCTTGGCCACCATACAGCAGACCTTGTTCGAGCCGACATCCAGCACCGTCAGAGTGCCGGACCGGCGCGACGAGGCATCGCCTGAACCGCCAAGCCAGCTCATATCTTCGTCTCCGACTTGCGCTTGAGGGTCTTCGGCTTTTCGTTGAGCGCGGCCTCGCGCTGCGTCGCCGCTTCGGGCGTCAGCTCCACGACCAGCCGGTCTGTCAGGCGCATGTCGACAGCGGCGATGTCGCGCGACAAAAGCCCCTTGTCCTTATCCATCTTGGCCAGTTGGGCGAGTGCCTGGTCTTCCTCGTCCTCGGGCAGCTTGACGGTGATGCCGTTGTCGAGCTTCAGGTCCCAGCGGCGATCGCCAACGCGGATATAGCCTTTTACGCGGGTCGCCAGGTCCGGGTACTTTTCGACCTTGGCCAGGAAGTCCGGCGCCTTGGCCGGCGCGCCCTCGCCGATCAGTAACGGCAGCAGCACCTGCTTGCCGCCGGAGAACGGCGCGATGACAGCGCCATCCTTCTCGATGACCGAGAGATCATTGCCTTGCTGCCAGAGCGCGAAAGCCTCGCGCTCCTCGACGCGCACTTCCAGCGTGTGCGGATAGACCTTGCGCACCGCCGCCACTTCGATCCACGGCAGGCCGGAGATGCGCTCGCGCGCGGCCTCCGCGTCGAAGCCGATCAGCGAGGTCCAGCCATCGAGTTCGAGCCTGTCGAGAATGTCGATCTCGGAGGTCTGGCGGTTGCCGACCACCTTGACCTGATCGACGGCGAAGCCGGTGCGGGCGGTGATGCTCTGGATGATGCCGTCGGCATGACCGCCGAGATAGGCACCATAGGCGCCGCTCGAAGCGAGCAGCACCGCCGACATCATCGCGGCGGAGAAGCGCGGCGCCTCGAATTCACCATCACCCAGGCGCGCCAGGATACGCACCGGGCGGCGAAGCATGCGCGGCAGCACGAAATGGCCTGATGACAACGACAAGCCGAACAGCGACGGCCCGGCCGCGCCCTTCCCCTTGCCTTGTCCCCATTTCAACGCAGACACGAAGCGTCCTCCACCATCCAACTCAACAACTCACCAAACGAATGCCCGGCATGGGCCGCAATTTCAGGCACCAGAGACGTCGGCGTCATGCCCGGCTGAGTGTTGACCTCGAGCCATACAACTTCGCCATTTTCGGAGTGACGATCGTCATAACGGAAGTCCGACCGGGAAACGCCCCGACAGCCGACAGCTTGGTGAGCCTTGAGCGCCAGTGTCTGTATTTTTTGGTAAATATTCGGTGAAACTTTTGCGGGGCATTCGTGTTTTGATCCGCCCGCGACATATTTTGAATCGTAATCGTAGAAGGAATGGCCGGTCGGAATGATCTCGCAGACGCCGAGCGCCACATCACCCATGACGGCGCAGGTCAGCTCGCGCCCGTGGATATAGCGCTCGACCATGACGGTATCGCCATATTTCCACTCGGACGAGCCTACGACCTGCGGCGGATGCGACTGCCCCTCCGACACGATGACGACGCCGAAGCTCGACCCCTCATTGACCGGCTTGATCACATAGGGCGGCTTCATCGGATGCTTGTTCTGGATGGCGAAGCGATTGGCGACCTTCGATTCGGCGACAGGCACACCCACCGTTTTGACGATCTTCTTCGCCTGCTCCTTGTTCATGGCGAGCGCCGAGGCGAGCACGCCGGAATGGGTGTAGGGAATGCCGAGATATTCGAGGATGCCCTGGATGGTGCCGTCCTCGCCGAACGGGCCGTGCAACGCATTGAAGGCGACGTCAGGCTTGAGTTCGGCAAGCACCGAGCCGACATCGCGCCCGACATCGACGCGGGTGACCTGGTAACCCTCATTCTCCAGCGCATCGGCACAGGCCTTTCCGGAAGACAGGGACACGGGCCGCTCGGACGAAAAACCTCCCAGCAGGACGGCCACATGCTTGCTTTTCATTCCCCGTCATCCCCTCTCACGGCGGACCAAAAACCAAGATTTCCGCAACATTGAGTCCGAGTCTCCCGGCAGGTTGCCCCCCAGACGGAAAACGCGGGTAACGCGTCGAACGACTCAAATCAGGAAACGCTTTCCAGCAGAGAATCAGAGAGTTGATTCACTGGCAAGTGCTTATGATTCCGAGAGATTCACTTTCTGAGAAAATGGCTGCGAAAACCGTGCCGCTGAGTCCCTGGAGCAACGGTTTTGCGCGTTTTGGGAAGGTGCTGAAGTTCATGCATCACATGAACTTCAGCACAGGTCAGAGAAGCTGACCCAAAAACTCCTGAACGGCATGTCCGGGCCGGAAATTGCCGATGCGCTTGATCTCCCACTGCAGCCGGATGCCCGAATGTTCGAGCACGCGGGCGCGCACCGTCTCGCCGAGATATTCAAGGTCGTAGCCGGTCGCAGTGCCGGTGTTGATCATGAAATTGCAGTGCATCGGCGACATCTGCGCGCCGCCGATCATCAGGCCACGGCAGCCCGCCTTGTCGATCTCCTTCCAGGCCGACGTGCCTTCGGGATTCTTGAAGGTCGAGCCGCCGGTCTTTTCGCGGATCGGCTGCACGGTCTCGCGGTGATTCTGCACCGCATCCATCGCCGCCTTGATGGTGGCCTTGTCCTCGGCAAAGCCTTCGAACACGGCCGAGGTGAAGATCAGCCCGACAGGGGCCGCCGAATGGCGATAGGCATAGCCCATCTCGGCATTGCTCATCGTCTGGACATTGCCCTTGCGGTCGAGCGCACGCACCTCGACCACGCGCTCGCGCGTCTCCACGCCATTGGCGCCGGCATTCATCCTCAGCGCCCCACCGATGGCGCCCGGAATGCCGTGGTAGAAATGGAAGCCACCAATGCCGGCTTCCAGCGCCAAGGCCGCGACACGCTTGTCGGGCGTGGCGGCACCCGCCTTGATCCTGATCGGCGAAACGATCTCGGCCTCACCAAAGCCCTTGGCCGAAAGCCGGATGACGAAGCCTGGAATGCCCCCGTCTCTGACCAAAAGGTTCGAACCGACGCCGACAATCGTCAGGGGGATTTCTTCAGGAACCGCGCGCAGGAACGCGGCAAGGTCTTCTTCATCGGCCGGCTGGAAAAACACCTCTGCCAGGCCGCCGGCGCGGAACCAGGTGATCTTGTCCATCTCGGCATTTGGCGTGAGACGGCCGCGCAGGCCGGCAAGCCGGTCACCAAGTCTGTCGATCAGGGCCTGGCCGTGCATCATGAGGCGGCAAGCTCCTTTGGCAGAGCATAGGCCCATTGGGTGATGTTGCCGGCGCCGAGGAAGACGACGAAGTCGCCGGGCTTGGCCAGGCCGCGAATGATCGGCGCGATCGCTGTCGGCCCCTCGATATAGCGCGCGTCACGATGACCGCCGGCGCGGATGCGCGACACCAGTTCGTCCGAGCTGACGCCGTCGATCGGGTCTTCGCCGGCAGCATAGACCGGCGCGACAATCACCGTGTCGGCGTCGTTGAAGCAGGCGGAGAACTCGTTGAACAGATCGTGGAGCCGGGTGAAGCGGTGCGGTTGGGCAATGGCGATGACGCGGCCCTTGGTGGCGCTGCGCGCCGCCTTCAGCACCGCCGAGATCTCGACCGGATGGTGGCCGTAATCGTCGAACACATCGACGCCGTTCCAGGATCCGGTATGGGTGAAGCGGCGCTTGACGCCGGCGAAGGACGACAGGCCCTTCTTGATCGCCTCGCCGGACAGGCCGAGCTCATGCGCGACGGCGATCGCGGCGGTGGCGTTGGAGACATTGTGGCGGCCGGGCATCGGCAGGCGCAGGCCTGAAATCGTGCTCTGGCTGCCGGTCTTGCGGTCGCGGATCACCACGTCGAATTCGGAGGTGGCGCCCGCCATGCGGTGGTTGGTGAAGCGCACATCGGCTTGCGCGTTCTCGCCGTAGGTGATGACGCGGCGGTCCTCGATGCGGCCGACCAGCGCCTGCACTTCAGGATGGTCGGTGCACATCACGCCAAAGCCGTAGAACGGCACGTTCTCGACGAACTGGCGGAACGCCTCGCGCACCTTGTCGAAACTGCCATAGTGGTCGAGATGTTCGGGATCGATGTTGGTGACGACGGCGATGTCGGCCGGCAATTTGAGGAAGGTGCCGTCGCTCTCGTCGGCCTCGACCACCATCCACTCGCCGTCGCCCATGCGCGCATTGGTGCCATAGGCATTGATGATGCCGCCATTGATGACGGTCGGATCGAGCCCGCCGGCTTCGAGCAAGGTCGCGACCATCGAGGTCGTCGTCGTCTTGCCATGCGTGCCGCCGATCGCCACCGCCTGGCGAAAGCGCATCAGCTCGGCCAGCATTTCGGCGCGGCGCACGATCGGCAGCAGCTTTTCGCGCGCGGCCTTCAGTTCCGGATTGGTCTTCTTGATCGCCGTCGAGACGACCACCACCTCGGCATCGCCGAGATTCTCGGCCTTGTGGCCGACGAAGCATTCGATGCCCTTGTCGCGCAGCCGCTGCACATTGGCGCTGTCGGCCTGGTCGGACCCTTGCACCTTGTAACCGAGATTGTGCAGCACCTCGGCGATGCCGCTCATGCCGATGCCGCCAATGCCGATGAAATGCACAAGGCCGATGGTCTGCGGCATCTTCATGCTTGCGTCCCTTTCTTGAAATCCGAAACGGTTTTTTGGGACGCAATAGCCTCTGTGAGATCGGCGAGCAACCGTGCCGCGTCCGGCCTGCCGACCGATTTCGCGCCCGCGGCCATCGCCGCCAGCCGCTCGGGATTGTCCATCAGCCCGCCAATCAGGGCCGCGATGCGCTCGGGCGACAGCGTCGATTGCGGGTGCACCTCGCCGCCGCCGGCGGCGGCAAGGGCCGCCGCGTTCGCCGCCTGGTCGTGGTCGAGCGCAAAGGGATAGGGCACCAGCAGCGCCGGCCGGCCGATGACGGCGATCTCCGAGACGGTCGAAGCACCGGAGCGCGAGATCACCAGATGGGCAGCGGCCATGCGCGCCGCCATGTCGGTGAAGAAGGGCGAGACCTCGACGGCGACGCCAAGCGCGGCATAGGCCGTCTTCACCCGCGCCACGTCATCCGCGCGCGCCTGCTGGGTGATCACCAGCCGTTTGCGCTGTGCATCGGAAAGCAGCGCGATGGCGCCCGGCATGGCATCGGAAAAGAATTGCGCGCCCTGGCTGCCGCCGAACACCAGCAGGCGGAACGGCTCTTGCCCCGTCGATGCCGCATAAGGCGTCTTGGCCGCTTCCAGCACCGCCGGCCGAACCGGATTGCCCGTCGTCACCGTCTTTTCGCCGGCGGCACTCGTATCCTGCGGCAGGAAGCCGCCGGCTATGGCATCGACACGGCCGGCCAGCGCCCTGTTGGCGCGCCCCATCACCGCGTTCTGCTCATGGATCAGCGTCGGCACCTTGCGCCGCGTCGCCGCATAGAGCGGCGGCAGGGTCGGATAGCCGCCAAAACCGACCACCGCGTCCGGCTTGATCCGTCCGATAATGGTCGAGGCCTGGCGCACGCCGCGCCAGATTTTCCAGAAGGCGCCGAGCACGGCGATCGGATTTTTCGAGCCCATCGTCGCCGACTGGATCGGATGGACTGCGGCAGCCGGGAAATGGCCGGCAAATCGCTCGGCGCGGTCGTCAGTCGCCAGATGCACCGTCCAGCCGCGCCCGTTCAGCTCATGCGCCAGCGCCTCGGCCGGAAACAGATGTCCGCCGGTTCCGCCCGCCGCGAGTAGGATGACGCCTCTCGCCATGTCACTCCGCCGGCAAGGTGCGCTGTGGCAGCGCAAAACCCATCTGCTTGCGCTTCTCCGGCCGCTTGCGGGTCAGCGCCAGAACCATGCCCATCGAAATGGCGATGGCGATCTGCGAGGAACCGCCATAGGAGATGAAGGGCAGCGTCATGCCCTTGGCCGGCACCAGCTGCAGGTTGACGCACATGTTGATGACGGCCTGCAGACCGAACACGGTGACGAGACCGCCGACCGCATAACGGGTGAAATCGTCATGTTCCTTGAGCGCCGTGTTGAGGCCGCGCAGCACGATGAAGGCGAAGATCGACATGATGAAGAAGCACATGATCAGCCCGAACTCCTCGCCAGCGACCGAGAAGACGAAGTCGGCGTGGCTGTCGGGGATGACCCGCTTGACCGTGCCCTCGCCTGGGCCGACGCCGAACCAGCCGCCATTGATCAGCGCGTCGCGTCCCATGTCGACCTGGAACGTATCGCCTTCGCCGGTGAGGAACTTGTCGATGCGCAAGGCAACGTGCGGAAACACCGTATAGGCAGCGAAGACGCCGCCGACGCCGGCAGCGCCCAGCACGATGATCCACAGCCAGGGCAGTCCCGCCATGAAGAACATGATGCCCCAGGTGCCTGTCGTCAGCATGGTCTGGCCGAGGTCCGGCTGCGCCACCAGCAGCGACACGACCAGCACCAGAAGCAGCATGGCGAACAGATTGCCCGGAATGTCGGGCTGGCGCTTGTGTTCGGCGAACAGCCAGGCGCACATGATGACGAAGGCCGGCTTCAGGAACTCGGACGGCTGGATCGACAGGCCGGCCAGCGAGACCCAGCGCCGCGCGCCCTTCACCTCGACGCCGATATAAAGCACCGCCACCATCAGCACCAGCATCAGGCACAGCATGATCAGCGACATGCGCCGGATCTCCCTGGAATCGAGGAAGGAGACGGCCAGCATCACGCCGAGCGCCGGCACAGTGAAGATGATCTGCCTGGTGGCGAAGTGGAAACTGTCGAGGCCGATGCGTTCGGCGACCGCGGGACTGGCGGCGAAGGACAGGACGATGCCCAGCCCCATCAGCGACAGGAACGCCGCCAGGAACCAGCGATCGATCGTCCACCACCAGGTTGCGACAGGACTTTTATCGAGACGGCTCTGCATTATCGTGCCCCTCCGATGGGTTTGACGCCATCTATAGCGCTCGCAGCTTGCCTGAAGGCTTCGCCGCGAACTTCGAAATTCTTGAACTGGTCGAAACTGGCGCAGGCCGGCGACAACAGCACCACCACCTCGCCGCTGTCGTCCTTGGCCGCATCATGCGCTGCGTGCGCGACCGCCGCGGCCAGCGTGCCTGAGATCTCGTAGGGCACCGCCTCGCCCAGCGTCGCCGAAAAGGCAGGGGCGGCCTCGCCGATCAGATAGGCCTTGGCGATGCGCGGGAAGAAGCCGCGCAGCGGCTCGATGCCGCCTTCCTTGGGCAGGCCGCCGGCGATCCAGTAGATGCGCGGAAAGCTCGACAGCGCCGGCGCCGCCGCGTCGGCGTTGGTCGCCTTGGAATCGTTGACGAACAGGACATGGTCCTTGCGGCCGACCTGCTCCATGCGGTGCGCGAGGCCCGGAAAACTTTCGAGCCCCGACTGGATTTCGCCGAGGTCGAGCCCGACCTTGAGGCAAGCGGCGACCGCGGCAAGCGCGTTCTGCGCATTGTGCTGGCCGCGCAACGAACCGATGCCTTCGAGGAAGGCGACCTTGCTGTAGCGGCCGTGCACGGCCTCCATCAGATTGGTGCCGTCGGCGAAATAGCCGTCGGTCAGCGGCAGCCGCTTGGAAATGCGGATGACCTGCTGCCCTGCCCGTTCCAGCCGCTCTGCGATCTGCGCACACCAGGAATCGTCGATGCCGATGATCGCCGTCTCGCTGCCCGCCACCAGCCGCTCCTTGATCGAGGCGTAGTGCTGCATGGTGCCGTGGCGGTCGAGATGGTCCGGCGTCAGATTGAGCAGGATGCCCGCCGTCGGGTTGATCGAAGGCGCGAGGTCGATCTGGTAGGACGAGCACTCGACGACAAAGTGGCGATCGGGCTTCGGCGGATCGAGCGTCATCACCGCGCGGCCGATATTGCCGCCCATCTGGGTGTCGCGGCCTGCCGATTTGAGGATATGTGCCGTCAGCGCCGTCGTCGTCGACTTGCCGTTGGTGCCGGTGATGGCGATGAACGGCGCCGTCGGCGCCTGCAAAATCCGCTCGCGGCAGAACAATTCGATGTCGCCGATCACCTCGACACCGGCGCCCTTTGCCAATTCCACCGTCCAATGCGGCTTGGGATGCGTCAGCGGCACGCCCGGCGACAGCACGAAGGCCGAGAATTTCGCCCAGTCGGCGCCGCGCAGATCGGCGGTTGCGATGCCGGTCGCGGCGGCCTTGGCGACGCTGTCGGGATTGTCATCCCAGGCAAGCACCTGCGCCCCACCCTCGATCAATGCCCGCGCGGTCGCGATCCCCGAGCCACCGAGGCCGAAGAGCGAAACCTGTTTGCCTGCGAAGGATGCGGCGGGGATCAAGGGAGGGCTTCCTATCTGAGCTTCAGGGTGGAGAGGCCGACCAGCGCCAGGATGACGGCGATGATCCAGAAACGGATCACCACCTGGCTCTCGGTCCAGCCGAGCTTTTCGAAATGATGGTGGATCGGCGCCATCAGGAACACGCGCTTGCCGGTCATCTTGAAGTAGCCGACCTGGATGATGACCGACAAAATCTCGACCACGAACAGGCCACCGACGATGACGAGTACGATCTCGTGCTTGGTGGCGACCGCGACCGTACCGATCAGGCCGCCCATGGCCAGCGAACCGGTGTCGCCCATGAAGATCGCCGCCGGCGGCGCGTTGAACCAGAGGAAGCCGAGGCCGGCGCCGATGACGGCGCCCAGCACGACCGCCAGCTCACCGGTGCCGGGAACGAAATGGATCTGCAGATATTCGGCGAACACCGCATTGCCGGAGAGATAGGCAATGACGCCGAAGGACGCCGCCGCGATCATGATCGGCACGATTGCCAGCCCGTCCAGGCCGTCGGTGAGGTTCACCGCGTTCCCGGCGCCGACGATGACGAAGCAGGAGAACGGGATGAAGAACCAGCCGAGGTTGATGATGAATTCCTTGGCGAAGGGAAATGTCAGCGACGAGGAGAACGGCGCCTGGCCATTGTGCATGATCACCCAGGCGGCGATGCCGGCGATGATGAATTCGAGCCCCAGCCGCGCCTTGCCGGAAAAGCCGAGATGCGACTGCTTGGTCACCTTCAGATAGTCGTCATAAAAACCGATCGAGCCGAAGCCCAGCGTCACCAGCAGCACCACCCAGACATAGATGCTCGACAGGTTCGCCCATAGGAGTGATGAGCCGATGATGCCGGACAGGATCATCAGCCCGCCCATGGTCGGCGTACCCGCCTTCTTGAAATGCGTCTGCGGCCCGTCGGCGCGGATCGGCTGGCCCTTGCCTTGCCTGAGCCGCAGCGAATTGATGATGGTCGGTCCGAAGATGAAGACGATCAGCGCAGAAGTGATCAGCGCTCCGCCGGTGCGGAACGTGATGTAGCGGAAGACATTGAAGACCGAGATCTTGTCCGCGAAATCGACCAGCAGTGTAAACATGCGCTTTCGTCCCCCGACTTGACCTAGGTCAGTTTGCTGGTTGTCGTTTCAGCCGGGTACTTGCCCAGCAGCGCATCGACCAGTTTTGCAAAACCGATGCCCTTCGACGATTTGATCATCACCACGTCGCCAGGCTTCAGCGCGGCAAGCAGCACCGGCTTCAATTGCTCGACGCCGGCGCGGTATTCCATCTTGATGTCGCCCGGCAGCGCTTCCGCCAGCGCCCGCATTTCGGGGCCGCCGAGAAAGACCGTCTGCGTGCCGGTGCCGACGATGAGGTCGGCAAGGGCGGCATGCAGCTTGGCCGAGTGATCGCCGAGTTCCAGCATGTCGCCGAGCACGGCGATGCGGCGCCCCTCACCCGTCACCGGCGTCGCGTTGAGCAGCGCCATGGCCGCCGCCATCGAGGCCGGATTGGCGTTGTAGCTCTCGTCGATCAGCGTGATCGGGCCACCGGGGTGGCGCAACACATGGCGCTTGCCGCGGCCGCGCTCCGCCGAGAGATCGGCCAGTGCCAGGGCCACCTTGTTGAGATCGGCGCCGACCAGCTGCGCCGCGCCCAGCACCGCCAGCACATTCTGCACCATGTGGCGGCCAGGCGCGCCGATGCGGGCGATCATGTCATGGCCGCCGATCCGCGCGGCGATGTCGGAATGGTCGGCATGCAATTCGCATTTGGTGAGCTTGAAGGTCGAGCGCGCATTCTCGCCGAAGCCGTAGACATGCTCGACGCCGGCGGCATGCGCCATCTTGTCGAGCAGCTTGAAGCGGCCATCGTCGCGGTTGAGGACGGCGGCGCCTTCGGGCTCCAGCCCCTCGAAAATCTCGGCCTTGGCCTTGGCGATCTCGTCGAGATTGCGGAAGAAGCCGAGATGCGCCGCCGCGATCATGGTGACGATGGCGACATGCGGCCGCACCATCTTCACCAGCGGCCGGATCTCGTCGGGATGGTTCATGCCGATCTCGAACACGGCATAGTCGCAGTTATCGGGCATGCGCGCGAGCGTCAGCGGCACCCCCCAATGGTTGTTGAAGGACTGTGCCGAAGCATGCACCTTGCCGACCGCCGACAGCACATGGCGCAGCGCTTCCTTGGTGGTGGTCTTGCCGGCCGAACCGGTCACCGCGATAATCTTGGCTTGCGAGCGGGCACGCGCCGCCACACCGAGCTTTTCCAGCGCGACCAGCACGTCCTCAACGACGATGATCGGCGCCGTCAGCCGGCCGAGCGACGGCAGCTTGCCTTCCGCCACCACCAGCACGCCGGCGCCGGCCTTGATGGCCGCGGTGGCGAAGTCGTGGCCATCCATCGCCTCGCCCTTGATGGCGAAGAAGGCGTCACCCGGCTGCAGGCTGCGGCTGTCGATCGAAATGCCCGATATGCCCTCGGGCATAGGCCCGAGCGGCCGCCCGTCCATGGCGGCAACCAGCGCGTCGGAGGTCCACAGCAAACTCATGCGGCACGCTCCCGCAGCGCCGCGCGGACTTCCTCGTGGTCGGAGAAATGCAAGGTTTCGGAGCCGATCGTCTGGCCTTCCTCGTGCCCCTTGCCGGCGACGATCAGCGTGTCGCCGGCATGAAGCATGCCGACAGCCTCGTGGATCGCCTTGCGCCGGTCGCCGATTTCGATGGCGCCCGGGGCAGCAGCCAGAATGGCGGCGCGGATCGTCTCGGGCACTTCGGAGCGCGGATTGTCGTCGGTGACGATGACGACATCGGCAAGCCGGGTCGCGATCTCGCCCATGATCGGCCTTTTGCCCCGGTCGCGGTCGCCGCCGCAGCCGAACACGACCATGACGCGGCCGGTGGTGAACGGGCGCACCGAAGCCAGCACGTTTTCCAGCGCATCGGGCTTGTGGGCATAGTCGACATAGACCGGCGCACCACTGACCGTGGTGCCGACGAGATCGAGCCGGCCCGGCGCCCCCTTCAATTTTTCCAATGCGGCCAATGCTTTGGCGACAGGCGTTCCAGTTGAAATGGCAAGCCCCGCCGAGACCAGCGCATTCGAAATCTGGAAATCGCCGGCCAGCGGCAGGTCGATTTCGTAAAGCACACCCTCGGCCTCGACCTCAGCGCGCTGGCGATGGCGTTCGTGCTCGACCCGCTTCAGCGTGAGGAAATCGCCATGGCGGCCAACCGTCAGCACATTGAGCCCGGCTGCCTGTGCCGCCTGGATGGTCGGCGCCGACCACGGATCGTCGGCGAAGATGACCGCCGGCGCGCCCTTCGGCAGCAGCGTGTCGAACAGGCGCAGCTTGGCGCGATGATAATCCTCGACCGTCGGATGGTAATCCATGTGGTCGCGGCCGAGATTGGTGAAGCCGCCGGCTGCGAGCTTCACGCCGTCGAGGCGGCGCTGGTCGAGCCCATGGCTGGAGGCTTCCATCGAAGCATAGGTGACGCCGGCATCGGCCAATTCCCGCAGCAATTGGTGCAGGGCGACCGGATCGGGCGTGGTCAACGAGCCATACTCGTTGCGGCCGGGCGCCACCACGCCGGTGGTGCCGATCGACGCCGCCGCATAACCCGCCTGCTCCCAGATCTGCCTGGTGAAGGCGGCGACCGAGGTCTTGCCGCTGGTGCCGGTCACAGCCACCATAGTCCGCGGCTGCTTCCCGAAATAGCGGGCAGCACTCAGCGCCAGCGCCAGGCGCGGATCGTCGACTGTCAGCACTGGAACCGGCAGTCCGGCAACGGAATTGCTTTTGCCTGCCACGACCGCCAGCGCGCCGCGCCTGGCTGCGTCGGCAGCGTAGGCCGCACCGTCCGCCTTGGTGCCGGCGAGCGCAAAAAAGACGACGCCCGGTTTTACCTGGCGGGAATCGGACGAAATCCCGGTAACCTCCAGATCGGCGGAAGCTGTTCCTTCGACTGGCAGGACACCGGCTAGATCTCTGAGCTTCATCGAGTTCCGTTCACCGCAATAAAATAGCGCGCAGTCGCCGGCGCGCCCTAAGAATCACTCATAGGAAACCAACGTTGCACCATTTTCATGGCTGAAATCTGGTTTCACGCCAAGCATGGCTGCCGACCGTCTGATGATATTACCCGCCATGACCCCCGCATTCGCGGCCGCGACGTCGGTCATCCCGGGCTTTTCCGGGTGGGGAGCATCGGCGATCGTAAACACCAGATATTGTGGATCCTCTATCGGGAAGGCGGCGACGAAGGTGTTGAAATTCAATTCCTTAGAGTAGCGACCGTTAATGACCTTCTCAGCCGTTCCGGTCTTGCCGCCAACTCGGTAGCCGGGGACTCTGGCGTTCCTGGCCGAACCCTTCTCGGCGTTGAGCGAATAGAGGTAGCGCATGCCCTCGACCGTCTTTTCGCTGACGACTTTTTTGGCGATCGCCATTGCCTCCTGCTGGGTGCGCACCAGGAAGGTCGGATTCATCAAATAGCCGCCATTCATCAGCGCCGCGCAGCCAACAGCCGCCTGCAGCGGCGTCGTCGACACGCCATGACCGAAGGCGATGGTGAACGAATTAACCTGTTTCCAGACCTTCGGTTCGGTCGGACGGGCGACTTCCGGCAGTTCGGTCTGCATCCTTTCCAGAATGCCAAGACGATGCAGGAATTCCCGGTGGCCTTCGATGCCGACCAGTTCGGCCTCCCTGGCCGACCCGATGTTGGACGAATAGAGGAACACCTCCGGCAGCGACAGCACACGGTTCTTGCCGTGGAAATCGTGAATGGCCTGATGGCCGACCCGGATCGGATGCGAAGCGTCGAAACGACTGTTCATCGTCGCCTTGCCGGAATCGAGCGCCATGGCCGAGGTGAAGCTCTTGAAGGTCGAGCCCATCTCATAGAGGCCCGCCGACATACGGTTCAGCCGGTCCTTCTCCTGTGCATTGTAAGGGTTGTTCGGATCGAAATCCGGCACCGAGGCCATGGCGATCACTTCGCCGGTCTTGACGTTGAGCACGACGGCGCCGGCGCCGATTGCGCGATAGCGCTCCAGTCCGGCGGCGATTTCGTCGCGCACCACATGCTGGACGCGCAGATCGATCGACAGCTTCACCGGCTTGAGATCCTTGGCCACCGCCAGGCCCGACGCCTGCAGGTCGCTCAGGCCCTGCTCGTCGATATATTTCTCCATGCCGGAGATGCCCTGGTTGTCGATGTTGGTCAGGCCGACAATGTAGGACGAGGTTTCGCCGCTCGGATAGAAACGGCGCTTCTCCGTGCGGAAGCCGAAACCGGGAATGCCGAGCTGCATGATGTCGGCCTGCTGCTTGGGCGTCAGCTGCCGCTGCAGCCAGACGAAGCCGGCGCCGCTCTTGAGCTTGTGGTAGGTCTGCTCGTAATCGATCTCGGGCAGCACGGTCGACAGCTTCTCGATCGCCTCGTCGGCATCGACGATGCGGCGCGGCTCGGCGAAGAGCGACGCTGTCTTGATGTCGGTCGCAAGCACTTCGCCATTGCGGTCGACAATATCGGGCCGCGAGGCGGTGATCCGGCTCTGTGGGCCGCCCGACAGGTCAGGCGTCTGGAAGCCGAGATAGACCAGCCGCCCAGAAATGGTCGAGAAGATGCCGAAGAACACCGCCATCGTCATCACGATGCGCGCCTTGCCCTTGCCGCCGGTCGCCTTGCGGGCGCCCTCGACGACGATCGATCCATCTTCACCCGTCCTGGCGCGACGCTTCAGCAGTTTGCCGATCATTGGGCGATGCCTCCGGTCACGACGGGATCCTTGCCGTCCGCAGGCGCCTTGTCGGAATTGTCGGCCATGCCGCCCTGGCGTCCGTTCAGAATGTCCTGGATGTCCAGGGCCTTGGCCGGCAGATCGCTCAGGCCGACGATCTGGCGCGCGCTAACCGGCTCGAGTGCGAGCTGCGACTTGTAGAGTTCAGCGAGCTTCTGCAGCCGCGACGGCTGGGTGAGCAGGCTCCAGTCGGCCTTGAGCAGGTCGATCGTCTCCTCCTCATAGCGTATCTGGTTGTGGATCTTCTGCACCGCCGCCAACTGGTCCTCGGCCTCGCGCTTGGTCTTGTAGGTCAGGGCCGCCGCCGAAACCATGACGGCGATCAGGACAATGTCGCTGGTACGGAACACGTGCTTACCTCTCCCCCGGGCGATCGATGCCGGGAAGCTTTGGAAGGCCGAAAATCGAAAAATCACCGGCGCGCGCCGGCGCCTCGGTGCGGATCGCCGCGCGCAGCCTTGCCGAGCGGGCGCGCGGATTGGCAGCGACCTCGGCGTCGCCCGCCGTCACGCCGCCGCCGGCCTTGCGGAAGGTCGCCGTGCGCGCCTGCGCCTCGGGTAGATGACGTGAGCCGGTGGCGACGTCGGCGCGGTCGGCGATGAAGCGCTTGACGATGCGGTCTTCCAGCGAATGGAACGTCACCACCACCAGGCGTCCGCCGGGCTTCAATGCACGTTCGGCAGCGAACAACGCCTTGGCCAGTTCGCCGAGTTCGTCATTGACGTAGATACGCAGCGCCTGGAAGACGCGGGTCGCCGGGTGGATCTTGTCCTTCGGCGCGCGGCCAATATGCGTCTCGATGGCGTCGGCCAGTTCCAACGTGCCCTCGAACGGCTTCTTTTCGCGGCGCGCTTCGATCATGCGGGCGATGCGGCCGGCGTGGCGCTCCTCGCCGAGGAAGCCGAAGATGCGGGCAAGATCGCCCGGCTTGAAACTGTTGACGACATCGGCAGCACTCAGGCCCGCCTGCGCCATGCGCATGTCGAGCGGCCCGTCGAAACGGAAGGAAAAGCCGCGCTCGGCCTGGTCGAGCTGCATGGAGGAAACGCCAATGTCGAGCACAACGCCGTCGGCGCTTTCGACATGTTCGTCCAGCGTCGAGAACGGCGCCTGCACCAGTCTCAGCCTGCCGCCCGATTGTACCTCGAGATCGCGGCCGGCGGCGATGGCATCGGGATCGCGGTCGATCGCCACGACGGAAGCGCCGGTCGCCAGAATAGCCCTGGTGTAGCCGCCGGCGCCGAACGTGCCGTCGATGATGATGTCGCGCTCCGCCGGCGCCAGTGCCTCGAGCACTTCGCCAAGGAGGACCGGAATGTGGCGGACCGATCCGCCAACGGCGTGGATGTCATCGCCGTCGCCCACCGTCATTCCGGTCGCTCCCCAGGCTTCGTCCCCTGCCGAAGCTGCAAAAGCCTGGCCCGCGCCTGCGCCCCATAGGCCGCAAGCCGTCCCGGCTCCCAGATCTGAAAGAAATTGCCGCGCCCGACAAAGGCCACCTCCGCCGAAATGCCGGTATGCTCGCGAATGAAATCGCTCATCGTGATGCGGCCGTCCTGGTCGAGCTTCAGGAACGCTCCGTCGCCATGGCAGAAGAACGACATGTCGTCCGCCGTCTGCAGGAAGGGATCCTCCTGCGCGATGCGCTGCTCGTAGCGGTCGAGCAGGTCGAGCCCGCCGACATCCATTGCCGGCAGGTCCAGGCAGCGCAGTGCATAGAGTTCCGAATAGCCGCGCTTCTGCACGACGGCGCGGAAATGCGCCGGAACGGACACCCGCCCCTTCGCATCGATCCTGCTCACCGTGTTCGACAGAAACCGGTCCATTAAACGTTACAGCCGCTTGCGCCGCCGCACCCCTCTTTGTCGTCTTGCACGCGCCGCCGCAGCGCGTTCCCTGCCCCGTATCAGCCTCGCCCGCACGGGCAAAAACCGGCAAACGCGCAGCCGCAGCGGCTGCCCGATTGGCGTACGCTTTACCCTGACGCGGAACGAAGGCTTTGATGTCTCGATGGGATATCATGGGGCACTATGGGCGTCAACGGGAATAGGCTTCACAAACACGCGCCGCAACCATTCCGAGCAGCCGTTACGGCACGTCTCGTCTTTATGGATCATTAAGCCTAACGAACCGTTTAGAGCCCGCTGGCCCAAAAGAGGTGGCTTGCCGCCGATCACCCGCGCGCATAGCGTCGAGCGACGTCTTCCGCCCAGAAAACAAGGATCGAGCTCATGTCCGAGACGGCAAATTCACGCGCCGCCGAACTTTCTCATTTGCGCAGCCGCGATTTCGCCAACGGCGATCCGATCCCCTTGCCGCTGACCATGGCTTCGATCTTTCACACGCCGGGCGTCGAGACCGGGGTCGATCAATATGGCCGCTACGACAATCCAACCTGGCGCGCCGTGGAACATGTGCTCGGCCATTTGGAAGACGCGCAATGCGTGAGTTTTCCCTCTGGAATGGGCGCGATTTCCTCGGTGTTTTTCGCGCTCCTGAAATCAGGCGACCGCGTGCTCCTGCCGGCGGACGGTTATCACGCGACGCGCGCGATGGCCGAACGCTTCCTGAAGCCGCTCGGCATCACCTGCGATACCAGGCCGACGCCGACCTTCCTTGACGGCGGTTTCAAAGGCTATTCGCTGGTCTTCGTGGAAACCCCATCCAATCCGCGGCTGGATATCTGCGACATCTCGGCGATCGCCAAGGCTGTCCACGAACAAGGCGGGGCCCTTGTCGTCGACAACACGACGATGACGCCATTCGGTCAGCGTCCGCTCGACTTCGGCGCCGATATCGTCGTCTCCGCCGACACCAAGGCGGTCAACGGCCATTCGGATGTACTGTTCGGCCACGTCGCCAGCCGCGACGCTGACATCATATCCAAGGTGACGAACTGGCGCGCAATGGCCGGCGGCATTCCCGGACCGTTCGAAGCCTGGCTGGTGCATCGCGGCCTCGAAACACTGGAGGTGCGCTTCGACCGCATGTGCTCGTCCGCCGAAACGATCGCGCAGCGGTTGAAGGAACATCGCGCGGTGCGCGGCCTGCGTTTTCCCGGCCTGAACGGCGACCCGTCGCACAACCTTTCCCGCGCCCAGATGGAGCGCTTCGGCTTCCTCATCTCCTTCGAACTCGCCTCGGAGGACAAAGCCGAGGATTTCATCAACAATTGCCCATTGATAGAGGCCGCGACCTCCTTCGGCGGCGTCCACACTTCGGCCGAACGACGCTCGAAGCGAGGCGATGCCGTACCGCCCGGCTTTGTTCGCCTGTCGGTCGGCTGCGAACCGGTGGAAGAGCTCTGGAAGGCCATCGAGACGTCGCTGAACGGGATCGGCGGCTAATCGCACCAGCTTCGAGCGACGGCCGGGCTTGGTTCTTACAGGCGAACGCCGAAAAGACTTGAATCGACAGGCGCGCCCGAGGGCGCAACCTGCTGATCTCAAAGGACTTCTCTTCGAGGACGAAACTGCCAGCTGGCCTGTAAGCCGGGTTCTGTATGGCCCTCGCCCCTCGCGGGACGAGAACGTGGCGGCCATTCATCTTGGGCGCATGTTGCCATGCGCCTCACGCAACCTACCCGGACGGTGAGCCGGAAACAGCCCTCGAGGGTTTCCCCTCGCACCGCCCCTATTCGGTTTTGCTCCCGGTGGGGTTTACCGTGCCGCTCCTGTTGCCAGTCGCGCGGTGGGCTCTTACCCCACCCTTTCACCCTTACCCCGACAAAGTCGTGGCGGTTTGCTTTCTGTGGCACTTTCCCTGGGGTCGCCCCCGCCGGCCATTAACCGGCACCGTGTCTCCATGGAGCCCGGACTTTCCTCACTTGCGGCCTTTCGGCGTTTGCGAGTGCGGCCGCCCAGCCAGCTGGCAAGGCGTATAAAGGGGTTCAGCCGGGAAAACGCAAATGAAAAAGCCGGCTTGTCCGCCGGCTCTCGCAACTTGCGATCAAAGGGCGGCCATCTGAACCTTGACCTTGCTGCAATAGGCGGCCGAGACCGGGTTCATCCGCGTCGCGGCATGGCCGGCATTGTATTTCAGGATCGTGCCGCAGGTCGTGCCACCGCCAAGGTTCTGCGCCAAAGCGAGATACTTCATGCCGTATTTGATGTTGGTGTCGGGATCGAACAGGCCCTTGGCCGAACCGTTGTAGCCCATCATCCGCGCCGTCGCCGGCTTGACCTGCATCAGGCCGATCTCGCCGGCACTGCCGACCATGTTCGGCCGATAGTTGCTCTCGATGGTGATGACGGCATTGGCCAGCGACACCGGAACGCCGTAGCTTGCCGCATAGCGGGCAACGATCGCGGAATACTGGCTGCTGCTGGCCACGGCTGCCGTCGACGCGGCGACATTCCTGAGACCGATCGATGCCGTTGTCGTCATGTCGACGGTCTTGCGGCCACGCTTCGTCTGCCTTTTGGCGGAGGATTTCTTCGCCTTGGCCCAGCTGGCCTTTTCGACCTTCGCGGAAGCCTGCTTCGCCGTCGCCTTCACACTCCTGCTGCTTTTGGCCGAAATGGCCTTGCCTTTGGCGGTCGCCGCGACGAGCCCTTCATCGGCTCGTGGGCTCAACGGCGCGGCATCAGCCGCGCTGAAGGCAAAAGTCATTACGCCGGCAGCAAGAGCTGCCGTTACAACGGTCAATTTCTGCATGTGATCCTGTTCTGTCTGGACCACGCGAAGATGTTCGCGCGGTGCGGCTTGATTAATATCGGAACATCTGGGGGCTAGAGGTCCGACAAACTGTACGAATTGCCCTTTGAGGCCCGAATTGGCGCCAATGAAGGCGGGGCAAGTCACTTTGAGTGACAGTTTGTAACCTGGCAGTGGAAAAGATTACTTGGGCGACACCTTGCCGCCGCGTCAGCCGCTCACGGAGGCAAGCAAGTTCTGCAGCGTGCGCATGGTCGAGCCATCGGCCAGCCCGTCGATCAGACGGGGCCGGAAATGCCGTTGGAAGGCCTCGACGACAATTTGTGTCTGGTGGTCGAAAATGCCTGATATCTCAACGCCATAGCCATAGAGCGCCAGCATCGACTGCAGCGCTTCGACATCGGCACCGCGTTCGCCGGCCTTCAACGCGGCTCCGCGCCTGATGGGAGCCGCCGGCACGAGATGGCCGACACCGGCCTTGAACAGGGCGGCCCACGGGAACTTCTCGCCCGGATCGATCTTGCGGCCCGGCGCCACGTCGGAATGCGCCAGCACCCGCATGGCGGGGATCGCATGCCGTGCGGCAATTCCCTTGCACAGACCGATCACCGCCTCGATCTGGCGCCGGGGAAACCCGGGATAGCCCAGCGAATGGCCAGGATTGACGATCTCGATGCCCACAGAGCAGGAATTGATATCGGTGCGTCCGAACCAGGAACTCTTGCCGGCATGCCAGGCGCGGTCGCTTTCCCTGACCATCTGCACGATGTGGCCATTCTCATGGACGAGATAGTGGGATGAAACCTCGCTCGCCGGATCGCACAGCCACGCTTCCGCTCCGGCCCCCGTCGCCATGCCGGTATAGTGCAGGACGATCATGTCGGGTTTCAGCACATCGCGCCTTGGCCCGAAATTCGGCGACACCCTGACCTCGGCGCTCGGCTCGTCGGGCAGGAAGCCGCTCATGCGTGCCGCAGGCCCCGCTCGATCATCTCATAGGCGGCGTTGATCGCCGCGACCCTGGTCGTGGCAATCTTGATGAATTCCTGCGGCAGGCCGCGCGCGATCAGCCGGTCGGGATGGTTGTCGGAAACCAGCTTGCGGTAACGCTTCCTGACCTCCTCAAACGGCCTGCCGCGCTCGATGCCGAGCACGACATAGGGGTCGCCGGCGCCAAGATTGACGTGCCGGGCCAGGATCGACTCGTAATGCGCCTCGTCGATGCGGAAGATCTCGGCGATACGGTGCAGGAAGATGCCTTCGCGTTCATGCACCAGCCCATCGGCCTTTGCGATGTGGAACAGGCCGTCGAGTATGTCTTCCAGCATCACGCAATTGGAATGCCCGGATCCGCATAATTGCGCCATGCGCTCGGCATAGGTTTCGAAACCAGCCACGTCCCGCTGGGCGAGATCGAACAGCCGCGCGACGTTGCGCGTCTCCTTCGGCGGCACTTCGAAGATTTCCTGGAAGGCGCGCACCTCATCCTGGGTGACGATGCCGTCTGCTTTTGCCATCTTGGCCGAGAGCGCGATCATCGCCACTGAAAAGGCGACGCGGCGGCGCAGGTCCGCATCGCCGGAGAACACCGTGCGCACGGCCTCCACGACATCGGCAACGCCCGACGAGGCTGAAGACGATACCCGCGTGATGAAGTCGCCGAGGCGGTCCCAAATCGACATGGCCGCTTCTTAGAGCGAACCGGTCCATGCTATCAAGCCAATAACGGGGTTGTGAACGACACGCATCCCGACAAGTCGATGGGTCGGCCTGCGAGAAAAGGCCGGCACAGGGCCGGCCTTCCTCCCAAGACACACTTACTGCTTACTCACTACAAACTACTGCGCGGGCGCAGGAGCAGGCGTTGCCGGAGCCGGCTCGGCGGGCTTGGTCGACTTATCGGCCGGAGCCGCAGGCTTCATCGGCTGCTCCGCAGCCGGCGGATTGGTGCTCTGCGTGGTGGTGGTGTCAGTGCCCTTGCCGCTGTCGCTGCAGGCCGCGACGCCCAGCAGGGCAAGGGCGGACACGGAAGCCAGAATGAGCTGTTTCATAATATCTCTCCTTCAACACACGCTCACATCGCAGTGAACGGTTACAGAGGAAATGCGCCACGCGGCCATGAGTTTCGTAACGTTGCGTTTCCGCGTGTAACATCAACGGGATGCGTTGCTGCCGGCGCCTTGGCGCATTAACAACGAAAGCTGAAAACGAAAAAGCCGGAGACTACAGCCATGGCCGCGAAATGGGATTTCTGGATCGACCGGGGCGGCACCTTCACCGATGTCATCGGCCGTGACCCGCAAGGGCGGCTGCATCCGCGCAAGCTGCTTTCGGAGAATCCCGAAGCCTATGCCGATGCGGCCATCCAGGGCATCCGCGACCTGCTTGGCGTTGAAACGGGCGCCACGATCCCGCCCGGACTGATCGGCGACATCAAGATGGGCACTACGGTCGCCACCAACGCGCTTCTGGAGCGCAAGGGCGACCGCGTGCTCCTACTCATCACCAAAGGGTTCCGCGACGCGCTGAGGATCGCCTACCAGGCACGGCCCGACATCTTCGCCAAGGAGATCATCCTTCCCGAGCAGCTTTATGAGCGTGTCATCGAGATCAACGAGCGCGTGCTCGCCGACGGCCGCGTCGAACAGTTGCTCGACATCGCCGCTTGCCGACCGGCGATCGAGCAGGCCAAGGCAGACGGCATCGACGCCGTCGCCATCGTCTTCATGCATGCCTGGAAATACCCCGATCACGAGAAGGCGGTGGCAAAGGTCTGCCGCAAGATCGGTTTCGCCCAAGTCTCGGTCAGCCATGAGGTCTCGCCGCTGATCAAGCTGGTCGGCCGCGGCGACACCGCCGTGGTCGACGCCTATCTCTCGCCCATCCTGTCGCGCTATGTGCAAAGGGTGGCGGGAGAGCTGGGCGCGGCGCGCGAGAGCGACCAAACCCCTCGCCTGATGTTCATGATGTCGTCGGGCGGCCTCACCGCCGCCGACATGTTCCAGGGCAAGGACGCGCTGCTGTCGGGTCCCGCCGGTGGCGTCGTCGGCATGGTCGAGACGGCCAAGCTCGCCGGCTTCGAAAAAGTCATCGGCTTCGACATGGGCGGCACCTCCACCGACGTTGCCCATTACGATGGCGAGTACGAGCGCGCCTTCGACACCGAAGTCGCCGGCGTGCGCGTCCGCGCGCCGATGATGCGCATCCACACCGTCGCTGCCGGCGGCGGTTCGGTCCTGCATTACGAGGCCGGCCGTTTTCGCGCCGGACCGGATTCCGCGGGCGCCAATCCCGGCCCCGCCGCCTACCGGCGCGGCGGCCCGCTCGCCGTCACCGACGCCAATGTGATGCTCGGCAAATTGCAGCCCGATTTCTTCCCGGCGATCTTCGGCCCCGGCCAGGACCAGCCGCTCGACGTCGAGACCGTGCGCGCAAGATTCGCGGCCCTGGCCGACCAGATCGGTGACGGTCGCTCGCCGGAAGCGGTTGCCGAGGGCTTCGTCACCATCGCCGTCGAGAACATGGCCAACGCCATCAAGAAGATTTCCGTGCAGCGCGGCTACGATGTCACCGAATATCTCTTGAACTGTTTTGGTGGCGCCGGCGGCCAGCACGCATGCCTGGTCGCCGATGCGCTCGGCATGGAAGCGGTGCTGATCCACCCCTTCTCCGGCCTGCTTTCGGCCTATGGTATCGGCCTGGCGTCGGTCTTTGCCTCGCGCCAACAGGCGTTGCTCATGCCGCTTGCCGAGGAGTCCCGAACCGAGATCGCCGGCCTCATCGCCACCTTGAAAAAGGCCGTGATCGCCGAATTGGCCGTGCAAGGCATCGCCGAGGACGCCGTGGCCGCCAAGCCCGTCCTGCACATCCGCTATGATGGTACCGACACGACGCTGCCGGTGAATTTCGAAAGCGACTCGATTTTCCAGGCAAAGCGCGACTTCGAAATCGCCCACAAGGCGCAATTCGGCTTCGTTTATGACGACAAGCCGATGATCGTCGAGACGGTCGGCGTCGAGGGCAGCGAAATCGGCGAGAGCAGCGCCGAAGCCTACGCGCCCGCCGGACCCGCACGGGTTGAAGCCGGCGCTTCCGGAACGCGGCGCATCTACACCGAAGGCCGGTGGCATGAAGCCGGCATCCATCGTCGCGAAAACCTGCGCCCATCCAATCTGGTCGCAGGCCCCGCTCTCATCATCGAACCGAACCAGACCATTGTCGTCGAACCGGGCTGGCAGGCCGAAATCACCAACCTCAACCATGTCGTGATCCGCCGCACCGCAAGGAAAGCGCGCGCCGCCGCCCTTGGCACTGACGCCGACCCGGTGATGCTGGAAGTCTTCAACAACCTGTTCATGTCGATCGCGGAGCAGATGGGTGTCACGCTGCAGAACACCGCCTATTCCGTCAACATCAAGGAAAGGCTGGATTTCTCCTGCGCCGTCTTCGACCACACCGGGGCGCTGGTCGCCAACGCGCCGCACATGCCGGTGCACCTCGGCTCCATGGACCGCTCGGTCGAAACCATCATCCGGCTGAACTCGGGCGACATCCACCCGGGCGACGTCTTTGCCTTGAACGCACCGTACAATGGCGGCACGCATCTGCCCGACATTACCGTGGTGACGCCGGTCTTCGACGACGCCCAGAAAGAGATCCTGTTCTGGGCCGCCTCGCGCGGCCACCACGCCGATATAGGCGGGACCGCCCCCGGCTCGATGACGCCGCTCGCCACCACGGTCGACGAGGAAGGCGTGCTGTTCGACAATTTCCGCATCGTCGACCGCGGCAGGTTCCGTGAAAAAGAGCTGCATGCGCTGCTCACCGACCATCCTTACCCGGCCCGCAATCCGCACCAGAACATCGCCGACCTCAAGGCGCAGATCGCCGCCAATGAGAAAGGCGTCGCCGAACTGCGCAAGATGGTCGCGCATTTCGGCCTCGATGTCGTCGAGGCCTATATGGGCCACGTCCAGGACAACGCCGCCGAGAGCGTGCGGCGGGTGATCGAGCGGTTGCCCGACACATCGGCCTATGAATATCCCACCGACACCGGCCAGGTGATCAAGGTGAAGATATCGGTCGACCGGCAAAAGCGCGAAGCGACGGTCGACTTCACCGGCACCTCGCCAGTCATGAAGAACAATTTCAACGCACCGGAGCCGGTGGCCCGCGCCGCGGTCCTCTATGCCTTCCGTGTCATGGTCGAGGACATGATCCCGATGAATGCCGGGTGCCTCAGACCCATCAACATCGTCATTCCCGACGGCTGCATGCTGAAGCCCGCCTACCCCGCCGCCGTCGTCGCCGGCAATGTCGAGACCTCGCAGCATGTTACCAACGCGCTGTTCGGCGCCATGGGCGCCATGGCCAACGCGCAGGGAACGATGAACAACCTGACCTTCGGCAACAAGAAGTACCAGTACTACGAGACGATCTGCTCAGGCTCGCCGGCCGGCCATATGAACTCCGGCCGCGGCTTTGCCGGCACCTCCGGCGTACACACCCACATGACCAATTCGCGCCTCACCGATCCGGAGGTGCTGGAATTGCGCTTTCCCGTGGTGCTGGAGGATTTCCACATCCGCGAGGGATCCGGCGGCAAGGGCAAATGGAGTGCGGGCGACGGCACCAAACGCAGCATCCGCTTCCTCGAGAAAATGGAATGCGCGATCCTGTCCTCGCACCGCAACCGCCCGCCGCAGGGGCTGGACGGCGGCGGCGATGGCGAGGTCGGCTCGACCAGGATCCGCCGCAAGGACGGCACGACCGAGATGCTGAAGGCCTGCGACCAGACCGTGCTCGAGGCCGGTGATGCTGTGATCCTGGCGACGCCGACGCCGGGGGGCTTTGGCAAGCTGTAAAGAACACGTCAACAGGCTGTCACCGGCCTGTCATGACGCTGCGCTACCCGCTTGCGCCAAAGCAAATGGGGAATCACTTTGCCATGACGGACGTCTCCTCGGATCTGGTTTTTCGCCGCGGCAAGGAAGTTGGAAAGGCCGTCTACCAGAACCGCGCGCTTTCCAAAGCCGGCATCTCCGAGCGGCTGTTCGCCTTCCTGTTTTCCGGCCTCGTCTATCCGCAGATCTGGGAAGACCCCGATGTCGACATGGAGGCCATGCAGCTTGGTCAGGGCCATCGCATCGTCACAATCGCTTCCGGCGGCTGCAACATCCTCGCCTACCTCACCCGTTCGCCGGCACGGATCGACGCCGTCGACCTCAACGCCGCCCACATCGCGCTGAACCGCATGAAGCTGGAGGCGGTGCGCCGTCTGCCCTCGCAGGGCGATCTGTTCCGCTTTTTCGGCGCCGCCGACACCAGCCACAATTCGCAAGCCTATGACCGCTTTATTGCGCCGCATCTCGATCCGGTCAGCCGCCACTATTGGGAGCGCCGCAACTGGCGTGGTCGCCGGCGCATCGCCGTCTTCGACCGCAATTTCTACCAGACCGGCCTGCTCGGCCTGTTCATCGCCATGGGCCATCGCACGGCGAAATTCTTCGGCGTCAACCCGGCCCACATGATGGAAGCCAGGAATATCGGCGAGCAGCGCCGCTTCTTCAACGAGGAGCTGGCGCCGGTCTTCGACAAGAAGCTTTTGAAATGGGCGACCTCGCGTAAGGCCTCGCTGTTCGGCCTCGGCATTCCGCCGGCGCAGTACGATTCCCTGATCACCTCAGGCGACGGCACCATGGCCAGCGTTCTGAAGGCCCGGCTGGAAAAGCTCGCCTGCGATTTTCCCCTGGAAAACAATTATTTCGCCTGGCAGGCTTTTGCCCGCCGCTATCCAAATCCCGGTGAGGCCGCCCTGCCCGCCTATCTGGAAAAGCAGAACTACGAAACCATCCGCGGCAATATCGACCGCGTCGCCATCCACCATGCCAATCTGATCGAATTCCTCGCCGGCAAGGACGCGGGCACCGTCGATCGCTTCATCCTGCTCGATGCGCAGGACTGGATGACCGATGACCAGCTCAACGCGCTGTGGTCGGAAATCAGCCGCACCGCCTCCGCAGGCGCCCGCGTCATCTTCCGCACCGCCGCCGAGCCCAGCCTGCTGCCAGGCCGCGTCTCGACCTCGCTGCTCGACCAGTGGGACTATCAGGACGAGGCGTCGCGCGAATTCTCGGCACGCGACCGTTCGGCCATCTATGGCGGCTTCCACCTCTATGTGAAGCGCACGGCATGAGCATGACCGAGCTGCCGGCCAGCCCCGAATTCAAGGCCAATCATGCCGAACTGATGGACGGCGTCTACCACTGGCAGCGCCACATCTATGACCTGACTCGCAAATACTATCTGCTCGGCCGCGACCGGCTGATCGATGGGCTTGAGGTGCCGCAAGGCGGCACCGTGCTGGAACTCGGCTGCGGCACCGGCCGCAACATCATCCTGGCCGCCCGCCGCTACCCTGATGCCCGCTTCTTCGGCCTGGATATCTCGGCCGAGATGCTGGAGACGGCCGGCAAGGCGATCGACCGCGAAGGCCTGTCCGGCCACGTAACGCTGACACGAGGCGACGCCACCGATTTCGACGCCGCGGCACTTTACGGCATCGAGCGCTTCGACCGCGTCTTCGTCTCCTATTCGCTGTCGATGATCCCAGGCTGGGAAAAGACGGTGTCGGCGGCACTCGCCGCACTATCCCCCAACGGCTCGCTGCACATCGTCGATTTCGGCCAGCAGGAAGGCCTACCGGGCTGGTTCCGTACCTTGCTGCGCGGTTGGCTGAAAAAATTCCACGTAACGCCGCGTGAATCGCTGCGCGAAGTTCTGGAATCGGAATCTCGGCGAACCGGCGCAACCTTCCGTTTCCGCACGCTTTATCGCGGTTACGCCTGGCTGGCGATGATCAAGATCGCCAGCTAACATTGCTGTTGGGACGGCGCACCATCCGCCGATGAAGCGATGGATACTACGATCAACCAGATCGCACATTGTTATGTGACCCCAGGAGTGGTACATTATCTCCATACTGGAAGCATGTGATGATCGTCGGTTTTAGAGACGGATGGCTGCGGGCTTTCTTTGTAGACGACACCCGCTCCCGCAACATTCCGTCCGATCTCGAAAGCCGCTTGTTCCGCAAGCTCCAGATGATTGACGACGCCACGGTCGATCAGGATTTGCGCGTACCGCCCAGCAACCATTTCGAGAAGTTGCGCGGCAATCTCGAAGGCTTCCATTCGATCCGCGTCAACCAGCAGTGGCGACTGATCTTCCGCTGGGACGGCGGTCGCGGTGAAGCGTCGGACATCTATCTCGACGACCACAGTTATAAGTGAGCTGAAACATGTTGATGACCGCACGCAAGCCAACAACGGTTGGCGAGATTCTCACCGAAGAGTTCATGCAGCCGCTCGGCTTGACGCAGGCGGCTTTGGCCGAGGCGATGGGCGTTCAGCGCAAGCATGTGAACGAATTGTGCAACGACCGCCGCAACGTGACGGCGGCAACCGCGCTCATTCTGGCCCGGGTGTTTGGCAACAGCCCGGACTTCTGGCTGAACGTCCAACGCCGCAGCGATCTTTGGGCGGTTATGAATTCGCCCGACGAGCGGGCACGTGTTGACCGCGCCAAGCCTTTGGCGACAGCCGCATAGACAAGATTTCAGGGTAGAGCTTTGTTTTGACGCAATTCCGGACGGAAAACCGCACACACTTTTCCTGGAATTGCTCTAGTGCAGCGCCTTCACCAGCGCCCCCACCATCGTCTGTGGGCGATAACCGACCTTGGCCGGTGTCAGCCCCAGCCGCACGATCACCAGTTGCTCCGAGGGAATGATGGCGACGGTCTGCCCGTCATGCCCTTCCATCCAGTAGGTGTCCTTGGGCAGGCCTGCCGCGACGCCGGCGCCCGGGTTTTCCTCATCGCCCGGCGCCTCGATCCACAGCTGGCCCTTGCCGTAGACTTTCGAGACGGGCGCCGGCTCGCGCATCCAGTCGACGAAGCCCGTCGGCAGGACCTGGTTGCCGTTCCACACCCCGCCCTGCAGCAGGAACTGGCCGAAGCGCGCCCAGTCATGCGCGGTGGCATAGAGATAGGACGAGCCGACGAAAGTGCCCTGCTCGTCGGTTTCAAGCACGGCGCTGTGCATGCCGAGCGGCCCAAACAGTGCCATGCGTGGCCATGTCAGCGCCTTGGCCTTGTCGCCGATCGCGTCCTGCCAGAGCCGCGACAGCATCACCGCCGTGCCGCTCGAATAGGAAAATACTTTGCCGACCTCGCCCGCCAGCGGTTTTGATTCGGCAAAGCCCGCCATGTCGGGCTCGAGATAGAGCATGCGCGTGACATCGGCGACGTCGCCATAATCCTCGTTGAACTCCAGCCCGCTCGACATCGCCATCATGTCGGCAAGGCTGATCGCCGCGCGGCCGTCCGCCTTCCACGGCGCGAACAGGCCCTTGTTGTCGACGGCCATCTTGCCGTCCTTGACCAACGTGCCGACGATCGCGGCATTCACCGTCTTGGTCATCGACCAGCCGAGCAGCGGCGTCTTGGCCGAAAAGCCGTCGCCATAGCGCTCAGCGACGACGCGGCCGTTCTTGACCACGACCACCGCGCGCATGCCCGAACCAGTCAGCGCCGCATCGTCGAGCAGCTTGGCAATCACCGGATCCTGCGATGCCTCGACACGCTCGCCTTCGGGCCACAGCGTATCCTGGCTGGTTGGCGAAGGCTCGACATGGACCGTCGTGCGCCGCGCCTTGCCGACATCCCCGTCGGGGATCGAGGCGCAGCCGAGCCCATCGCGGGAAACCGCCTCGCTTTTGCCGAGGAAGCCCAGCAGGCCCGCCGAAACCGTGCCCCGGTTCTTGTCGACCGAGACCCGCATCAGCCGCAGCAGCGGGTGTCCGGGCGCCTGCACGTCTACGGCAAGCACTTCGTTGGCATCGCGCCCGGCGATGAAGACGTTGGAGCAGACGATCTTGGCCGAATAGCCCGAACCGACGCGGATCAGTTCGGGCGGCGCGATGTAGAGCCAGGCAAACAGGGCGGCGACCGCCAGAACGATCAGGCCAAGCAGCCATTTGACGATCTTGACGACGAACCGCATCCGCTTCCTCCCGGGCTTTCGCCCGACCCTTATGTCATCGAATTGCCGCCATTGCTTCCGCAAAATCAGGGCTGTTGTCGAGCGCCGTCAACGGATTATCAACCATGATCGGCGATCACAGGAGGCATGTCGCCCAAAAGTGCTGAGCGGTTTTGGGACCACGACATGCACGAAAAGGGATAGGCTGGGCGATGCTGTGGGGCGATCGCCTGGAGGGGGCTCGACCAATCGTCGGCCATCGGTTCACAGACCCATCAGCGACCGGCTGTTTCCGGCTTGGAAGTTGTGATGCGCCGTCTTGCGGCCCTTTTCATGCTGACGCTGCTTGGCGCCTGCTCGACCGTGGACGATCTGTCGCCGTTGTCGCCCCCCGGGTCCAGCAGCCCGACAGTCGCCGTACGCGCGCCGCGCTTCGAGGATTCCAAGCCGCATGAATGGGACAGCGGCGCGCCTTGGAACTATGCCGTTCACGGCACCGACGTCTCCAAGTACCAGACCTCGGTCGACTGGCCGACAGCCAAGGCGAGCGGCATTTCCTTCGCCTTCATCAAGGCCACAGAAGGCGGCGACCGCTTCGACGAGTATTTCAACGAGCACTGGGCGCGCACGAAAGCCGCCGGCGTTCCGCGCGCGGCCTATCATTTCTTCTATTTCTGCACCCCGGCTGCCCAGCAGGCGCGCTGGTTCATCCAGAACGTTCCCGTCGACCGCTCCGCCATGCCGCCGGTTCTCGACATGGAATGGAACCCGAAATCGCCGACCTGCCGGCTGCGTCCCGACGCCGCCACGGTGCGCGCGGAGATGACCACCTTCCTCCAGATCGTCGAGCGGCATTACGGCAAGAAGCCGATCATCTACACCTCTGTCGACTTCTTCGACGACAACGAGCTGTCGACCTTCCGCGGCTACGCCTACTGGTTGCGCTCGGTCGCCGGCCATCCGCGCGAGAAATATGGCAGCCACCCCTTCACCTTCTGGCAATACACCGGAACCGGCATCGTTCCCGGCATGACCGGCAAATCCGACATCAACGTCTTCAACGGCTCGGAAGCCGCATGGAACAAGTGGCTGCGGCAGAACACCCGTTGATACCTGGTTCAACGGCAGCGAATCCCTAGATCAAGTTGCTCCAGCGAGACTCCCGTTGAACCGGGTTCAACGGCAGCGAATCCCTAGATCAAGTTGCTCCAGCGAGACTCCCGTTGAACCGGGTTCAACGGCAGCGAATCCCTAGATCAAGTTGCTCCAGCGAGACTCCCGTTGAACCGGGTTCAACGGCAGCGAATCCCTGGACCACATTGTTCCAGCAGGACGCCCGTTGAACCGGGGGCAGCGGCAGCGAAGCCCCAGGGAATAAGTGGTTGCGGCAGAACACCCGTTGACACCGGGCCTGCCGCCTGCTTTTCGACACAGCCAGCGGTAAAGAGTGCAACCGCCCGTAATCCGGGGCATTGGGTTTCCAGCCAAGCACGACAATGCCCTCTTCGTTTCGAAAGGAAGCTGATGCGACTGCGTTCCCAAGCCCTCGCGGCGCTATTCCTGTGCGCCACGGCCTTGCCGGCGATGGCGCAGGAATGCGGCGGCGATTTCGAAACCTGGAAACAGGGCGTGGCGGCGGAAGCCAAGGCCGCCGGTGTCGGCGCCGTCGGTCTCGATGCGCTGGAGGATGCCACCATTGACGAGCGGGCGCTGGCGCGCGACCGCGCCCAGGGCGTCTTCACCCAGACCTTCATCGAGTTCTCCAACCGCATGATTTCGGCCTACCGGCTGAAGCAAGGCGCGGCGAACATGAAGAAATACGCCGATGTCTTCGCCCGTGCCGACCAGCAGTTCGGTGTGCAGGCGCCGGTCATCACCGCCTTCTGGGCGCTGGAGACGGATTTCGGCGCCGTGCAGGGCGATTTCCACACGCTGAGCGCGCTGGTGACGCTTTCGCATGATTGCCGCCGCCCGCAGCTGTTCCGCCAGCAGCTGGTGCCGCTTCTGGAGCTGATCGATCGCGGCGTGCTGCCGGCCGACGTCAAGGGCGCCTGGGCCGGCGAGATCGGCCAGACGCAGATCCTGCCTTCGGATTATCTCGCTCGGGGCGTCGACGGCGACGGCGACGGCAAGATCGACCTGCGCAACAGCGTGCCCGACGTGATCATGACCACGGCCAACAAGGTGCTGTCGCGCGGCTGGAAGCGTGACGAACCCTGGATCCAGGAAGTGCACGTGCCCGACGAGATGCCCTGGGACCAGACCGGGCGCACCAACAAATTGCCGCTGACGCAGTGGGCGCAGTGGGGCGTCACCAATCCCGACGGCTCGCCGCTTGTCGACATGGGCCTCAAGGCCGGCCTGGCGCTGCCCATGGGCCGCAAGGGTCCGGCCTTCCTCACTTACGACAATTTCGACGTCTATCTCGAATGGAACCAGTCCTTCACCTATGCGCTGACCGCGGCCAACCTCGCCGCGCGGCTCGCCGGCGCGCCGGCGCTTGATCCGCGCAACCCGGACCAAGGCCTCAACAACGAGCAGATGAAGGCGCTGCAGACCAAGCTCGAGGCGCGGGGCTACGACGTCGGCACGGTCGACGGCATTCTGGGCACCAACACCCGCGAAGCGATCCGCAAGGAGCAGATACGGCTTGGCCTGCCGGTGGACGGCTGGCCAACGCCGGAGCTTTTGGCGAAGCTGTAACGAGAGCGGTGCTACTCACTATTCACTGCTCTCCTCGCCCGCATGAAATCAATGAACGCCCGCAAGGCCGGCGGCACGTGCCGCGAACTTGGGTGGTATAGATAGAAACCTGGAAAGCTGGGCGACCAGGCTTCCAGAAAACGGACCAGCCTGCCTTGCTCGATCCAGGGCCGAACCTGGTATTCAAACATGTAGGCAATGCCCACGCCATCCAGCACGGCATTGAGCATCAGCTCGGTATCGTTGACGGTCAGGCTGCCTTCGATGGCGATTTCCAGAGCCCGTCTGCCGCGCGCGAACTCCCATCGATAGAGATTGCCGCCGCCCGGCCATTCGAATTTGATGCATTGGTGCTGGTGCAGTTCCTGCGGATGACGAGGTATGGCCCGGTTCTCGAGATAGGCCGGAGCGGCCACCGCGGCCATCTGCAAATCCTCGCTCAGTTTCACCGCCACCATGTCCTTCTCCAGCCGTTCGCCGAGCCGGATTCCTGCATCGAACCGGCCTTCGACAATGTCGGCCAGCGTGTCGTCGACGATGACGGTCAGCGCGATATCAGGATAGGCGCGCTGAAAGTCTCCGAGGATCGGCGCGATGAACCGCATGGCGGCGACACGCGGCACATTGATGCGCAGCGAACCCGCCGGCCGATCGCGCGCCGCATGAACATCGGCAATGGCGCTTTCCAGTTCACCAAAGGCGACGGCAAGGCGCGAAAAAAGTGCATCGCCAGCCGCGGTCGCGGAGACACTGCGCGTCGTGCGGTTGAGGAGCCTGACGCCGACGCGCGCCTCCAACTGCCGGATAGACTGGCTGAGCGCCGGCGGCGACACACGCAGCCTCGCGGCGGCACGAACGAAACTGCCTTCTTCGACGATGGCGGAAAATGCCTTGAGTTCGGTGAATTCGGATCCGCGCATTATGTATCCATGGATTAACAAGCCAATCAGATAATAGGGCATTATCTGATCAATTGCATGCCGCTATTTCTCAGCCATCGGCCACATCGCACCCAAAGCTGCGGGCCAGAATGGTTGAAGGAAATTGATCATGTCCCAGTCTCTGCACGGCAAAACCGCAATCGTCACCGGCAGTTCGCGCGGCATCGGCCGGGCGATCGCCGAAGGGCTCGCGGCTGAGGGCGCTGCCGTCGTCGTCAATTATGTCGGCAACCAGAAAGCCGCGGATGAGGTCGTCGCCGGCATCGCCGGCAAGGGAGGAAAGGCAATCGCCATCCAGGCCGACATATCAAGCGTTTCGGATGTCCGCCGCTTGTTTGACGAGACCGAGAGCAGGCTGGGCGCGATCGACATCGTCGTCGCCAATGTTGGCGTCGCCGTCATCAAACCGCTGACCGAAGCAACCGAAGCCGATTTCGACCTTGTCTTCGGCACCAATGCCAAGGGCACCTTCTTCACGCTGCAGGAAGCAGCGCGCCGGGTAAGGGATGGCGGCCGTATCATCGCCGTCTCCACCGGCGGCACAAAGATGTTCTTCACCCAGACGGCGCTCTACCTCGGCAGCAAGGGCGCAGTCGAACAGTTCGTCCGCGTGCTCTCGCGTGAACTCGGATCGCGCGGCATCACCGTCAATGCGCTGTCGCCGGGCTTCACTGACACAGACCTGCTCCCCGAGCGCGATCGCGCCGTGGCGGCCGGCATGTCGCCCTTCGGCAGGATCGGCGCGCCGCACGACGTTGCCGATGTCGCGGTCTTCCTGGCCAGCGACGAGGCCCGCTGGCTGACCGGCGACAACATCCAGGCCGGCGGTGGCGTGGCGTAAGGATAGGCAGTAGGCAGTAGGCAGTAGGCAGCAGGCAGCAGGCAGCAGGCAGCAGGAAAATAGCAAAGGTGACATTCAAAGCGGCAGTATAATAAACGATCCCTACTCCCTATTCCCCACTGCCTATCTCCTAATCCGCCATCGTCTCCAGGCTGGCGAAGCCCTGCGGCGCGTCGCCCTCGTCGAACGGCGTCGTCACCTCGACGAATGTGTCGGGATAGAAGCCGTTGAAGCGTGTGCGGAGCGACAGCGAGTAGGCGCCGATATGGCCGATCTCGATCCAGTCGCCGGTGTCGACGGTTTCCGGCAGCCAGAACGGCCTGGACAGGATGTCGACGGAATCGCAGGTCGCGCCGCAGACCTTGAACGGCACGACGTTCTTTTCAGCGCCATTGCGGGTCCTGATCGCCGGATCGGGAATGAAGCGTGCCGGCAGCGTGATCTTGCCGGTCCATGAATCCGACAGCGATGCCCAGATGCCGTCATTGATGTAGAGCCGCTTGCCCTTGCGCAGGAGCACGCGCACGATCAGCGACAGGCAGCGCGCCACGATCACCCTGCCCGGCTCGGCCACCAGCGGCATCTGGTCGAACTGATATTCCTTCAGGTCGCCGGAAAGCCGCGACATGATCTGGCCGAGCGACGGCATCTCGATCTGCTTGCGGTTGGGATCATGGCCGTATTCGGCCGGAAAGCCGCCGCCGACATCGAGACCGGCGATGTCGAATGTCAGCCGGTTGCGCACCCAGTCGGCCGAGGCCAGCGCCCGCTCATACGTGTCGGGATCCTCGATCTGGCTGCCGACATGGAAACACAGGCCGACCTTGTAGCCGGTGCGGTTCAGCCGCTCGGCGAGTTCGACCGCATAGGCCGGCCCGGCGCCAAACTTCTTCGACAGTTCGTAGGCCGCCGACCCTTTCGTCTGGATGCGCACGAACACGCTGATCGAGCCCGGGTCGATGTCGAGCGCCCGCACCACCCGCGTCAGCTTGGTGATCTCGTCCTCATGGTCGAGCGAAATGACGCGGATGCCGTATTTCTCCAGCGCCAGTTTGATATCCGACTGCGCCTTGACCGGGTGCATGTAGAGCATCTCGGCATCGGGAGAGACCGCGCGCACGGCAGCGAATTCGCCGGGCGAAGCGACGTCGAAGGCAGTGACGCCGGCCTCGACCAAGGTCTTCAGCACGATCTGCTCGCCATTGGTCTTGACCGCATAGGCGGTCTTGCCGGGGAACATGCCCATGAACTGCCTGGCATCGGCCTTCAGCACCTGCGGGCGAAAGCAATAGACCGGATCGTCAGGACGAAGCGCCAGTGCCGCCTCGCGGGCATTCTCGAATCGCTGCATTGACGAATCCTCGATCTCGGCTGCGCACAATTAATCCAAGCTAGCGGCTAATGAAAACAATTCTGTGTCTCGTGCCCCTGACGCTGCGCGCTAGTCTTGGCAGCATCGTTTGCCGGCGATCAGGTTTCGGGTGGCGCTTGTCGCCGGACCCGATATGCCTGTGTCTGGCCGGGTGACATTCGAGCCGGCATGTCGGGGGGAGGACGATCCGCATGGCAATTGCCGCTACATCCGCACCACGCGGACCGATGACGCTCACCGACTGGGGGCAGTTGCTGTTGCTTGGCGCCATCTGGGGCGGTTCGTTCTTCTTCGCCCGCATCGCGGTGGCGGAGCTTCACCCGCTGGTGCTGGTGCTGTTTCGCGTCGCCATCGCGGCAATCGCGCTGCAGATCTATCTCGGCCTGCGCGGTCCGTCCTTCCGCCTTGCCTTTCCCCATGCCGGCCTGTTCTTCCTGCTGGCCTTCACCAACAATGTCGTCCCCTTCTCGCTGATCTTCGCCGGCCAGACCGAGCTTGGCGCCGGCGTCGCCTCTGTGCTCAACGCGACGACGCCGTTCTGGACGCTGATCCTCGCCAACGCGCTGACATCGGACGAAAAGCTCTCCTGGAACAAGCTCGCCGGCATCGGGCTCGGCGTCGCCGGCACCGCCGTCATGATCGGTCCCGGCCTGCTCGCCGGGCTCGGCGGCCCGGTCTGGGCAAAATTCGCGCTGATCGGCGCGTCTTTGTCCTATGGCGTCGCGCTGATGGTCGCCCGCCGCTTCAAGGGCGTGCCCTCGCCGGTCATCGCCACCGGCCAGTTGACCGCCTCGACCATCATCATGATACCGATCGTGCTGCTCACGCACGGCCCCGCCGACCTGTTCTCGGCCTCGCCGTCAGTCTGGGCGGCGGTGCTGGCGCTGGCGCTTTTGTCCACCGCCTTCGCCTACATCCTCTACTTCAACCTCGTCGCCTCGGCCGGCGCCACCAACGCCTCGCTGGTCACACTGATCGTGCCGGCCAGCGCCATGCTGCTCGGTTTTCTTTTCCTGGGCGAACGGCTGGAACTGTTCGAGATTGGTGGCGTGGTGCTGATCGGCCTCGGTCTCCTCACAATCGACGGACGTGTCCTTGGAAGACGTTAGGCGCGAAAATCGAAGTCGATTTTCGCGGCGGTAGCGCTGCCATGACACAGCATCGACACCTCCCCGCCACAATTTATTCACAGGTCGGAAGCGGGTTTTTGCCGAGAAGTTTCAACGGCTAACGGCAAAAGCAGGGTCGCAATTTTCACAATCACGTCGCAATGCAGCACATTTTCCGCTTGCCTGTGGCACAAATGAACCTAGACTCTTAGGCATAGCTCTTTAAGAGGAGGCTATGTCATGGGACTCACGAGGCCAATCAACGCATTGATGATTTGTGCTGCGTTTGCTTTCATCGGCGCCCTCATTATGGGCGTCCTTCCCTGAACCCGCCAAGACGGGGAAGACCAGCACCTGATAGTCTAAGCAATTCGAAAGGCCGGGTTTTTACCCGGCCTTTTGCTGTTCTGGCTAAAGCGCGTCGCGTCTGAACGGATTCATGCGACGCGCTTTAGGTCTTCGTTCTCGTGCATGTCGTTCTCCCAAAACCGGGGCCACTTTTGGGCGACATGCATTAAACCTCACGCCGCAGCCGAACCTGCCACCTCCGCCTCGTGCGAGCGGATGCCGATCATGTGGCAGATGGCGAAGACGAGGTCGGCGCGGTTCATCGTGTAGAAGTGGAAGTCGCCCACCCCGCGTTCGACCAGGTCGAGAACCTGTTCGGCGGCGACGGCGGACGCCACCAGCGCATGGGTCTGCGGGTCGTTCTGCAGGCCCTCGAAGCGCTCGGCCAGCCATGCCGGCACCAGCGCGCCGCATCGCGCCGAGAAATTGGCGACCTGGGTGAAATTATGCACCGGCAGGATGCCGGGAACGATCGGGATGTAGATGCCCGCCCGGCGCGCACGCTCGACATAGCGCTCGTAGAGATCATTGTCGAAGAAGAACTGGGTGATAGCCCGCGTCGCGCCATTGTCGACCTTGCGCTTCAGCATGTCGATATCGGTGGCGAAGTCCGGGCTTTCCGGATGCTTTTCCGGATAAGCCGAAACCGAAATGTCGAAATCGCCCGCGTCCTTCATCGCGCCGACCAGTTCGGCGCCGTTGGCATAGCCGTCGGGATGCGGGCGGTAGGCGGTGCCAACGCCCGCGGCCGGATCGCCGCGCAGGGCGACGAAGCGCTTGACGCCCATAGCGGCGAATTCCTGGATCACCGCGTCGACCTGATGGCGAGCGGCATCGACGCAGGTCATGTGCGCGGCCGGCGTCAGGCTGGTCTCGTTCAGGATGCGACCGACGGTGCGCGCCGTGCGCTCACGCGTCGAGCCGCCGGCGCCATAGGTCACCGAGACGAATTTCGGCTTCAGCGGCTCCAGCCGCGTGACCGTGTCCCACAGCCGCGCCTCCATCTCGTCATTCTTGGGCGGGAAGAATTCGAAGGAAACCTTGACCTTGTCGCCAATGTCGGGGCGGCGGGAAAAGCGGAACTGGTTCATCAGGCGATTTCCCCTATCGAATTCACTTTGGTCTGCTGGCTGTCATTGGCAGGGTCGGCGATCAGCAGGCGCCGGTCGCGGCCAAGCCAGAGTTTGACGGTGAGCCTGGGCTCGCTGCCGCCGCGCGGCTCGAATTCCTGGGCATCCTCGAGATCAAGGCCGGCCTCGGCAAACCACTCGCCGATCTGCCGGTCGGAAAAGCCGAGCCGCATATGTGCGTGCTCTTCGCGCAGGAATTCCAGCGTGTGCGGCGCGAAGTCGACGATGACCAGCCGGCCCGACGGCCGCAAAAGCCGCGCCGCCTCGTGGATGGCGCGGGCCGGATCGTCGAGATAGTGCAGCACCTGGTGGATGGTGACGAGATCGAAGGCATCGCGCTCGACCGGCGGCGAGAAGATATCGCCTTGCCGCACCTGCGCATTGGAAACGCCGGCCTTGTCGAGATTGGCGCGCGCCACGGTCAGCATCTCGCGCGACATGTCGATGCCGACACCGCGCCGGTAGAGCGGCGAGAAGATTTCCAGGAGCCGCCCGGTACCGGTGCCAAGATCCAGCATCGACTGGAACGGCCGCTTGCCAACCAGCTTCAGCATCGCCGCCTCGACCGCGCGGTCCGGCACATGCAGCGAGCGTATATGGTCCCAGCTTGCCGCATTCACGGAGAAATACTCCGCCGCCCGGTCCTGCCGCTTGCGCTTGACCGAGGCCAGCCGCTCGAGGTCGCGCTCGACCTGCGGATCGGCGCCGCGAATGCTGGAAACCAGCCCCATGACGAAGTCACGCGCGGAATCGGCATCCGACAGGCGGAAGAACGCCCATGATCCTTCCTGGTAGCGGTCGATCAGCCCGGCCTCGAGAAGCAGCTTCAAATGCCGCGAAACGCGCGGCTGCGACTGACCAAGAATTTCGGTAAGATCGGAAACGGTGAGGTCGCCACGCGACAACAGTGCCAATATGCGCAGGCGGCTGGATTCGGCCGCCGCCTTCAGCGTATCCACCATGGTGTCGAGCGAAACATGCATCAGCGTATTCTCTTTTCAGCGCATTCACTTTGAAAAAGATATAAACATATGTTTATGTCGATTTTCAAAACCTTGCAAGCGCTATGTCGCTCCCGGACAAGAAAATGCCGCATGCGTGATTTCCCGGTGCGCGCCGCCCAAAAATGTGGTGCGGTCCTGGGACGATGACAGGCACCAGCACAGAGATGGGCAGAATGACCGGGCCGCGCGAAATGTTCGAGGCACGCGAAGGCGAGCAGAGGCTGGAACAGGATCCGGCAACGATGCCGGCGGATGGCGGCGTCGTCTTCATCGGCCGCATCGCCTCGCCCTGGACGACACGGGAGAGCTGCCCGAAAAACATGCGCACGGCGCGCGAGACCGGGCAGCAGGCGGTGCTGACCATCGACGCGCCCTATCGTGAAGGCCTGCGCGGGCTGGAGCGTGCCAGCCATGTCATCGTCCTGTCCTGGCTGCACCACGCGCCGCGCAATCTGATTGTGCAAAAACCCCGCCATGCGGCTGAAGCCAAAGGCGTGTTCGGCCTGCGCTCCCCTGCCCGGCCGAACCCGATCGGCCTGCATGTGGCAAGGCTCATCGGATTGGACATCGCCGCCGGGCGCATCGATCTCGACGCCATCGACGTGCTCGACGGCACGCCGGTCATCGACATCAAGCCCTACTTCGCCTCGACCGACGCCATACCAGAGGCGATCATCGAAGGACGCGAGGAGCGATGACAGCACCGACCGGCCGCCGCCGCGCCATCGCCAAGGCGCTGACCGCACTTCTGCCGCTGGCGCCCTATGCCGACATGGAAAAGATCCGCGCCGACGCCGGCGCAGTGCATATGAAGACCTTGCCGCCAGGCATTGCCGTGTGGCTGGCGACGATCGCCCACATTCGTCACATGCATACCGACTACGAAAAGCTGCTGGCCGAGGGTTATGACCGCGACTCCGCTCGCTTCTTTGTCATCGAGCAGACCAACATCATGCTCACCCGCTGGCGCGCGACCCGCCTGCTCGATGCCGACGACGAGGAGGAATGAGGCCGCTATTGCTTGGTCAGCACGGCGATCGCATTGTAGGGCTGGCCATCGGCCTGGCCGACCCAGGTCCAGGACAGGTTTCCCTTGAAAAACCGGACGGTGATATCGCCGCCATCGATGCACTTGTCCTGGCCGTAGGTGATGCTCTCATGGAATTCCGCCGACGTCTCGTCCCTCGACGTCTGCGACAGCGATCCGCCGCAGCCGAGTGACGGATAATCGATCGACGCGCCGTCATCGCTGATTGTCATGGCGATCGACCAGTCGGCGCCGGCGTCACCCGCCGGGCTCTGGTGGCCACTGCCGATCCACTTGCCGGTCAGCGTCTGCGCCGGCGCATTCGCCGTGCAAGGCAGGTTCTGGAAGATCGGTGTCAGTTCGGTGCCGGTCTTCTCGCAGCGATAGGTCTGGCCGTTTTGGCAGAGTTCGTCGCCTTGTTTCACGCACTGCGCGCTGGCCTCGCCCGCGGCGAAAATCATCATGGTCGCGATGACCGTCCCAAGCCTGCCCATATCCCCCTCCCGTCCCGAGCTATCGAACTATAAGGCAATTCCAATCCGGTGTATCGGCTGGACCGTCATGGAGGACGAACAGCGCCAGACGGCTGGCCCTACGCCTTCTGTCCGGGGCCGGTAGGCTGATGACCCGTCCCGCCCGCGAGGAGGCCCTGATGGACCAGACGACGGCAACACAGGCTTCAAAGCCGCTGCCCACAGTCGGCGACCGCCACGTCGACCCGCATTCCTACCCCGACGGCATCGCCTTCCTCGACGGCCAGTATCTGCCGATGTCGCAAGCCAAGGTGTCGGTGCTGGACTGGGGCTTCCTGCATTCCGACGCCACCTACGACACGGTGCATGTCTGGAACGGCCGCTTCTTCCGCCTCGACCTGCATCTCGACCGCTTCTTCGGCGGACTGGAAAAGCTGCGCATGACCATCCCCTTCGACAGGGATGGCGTGGCCGAGATCCTGCACAATTGTGTCGCCCTTTCGGGCCATCGCGCCGCCTATGTCGAAATGCTGTGCACGCGCGGCGCATCGCCGACCTTCAGCCGCGATCCGCGCCAGGCGATCAACCGCTTCATGGCCTTCGCCGTACCCTTCGGCTCGGTCGCCAATGCCGAGCAGTTGCAGCGCGGCCTGCGCGTCGCCATCAGCGACAAGGTGCGCATCCCGCCGGCTTCGGTCGATCCGTCGATCAAGAACTACCATTGGCTCGATCTGGTGCGCGGCCTCTACGACGCCTATGACAGCGGTGCGGAGACCGCGCTCATTCTCGACTTCAACGGCAATGTCGCCGAGGGCCCGGGCTTCAACGTCTTCTGCGTCAAGGACGGCAAACTGTCGACGCCGGCCATCGGCGTGCTGCCCGGCATCACGCGCCGCACAGTCTTCGATCTCTGCGCCGAAGAAGGTCTTGCCGCCGCCGCCGCCGATGTCAGCGTCGCCGCGCTCAAGGCGGCCGACGAGGTCTTCATCACCTCGACCGCCGGCGGCATCATGCCGGTGACCGAGATCGACGGCGCGGCGATCGCCGACGGCAAGGTCGGGCCGGTTACCAGCCGGCTAATGGCGCTCTACTGGCAAAAGCACGACGATCCGGCCTGGTCGTCTCAGGTGAAGTATCCCTGATCAAAGGGCGTCCGTTCAAAAAGATTCCCCCTCGCCTCTGGAAAATCACCGTATAGACCGTATATGCCCGAAAGCGGAGAAGCCTCCGCTTTCGTCCAAAATTGCGCCCGCAGGGGCAAGGATTCCACATCATGACAAACAAGGTTTGGTTCATCACCGGATCGTCGAAGGGTTTTGGCCGTGTTTGGGCCGAGGCTGCACTGGCGCGCGGCGACCGCGTTGCCGCGACCGCCCGTGACGCTGGCACGCTCGCCGATCTGGTCGAGAAGTATGGCGACAACATCGCCGCGATAAAGCTCGACGTCACCGACAAGAAAGCCGTCGATACGGCCGTTGCCGAGGCGCACAAGCGCTTTGGCCGGCTCGACGTCGTCATCAACAATGCCGGCTATGGCCATTTCGGCGCCATTGAGGAGGTCAGCGAGCAGGAAGCCCGCGACCAGATCGAAACCAATGTGTTCGGCGCGCTGTGGGTCACGCAGGCGGTACTGCCGATCATGCGGGCCCAGCGTTCCGGCCGCATCATCCAGATCTCGTCGATCGGCGGCGTCAACGCCTTCGCCTCGCTCGGCCTCTACCACGCCTCGAAATGGGCGCTGGAAGCCTTCAGCCAGTCGCTCAGCATCGAGGTCGCGGAATTCGGCATCCATGTCACGCTGGTCGAGCCAGGCGGCTTCTCCACCGACTGGTCCGGTGCCTCAGCCAAGGTCTCCAAGCCGATCGAGGCCTACGCGCCCGCCCGCGCCAAGATGGCCGAGCGCCGCGCCAATTCGGTCGCCGGCGACCCCGAAGCCACCGGTCCGGCGATGCTGGCCATCGTCGACGCCGCCGAGCCGCCGCTGCGGGTGTTCTTCGGCGATGGCGGCCTGCCGATGATCCGCCAGGAATACGCCAACCGCCTCGCCACCTGGGACAAATGGGACCACGTGTCCGTCATGGCACAAGGCGCGAACAAGAACCGCAAGGGCTGAGGCAAGCTTCTGCTACGCCGCTCAAGGGGCGGCGTAGCCCTTCGGCCACGATTCAACCGCGCAGCTATGTCTGGTAAATCCACTGCTCCGGCACCCGCGCCGAGATTTCTTCGCCCGCCCTGATCGTTCCGGGCTTCTCGACCCAGGCGACCACGCCACGCAGCCGCTTGGCCACTTTGGGAAAGAGCAGCGCGCCGGCTTCGATGTCGGCCATTCCGGCATTTTCAGCGATCGATCGCCCGGCGATGCGGCATGGTCCGTTCTGGGCGTCGACCTTGAGGGTCACGCCATCCTTGAAGAACAGCAACGTGCCGGCCGGCAGCATCGACAGATGCGGCACGCCCTCGATCACCAGATTGGCGCCGATCCATTCCGGCTTGATGTCGGGAAGGCCCATCCGCTCGGCGACGATGGCAAGTTCGTCCGCAGCCACGATCGACAGCTGCCGCTCGTTGCGCATTTCGGTGCCGCGCGGATACCAGGGTTCGCGCCCGCCCGAGCGCCGCGTCGATCCGGCATGGAAATCGCCCAAAATGCCATCGAAGCCAAGCCGCAATTCCTCCACCGGTCTTGTCTGGAAATGCTCCGCCGGCGCGACATAGAGCGCTGCGGCGCGAGCGGAAAGCTTCTTCGCCGGAATGATTTCGACCGGCTTCTCGGCTTCGGGGAAAAGATCCAGCATGGCGTTCGGTCCTTGAATCATGCTCCCCGTTTTTGCCCTTCGGGCGGCAAGGCCGCAAGAGCGGTTTGGGCCATAATGCGCAACTCTTCGGCCGAGGCGCCGTCCCGCGCCTGGATCGACATGCCGTTCATGACGCCGGCGATGTATTTGGCGAAGCTCTCGACGGAGAAGCCTTCTGGCAGATCGCCCGCCGCTTGGCCCATGGCCAGACGCTCCGCGATCGCCGCCTCGCTTGCCTTGCGATAGGCCTTGAGTTCATCCGCGATGGCCTGCGCCCGCGGTGAGGCTGCCAGGGCACCGCTGACGAAAAGGCATCCGCCCGGCTTGCCGGGCCTGGAATAGGCCTCCGCCGCGCCCAGCAGCAACCGCCGGATCGCCTCGGGCGTCGGCACCGGCGCGCTCAGCGCGTCCAGCGCAAAGCCGATCTCCGTCTCGTGGTAGCGCGTCAGCGCCTTGCGGAACAAAGTCTCCTTGTCGGTGAAGGCGTTGTAGATCTGCGGCGGCGTCAGCCCCATCGCCTCGCGCAGCATCGCCAGCGACGTCGCCTCATAGCCATGCTCCCAGAACAGATGCATCGCCGCATCCAGCGCCCGGTCGGGGTCGAACGCGCGGGGACGACCACCCCTAGCCTTTTCCAAATTATCCATAGTGATCGATACGAAACCTGTTGACTTGCTCGCCGTGCGTAACGTAACAATTGATACGAAACATGGCAAGCCGGAAGACGATGTTCCGGCAAGGCCGTGCAGCCGAGGACAAGGAGAGACCAAATGCCCATCACCGTGACCGCGCCGGAAGGCGTACTGACAGAGGCCGGAGAACGCGAGATCCTGCCGCGCCTCAGCGCCGCCCTCATCGAAGCTTCCGGCGCCACCGGCAATTCCTTCTTCAGCGCCATCGTCGGCGGCACGGTCCACATCCTGCCGTCCCGCCACATCTATGCCGGCGGCGCCAACAGGCCTGTCGTGATGGTGGAATTGAAATTGCCCAATATCGGCCTTGGCTCGATCGAGGCCCGCCAGGCCTTCATCACCACGGCCGCCGGCATTGTCGTCGAACTCTGCGTGCCCGGGCACAAGCCCGAAAATACCTGGATCAATATCGTCAACGCACCTGACGGCGGCTGGGGCATCGGCGAAAGGCAATTTACCGGCGACGCTCTCATTGCTGCCGCCACCGCCGCCGCGCACTGATCTGACAGGGAAAGACAGGATGCGGCTCTCCCCCTCGCTGTTCTTCGCGACCAATTGCGAGCCGGCACTGGCCTTCTACGAACAATGCGGCCTTGGCCGGGGAACCATCCTGCTGCGCTGGGGCGACAACGGCATGCCGGTGCGCACCGAAGCCATGCGTGGAAAAATCCTGCATGCCCGCTTCGAAGGTCCGGGCGTGCTGTTCCATGCCTCCGACAATGACGATGCCGAGCCGATGAAAGGCTCCGCCATGATGCTGGAATTCGACGAGCTGGAGGCCATGCGCGCACTTTTTGTCCGTATGGCCGCCGGCGGCCGCATGACCGTGCCCCTGGCGCGGCAATATTGGGGAACCAGCTTCGGCATGCTGGTCGACGCGTTCGGCGTGCAGTGGATGTTCAGCTGCTCAGGTGAATGAAGGCGGGGATCACGATCTTCTTACCGGAAATGGAATTGGTGCCGCATTGCCGCCGCGCCGGATCGCTTTCATTGTGGCGAGACACCTCGGAGGTTCTCATGCGACCGGCGACGGCAATCGCGCTACTTTGGCTCGTCTGGGTGGTCACCTGGATTGCGGCCGCCGTGTGGGCTGATCCGGCTCAAAAACGCGCCACCATCGGCGCGGAGGTCCGCTACCGTGTGTTCTGGCTGGCCGGCACCGTCCTGCTGTTCGTCCCGGCGCACGGCTATGAGGGCAGGTTGAGGTTGTGGACACCAAGCCTCGCCGGGGCCTGGGCTTGCATTGCCCTGATCGCCATCGGCCTCATCTTCTCGTGGTGGGCGCGTATTCATCTGGGCAGGCTGTGGTCGGCCTCGGTCACCGCCAAGGCAGACCACCGCATCGTCGATACCGGTCCCTACGGCCTCGTCCGCCACCCGATCTACACAGGATTGCTGCTGGCGCTCCTCGCCACCATGGCGGCGAAAGGCACCGTCTGGGGCATTGCAGGTGTCGCACTGCTCACCATCGGCATCGTCATGAAGGCAAAACTCGAGGAGCGCTTCCTGCGCGGCGAACTTGGCCCCGCATATGACGACTACGCGCGGCGGGTGCCGATGCTGGTCCCCTTTACGCCGGCCTGACACGCCAAGGTGCGTTGGAACGCCAGCTCAGCTCGATTTCCCCGCCCCGCTGCCTTGCCGAAAATGGTCGACGGCACCGTCAATCTGAACCCAATCATGTTTCGATTGCTCGAAGATCGACTTGACCGGAGGCGGATATTTCGGGTCAGTCAGGGCGCCGACGGCGACGCCGATCATTGACGGCAGCCTGTCCGCTTTCCAATAGACCGTCGAGCCGCAGGCGGGACATAAGTAGTTGTGCACTTTGCCGCCGCTCGCCGCATCGCGGGTGAATTCCTTCGCGGTTCCAGAGATGGCAACAGCGTCAGCCGGATAAAAGGCGCCAACGCCGAAGGGCGCGCCGGTTCGGCGCTGGCAATCGAGACAGTGGCAGGCGACAACCAGCATTGATGGTCCTGTCAGCGTCAGCGTAAGGGCACCGCAGCTGCATCGGGCATCGACCATTGGAACTCTCCTTTCTGAAACGAGATCGCATTGATACAAGCCGACCGCGACACCGGCTGTGTCGAGGGTCAGGTTCAGGCTGAACGGGATTGGAAGACGGGCGCTAAGCGGCCCGATTGATGATGAAAGTCCGAATGGCCTTTTCAGGCCAGCGTCACCGCGAGATTGCTCAAAGCATGCGGATAAGCGCGCCGCCTATCGAATACCCCGCGCCAAAGGCGCAGATCAAGCCGAAATCACCGGGCTTCATGTCAGCATGGTTCTCCGACAGCGCGACGATGGCGCCGGCGCCAGCCGTGTTGCCCAGCCGCTCCAGAACCATCGGCGCGCGATCGTGATCGACATCGTGGCCGAACGACAGTTTCAGGATCATCGCATTCATGCGGGCATTCGCCTGATGCAGCCAGAAGCGCCGGATCGCCTGCGGCGTCAGCCCGTGCTCGGCCAGGAACTCGACGATGAATTTCTGGCCGGCGACGGTGACTTCCTTAAACACCTTGTTGCCGACCTGTTTGATCAGATTGCCTTCCAGATTGATCATGTAGGGATCATCCTGGGCCGTGCGGGTGTGGTAGCCCAGATTGGTGCGGATGTTGTTCGACATCTGCGTCCACAGCCGCGTGTCCAGCACCTCGAAACGCCCCGGCCGTTTGTCGCCCTGGGCAAGCCCCTCCACCACCATCGACACCGAGGCGTCGCCGAAGATGAAATGCGTCTGCCGGTCGCGGAAATTGAGATGGCCGGTGATGATTTCCGGCGTGGTTACCAGGATGCGCTTGTGCGCGCCCGAGCGCACCAGATTGACCGCCATGTGCAGCGCCGCCGCCGCGGACGAACAGCCGAGCCCCATGTCGAAGCCGGCGCCGGTCGTGCCGAGCGCCTCCTGCATTTCGATGGCGATCGCCGGATAGGGCCGCTGGTGGTGCGAGGCCGAGCAGATGATCAGGTCGATCTGGGACGGTTCAACTCCGGCATGGTCGAGCGCCTTCCTGGCCGAAGCGATGCCGAACTCGGCCTCCAGCGACAGCGCATCGTCGGGCCGCGCTGGAATGCGCGGCGTCATCCGCGTCGGGTCGAGAATGCCTTCCCGCTCGATGACATGACGGGATTTCACGCCCGAGGCATGGACGATGAAGTCGCTGTCGGATTTCTGCAGCAGCGCCTCGCCGGTGCCTTGACGGCGCGCATTCTCCGTGTCGACCCAGCTGTTGAAGCTCTCGACCAGTTCTTCATTCGTTATGACAGCTTCAGGAATTTCAGCGCCGATGCCGCTGATGATGACGCGATGCATGTTTCAGTCCGTCCCATCCGCAGGCGTTGCGGCTTCATGTGGGCGCCGAAACGCTTCGGCGCAACACTTTTCTCATCCAGCCGGTTTACGCCGGCTTAAACCAAATGTTCAGGCCCGGCTTGAACCAGGATTTCACCAGGCGCACAGCTTGGTGTTGGTCTGCGGGTTGTTCCAGCAGGCGCCGTCGTCGCGGCTACGCACGAACTGCCCCGGCAGCGGCACGTTGCGGCGACCGAGATTGACATAACCATAGGCAAAGCCCGGCCCGTCGATCTCCAGCACATAGGTCGGGTAGCCCGGGGCCGATATCCGGAAGCTGCCGGCATCGTCGATCGCGCGGTAGCTGCACGGAAAATAGCCGTCATCCGACGTAAAGCAGCGCGCCCGCTTCGCTTGCGCCGAAACCGAGAACGCCAGAAGTGCCGCCGCGCACACGCCGCCGCCATAGAGCAACCTTTTCAAACTCATCATTTCCCCCTGCCACGCAGCCATCATGGCCCCAGCGATGAATTGGGCATGACGGCGAAACGGGGTCAAGCGGCCACAATGGACCGCGTGCGAAGTGGATAAATTCTTTCATACGATGTGTTGAGATTCAGGTCAGGCCGAGTCGAAAATGGCTGATACCGAGAACCGGAGCGGAGCGTACTTTCGTACGTGAGCTCAGTTCTACTACGACGCAGTAGAACGGGGAAGCGCAGGTATCAGCCATTTGCGGGCCGGCATCACCTGAATATCAACATATCCTAGCCAGCCCTCTTGGCGACAATGAAGATGCGAGGGAAGCGCAGCAACACCTTGCCGTCGGCGGTCTTCGGATAGGCCTTGGCGATCTTGGCCGTATAGCTGTCGAGGAACATCTTGCGCTCATCGGCGTCCAGCGGATCGAGGAACGGCTTCAGCCCCGTCGATTTCACCCATTCGACGATCGCCTCGGCGTCGGCCAGGGGATGGTTGTAGGCCGTATGCCAGATGTCCAGCCGGTCGGCGAGCGGCGACATCAGGTCATAATAGAACGAGACCGGCGGCAACGGGCCGCGCGCCGCACCCTTGAGCTTGTCGGCGAACGGCATTTCGGCGGCGGTATCCCGCATCATTTGATGCGAGGGCTCAAGCAGGTTATCGGGCATCTGGACGGCCAGCGCGCCACCGGGCGCCAGAAAGCCCATCAGCCGCTGGAACACCGCCGGATGCGTGGGCAGCCACTGGAACACCGCGTTGGCGAAGATCACATTGACCGGTTCGGCCGGCTGCCATGTCGACGCGTCCGCAAGGTCGAAGCTGACATTGGGCAGGCGCACCCTCGCCTTCTCGATCATGTCGGGCGAGGTGTCGAAGCCACTCACCTGCGCATCCGGCCAACGCTGGACCAGAAGCTCGGTCGAATTGCCAGGCCCGCAGCCTATGTCGACGACCCGGCGCGGAAAATCGACCGGCACTTGCGCGACCAGATCGCGTGCCGGCCGCGTGCGCTCATCCTCGAATTTCAGATATTGAGCGGCGGACCAGTCAGCCATTTGAACTCCCCATGTGGCTTTGAGAATTCACCGCCCTGACGATCCCCTACCGCGTCAGCCGCTTGTGCGTCATGCGATGCGGGGCCGCCGCCTCGGCGCCCAGGCGCCGCAGCTTGTCCTTCTCATATTCCTCGAAATTGCCTTCGAACCATTCGACATGCGCGTCGCCTTCGAAGGCGAGCATGTGGGTCGCCATGCGGTCGAGGAACATGCGATCGTGGCTGATGATGACGGCGCAGCCGGCATAGGCTTCGAGCGCGTCTTCCAGCGCTCCCAGCGTTTCGGTGTCGAGGTCGTTGGTCGGTTCGTCGAGCAGCAGGACATTGCCGCCGTTCTTCAGCATCTTGGCCAGATGGACGCGGTTGCGCTGACCGCCGGAGAGGTTGCCGACCTTCTGCTGCTGGTCGCCGCCACGGAAGTTGAAGGACGAGCAATAGGCGCGGCTGTTGATCTCGTGCTTGCCGAGCTTGATGATTTCAGCGCCGCCGGAGATTTCTTCCCACACGGTCTTGTTGCCATCCAGTGCGTCGCGGCTCTGGTCGACATAGCCGAGCTTGACCGTCTCGCCGATGCGCACGGTGCCCGCATCCGGCTTTTCCTGGCCGGTGAAGGTCTTGAACAGCGTCGTCTTGCCGGCGCCGTTCGGACCGATGACGCCGACGATGCCGCCCGGCGGCAGCCGGAACGACAGGTTCTCGATCAAAAGCTCGTCGCCAAAACCCTTGTTGAGGCCTTCGACTTCGATGACCACATTGCCGAGACGCTCGCTCGAGGGAATAACGATCTGCGTATCGGTCGGCTTGCGGTTCTGCGACTGCTCGACAAGTTCCTCATAGGCCTTGATACGCGCCTTCGACTTGGTCTGGCGCGCCTTCGGCGAGGACTGTATCCATTCGCGCTCGCGCCAGATCGACTTCTGACGAGCGTCGTCCTCGCGGCCTTCCTGGATCAGGCGCTTGGCCTTGGCGTCGAGATATCTGGTGTAGTTGCCCTCATAGGGAATGCCGCGGCCACGGTCGAGCTCGAGGATCCAGCCGGTGACATTGTCGAGGAAGTAGCGGTCGTGGGTGATGATCAGCACCGAGCCGGGATAGTCGCGCAGGTGCTTTTCCAGCCACGCCGTGGTCTCGGCGTCGAGATGGTTGGTCGGTTCGTCGAGCAGCAACAGGTCGGGCTGTTCCAGAAGCAGCCGGCAGAGCGCGACGCGGCGACGCTCGCCGCCCGACAGGTTGGTCACTTCGGAATCGGCCGGCGGACACTGCAGCGCGTCCATCGCCATCTCGACCTGCTGGTCGAGATCCCAAAGGTTGAGCCGGTCCATCTCGTCCTGCAGCTTGGCGGACTCGTCGGCCGTCTCGTCGGAATAGTTCATCATCAGCTCGTTGTAGCGCTCGATGATGGCGGTCTTCCTGCCGACGCCGTCCATGACGTTTTCACGCACGGTCTTTGAGTTGTCGAGCTGCGGCTCCTGCGCCAGGTAACCCACGGTCGCGCCCTCGGCCAGCCACGCCTCGCCCTGAAACTCCTTGTCGAGCCCGGCCATGATGCGCAGGATGGTCGACTTACCCGAGCCGTTAGGCCCGAGAATGCCGATCTTGGCGTCCGGATAGAAGGACAGATGAACATTATCGAGCACCTTCTTGGTGCCATAGGCCTTCGACAGGCCGGACATGTGATAGATGAACTGGCGTGCCACGCGCGCTTTCCCTGAAAAACTGACTGGATTTGCCGATTTGAATGGAGGTTGGCCGCTATGTAGGCGATGCAGCGGCGAACGGCAATCGCTTTTGCCAGATCAAGCCGAACACACGGACAAGTGTGTGCTTCCCGCCGAAGTTTTCCGCCGGTCACCAGGCGCGTTGAAATCTCCGGTTAACCCTTCAGCGTCAAAACAGGATGGGGGTGGAATCGCTGGCTGGCCGCGATTCCTGTAGAGAAAGCGGATCGACGGCAGTGCTGAACAGTTTCCTGCTCCTCGCCGAGGCGGTCGTTTACTTCAGCGTCATGGTGACGCTTTTCCGCTTCCGCAAGCGTATTGGCCTCGGCGTCTTCGTCTGCGCGCTCGGCGTCATGCATTTCCTGGAAACCTATCTCGCCAGCGTCTTCTATGTCGCCTTGCCGTTCGGCTTGGTTTCGCCGGGCTCGGCGGTGCTGTTTTCCGGCAAGCTGGTCATGCTGCTCCTGCTCTACATCAAGGAGGACGCCGCCACCGTGCGCCAGCCCATCTATGGCCTGCTGCTCGGCAATGCACTGATGATCGGGCTGGTGCTGCTCTTGCGCCTGCACGTCATCGCGCCGCTCCCCGACGGCAAGCTGCCCGACATCGGCTTCATCGACGAGATGGGCTGGCTGATGGTGTGGGGCACGACGCTCTTGGTCATCGACGCCATCCTGATCATCCTCCTCTATGAAAGACTGGGGCGCACCCTGCGCAAGGCGCAATTCGCGCGCATCCTGATTTGCGTCGCCTGCGTGCTGACCTTCGACCAGGCGGGCTTCTTCACTGCACTGCATTTCGTCGCCGGCGCGCCGATCGCGGTCTTCTTCGGCGGCTGGTTTGCCAAGATGGCGGCGGCGCTGGCCTTCAGCGGCATGCTCGTGGCCTACCTCAGATGGTTCGAGGCCCGCGACATCGCGCTGCCGCGTGGGCTGACCGACATTTTCGAAACGCTGACCTATCGCGAGCGCTATGAGGCGCTGGTCGAGCATGCCGGCCGCGACGGCCTGACCGGCCTGCTGCACCGCGGCCGCTTCGACGCCGACGGTGAAGCCGCCGTCGAGGTCAGCCTGCGCACGGCGAGGCCCCTCAGCCTGCTGATCATCGATGTCGACCATTTCAAGTCGATCAACGACCGTTTCGGCCATGCCGAAGGCGACAAGGTGCTGAAAGGGGTAGCAAGCCTGCTTAGCGAAGTGGCGAGCGCCGGGGACCAGGTGTTCCGCATCGGCGGCGAGGAATTCGCCATCCTCAGTTCGCGCCCGCATCCGGTCGCCAGGCTGTTTGGCGAAAGCATCCGCCACGCCGTCAAGGCATCGGCGGTGGCCAGCCGTTTCGAGCTGACCGTCAGCGCCGGCGTTTCAACCGTCAGCGAAACGACGCGCTGTCTTGCCGATCTGTTCGCCCTCGCCGACCAGCGCCTCTACAAGGCGAAGTCGACCGGACGCGACCGCGTCGTCGGCGAGCCGGCCGGCCATGAGCCGGACGCCGCCATCGCCTGGACCAGGTCGGCGCAGTTCTGATCTAGGATTTTCTCTGTCGCGCAATGCCGGTCAGCAGTGTCCTTACTGGAACCCGATCGCGTCGACGGTGCCTATCGGGCAACCGGCCTTGTTGGTCGGCACCGAGGCGAGCAGCAGGTCCTTGAGCGAAGCGTTCGGGCCGATCGGGCCGGCAAGGCCGAGCGTGAGTTCGCCGATCAGCCGCCGGCCGTTCGACGGATCGATGACGCAGGACACCCGCACGCGATCCCCTGCCCCGGCGCCGAAGGCGGTGTCGAAGGCGCCACGGATCTGGTCCGCGGTCAGCTTGCCGCCAATGGTCTTGGCGAAGAGATCGCGGACCGGCGAGGCGTTGACCTGTCGCATCAGGCCGAGCGCATCGGAGAAGTATTCCTGCTGGCTCTTGCCGTAGCAGGTGCCGTGCTTGATCCATTCATGCCGTTCCAACTGGGAGGCCGTGCCCGGCATCACCTGATCAAGCTCCTTGCGGGTACCGGCGTCCAGATTGACCGGCGGCAGGTCCTTCCAGTGAGCCGGATTGTCGTTGGCCTTGTCGCTTGCCGCCACCTGGCAATAGAAATTGCCGTTCGGCTGCGGCCACAAGCCATGCAAGGTGAAGTTGGTGGCGTCGAACTCGCTCGGGTTCTGCGCCCTGCATTCGGTCTTGCTCGACTTGGTCTCGCAAAAAGCCGGCTGCCAGCTCAGCGCGAAGACATATTCGGGTTTTCCCGAGGCGGCAGGCTTGCCTTGTCCGCCAGGTGCCGCCGGCACCGTCGCCGCACTGCTGCCCGAGAGATGGCCGCAAGTGACCTTCACCCAGCGGCGCTCCGGATCGGCGCGGGGCACCAGGATCAGATAATGCGTCGGCGCGTCCTTGTTGCCGGCAAGCAGCTGGTAGCTCTGCCCGGCCTCGGTCGAGACATTGCCTGGGTTCTTGCCGTTCTTGATGGCCTGCGTTGCCGGACAGGCAGCGTCGGCCACGAAGGTGCCGCTCATCTTGACCTCGGCACGCGCAGCATTGGCCAGCGACACCGCCAGCATGGCCAATCCGAAAACGACACCAATGCGCATGAGAAATCCCCGGCTGAGAAGTGGGCGACAGACTGAAGCTGTCTCCATGTCAGAATTGCGTTATTTTGCGGGTCGAACGCAAGAAACATCGTCGCGCAAAAGCAATTGCTGTGGATTGACGCAAAACCGGCGCCGGCGCAAGAAAAGCCAACAACGATAAAATGAGGGAGAGAGCGGGCGGCCATGCCTTTCAATCAACAACGCATGGTCCGTTCACCGACCGGCGCCGATCTCAATCTCCTCGTCAGCCAGGCTGAAGACGAACCACGCGCGGTCGTCCAGATCAACCACGGCCTGGCCGAGCACGCCGCGCGCTATGCCCGCTTTGCCGATTTTCTCTCCGCGCGCGGCTTCCACGTCTATGTCCATGACCATCGCGGTCACGGCGCGACCAAGGCGCCTGACGCACCGCTCGGCAAATTCGCCGACGAGGATGGCCCGGCCAAGGTGATCGCCGATGTCGACGCCATCCATGATCTCATCGCCAGCGAATGCCCAGGCCTGCCGGTCATCCTCTTCGGTCATTCGATGGGCGCGTCGGTGGCGCTGAACTACCTTTTGGGCCACTCGCCGCGCATCCATGCCGCCGCGATCTGGAACGGCAATTTTTCGCAAGGGCGGCTTGGGCAGGTGGCGCTCGGCATCCTCGCGTGGGAACGGATGCGGCTGGGCTCCGACGTCCCGTCCCGCTTGTTGCCGAAACTCACCTTTCAGGCCTGGGGCAAGGCGGTGCCCAACCACCGCACGCTGTTCGACTGGCTGTCGCGCGACGAGGCCGAGGTTGCGAAATACATCGCCGACCCGCTGTGCGGCTGGGATGCATCCGTGTCGATGTGGCGCGACGTTGTCTCGATGGCAATCAACGGCGGCAAGGATGCCACCTTCGCCGGCGTCCGGCGCGACCTTCCCGTCGCCGTCGTCGGCGGCGAGAAAGATCCCGCCTCGGACTATGGCAAGGGCATCATCCACCTTGCCAATCGCATGCGTGGGATGGGCTTTTCGAATCTCGTTTCAAAGGTTTACGCCGACACCCGCCACGAAAGCCTGAACGAGCTGAACCGCGATATCATCATGAACGATTTCGCCACCTGGGCCGACAGCGTGCTGAAATAGCGACCTGAATCCTTTTCGAACCGGCCCGTTGGCCTATTGCAAGGGCCGTGACAGCCGATGCCGGGCTTGATAGAGGCTCTGCTTTCGCGGCAATCATGGTGATTGCGGCAATCACGGTGATTTATGGCCGAACCACCCCTGAAAGGCGTCCGCGTCGTCGAACTCGCCCGCATCCTTGCCGGGCCATGGGCCGGGCAATTGCTTGCCGATCTCGGCGCCGACGTCATCAAGGTCGAAAGTCCCGAGGGCGGCGACGACACCCGCAAATGGGGCCCGCCCTTCGTCATGAGCCATGACGGCGAGAACCTGTCGGCCGCTTATTACCATTCCTGCAACCGCGGCAAGCGCTCCATCGCCATCGATTTCTCGACGCCGGAGGGTGCGGAGACCGTGCGCCGGCTGGTCGCCACGTCGGATGTGCTGATCGAGAACTTCAAGCTCGGCGGCCTGAAGAAATACGGGCTCGACTATGACAGCCTGCGCAAGATCAACCCGCGCCTTGTCTATTGCTCGATCACCGGCTTCGGCCAGGACGGGCCGTATGCGCCGCGCGCCGGCTACGACTTCATCATCCAGGCCATGGCCGGTATGATGTCGATCACCGGCGAAGTCGGCCGCGAGCCGCAAAAGGCCGGCGTCGCCATCTCGGACATCTTCACCGGGCTCTATTCCGTCATCGCCATACAGGCCGCGTTGCGCCATGCCGACCGGACTGGCGAAGGCCAGCATATCGACATGGCGCTGTTTGACACGCAGATCTCGGCGCTCGGCAACCAGAACCTCAACTACCTCGTCTCCGGCAAGTCGCCGGTGCAGATGGGCAATGCGCATATGAACATCGCGCCTTACGAGGTGGTGCCGGTTCGGGACGGCCACATCATCCTGGCGGTCGGCAATGACGGCCAGTTCGCCAAATTCTGTGCCGCAGTCGGGTTGGATGAACTGTCGACCAATCGCGACTTTGCCACCAATCCAGCCCGGGTCGCGAACCGGGTGAAGCTGCGCGAACGCATCGTCGAGGCGCTGAGCACGCTCGATCGCGACCCGCTGCTGGCAAAGCTGGAAGCGGCAAGTGTGCCGGCGAGCCCGATCAACACGATCGGCCAGATGTTTGCCGACCCGCAGACGATTGCGCGCGGCATGCGGCTCGACCTCGACGACGGCCATGGCAATCTTCTGCCTTCGGTGCGCGCGCCGATGGTGATGTCGGGCACGCCGCTGGTCTACGAGCGCCCCTCGCCGCGCCTGGGCGAACACACCGACGAAATCCTTGCCGAACTGGAGAGATCAGCGACATGAAGACCGGTGGACAACTGATCGTCGATGCGCTGGAAGCGAACGGCACCGACCGCATCTTCTGCGTGCCGGGCGAATCCTATCTGGCGGTGCTCGACGCGCTGCACGATTCATCGATCCGCACCATCGTCTGCCGCCAGGAGGGGGGTGCCGCGATGATGGCCGACTGCCAGGGGCGGCTGACCGGCAAGCCCGGCATCTGCTTCGTCACCCGCGGCCCCGGCGCCACCAACGCATCCGCCGGCATCCACATCGCCATGCAGGATTCGGTGCCGCTCATCCTGTTCATCGGCCAGGTCGCCAGCCACGCCAAGGAGCGCGAGGCGTTCCAGGAGGTGGATTACAAGAGGTTCTTCGGCGACATCGCCAAATGGGTGGTCGAGATCGACGACGCCTCGCGCATCCCCGAATTCGTCACCCGCGCCTTCGCGGTGGCAACGTCGGGCCGGCCTGGTCCAGTCGTCATCTCGCTGCCCGAAGACATGCTGACCAGCGAGGTCGAGGCTCCGGAAGCGCTTCCCCATACTCCGGTCGAGACCTATCCCGGCGGGGCCGAACTCGATGCGCTGGAAATGCTGCTCAACGGCGCCAAGCGACCATTCGTCATCCTGGGCGGCACACGCTGGAATGAGGAAGCCGTCGCGCGCATGCGCACCATATCGGAGACATGGTCGCTTCCCGTCGGCTGCTCTTTCCGCCGCCAGATGCTGTTCGACCATCTTCACGCGAACTACGCAGGCGACGTCGGAATCGGCATCAACCCCAAGCTGGCGGCGCAGGTCAAGGCGGCCGACGTCGTGCTGTTGATCGGCGGGCGCATGGGCGAGATGCCCTCTTCCGACTACACGCTGCTGAAAAGCCCCTACCCCGACCAGACGCTGGTGCATGTCCACGCCGACGCCGGCGAACTCGGCCGCGTCTACCGGCCGACGCTGGCGATCAACGCCTCGCCCGCCGCCTTCGTCGAGGCCTTTGCCAAGCGCAAGCCGGCCCGAACGCCATCCTGGGCAGGCGAGACGGCGAAAGCGCACAGCGCCTATCTCGAATGGTCGACGCCACCGCAGACGGGTCCGGGCGACGTGCAGATGGGCCCGATCATGACATATCTGGAACAGGAACTGCCCCACGACGCCATCTTCGCCAACGGCGCCGGCAATTACGCCACCTGGGTGCATCGTTTCCACCGCTTCCGCCGTTTCGGCACGCAGGCGGCGCCGACCTCCGGCTCGATGGGCTACGGCACCCCGGCGGCGGTCGCCGCCAAGGCGCTTCATCCGGATCGCACCGTGATCGCCTTTGCCGGCGACGGCTGCTTCCTGATGAATGGCCAGGAGTTCGCCACCGCCGTGCAATATGACCTGCCGATCATCGTGATCGTCGTCAACAACGGCATTTACGGCACCATCCGCATGCACCAGGAACGCGAATATCCCGGCCGCGTCGTCGCCACCGATCTCAGGAATCCCGATTTCGCGTCGCTGGCACGCGCCTATGGCGGCCATGGCGAGACGGTCGAGAAGACGGCCGACTTCGCGCCGGCCTTCGAGCGAGCGCGGGCCAGCGGCAAGCCGGCCATCGTCGAAATCAGGCTCGATCCCGAAGCGATCACGCCGACCCGCACGATGACCCAGATCCGCGACAAGGCGTGATCCAAACAAAAGGGGCGGCAGCCCGCCCCTTTTGTCCAAGCGGTTCCGCTATTTCGCCGCCTCGATCTGGCCGCGGATCTCGCCATCCTTGTTGGCGGCGGTGTGAACATTGACATAATAGTTGCCGGCGGCCAGGTCGGCGGCCTGCGCGTCCGTCAGCGTTGCCGAGCCCTTGATCGGGCTCTTGAGCTTGCCTTTGAACGGGATGACGGGAGCGGCATTCGCACCCATCGCCGCCGGGCCGTGAATATGCGCTGCCGTCGCCGGTCCGCTGAGGCCGGAATATTTGACGTCCCAGCTGAGCTTTTTCTTGGTGGTGTCGAAGGTGAGCGTGGCGGTGCCTTTGCCCTTGGTGGTGACGGGCGGGTTCTGCTGGCCGCCATCGAGCGTTGCCTTGTACTTCACCACCTCGGCCATTGCTGGCGAAGCGAGCAGAAAGGCGGTCGATACGGCCAGGGCCGAAAGCACCGGCAGGAAAGAATATGTGCGCATGAAGAACCTCCGATTGAATGTCGCACACGTCGCTGCTCCCCCGGCGCGCGCATGCCTCAACTGCAACGGCTGGGAGACGCAATGTTTCCCTGAACACGGATTTGTGAAGAAAGGGCGATCGCTCGCCCCTTCCGGCGTCCCGAGAGAGCCGTCAGACCGCCGCCAGCGCCTGCGTCAGGTCGGCGATCAGATCGTCCGGATGCTCGACACCGATCGACAGCCTGACCGTGGTCTCCAGGACGCCGATGCGCTGGCGCACGTCGAAGGGAATGCCGGAATGGGTCATGGCCGCCGGATGGCTGGCGAGCGACTCGGTGCCGCCGAGACTTACCGCCAGCTTGAAGATCTGCAGGGCGTTGAGAAACGCGAAAGCCGCCTTCTCTCCGCCTTTGATGTCGAAGGAGAAGGTCGAGCCGGCGCCGCTGCATTGCCTCACATAGGCGCGCCCCGCCGGCGTATCCTCGCCCAGGAACGGCAGATAGTGCACCTTCTCGACCTTGGCATGATCGCGCAGGAATTCCGCGACCAGGCGCGCATTGTCGTTGGCCCGCTCCATGCGGATTGACAGCGTCTCCAGCGAACGGCCGAGCATCCAGCAGGAATGCGGGTCGAGCTGCGTGCCGATCGCGCCGCGCAGCGCTTTGATCGGCTTGGTGACCGCCTTGCTGCCCATGGCCGCGCCCGCGATCAGGTCGGAGTGGCCGCCGACATATTTGGTCAGCGAATAGACGGAGACATCGGCGCCATGTTCGATCGGCCGCTGGAACACCGGGCCGAGCAGCGTGTTGTCGCAGACGATGATCGGTGCTGACCCTTGGCTCGCACCAATCTCGTCGGCGATCATCCGCATCAGCGCGATATCGACCAGGCTGTTGGTCGGATTGGACGGCGTCTCGATCAGGATGACCGAAACGCGCCCCTTCGCCACCGCGGCATCGGCGGCTGCGCGCACCGCCTTCTCGTCGACACCATCGGCGAAGCCGACAGCGCCGATGCCGAAGCCCGACAGCGTGCGTGTCAGCAGCGTCTCGGTGCCGCCATAGAGCGGTTGCGAATGCAGTATGACGTCGCCCGGACGGGCATAGGCGAGCAGTGTCGTGGCGATCGCCGACATGCCGGATGAAAACAGGATGCAGGCATCCGTGCCCTCATAGATCGCCAGCCGGTCCTCGACGATCTCGCTGTTGGGATGGTTGAACCGTGAATAGACGAGACCCGACGCCGTGCCGCTCGGCGGTTCCTTGCGGCCGGACGTGTAGTCGAAGAAATCGCGCCCCTCTTCTGCCGATTTGAACACGAAGGTCGAGGTCAGGAACACCGGCGGCTTGACCGCGCCTTCCGAAAGCTGCGGATCGAAGCCATAGCTCAGCATCAGCGTCTCCGGATGGAGCTTATGGTTGCCGATATGGGTTTTCGACGGGCGTGGCGCGGTCATGGCTTTTCCTGCTTTCGAGGGATGTCGTGCCGCAATTTATGCGATCTAGATCGGCCAGTCCTTGCTATTTTCGGCCGCGCATGGCTGCTTGCCGGCAAGAAATTGCCTGGAGTGATAGAAAGTGCAGCAGAAGATAGCCGACGATTTCGACCTGAGGATTCTGCGCGAATTGCGTGATGACGCCCGCATCACCAACAACGAGCTCGCCGAGCGCATCGGCCTGTCGCCGTCGCCTTGTCTCAGGCGCGTGCGGCGGCTGGAGGAGACGGGCGTCATCAGGGGTTACACCACGCTGGTCGATCCCGCCGCCTTCGGCTGGAGCATGGTCGCCATCGCCACCATCCGGCTCAGCCGGCAGAACGAGGACGAGATCGTCATGTTCGAGGAGGCGATCCGCGGCTGGGACGAGGTGCTGGAATGCCATCTCGTCACCGGTTCGCGCGATTATGTGCTGAAGGTGGTGACTGGCAACCTCGAACAATACGAGCGCTTCATCAAGGAAAAGATCGCGCGGCTGAAATGCGTCGCCTCGATCGAGACCAGCTTCGTCATGAACACCATAAAGGAACGGCGCCTCTGACATTTGGCCAGGGGCGCCGCTCCATCTTGTCGGTTGAGCATGATCTTTTGCGGATCACGCTCGCGCAGGTTTACTTAATCGCCTTGTCGGTGATCGCGGTGGTGTAGGCGCCTTTCGGCTCCTTGGTGATGATCTTCTGGTCGAGCAGCGCCTTGGCGGTGCGCTCATAGGTCGCCGGGTCGAGTTTGCCGTCGGCATTGTCGATCAGCTTGGCGACTTCGCTCATCATGCGCTTCTGGTGGTTCTCGTCCTGGCCGCCGCCATCCATGACGATGCCTGCCGCTTCGTCATTGTTGTCGACGGCGTATTTCCAGCCCTTCATCGAGGCGCGCACGAAACGCACCATCTTGTCGGCAAAGGCCGGATCCTTGAGCTTGTCTTCGGACGCATAGAGCCCGTCCTCGAGCAGGTCGTTGCCCATCGCCGAGTAGTTGAACACGGTGAGCTGTTCCGGCTTGTAGCCGGCGTCGATCAGCTGCCAGTACTCGTTGTATGTCATGACCGAGATGCAATCGGCCTGCTTCTGGATCAGCGGCTGCACGTCAAAACTCTGCTTGAGCACGGTGACGCCGTCCTTGCCGCCATCGGTCTTCAGGCCAAGCTTGTTCATCCAGGCGTAGAACGGATATTCGTTGCCGAAGAACCAGACGCCGAGCGTGTGGCCCTTGAAGTCGGCTTCTGTCTTGATCGGGCCGTCCTTCGGGCAGACCAGTTCCATGCCGGCCTTCTTGAACGGCTGGGCGATGTTGACCAGCGGCACGCCCTTTTCGCGCGCGGCGAGCGCGCCGCCCATCCAGTCGACGATGACATCGGCGCCGCCGCCGGCGATCACCTGCTCGGGCGCGATGTCGGGGCCGCCAGGCTTGATGTCGACGTCGAGGCCTTCTGCTTCATAGAAACCCTTGGCCTTGGCGACATAGTAGCCGGCAAACTGGGCCTGCGTGACCCATTTCAGCTGCAACGTCACCTTGTCGGCGGCCATTGCCTGGAAAGCGGCCAGCGACATCGCGCCGGCCAGAACGGGAATAATCAGTTTTTTCATTCTTTTACCCTCTGAAGTTAGTGTCCTAAACCCACCGCCCCTATCCACCACGGACAGAGGGATGCCAAAACGTGACGGCTCTTTCGACAAGAGCGACCACGCCATAAAAGACCGAACCCGCAAGTGCTGCAACTGCGATTTCGGCCCAGACCATGTCGATGTTCATCCGCCCGACTTCGGTCGAGATGCGGAAGCCCATGCCGACGACGGGCGTGCCGAAGAACTCGGCGACGATGGCGCCGATCAGCGCCAGCGTCGAGTTGATCTTCAGCGCGTTGAAGATGAAGGGGGCGGCTGCCGGCAGCCTGAGCTTGATCAGCGTCGGCCAGTAGCCCGACGCATAGGTTCGCATCAGGTCGCGCTCCATATGGCCTGAAGCGGCGAGCCCGGCGACCGTGTTCACCAGCATCGGGAAGAAGGTCATGATGATGACGACCGCCGCCTTGGACTGCCAGTCGAAGCCGAACCACATGACCATGATGGGCGCCACGCCGATGATCGGCAGTGCCGAGACCATGTTGCCGATCGGCAAGAGCCCGCGCCGCAGGAACGGCACGCGGTCGGCGAGGATCGCGGTGATGAAGCCCGCACCGCTGCCGACGACATAGCCGAAGATCACCGCCTTGAAGATGGTCTGCCGGACATCGGCGCCAAGCACTGGCAACGAACCGGCGATGCGCGCTCCGATGGCGCTTGGCGGCGGCAACAGGATGAAGGGGATGCCGGCGCCACGCGTCACCGCTTCCCAGATGATCAGGATCCAGGCGCCGAAGATGGCCGGGATGATCAGGCGCAGGGCGTTGCGGGCCGAGCCCGCCATCGGGCGAAGCCCTGACAGCACCGCAACGCAGCGCCAGCCAAGCAGCCAGGCGGCCGCGAGCAGCAGGAAGTACGGCGCCAAGGCCGTGCCTTCGAACCCCGCAATGCCCGAGATCAGCAGCCAGGCAACGAGATGAGCGCCGACGAACAGCACGACGGCCTCTGCAAGCAACGGAATCCTGATCATCGAGATCAGCGCCGCCACGATCGCCAGGCCGAACATCAAGCCCTTGGTTCCGAGATAGGGATAGTTGATGCTGACGGTCGGGTCCGCAAGCGCTGCCGCTTCCGGCTTCGACATCGCGCCGAGCGCGATAGCGATCACGCACAACACGATCGCAAGCACCGCTTGCCAGGAGGGTTTCAGCCAGTTCATGCCGGCCTCCCGCCCATGGCGCGGTCGACGATGCGCCCGGCAATGCCGACCACCATGACCAGCAGTGCCGCCACGATCGAACCGGCGACCAGCGCCGACCAGATGTCGATGGACTGGCTGTAATAGGCGCCGGCGAGGAGCTTGGCGCCGATGCCGGCGACAGCACCTGTCGGCAGTTCGCCGACGATGGCGCCGACCAGGCTCGCCGCTACCGCCACCTTCATCGAGGTGAACAGGAACGGCACCGAGGCCGGCACGCGCAGCTTCCAGAAGGTCTGCGAGGCGCTGGCATTGTAGGTGTGCATCAGGTCGAGATGCATGATCTCGGGCGAGCGCAGCCCCTTCACCATACCGACGGTGACCGGAAAGAACGACAGATAGGTCGAGATCATCGCCTTCGGGATCAGCCCGGTGACGCCGATAGCCGCGAGCACCACGATGATCATCGGCGCCACCGCCAGGATCGGAATGGTCTGCGAGGCGATGATCCACGGCATCAGGCTGCGGTCGAGCGTTGCCACATGCACGATGCCGACGGCGATGATGATGCCGAGCGCCGTGCCGAAGGCGAAGCCGAGCAGCGTCGACGACAGTGTCACCCAGGCGTTGTAGACGAGGCTGCGGCTCGATGTGATGGGCCGCAGGAACGTGTTTTCGAAGAAGTTCACCGCCACCTGATGCGGCGCCGGCAGCGTCGGCTTCGGCTGCGCCAGCGTCTTGCCGATGAACTCGACAGCGCCGGGCGTTTGATTGGCCCGGCTGTCGAGATCACGCTGGAACGGCGCGTTGAGGATGACGGCAAAGACGTACCAGAGCACGACCACGCCGGCGAGGATCGAGGTTACGGGGACGAGCTTGGAACGGAAGGAGTCCATCAGGAGCGCTCCCCTTCTCCTCTCCCCGCCGGGGAGAGGGTGGCCGGAGCGAAGCGGAGGCCGAACGTGCTCGTTTTCGCTGACGCGACGTTCATTCTTTTCGTCATCCTAGGGCGGAGCGGCGCGAAGCGTCGCGCAGACCCTAGGATCCATTCCGTGACGTTGGTCGAAGGGCGCAAGCGGCTGAGAATGCCCGCCAAGCAGTGCGAGGCGCAAGGAGCCATGTTCAGCACCGTTGCGGAGCGCAGAGGTAACGGCATGGATCCTAGGGTCTGCGCCGCGTCGCTTCGCTCCTTGCTCCGCCCTAGGATGACGAACGCGTGGGGCGTTCTCTGGCGAGGCCGCTCAATCATCATAGCTGTGCCCTGCCCGCAGCCCATCGCGCACGCGCGCGGCGATCGCCAGGAACTCGGGCGTCTCGCGGATGTCGAGCGGCCGCTCCTTCGGCAGCGTCGATTCGATGATGTCGCTGACGCGGCCAGGGCGCGGCGACATGACGACGATGCGCGTCGACAGATACACGGCTTCCGGAATCGAGTGGGTGACGAAGCAGATCGTCTTGTTGGTGCGCGCCCACAGCTGCAGCAATTGCTCGTTGAGGTGGTCGCGAACGATCTCGTCCAGCGCGCCGAACGGCTCGTCCATTAAAAGCAGGTCGGCGTCGAAGGCCAGCGCTCGGGCGATCGAGGCGCGCTGCTGCATGCCGCCGGACAACTGCCAGGGGTATTTCTTCTCGAAGCCCGACAGGTTGACGAGATCGAGCGTGCGCTTGATGCGTTCCGCCTGCTCCGCCTTCGACAGCCCCATGATCTCCAGCGGCAGCCCGACATTGCGTTCGATGGTGCGCCACGGAAACAGCGCGGCGGCCTGGAAGACATAGCCATAGGCGCGCTTCTCGCGCGCCTGTTCGGGCGTCATGCCGTTGACCGAGATCGTGCCCGATGTCGGCTTCTCCAGATCGGCGATGACGCGCAGCAGCGTGGTCTTGCCGCAGCCCGACGGTCCGATGAAGGAGACGAATTCCCCCTTGCCGATGGTCAGGTCGACATTGGACAGCGCCTGGACGGGGCCGTCATTGGTCTGGAAGGTGAGGCCAAGTTTGCTTGCCGCGACGACGGCTGGCGAAATCCCTGTCATCGGCCGTTGCCTGCCTGTTCCCGCCAACGGGGCGCCGGCCGGAATCCGATTGCTTTTATCGCGATGTTGTTTTCCACTCGCCCTGTCCCATTGGCCCTGTTCCACGCAAATCGACGCCCGGAGTTCCCCGATGTCGCCCAAACCCACTTGTCATCTTATCCGCCCTGAAAGCACTTATGAAGGCAAGCAGGGATTGACCTATTTCGCCGGCATCGCCACGGAGTCGGTCGGCTCCTCCGGCATCTGCATGCACGTGCTCACCATGCCGCCTGGCGCCCGCGCCAAAGCGCATCTGCACGAGAACCATGAAACGGCGATCTACGTGCTCTCCGGCGAGGTCCATACCTGGTATGGCGACCGGCTCGAACACCACATCGTCGTCAAGGCCGGCGACCTCTTCTACATTCCGGCCGGCGTGCCGCACCTGCCGGCCAATCTGAGCAGCGCCCCGTCCTCGGCCGTCATTGCCCGGACCGATCCCAACGAACAGGAGAGTGTCGTCCTGCTGCCGGAACTGGATGCGCTGGTCGCCTGAGGTCGACGGGATCGCCGTCATTTGCACCGCGAGACTTCCCCCATCACATTGCCGTCCGCATCGGCGATCGTCAGCTTCTTGGCGTTCTTGGCACTGCGCTTGATGGTGAAATTGGTCGGCGCCTGTCCCTCTTCGCCTTCCGCCTCACATGTCGCCGTGACCACCAGCGATCCGTCAGCCTGCGCTTGCGTCTTCGTGAACGTGCAGGCGCTGGCGGCGGTAATCAATTCCTTGTCGGTCAAAAGCAGCATCTGATCGGCGGCGACTTCCTGGCCGTTGCGGTTGATGCAGCCATATTTGTCGCCATAGGGTTTCGACAGATCAATGCTTGCCGCGGAAGCCTGTCCCGCCGCCAGCACAAGCGTCATCGCAACAGACAAACCGAAACCGCGCATGCTCATCCCCCAGATCCCAATGCTCACAACATCACGAACATGATTGCAGCGGCCCCAGTTCCTCAAGGCCGGGAATGGTGACGACGAAGCCATCCGCACCCTTGTTGGTGACCACGACTGTTTCAATCGTCGTTCCCGCCTCGCCTTCGGCGGAACAGGTCGAACGCAGCGATTGCGGGCCTGGCACAGGGGCCAATTGCTGCTCGAACCGGCAACCGCTGCCATAGGTCTCGATGCCTTCCGCGGTCAGCAGGATGTAGGCATCACTGTTCTGATAACCGGCCTTGATGCCGGCACAGCCGACATCATTGCCCCAGGAGCCTGCCAGCACGCCAGCCGCGGTCGCCGGGCCACCGGCAACTGCCGCCAAGACCATCGAGATGAGCGCGGCCGAACGCGCCAAGCTTAAACCCCCGTCGCCGGGATGCCGGTGCGTTCCACCTTGCGTGGCGCGGTGATCTCCTTCCACGTCGACAGCGCCCGGTTGACCGCGGCGTTCGGCTCGCGGCCGACGAACTGGCCGTGGCCGGGCTTTGTCTTCACCTCGGCCTCCTCGATCGACAATTCGCCGCGGGAGAAGACGAAGCGCGGCAGGCCGGTCACCTCGACGCCTTCGAAGACGTTGTAGTCGATGACCGACTGCTGCTTCTTCGAGGTGATGGTTTTCTTGCGCTTCGGATCCCAGACGATGATGTCGGCGTCGGCGCCTTCGACGATGGCGCCCTTCTTCGGATACATGTTGAGGATCTTGGCGATGTTGGTCGAGGTCACCGCGACGAACTCATTCATCGTCAGCCGCCCGGTGTTGACGCCCTTGGTCCACAGCACCGGCAGACGGTCCTCGAGGCCGCCTGTGCCGTTGGGGATCTTGGTGAAATCGCCGACGCCGAAGCGCTTCTGCTTGGTGGTGAAGGCGCAATGGTCGGTCGCCACCACCTGCAGCGACCCGGCCTGCAGGCCGGCCCACAGCGAATCCTGATGCAATTTGTTGCGGAAGGGCGGGCTCATCACGCGGCGCGCCGCATGGTCCCAATCCTTGTTGAAATACTCCGTCTCGTCGAGCGTCAGATGCTGGACCAGCGGTTCGCCGAACACGCGCATGCCTTTCTGGCGTGCCCGGCGGATCGCCTCGTGCGCCTGCTCGCAGGAGACATGCACGACATAGAGCGGCACGCCGGCCATGTCGGCGATCATGATGGCCCGATTTGTCGCCTCGCCTTCCACTTCCGGCGGCCGCGAATAGGCATGGCCCTCGGGACCGTTGTTGCCGGCGGCGAGCAGTTTCTGCGACAGGGCCGCGACCACGTCGCCATTCTCGGCATGCACCAGCGGCAGCGCGCCAAGGTCGGCGCAGCGCTGGAACGACGCATACATCTCGTCGTCGTCCACCATCAGCGCGCCTTTGTAGGCCATGAAGTGCTTGAACGAGGTGATGCCCTTGTCGACGACGGTCGCCATCTCGTCGAACACCTGCTTGCCCCACCAGGTGATGGCCATGTGGAAGGAATAGTCGCAGGCAGCCTTGGACGTCTTGTTGTCCCACATCTGCAGGGCCTCTAACAGCGATTGCTGCGGCGCCGGCAGGCAGAAATCGACCACCATCGTGGTGCCGCCGGCAAGGGCGGCCCGCGTGCCGGATTCGAAATCATCGGCCGAATAGGTGCCCATGAATGGCATTTCGAGATGGGTGTGCGGGTCGATGCCACCCGGCATGACATAACAGCCGGTGGCATCGAACTCGTGGTCGCCATGCAGATCCGAACCGATGGCAACGATCTTGCCGTGCTTGACCAGCACATCCGCCTTCCACGTTCGGTCGGCGGTGACGATGGTGCCGTTCTTGATGACTTTGGTCATTGTCTTGTTCCCTTGTTCTCTTCGCGCTTCTTTGCGAGCGGCGTTTGGAATCTAGATGGCTAAGTTCACTCTACGATGACGGCGGTCTCCACAACCGCGTGGAACAGCACGTCGGCGCCGGCCGAAGCCCATTCCTTGGTGATCTCCTCGGCCTCGTTGTGCGACAACCCGTCGACGCACGGGCACATCACCATGGCGGTCGGCGCGACGCGGTTGATCCAGCAGGCGTCGTGGCCCGCACCCGAGACGATGTTGCGGTGCGTATAGCCGAGGCGGTCCGCGGCATCGCGGATCGCCTTCACGCAGCCGGCATCGAAGGTGACCGGATCGAAATGGCCGACCTGCTCGACCTTGTACTGGATGTCGAGCGCCTCGCAGATCGTGTCGATGCCTTCGCGGACGCGCGCATCCATGGCGTCGAGCACTTCCTTCTCGGGCGAGCGGATGTCGATGGTGAAGACGGTGCGGCCGGCGATGATGTTGCGCGAATTGGGATAGGCTTCCATGTGCCCGACCGCGCCGACGGCATCCGGCTGGTAGTCCATAGCGATCTCGTGCACCAGTTCTATCACGCGGGCCATGCCGAGCCCGGCATTGCGGCGCTTGGGCATCGGCGTCGAGCCGGTATGGGCTTCCTTGCCGGTCAGCGTCACCTGCAGCCATTTCAGGCCCTGGCCATGGGTGACGACGCCGATGTCGATGTCCTCGTCCTCGAGGATTGGACCCTGCTCGATATGCAGTTCGAAGAAGGCGTGGATTTGGCGCGCGCCGACCTTCTCGGTGCCCTTCCAGCCGATGTGCTCCAGCTCCTCGCCGAATTTCTTGCCGTTCTTGTCCGTGTGCTCGTAGACGTCGGCCTGGTCGAGCACGCCGGCGAACACCCCCGACGCCATCATCGCCGGCGCGAAGCGCGCGCCTTCCTCGTTGGTCCAGTTGGTGACGACGATCGGATGTTTCGTCTTGATGCCGAGATCGTTGAGCGAGCGCACGATCTCCAGCCCGCCGAGAACGCCAAGCACGCCATCATATTTGCCGCCGGTCGGCTGGGTGTCGAGATGGCTGCCGACATAGACCGGCGGCAGGCTGGGGTCGGTACCTTCACGGCGGGCAAACATCGTGCCCATCTCGTCGACGCCCATTTCGAGCCCGGCGGCATCGCACCAGCGCTTGAACAGATGCCGGCCCTCGCCGTCCTCGTCGGTCACGGTCTGGCGATTGTTGCCGCCGGCAATGCCGGGGCCGATCTTCGCCATTTCCATTATCGAATCCCACAAACGGTCTGAATTGATTCGCAGATTCTCGCCGGGTGCGGCCATTCAAAATCCTTCCATTTCATTCAAAATCGGACGGCGGTTCCCAACGCCGCCCGATTTATAGACCAGGCTAGTCGATCGACCGCAGCACTTCACGCACATGGTCGATCAGTTCGTTGATCTGGCCCTTGGTGATGATCAGCGGCGGCGACAGCGCGATGATGTCGCCGGTGGTGCGGATCAGCGCGCCGCGCTCGAACGCCTTGACGAAGGCCGAGAAGGCCCGCTTGGTCGGGCTGCCGGCGATCGGCGCCAGTTCGATCGCGCCGATCAGGCCGATGTTCCTGATGTCGATGACATGCGGCTCGCCCTTCAGCGAATGCAACGCGTCCTCCCAATAGGGCGCCAGTTCCTCGCCACGGGTGAGCAGGCCCTCTTCCTTGTAGGTGTCGAGCGTGCCCAAGGCCGCGGCGCAGGCGATCGGATTGCCCGAATAGGTGTAGCCGTGGAAGAACTCGATCATGTGCTCGGGGCCGGTCATGAAGGCGTCGTGGATTTCCTTCTTCACGAACACCGCGCCCATCGGGATGACGCCGTTGGAGACGCCCTTGGCGGTGGTCATGATATCGGGAACCACACCGAAATAGTCGGCCGCGAACGGCGCGCCGAGACGGCCGAAACCGGTGATGACCTCGTCGAATATCAAAAGGATGCCGTGCTTGGTGCAGATTTCGCGCAGCTTCTGCAGATAGCCCTTGGGCGGCAGGATGACACCGGTGGAGCCGGCGACCGGCTCGACAATGACGGCGGCGATGGTCGAGGCGTCATGCAGGGCGACGATGCGCTCCAGTTCGTTGGCGAGCTCCGCGCCATATTCCGGCACGCCCTTCGAGAAAGCGTTCTTTTCCGGCAGATGCGTGTGCGGCATGTGGTCGACGCCGCCGAGCAGCGTGCCGAACATCTTGCGGTTGGAGACGATGCCGCCGACCGAGATGCCGCCGAAGTTGACGCCGTGATAGCCGCGCTCGCGGCCGATCAGGCGGGTGCGCGCGCCCTCGCCCTTCATGCGGTGATAGGCGATCGCCATTTTCAGCGCCGTCTCGACCGATTCCGAACCGGAATTGGTGAAGAAGACATGGTCCATGCCCTTGGGTGCGATGTCGACCAGGCGGTTGGCCAGCTCGAACACGATCGGGTGACCCATCTGGAAGGCCGGCGCGTAATCGAGTTCGGCGGCCTGGTGCTGGATCGCCTCGGTGATCTTCGGCCGGCAGTGGCCGGCGTTGACGCACCACAGACCGGCGGTGCCGTCCAGCACCTTGCGGCCATCGCTGGTGGTGTAATGCATGTCCTTGGCGGACACGAACATACGCGGCGCCTGTTTGAACTGCCGGTTTGCCGTGAACGGCATCCAGAATGCGCTGAGATCGTTCGGCGTGACTTTCAGCCGGTTGGACATGACCAAGACTTCCCCTTGTAACCTGTTTCGGTGCGTCCAACGCTTGGTCTTTGCGCCGTTTTCATGCTACGCAAATTTTTGACCGATTGGACAAACGTTAGCACCGCCCTGTCGGCGGTCAAGGGATTACTAGCGGAAATGCGGCTCCTGAAGTGCGTTCCACAGCCTAGGGAAAAACTGGTCCAGAGAATTGGTCCAGATGACCGCCAACATGAGGGTTCGCAACGGTGAACACCGGCACAGAAGCCCCTCGCCGCACGCGTATCCAGCAGGAAAAGCGCGAACTCATCCTGGAGGCGGCGCTCGAAGTGTTCTCCACCCATGGCTTCCGCGGCTCGACCATCGACCAGATCGCCGAAGCGGCCGGCATGTCGAAGCCCAACCTGCTCTATTACTTCCGCCGCAAGGAAGACATTCACGAGACATTGATGCAGCGCCTGCTCGACACCTGGCTGGCGCCGCTGCGCGAACTCGACGACATCGGCGATCCGATGACTGAGCTGCGCAGCTACATCAGGCGCAAGCTTGAAATGGCGCGCGATTTCCCGCGCGAGAGCCGGCTGTTCGCCAACGAAATCCTGCAGGGCGCGCCGCGCATCATGCCGCTGCTGGCGGGCGAGTTGAAAACGCTGGTCGATGAGAAAGCCGCCGTCATCAAGGGTTGGATGCGCGCCGGCAAGATCGCCAAGACCGATCCCTGGCACCTGATCTTCTCGATCTGGGCAACGACGCAGCACTACGCCGATTTCGACGTCCAGGTGCGCGCCGTGCTCGGGCCGAACCGCGGCGGCGACGGCCGCTTCGAGGACGCGGCAAGATTCTTGGAGCAATTGTTTCTTGAGGGGCTGAAGCCGAGGGGCTGACCCCCCGCCCACGACGGCTCAGGCGCTACGCCGCTCGGCCGGCATCGCGTCCAGCAAGGATTGCAGCTTGGCGATCGAGTTCTGTTCGGCGAGCGGCGTGTAGACGATCAGCTTCATGTCCGAGCCGTCATCGATCGACAGGCTCATATGCTCGAACACCATCGCGCCGGCGGTCGGATGGCGCAGATGTTTCATGCCCGACAGGCGATGCACGACATCGCGCTGCGGCCACCATTCCCGGAATTCGGGACTTGAGCGCATCATCAGCGCGATCAGCCGTTCGAAATCCGGATCGCCGACATATCTGGCGCTCTCAGCGCGAAACGCGGCAAGGGTTGCGCGCGCCACTTGTTCCCAGTCCGCCAGCAAATGCCGCCGGTGCGGATCGGTGAACACGCCGTGGATGATGTTGCGGGCGTCACCTTCGAGCTGGCCGTAATCGCCGAAAATGGCAACCGCCGCATCGTTCCAGGCCAGCACATCCCAGCGCGGACCGACGACATAGGCGGGCTGCAGGACAAGGCTTTGCAGCATATGCAGCAAGGGGCCTTCGACCTTTCCCGCCGCGATGCGCCGCCGCTCCGGCAGCTGGCGGCCAGCGAGCGTGAACAGATGCCGCTTCTCTGCAGCGTCCAAGCGCAGCGCGCCGCTGAGCGCCGTCAGCACCTCCACCGAAGGGCGCACATCCCTGCCCTGTTCCAGCCAGGTGTACCAGGTGGTGCCGACACCAGCGATCATCGCCACCTCTTCGCGACGCAGGCCCGGCGTGCGGCGCCTGAGACCGGTCGAGATGCCGGTCGCCGAGGGCGTCAGCCTTTCACGGCGCGAACGCAGGAAAGCCCCGAGTTCGCGCCGGCGGCTGTCTTCAGCGGAATGGGAGGGAGCGTCCATGACGCTTATTATAGCAGTATTGATACCAGGATAAAGTTTGAACTGTTTGAGATCGGCCAGACGTCCCATCTTGCATCTGGAGCAGCAGACAGGAGGCTCTGGACATGGACCTGAAAGACAAGACAATCCTTATAACTGGCTCGACCGACGGCGTCGGCCGCGTCGTCGCGCAAAGGCTGGGCGCCGACGGCGCCCGGGTGCTGGTGCATGGCCGCGATGCGGCGCGCGGCAAGGCAGCGGTCGCCGAGATCGAAGCGGCTGGGGGCAGAGCCGAGTTCTTCGCCGCCGACCTCGCCTCGCTGGCCGAAATTCGCCACCTCGCCGAGGCGGTACGTGCCCGAACGAACCGGCTCGATATCCTCATCAACAATGCCGGCATCGGCACGGCAGCCGCCAAGCGGCAGGTCAGTGCCGATGGCTACGAACTGCGCTTCGCCGTCAACTATCTCGCCGGTTTCCTGCTGACCTCGGAGCTTCTGCCGCTGCTGAAGGCCAGCGCCCCGGCGCGCATCGTCAATGTCGCCTCGGCCGGCCAGCAAGCGATCGACTTCGGCGACGTGATGCTCACCCACGGCTATAGCGGCGTACGCGCCTATTGCCAGAGCAAGCTGGCGCAAATCCTGTTCACCGTCGATCTGGCGGAACAGCTGAAAGGCACCGGCGTCACCGTCAACGCGCTGCATCCGGCGAGCTACATGAACACCACCATGGTCCGGCAGGCCGGCGTGACGCCATGGAGCTCGGTCGAAACCGGCGCCGAAGCCATCGTCAACCTTGCCGCCTCACCCGCGCTCGAAGGCCGCAGCGGCCTCTATTTCGACGGACTGCGCGAAGCCCGCGCCGATGCCCAGGCCTACGACGCCACGGCAAGACAACAATTGCGAAGCCTCAGCCGCGACCTTGTCGGCGCGGCCTCCTCAAAATCCAGGGAACGGCACTCATGACCAACAGAACAGAACACACAGTCATCATCGGCGGCTCATCCGGCATCGGCCTGGCAACCGCGCGAAAATTGCTCGGCCCGGGCATGAAGGTGACGATCACCGGGCGCAACCAGGACAAGCTCATCAGCGCTTGGAAGAGCCTCGGCGGTGCCGCCGACAAGGCCGCGTTCGATGCATCGAAGCCGGACGAGGTCCGCCAGTTCTTCGAGCGCCTCGGCCCGTTCGACCACCTCGTCCTGGCGGCCAGCGGCGGCAAGGGCCTCGGCCCGTTCGAAACGCTTGACCTTGCCGATATCGGCAGCGGCGTCGAAGAGAAAGTGCGGCCGCAACTGTCCTGCCTGCAGGCCGCTTTGCCGACACTGAACAAATCGGGCTCGGTCACCTTCATATCGGCGGTGTCGGCTCAGGCCACAATGCCTGGCATCGCGGGTATCGGCGCCATCAACGGCATGCTCTTGACCGTGGCGCCGATCCTGGCGGTCGAACTGAAGCCGCTGCGCGTCAACGTCGTGGCGCCCGGCGTCATCGACACGCCGTGGTGGGACTTTTTGCCCGACGAACAGCGGCAAGCGGTCTTTGCCGAGTACGCCGGCAAGACGCCGGTCGGCCGCATCGGCCGCGCCGAGGATGTCGCCTCCGCGATAGCCTTCCTCGTCTCCAACGGCTTCATGACCGGCCAGGTGCTGACCTGTGACGGTGGGTTGCGGTTCGCGGCGTGACGTCGACTGTCAGAGCGACTGTGCGATCAGAGTCAGGAAACCGCCGCCCAGCGCGACATTGCCGACGAAGCCGTTGATGCGCGCCGCGCGGTCCGGGCCCTGATGATCCCAGAAATTGTGGAACATCGGCGTGGCGACGATCAGGAACAGCACCAGCACCGCGCAGGCGAGTGCCGTCCAAAGGCCGGCCATCACCAGGACACCGGCGATCATCTGCAGCACAATGCCGGCCCACAACGCCAGCCGCGCCTGCGGCACGCCGCGCGCGGCCATAAGCCCTGTGAGGAAAGCCGCGTTCTGGATGTTGCGCAGGCCGGCGACGACGAAGGCGCCGCCGAGTAACAGGCGGCCGAGAAACAACAAGGTCGATGGCAAATCGGCAGGCATGAAACACTCCCTTTGAAAACAATGGGAGCGCCGCCTCCTCGACGGCGCTCTCATGGCTATGGAAATATCAGGCAGCCTTGGCGGCCGGCATCGGATGAATGGCCTGGAACGGGACGCACAGCCGGTTCCAGGTGTTGATCATGCCGAGGGCGACGGACAGCTTGACCAGTTCCTCTTCCGAGAAATGCTCAAGCGTGCGGGCATAGAGCTCGTCCGATACGCCATTGTTGGCGATCAGGGTCACCGCCTCGGTCCAGGCGAAGGCGGCGCGCTCGCGTTCGGAAAACAGCGGCGATTCCTTCCAGGCCGCGACGAGATAGAGCCGCTGCTCGGTTTCGCCGTCGCGCCGCGCCTCGCGGCTGTGCATTTCGACGCAGAAGGAACAGCCATTGATCTGCGAGGCCCTGAGCTTGATCAGGTGCAGCAGGCTGATCTCCAGCCCGCATTCGTCGACGGCCTTGTTGAGTGCCGATACCGCCTTCATGATCTCCGGCGCCTTGGCGAAAAACTGCATCCTCTGTTTCATCTGATGTCCTTTCACATTTGCTTTTGAGGGGTTGAACTGGATTTCTGCGGCCGCTGGTGGCGCGCCACGAAAGCGCAGCTGGCGGCAAAGGATCGCGGATCGCCTTCTGCCGCGTAATCCGCCACGATGTCGGACAGCTTCACTTCAGCAAGCGCTGCCCGGTAGGCGCGCTCTGCCTTGAGCATCGCGGCATTGATGCCGCAGGGTTTGACATAGGCCGAGGCATCGATCTTGACCGGACCGTTGCGGCGGATCTCACCGCAGCGAAATGCCGGTTCACGCCCTTCTATGGCCAGCACGATATCGAGCAGAGTGATGCGTTCGGCCGCCCGCGCCAGCCGATAGCCGCCCGCCGGCCCCGGCACCGATTCCAGGATGCTCGCGGCGGTCAGCATGTTGAGATGTTTCAGCAGATAGCTCGCCGACAGGCCGAAACACTCAGCGAGAGCAGCGCCCGGCATGGTGCTGTTGCCCTCGACGCTCGCCAGCGTGGCGGTGCAGTGGATGGCCGCCTCAACGCCCTCGCCCAGCTTCATGATGCCGATCTCCATTTCATGGATATCTTTTATCGTGGATACTTTTCATCTGCAATAGGAAAATGAAAAACGGCGCCCGAAGGCGCCGCTTTTTTGTTGAATGCCGCCCCTACTCCGCGGCCACCTTGGCCATCGGGTTGTTCGGATGCGTCGTCCAGTTGGCGTAGATCGGCGACACCGGCTTGCCGGTGCGCTGGTCCATGACGCCGGCGGCCAGCGGCTCCATGGTGATGCAGTTCTCGACCGGGCAGACATTGACGCACAGATTGCAGCCGACGCATTCGGCCTCGATCACCTCGAAATGCCTCACGCCATCGACCATGCTGGTGATCGCCTGGTGCGAAGTGTCCTCGCAGGCGATGTGGCAGCGGCCGCATTTGATGCAAGCGTCCTGGTCGATATGCGCCTTGGCGACATAGTTGAGGTTGAGATACTGCCAGTCGGTGACGTTGGGCGTGGCGCGGCCGATAATGTCGTCGAGCGAGCGGTGGCCCTTCTCGTCCATCCAGTTTTCGAGACCCGCGATCATCTCCTGCACGATCTTGAAGCCGTAGGTCATCGCCGCCGTGCAGACCTGCACATTGCCGGCGCCGAGCGCCAGGAATTCGGCGGCGTCGCGCCAGGTGGTGATGCCGCCAATGCCCGAGATCGGCAGGCCGCGTGTCTCTGGATCGCGCGCGATTTCAGCCACCATGTTCATGGCGATCGGCTTCACCGCCGGGCCGCAATAGCCGCCATGCGAGCCCTTGCCATCGATGGTCGGCATCGGCGCGAAACTGTCGAGGTCGACACCAGTGATCGAATTGATGGTGTTGATCAGCGACACCGCGTCGGTGCCGCCGGCATGCGCGGCACGCGCGGGCTTGCGGATGTCGGTGATGTTGGGCGTCAGCTTGGTGATGACGGGCATGCGCGTATACTGCTTGCACCAGCGCACCACCATTTCGATATATTCCGGCACCTGGCCGACGGCCGCCCCCATGCCGCGTTCCGACATGCCATGCGGGCAGCCGAAATTGAGCTCGATGCCGTCGGCGCCGGTCTCCTCGACCAGCGGCAGGATGGCTTTCCAGCTTGCCTCTTCGCAAGGCACCATGATCGAGGCGATCAGCGCGCGGTCGGGCCAGTCCATCTTGACCTGCTTCATCTCGCGCAGATTGGTCTGCAGGTCGCGGTCGGTGATCAGCTCGATGTTGTTGAGGCCAAGCAGGCGCCGGTCGGCGCCCCAGATCGCGCCATAGCGCGGGCCGTTGACGTTGACGACCGGCGGGCCTTCCTCGCCCAGCGTCTTCCACACCACGCCACCCCAGCCTGCCTTGAAGGCGCGGATGACATTGTAGGCTTTGTCGGTCGGCGGCGCCGAAGCCAGCCAGAACGGATTTGGCGATTTGATGCCGACGAAATTGTTGCGGAGGTCTGCCATGACAGGTCCCTTTCAGCCGAGACGAAGAAGCAGTTCAACGGGTGCGAGAATACCGCCTTCAAGCGCGGCGGTGATATTGGCGATCTTGCTGCGGGCATCCTCGCCCATGACGAGGCCGACGCCGGGCGGCGGCTTCTTGCCCTCCGCTTGCGCGGCGGCCATCCGGGCACGCATCGCGGCGAAGAATTCGATGGCGAAAGCACCGCGCCGCCGCTCGGCGACGACGGAGAAGCCGGAAGCCGTGGCAGCCGAGCGATAGTCGTCGGGCGTGGCAACGAAGGACATGCTCTCGTCCGAAGCCCATGGCAGCGGATAGGTCAGCGCGCCGTCCTTGAGCCGCATCACGTCGTAGACGGCGAAGACGCCGCCCGGCTTGAGCACACGCGCGGCCTCGCCCATCAGCTTTTTCTTGTCGGGAAGGTTCATGCCGACATGCAGGATCATGGCCGCGTCGAAGCCGGCATCGGCGAACGGCATGTCCAGCGCGCTGCCTTGCACGAAGTGCGTCCTGTCGGCCATGCCCGCGCGCTTCGACAGGCTGGTCGCGATATCGACATAGCTTTGCGTGAGATCGATGCCGGTGACATCGGCGCCGGCTTCGTTGGCGGCAAAACGGGCGGGACCGCCCACACCGGAACCAATATCGAGCAGCATGGCTCCTGGTTTCAGCCCCATCTGCCCGATGAGTTCCCTTGTGGCGGCGACACCGCCAATGTGGAATTCGTCGACCGCTTCGAGATCGTCGGCACGCAGATGGGCAACGTCCACGCCCGTATCGGCGAGCGCGGCAAGGATGCGCTGCTCGAGACCCGCTATGTCGTAGTGACGGGCGATGCCCGGTTCCACCGTGGCCATGATCCTTATCCCTGCGTCAGACTCCTGTGTATGCTTTCCGCCGCATCGCGCCCTTGCGCCACGGCCGAGACGGTCAGGTCGTCACCGCCAAAGATGCAGTCGCCGCCGGCCCAGACTTTCGCCAGCGATGTCCGCCCTTCCCCGTCGACCTTGATGCGGCCGGCTTCGAGCTCGATCGAGGCCTCGCTGCCGTTGAGCGCGGCCGGGACAAAGCTCTGGCCGATCGCCTTGAACACCTGGTCGGCGACGAGCGTCAACGTCTCGCCGGTGCCGGCGAGCTTGTCGCCCTTCAATGCCGTGTATTCGAGTTCGATGCCCGACACCTGGCCGGCCTCGGCGATCACCCGCTTCGGCTGCAGCCAGTGGCGGATGGTGACGCCGTTGGCGGCGGCAAGATCCTGCTCGAACCCAGAAGCGTTCATGTGCTCCTGACCACGACGGTAGCAGATCGTCACCTCCTCGGCGCCGAGCAGCTTAGACTGCACGGCGGCGTCGATCGCCGTCATGCCGCCGCCGATGACGACGACGCGCCGGCCGACCGGCAGGCCGGAGAGATCGCTGGCCTGGCGCAGCTCGGCGATGAACTCCACCGCATTGGTGACGCCTTCGGCATCCTCGCCATCGGCGCGCAGCGCGTTGACGCCGCCAAGCCCCATGCCGAGGAACACCGCGTCGTAGTTGCGGATCAGGTCGGAAAGCTGGTAGTCGCGGCCGAGCGCCTTGCCGTTCTGGATGTCGATGCCGCCGATCGCGGTGACATATTCGACCTCGGCCTGGGCGAAATTGTCGACGCTCTTATAGGCGGCGATGCCGTATTCGTTGAGGCCGCCGGCCTTCGGCCGTGCTTCCAGTATGGTTACGTCATGGCCATGACGGGCGAGCCGGTGCGCGGCGGCAAGGCCGGCCGGGCCGGCCCCGACCACGGCGACCGTCTTTCCGGTCGGCTCCGCGCGCGGGTAGAACTGCTTGTTCTCGGCCATGGCGACATCGGTGGCGTAGCGCTGCAGGCGTCCGATCTGCACCGGCTTGCCTTCCGCCACCTCGCGCACGCAGACCTCTTCGCACAGCGTCTCGGTCGGGCAGACGCGAGCGCACATGCCGCCCAAAATGTTCTGGTCGAAGATGGTCTTGGCTGAGCCGATCGGGTTGCCGGTCGAGATCTGACGGATAAACAGCGGGATGTCGATCGAGGTCGGGCACGCGTTCATGCATGGCGCGTCATAGCAGAAATAGCAGCGGTCGGATTCGACCAACCCCTCATGATGATCGAGCGGCGGATGCAGGTCGGAAAAATTATCGGCGTACTGCTCGGCCGCAAGCCTGCCGCCGACGATACCTTCCTTGAACTGGCCTTCTGGCATTGTCAGTTCCCCATGTTTTCGTTTTGGGGAAGGCTAGCACGTTTTATTTTTTTATCAATTGGTCAATTTTCGGCGCAAGCTGCTGAAAAGCCTTGATAAAAACATGATTTTTTCACTCATGTTATGCGATGGAGGGTTGCTCTTGCCTGGGTGCGCTGCCCTCGTCGACCGGCCGGCCATGGATTGCCCGCACCTCGTCCGCCACCAGTTCCTGCAGCCGCCACAGATTTCGGTCATGGATGCCGAACGCTTCGAGGTGGCTGACCGTGTTGTAGAGATATTCGGCGCCGGAGCCGATATGGCCGCAGGCCCTGGCCAATATGCTCGCCACTCTGTCCAGCGGCTGGCCCGGCGACGTTCCCCTGCCCTTTACGCCAACCCAGAAACCGAGTGCGCGGAGCGCGCCTTGCGCCGTATGCACCGGCAGCCACCGAACCGAGCTGACGCTCTCATGGTCGCTGATCTCGCGTCGCAGCAACCTTTCGATCTGCGCCGGCTTTTCACCCTCCGGCAAGCGGTAGATCACCCCGTTGCAGCGTCCGCCGCGCTCGAGCGCCATCATCAGCCCCGGCTGCGCGGCACTGCCGCGCCAGCGCACCATGTCGAGACAAAAGGAGCGGTGCCAGCCGAAGGCCGTGGCGAGCCGTTGCTCGACCGATTCGAATTCCGGCTTCCAGATCAGCGAGCCGTAGGCAAACACCCACAGCGGCCCCTCATCCGCTTCGCCGGACAGCCGCGATGCAAGTGTCTGGAAATCCCCGTCCTTCAGCTCCGTCCAACTCAAGTCTGGGCCGGGATCGGCCTCTTCCCTGTGGCACAGTGCGACAAGCTCCGGCGTGAGCGACATCTGGCGCATGAACACCCCCATTGCCGTAGAGAAATCGAAAATCGCGGGGCACGCAACCGAGAACGCATGTCATGGGCAGGCATTATTGTCCCGGGCGGTTGTCGGATTCCCGTATCCTGGATCGTCCTGCGGTGGATCGAACGACGATCGATGCTGAACGGTGAGGAGACCGACCATGCCGAAATCCCCGATGCCCTTCTTCTGGTACGAGCTGATGACTTCCGACCTCGACGCCGCCGAGGCCTTTTACACCAAGGTTGTCGGCTGGACGGCGCAGCCCTTCGACAAAGCGCCCGGCATGCCGCGCTACATCGTCGTGAATGTCGGCGAGCGCGGCGTCGGCGGGCTGATGACGATGCCCGAGGAAGTCGAGAAGCTGGGCGCGCCGCCCGCATGGCTCGGCTATATCCACACCAAGGATGTCGACGCGTCGACGAAATCCTTGAAAGCTGCCGGAGGAGCCGTCCACCGCGAGCCTGACGACATTCCGGGCGTCGGCCGCTTTGCCGTCGTCGCCGACCCGCAAGGCGCGACCTTCATGTTCCTGCAGCCCAACGGCCCCGACCAGCCCGTCGTTCCGGCCAGAACGCCCGGCCATATCGGCTGGCATGAGCTCTACACCAGCGACTGGAAGGCCGCGTTCGACTTCTATTCCAGCCAGTTCGGCTGGGCCAATGCCGGCGATTTCGACATGGGCCCGATGGGCATCTACCGGACCTTCAAGGCCGGCCCCGAATCCGGCGGCGGCATCATGAACAAGCCCGCGCAAATCCCCGTCCCGGTCTGGCAGTTCTATTTCAACGTCACCGGCATCGACGCGGCCGCAAAACGCGTCACCGACAATGGCGGCACGATCCTGATGGGGCCGATGGAAGTGCCCGGCGGCAGCTGGATCGTGCAGTGCCAGGACCCGCAAGGCGCGCATTTCGCGCTGATGGCGCCAGTGCGCTGACGGCAGCATCGCCGACACGAAGCGACGGCCTTTCATCGCACCATCGATGGAAGGCCGTATTGCTCTGCTTGCCGCTCTATTCCGGCGTCAGCACCGCGACCTTCAGCTCGGCCTTTTTCGCCCCGCTGAACTGGACGATGGCCGGGCCGGCCGCGAGCTTGAAGCGCACGCTCTTGCGGATGCCGGGGCAGGTCTTCACGCCGCTATAGCCGGCCGACTTGATGGCCTTGCCGTCCTGGATGACATCGATCCAGGCTTCGCCCGACAGGCTGATCTGAATGGCTCCCCCGGCCGGCACGTCCACGCTGGCGACGGCACCGAAAGTGCCCTGCGCCGGCGCGCGCTCGGGCGGCAGCGTAAAACCGGCTTTCTCCGCCGGAACCAACGCCAGGTCCGCGGCAGCACCCACCGCTAGCTCCGCTCCAGCCGGCGTTGCGGGCGCCGCGGTAAACAGCGCCTGTTCTCGCGCCACAGGCCATTTGAAGGCCTCGCAACCGGCGTCCTCGGCCATGGCCAAGCTGGCGCCTGCAAGGAGTGCGAATAGGCTGATGACGACTTTTTTCATGGCAAGCGAACCCACAGGTTTAGAGTGTTCATCTCAATACAACCATAGCGATATAAATGCAACCCTGACGAGAACGATATGAAAGGTCAAACTGGGGAACATTTCCAATCACCGATTGTTGATGGCGCGCCATGGGAAGTGAATGGTCCATCGCCGGGCAACAATCTATGGCCGAACCGGGAGGGTGAAAATGGAGTTTTAGATGAAGCTTTTTGAAGGCCTCTCCAGATACCAGCCGCAAGCGCTCGGCGTGCTGCGTATCATGACCGCGCTGCAATTCGTCGAACATGGCAGCCAGAAACTGTTCAACTTCCCCGCCAGCGCCGAGCCTCACGTCCTCACCGGGCTAACGACGGCCGCCGGCATCCTCGAATTCGCCGGCGGCATCCTGCTGGCGCTCGGCCTGTTCACCCGCCCGGTCGCGTTCCTTCTGGCCGGCGAGATGGCGATCGCCTATTTCATGGCGCACTACCCGCGCGATTTCTTCCCCGTCAACAACAGCGGCGATTCGGCAATCTCCTTCTGCTTCATCTTCCTCTATCTGGTCTTCGCCGGCGCCGGCGCCTTTGCGCTGGACAATCGCGGCAAGGCCTGATGTCCCCGCGGGGGTGAGCTTTCACCCCCGCATCCGCTCGAAATTCGCATCGAACAGTGGTGTTGCCTGTATGCGCGCCGCATGGCGCTTGCCTAGCAACTCGATTTCGAAGCCGTCGCTTTCGTCGGCGATCTCCTTCGGCACATAGCCGACGGCGACCGACTTTTTCGAATGATGCGCGTAGCCGCCCGACGTCACCCAGCCACGCACGGCGCCGTCGAACCAGATCGGCTCGTCGCCGATAACATCGGCGTCGTCGGCGTCGAGGATGAAGCTGCGCAGCCGCAATTTGCCGCCTTGCTTGCGCTCGGTCAGCGCCGCCGCCTTGCCGATGAAATCCGCCTCCTTGCCATAGGCGACGAAGCGGTCCAGCCCGGCTTCGAGCGGCCCGTAGATCGGCCGGTATTCGCGCCCCCATGAGCCGTAGTTCTTCTCCAGCCTGAGCGCATTGAGCGCGCGCGAGCCGAACAGGCCGATGCCGAATTCTTCGCCCGCCGCCATCAAAGCATTGAACGCCGCGCGTTGATATTCCGGCGCCACCCAGATCTCGTAGCCGAGATCGCCTGTATAGCTGACGCGGCCGACCAGGCACGGCGCCATGCCGATATCCATCCTGGCCACCGCCATGAACGGAAAGGCCGCGTTGGAGACGTCCGCGCGGCTGACCTTGGCCAACACTTCCCGCGCCTTCGGCCCGGCAATGGCAAGGCCGGTGAGCTTCGCGCCCAGCGCCTCGATCTGGACCGAGCCGTCGCCAGGCAGATGCGCCTCGAACCAGCGCATATGGTACTGCTCGGCAATGCCGGAACCGGCGAGGAACCAGCCGTCGCTGCCCAGATTGGCGAGTGTGAAATCGCCGATCAGCCTGCCGTCGTCTTTCAGCATCGGCGCCAGCGTCATGCGGCCGGGTTTCGGCAGTTTGCAGGCAAGCATGCGGTCGAGCCAGGCCGCCGCCCCTTCACCCGTCACCTTGTATTTGGCGAAGCTTGAAATCTCCGCCAGGCCGACGCCGTCGCGCACCGTCGCGACCTCCCTGGCGACATGAGAAAAATCGCTGGAACGCCGCCAGGAGAACTCGTCCTTGATGCCTTCCGGCGCGTACCAGAGCGGCACTTCGAGCCCATAGGCGACGCCAAACTGCGCGCCCTTGGCCGACAATAGATCGTAGACCGGCGTCGTCTTCAGCGGCCGGCCGGCGGGCAATTCCTCATTGGGGAAGCGGATCGAAAAGCGCCTGGAATAGTTTTCGCGCACCTTGGCGTTGGTGTAGGCCATGGTCGCCCAGTCGCCATAGCGCGCCACATCCATGGCCCATATGTCGGCGCCGGGATCGCCCTCGATCATCCAGTTGGACAGCGCCAGCCCGACGCCGCCGCCCTGGCTGAAGCCGGCCATGACGCCGCAGGCAACCCAGAAACCCGGCAGGCCGCGCACCGGCCCGACCAGCGGGTTGCCGTCGGGCGCGAAGGTGAAGGGGCCGTTGATGATCTGTTTGATGCCGGTGTTCTGGAAGGCCGGGAAATGCCGGAACCCGACCTCCAGCGACGGCGCGATGCGGTCGATGTCGGGCGCCAGCAATTCATGGCCGAAATTCCAAGGCGTCTGATATTCCGACCACGGCCTGTTGGCCTTCTCGTAGGTGCCCATCAGCATGCCGCCGCGCTCCTGGCGCAGATAGAGCTCGCCGTCGAAATCGACCGCATGGATGATCTCCGTGCCGGTCTTGGCGTTCCAGGCGGCGACTTCCGGCATGTCCTCGGTGATCAGGTACATGTGCTCCATGGCCAGCACCGGCAGTTCGAGCCCGACCATGCGGCCGACCTCACGCGCCCACAGGCCGCCGGCATTGACGACATGCTCGGCCACCACCTCACCCTTGCTGGTGATGACGCGCCACATGCCATCCGGCCGCCGCACAATGTCCTCGACCTTGGTGAAGCGCTCGACCTCGGCGCCCAGTTTACGGGCGGCCTTGGCATAGGCGTGAGTGACGCCGGAGGGATCGAGATGCCCATCCTCCTTGTTGCGGACGGCGCCGACGAACTGCTTGGGGTCGAGCAGCGGCATCAGCTCGGCGGCTTCGTTGGGCGAGATCACTTCCAGGTCGATGCCGAGATAGCGGCCCTTGGCGACGACGCCGCGCAGCCAATCCAGCCGCGCCTCGGTCGCGGCGAGGAGCACGCCGCCGGTCAGGTGCACGCCGGTCGCCTGGCCCGACAGTTCCTCGATCTCCTTGTAGAGGCTGATCGTGTATTTCTGCAGCTTGGCGACGTTGGGGTCGCCATTGATTGTGTGCATGCCGCCCGCCGCGTGCCAGGTCGAGCCGGATGTCAGCTCGTCGCGCTCCAGAAGCATCACGTCGGTCCAGCCATGGCGGGCGAGATGGAACAGCACGGAACACCCGACGACACCGCCGCCAATGACCACGACCTTTGCATGCGATTTCATGGATTTTTCTCTGATATCAAAGGATTGGATGGGTGAGATGAATCAGGATGGGAGGCATCACGGCTCGCCCTGTCCGATCGCTTCCTTGCGCCTGGCCACATAGGCCTCCAGCGCTTCGCGCACGACGATGTCCATTGCCGGCTCGACATAGTCTTCCAGCGCCTTTTTCCACAGCCGCGTCGCGCGCGCTGTTGCATCGAGGCTGCCGGCCTCCTGCCAGGCTTCAAAATTCTGCCAGTTGGACAGCATCGGCTGGTAGAAGGCGGTGGCGTAGCGCTCGAGCGTGTGCGGCTCGCCGAAGAAATGGCCGCCCGTCGGCACCGCGCCCAACGCCTCGATGGCGAGTTCGGCCTCGTCGACCACGATCGGCCGCAGGAACTCCATCATGTGCTGGATCATCTCGACATCGATAATGAACTTTTCGAACGACGCCGTCAGCCCGCCCTCCTGCCAGCCGGCGGCGTGGTAGACGAGATTGCCATGGCCAAGCACCGCGCCCCACAGCGCCATCAGCGTCTCATAGGCGCCTTGCGCGTCCGCCGCGTTGGAGGCCGAGCCGGGCGTCGTCCGGTAGGGCAGCCCATAGCGCCGCGCCAATTGCCCGGATGCAATATTGGCCTTGGTATTTTCAGGTGTACCGAAGGCCGGCGCGCCGGACTTCATGTCGACATTGGAGGTGAAGGCGCCGTACATCACCGGCGCCGCCGGCCGCACCAGCTGCGTCAGCACCACGCCGAACAGCGCCTCGGCATTCTGCTGCGCCAAGGCACCCGCCAGCGTCACCGGGCTCATCGCCCCCATCAGCGTGAACGGCGTCACCGCCACCGACTGGCCGAACTCGGCCATGGTCATCAGCCCCTCGGCCATCATCTCATCGAAGCGGCGCGGCGAGTTGACCGAGATGATGGTGGCGATGCCCGGATCGTCGCGCATCTGGTCCAACGTCAGGCCGCGCGCGATCGCCATCATCTCGATGCCGTCCAGCGCCCTGCCCCGGCCGATGGCCGAGACATGAAAGCTCTTGTCGGTCAGCGTCAGATTGGTGAAATAGGTGTCGAGATGGCGCGAATTGGCTGGAAGTTCGACAGGCGCGCAGACCTGGTTGCCCAGCATATGAACGCAGTTGAAATGCTGCGCCAGCCGGGTCAGGTCCGCATAGTCTCTGAGATTGCCGGCGCGGCGGCCACGCTCCATATCGTGCACATTGGGCGGGCCGGCGACGAGGGTGAAATTGATGGTGTTGCCACCAAGATGAATGGCGTTGGCCGGATTGCGCGGCGTCAGCGTATAGCTGGACCGGGTGGTCTTCAGTGCCTCGTCGACCATGCCGCGATCGAGGCGGACATTGGCCGAGGCGTGATCAACCCTGGCACCCGCCTGCTCGAACAGCGACAGCGCCCGCGGACTCATCACCTCAATGCCGAAATTCTCCAAAATATGCATCGAAGCCTGATGGATCGCCTCGATCTGGTCGGACGACAGCAACGCCATCGGCGGATAGGGATTGGTCACCCGCCTTTGCGGCAGCTGCGGGATGGGCGCTGGCCCCCGGTTGCTGGTGCGCTCGGCGCCGCGCTTGCGTCTTGGTTCGTTCATGCCGGCATCAAAGCTTCGGCAAGGCGGGCAAGCTGTCAGAAATACGCCGTTTACGGGCGCGATTTTAGCCAAGGCGGCATTTCTGCAAAACGACTTTATAAAAAGCGACAGTAAGCGGCGGAATACTACTATGGCATTTTCTCGGACGCTCATGCCGATGATGCGTTAACGGCGGCGGCAAGATTCCCTTTATGATTTCGGCCTATTGCTCACCCAATGCGTAGGTCGAGTTTTAGTAAAATTGTAGCGGTTGGCGTGTTGCTGGCACTTTCGGCCTGCGCGACCGCGCCCAGCCACATCAACAATGTCTGTGCCGTCTTCGACCAGAATGACGGCTGGTTCGACAATTGGCAGTCAGCGGCCGAACGCACGGAGCAGAGATACGGCGTGCCGGTCCCCGTGCTGATGGCGACGGTGCGCAAGGAATCCGGCTTCAAGAGCAATGCCCGGCCGCCGCGCACCAAGCTCCTCGGCTTCATTCCCTGGAAGCATGTCTCCTCGGCCACCGGCTTCTCGCAGGCGCTCGACGGCACCTGGTCGCAATATCAGCGCGAAACCGGCAACTGGGCGGCGCGGCGTACCAAATTCGCCGACGCCGTCGATTTTGTCGGCTGGTATCATTCCAAGACGGCAGACACCTACGGCGTCGCCCGCAACGACACCTACAATCTCTACCTCGCCTACTATCTCGGCTGGA